>JAUSID010000223.1 GCA_030648295.1 Opitutaceae bacterium | reverse complement strand
CTGGTCCGCGGCGGCGGAGAGCTGACGAGCATTGTTCAAGACCGCCTTGTCCTGCGACGACTGACGGACCTTCTGGAACGCCGGGATCGCCATCGCGGCCAGGAGGCCGATGATGACAACGACGATCATGATTTCAACGAGCGTGAAGCCCTTGGATGAATGGAGCTGCTTGTTCATGGTATTCCTCTATCTTTGATGATGTATTATATTCGCTCAAATGTGAGCAGTCTCGCGAGGCAATGGCGTTTGCCTGATTCTGGCAAGCCGAAATTCCCGCAACTCCCTCCGGCCGAACTACGTATTTCCACTAAGTCCGGACTAAGTATGCGAGCCGCCTATCGCCTTTTTTTCGCCGACTTTTTGGCGGGTTTCTTTGGTCGCGCAGGTGCAGGACGTCGGTTCGGACGCCGTTTTTCAGCAGAAACTTGCAAAATTTTGGCAACCGTTAGCTCCGTTGCATCCCGCCAAAGTCGCTCGAGCCCATATCGGTCGCGAACCTCGGGCAGGAAGAGATGAATCATCACGTCGAAGGCATCGATCACGACCCAACCGCTTTCCTGTGCCGCTTCCATTCCGACCAGGTGAACGCGTTGCGCATCCAGCACTTTTTCGACCTCGATCCGGAGGGCGCGCAGGTGCGGCTCTGACGTGGCCGTGGCGAGAACCAGATAATCGGTGATCGACGACTGCTGGCCGACATCGAGGATGTTGATTGCGCTCGCCTTCTTGTCGTCCAGCACGCGGCAAACCAGTTTTACTACCTCAAGTGCCGCGGGGTTCTTTGGTTTCATTGCGGGTCGCGATACAACGAGTGTTCTTGGATGTAAACAATGGCCTTGTGCGGAACGAAGTAATCCAATGACAACCTGCGCCGCGTTCGTTCCCGCAGCTCGGTGGAACTGATGGCGAGAAGGTGGCCGTCGCAACGATGCAGCCGCAGTCCCGGGATGTCGGGTCGCGCCCGAACGGGGTAGCCCGGACGTTCCAGGAAAATAAACTCAACGAGTGTGGCCAGCTCCACAATGTCTCTCCAAAGGTGCAGCTTTGGCAATTGGTCGCCACCGATTATCCAATAAAGATCGTCGCCCGGATACACGGCCCGGAAATGCCGCGCAGAATCGATCGTGTAGCTCATCCCGCCTTTCCGCAGTTCAAAGTCCGAAACCTGGAAGCGATGATCCCACTCGGTGGCTGCGCGCACCATCGCGAGCCGATCCTCGGCGGATGACTGCACATCGTCAGGCTTCAGCGGCGCACGCGCGGCCGGCACCAGGATCAAACGGTCGAGGTGATGCTGCTCGTAGGCATCCTGCGCCGCCATCAGGTGACCGAAATGGACGGGATCGAAACTCCCGCCAAGAAATCCTATTTTCACCGGCCGCAACGTGATTATCGGTTCGGCCGCCTTCAAGGCTCAATTGGATCGAGTGACGCCGCCGCACGATCTCGCGTGCCGCAAATGGCAGTGCAAGGCATGGGCGAGCGTCCCGCGTTTCAGGCAAAAGGCAAAAACCGCGCATTCCCCGGCAACGCGTGCATAGCCATTTCAGGTGGCCGAGGCTAGAGTCACCGCCGTGAAAACAATCCTGGCCCCGGTGGATTTCTCCGCTGCGACCGAGGGTGTGGTTGCACAAGCCGGCGCACTAGCGCGTGCGTTGGCTGGCCGGGTTGTTCTTTTATCAGTCATACAGCCACCAGCGATCACGAGCGAGTACGCGCCGCTCATGGAAAACATCGCCGAGATTCGTGCGGCTGGCGAAAGCGCCGCCGCCAAGAACCTCGCCAGGCTGCAGGCAAATTTGCAGGGCCAACAGATTCCGTGCGAGACGGTGCAGCTGAATGGAGCTCCGATTCTGCACATTGTCGACCAAGCCATGAAGCTGGCTGCGGACTACATCGTGATGGGTTCGCACGGTCATACGGCTCTCTACGATCTTCTCGTGGGCAGCACGACGCATGGGGTACTCATGCGCGCGGCGTGTCCGGTGATCATCCTCCCGCCACCATCGAAAAAAGCGGGGGCGAGAAAATAGACTTTTGGGTATGTGGGAACACCGGGCGTGGGCATGGGCTCACGCCCGTTTTTATTTACAGGCACGAAACTCGCCACCGCATCGCAGGCTGCGATTGCGCGCTCGCAATCGGTCCGCCCCCGAGCGTAGCCATGATTAACGCGCAAACGCCGGCCGCATTCCACCCGTCACCAGCGCAAGCGTGATCAACGAGTTTATCGGCATCAATGCCGCCGCGAGCAATGGATTCATCCGTCCCGCGACGGCGAGTCCGACCGCAACGAGGTTGTAAACAATCGAAAAAACCAAGATCACGATCTGGGTCCGGCGCCGAACCCGGTCGATATCGAAGAGAGCGCGCAGGCCGCTGATGCCCCGACCGAGATAATAAAAATCCGCCTTTCGCTCCAGAATGCCACGGTGAATCACGGGCGTCCCGCGCACGAGCGCTCGATCAAACGCCAGGCTGTCGTTCGCACCGTCGCCCAGCATCATCGTGTCCGCATGGGGCCGCGCGTCCATCCATGCGGCCTTGGCTTGCGGCGTCATCGCACCGAGCGCACGACTGGCAGGCAGCCCGAGATCACCGGCCATGGCGCGAACCTTCTGCTCGTTGTCACCGCTGAGAATGAAAATCTCGAACCCGCGCCGGTGAAGCTCCGCCACTTCCGCGCGCGCGTCCGAACGGACGGCATCCACAAATCGAAAACGCGCGAGCACCTCGCCGTCGCGTGCAAACACCGTATCACTTCCCGTTCGGTCATTGCGCCAGCCGGCGCGGCCAAGCGACCACGGGCCGAGTTCGACACCAAATCCGACCGTCTCGCGCACTTCGCCGGCGACCGCCTCGATCCGGCCGAAGGCCAAAAGATTTTCGCGCAGGCACTGACTGACCGGATGAGGATTGTCGGATGAAAGTGCGAGCAACGCGCCGCGCGCGGTCTCGTCAAGCTCGCGCAACACATGGGGATTTTGGAGCGTCGGCGTTTCGAGAGTGAGCGTCCCCGTTTTGTCGAATGCCAGCGTGCGGACGCGCGCGAGTTTCGACCAGAGATCGTCTTCGCGGATGAACACACCCCGGCGGCGCAGCGCCACGGTCGCCATCTCGTCCGCCAGTGGAAACGCCAACCCAATCGCACACGGACATGAGACGACCAGCACCGCCGTGACCACGGACCAGGTCTGAAGAGGATCTGCGGCCATGAGCCACCAACCCACCCCGGAGAGGGTCGCCAGCCCGATAATTGCGATCAGGTAACCACGCACGATTTGCTCGAGCAGCCGGTGCCGCTCGCTCGCGCGCTGGCCCGGAAGCAGCAGCTGCGCGAGCAGCGACTCGTCCCAAGTTTGCATCGTTGTCAGCCGCAGTTCCCGGCGCGTGACATTGACGGCGCCAGCGGGAATGCGCTGGCCACGGTGAAAGTTGCGCGGCTCGGCCTCGCCATTGATCGACGCGAGGGAAAATGCCGCGCCCTCCGATTCGAGCCGGGACTCGACCGGGAGAGTTTGTCCGGTCGACAGGGCGATCCCCTGGCCGCTGGCCAGCTGCTCCGGCGGCACCTCGCCACCGTCGGCGAGCCGCACGCGCTGCGGCTTGGGCTGCTGGCTGAGCAGCCGCCGCTGGTTCCGTTCCACGGCGGCCACCTGCGCCCACCGGCCGATGAGCATCAACAGAATGAAGGTGGAGACGAAGTCGAAATACACGAAACGCTCCTGGTCCGCGAGCCAGCCGTATAGAGAACCCAGATACGCACCGACAACACCGATGGCGATTGGTAGATCGATGTGCATGGCGCCCTCGCGCAACGCACGGAATGCGCGGCCAACGAAGTACGTTCCCCCAACGAGAAAGCTCAACGTGCCGAAAACAAGCGCAAGCAGCGCAAAAAGCCCGGCCCACTCGAAGGTGCTCTCCATGCCGAAATAATTCGGCAGCGCATACAACATCACGTTCATCGCGAACGCGGCGCACAGCCCGATTCGCTTTACCAGTCGCCGCGCCTCGGGTTCCACGGGCGTCTCACCGGCAGGTCCGATCAGGTAGCCGAATCCCTGCAATGTCGCCGCGAAGCGAGCGGCGGAAAACTCACCCCGCACCCAGCGCATCCGCATCGTACCGTATTGCGGATTGACGATGACGTCGCGTGCGCCCGGCTGCTGCTGAAAGATCCGCTCGATCAGCCACACGCACCCGGCGCATGAAATCCCCTGCACATCGACCGCGAGTTCCGGCACGGGCACGGGGGCGGCGTCCGCCTGCTGCTGCGCGCTTTCGAGCCAGCCATAATCGCGTGGCTGAAACACGGCGGTGTCGGCCGGGACTGTCACATCGTCCTTGATACGGTAATATCCCGCCAGCCCGTGCTCGTGAACCAGTCGGTACACGTAGGCGCAACCGGCGCAGCAAAACCCGGTCTCGTTCATCCGCGCGTCGATCAAGGGTGCACCGCAATGCCGGCACGCGGGCTTGGTGCGCCCGGTCGCCCGGGGTGGCGCGGGCGCCGCCACGCGCGGGATGACGTTGTCGGTCGAAACACTCACGTTAGAAGCAGATGAAATTGGATGGATCCGGACCCGGCAGCCCGAGCGTCGCGCGCAGGCGCCAGCTGATAAGCGCGGCGGTCGTGAGCGCGAGCGCGACGCGCATCCGATTCAGCCAGAGCGGCGACAGCTTCCGCCGCACCCACTGGAATTGGGTCTGCGCCAGCCAGAGCAGTGGTACGGTGCCCAAGCCGAAGGCGAGCATGAACTCGATGCCGCGAATGGCGGATCCCGACATCAATGCCAGTGCGGCGAGAAAATACAGCGGGCCGCAGGGAAGCAGCGGCGTCGCAAAACCCAAGGCCGCTGCGGCCTCGACGCGCGACCGCCCGCGCATCCAACCCTGGAGCTTCCACGTCAGGGGACCGAGCGCCGGAATCTTCGGCAGATAACGATCCCAGCGCATCGCCAGCGCCACGAAAAACAAGACGAGAAGCCACGGCAGCCAGCGTACCGCTGACTGGGACAGCCAGAGCAGCGGCGCCCGTCCGAGCCCGCCGGCCAGTGCACCCAAAACGGCGTAACCGGAAAGTCGCGACAGATGATACACGGTGCTCACCGTCTGGGCGTCAGCCCGATCGCCGCGCAACGGCATGAGCGAACAGGCCAGCGGCCCGCACATGCCGGCGCAGTGCAGGCTGGTGACCAGGCCGGCCACGAACGCTGCACCGGGGGAATTGATGGCCGCGAGTTCCATGGTCAACTTAGCGGCGCCAGCGGCACCTCGGCGACCCGATGCTGCCCGGCAATCAAGAGCCATGTCAGCCACACCGCGGCTTGAAGGACGAAGGCAAAGACGATCCACCACCACCAGCGTGACGGGCGGGAAACGGGAATTGGATTATTTTCGTTCAAGGGCCTGGCGTTCATCTTCGCGCAGCAGTCGCGCTTCGGGTCCGAGAAATTCCACTTCGCGCCCGAGGTGGAAGCGCCCCTCCGCGTCGTTGATTCCGATCGTGAGCTTGAAGGGACCGGTGTATCCGTTTCGCGGTTGCAACAAAATGAGCGGCTGCACGGTTTCAGCCAGCGCCGGCAGGTCGACCGGGGTTTCGAAACCGATTCGTCGCAGGTCAGCGGGCGCGCGATCGACCTGCACCATGAACCGGGCGGGCACGGCGCGCTTGTTCACGATTCGCAGCATGAACTGATTTCGCACCGCCCCGATGTCGACCACATAGGGCGCGCCCATCATTCGCGTAATTCCGAACGTCGCCGGCTTCACGGTCGAGAGCGCCCACGTCGTCACCGCCGCCCCGACGAGAAGCAGGACGAAATAAAGAATGGTCCGCGGCCTCAGCCAGCAGGTCGGCCGGCCGGCAAAGCCGTTCTGCGAATCATAACGAATCAGCCCGCGCGGCCGCTGCAGCCGCGTCATGACGTCATCACATGCGTCGATGCAGGCGGTGCAGCCAATACACTCCATCTGGAGACCCTGGCGGATGTCGATCCCGACCGGGCAAACGTGGACGCAACGACTGCAATCGACGCAGTCTCCCGTTACAGCGGGAGCCGCGGCCCTGGAATCGTGCGCGCGTTTCTTTCCGCGCGGTTCCCCGCGGGCGACATCGTAGCCGATCACCAGCGAGTGGTCGTCGATCAGCGCCGACTGCAGCCGGCCATATGGGCAGATGACGAGGCACATCTGCTCGCGGAACCACGCGAAATTGAAATACAGGGTGCCGGTCGACACCGCCATGAACGCGAACGCGCCCCAGTGCTCGCCCGGCGCTGCGCGCACCATGGCCCACACCTCGGGAATCGATACGAAATAGGCGAGGAACAAGTGCATGATTGCCGCGGATACGGCGATGTAGAGCGCATGTTTCGCCAGCCGTTTCACGACCTTTCCGGCCGAAAGCGGGGCCGCACTGAGGGCGCGCCGCTCCATCGCGTCACCATCAATCCAGCGTTCGATCCGGCGGTAAACGTGATCGAGAAACACGGTTTGCGGACAGGCCCAGCCGCACCAGACGCGGCCGAGCAGCGCCGTGACAAAAAAAAGCGAGAAGCCCAGGCCGGTGATGACGAAAAACATCAGCCACAGATCCTGCGCGGCGAGGGTGAGCCCAAACAGGTGGAAGCGCCGCGTCGCCAGGTCGAGGAAAACGGCGGGATAGCCGTTCACCTTGATCCAGGGCAGGGCCAGATAAAAAATAATCAGTGCCGCGGCCGACCATTGTCGCGCGCGGGCGAAACGGCCACGGGCATCGGCGGGAAAAAGAAATGGGCGCGAACCATCGTCGCGAATGGTGGTGACCGATTCAGTGGTGGGATGCTCTGAGGTGGGTGCGGGCATCATGGAAACGGACGCTGCACGCGGCGCGGAGGGGTAGCGCGCGCCTCGCGAGGAATTAATCCGAAGTTCCGGGCGCGGGTGCGGCTCCTTCAAGTCGCACCGGTTCGCCTTCGCGATGCTTGCTCAGGATGTAGGCGACGGTCTCGGTGATCTTGCGCGTACCAAGGACCGGGCCCCAGGTCGGCATGCCCTTGGCGAGAATACCCTTTTCGATCAGGGAAAAAACCTCGGTCGGCCGGCCGCCATGGATCCACGCCGTATCCGTAAGGTCAGGACCAATGGCGGTGGGGTTCTCCCCCTTGCCCCGCAGGCTCGGCAGATGGCATGCGACACAGTTCGTGTCGAAGGTCGCCTTGCCCGCGCCGACAAACGCGGGATTGCGGCTCATCTGCCACAGGCTGGCGTCGTCCACCTTTACCGCCGATGCGAGTCTCGTCGTCTCGATCCGGGCCAGCTCCGCCTCGACGGCGCGAGCGCCGTCCGGGCCGGCGCGAATCCACTCGTAATAGCCCCAGTAGCCGACCCAGAAAACGATCGTGGCGTAAAGGGTATACAGCCACCAGTTCGGCAGCCGTTTGTCGTATTCCTGGATTCCGTCGTAGGAGTGGCGACGAATCGGATCTTCAGTCGGATTGACGGGGGGAGTGGGTGTCATGGCGGGCAGAGGGAGTGTCGGTGTCGAACGGCAGCTGCGCGAAGCGCTCGATCTGGGGCCGCTTCATGCGGACCGCGCGCCACGTGATCGTGACGTAAATCGAGAGCGCGGTGATGAACGCCACGATGGTGAACAGCGCGGCGGAGTCTTCGAGGACGAGACGGCGGAACATGGGATGGGTTGGCTGAGTCCGCGTTTACTGCGTCGCAATCGAGTCCGGCCGCGCACTCGGCGCCCGCAGGTCCTCGTACTTGCCGAGGTGCTGGAGGAACGCGATGAGCGCGACGACTTCCTTTTCGGGCGCCACATAAGCGCCAGCGGTGCGAAGATCGGCGGCGATTCCACGTGCCTGCTGTTCGACATTGCGCTGCACGTCATCCGCGGTCCACGCGGGATATGGGACGCCCAAGGTACGCTGCGCCGCAATTCGCGCCGGCAGCGACGCGACATCGAGGTTGTTCGCCAGCAGCCACGGATAGTCCGGCATGTTTGAACCGGCCGAAATTGAGCGCGGATTCTCCATATGCCGGAGGTGCCAGACATTTGGATACTTCCCGCCGACGCGCGCCAGATCGGGGCCCGTGCGCTTCGAACCCCACTGGTAGGGATGGTCGTAAATCGACTCGCCCAGGCGGGAGTAGGAGCCATAGCGCAACACGTCCGGCACCAGCGTGCGGATCATCTGCGAATGACAGGTGTAGCATCCCTCGCGCACGTAGATGTCGCGCCCCGCGAGTTCCAGCGGCGTGTAGGGAACCTGCCGGCGATCCTCGACGTTGGCGGCGCGGTGCGAGATGACGGTGGGAACAATCTGGATCAGTCCACCAGCGACCACGGCGATGAAAGTGAGGATCGTGAACGGCAGCGTGTTCACCAGCAGGCGATCGTACCACGCGCCCCAAGCCTTGCCCCGTGACTCCCAGTGGGCGTAGGCGAGGATCACGCAAAGCATGGTGCCGACGAGGCCGACAATGCTGAGCACGTCCCCGCTGAACATCCACACGCAGGCGAACGCGCCGCCGAGCAGCGAGAACAGGACCGGCGGGTTGAAGAAGGTACCGAGGACACCGAGCTTTTCCCCGGCCGGTTCCTCCTCGTCGGTGAACACCTCGATGGTGCCGTTCACCGGCTGCGCCCCGCGCACGGTCCGCCACGCGTTGTAGGCGAGCAGCACCCAGCCGGCGAGATAGAGCCCGCCGCCGACGACCCGCATCAGCATCATCGGCCGGATGGCGTTCAGCGTATCCAGGAAATTGGGATACGCGAGCACGGTGCCGTTTTCCGTGGTGGCATTCAGCATCAGGCCCTGGGTGATCCCGCTGGTCCACATCGCGGCGACGTAGAGCAGGATGCCGAACGTCCCGAGCCAGAAGTGCAGGTTGGCGAGCGGGACCGAATGGAGCGGCCGGTTCCAGAGCCGCGGCAGCATCCAGTAGATCATTCCCGCGGCCATGAATCCGTTCCAGCCGAGCGCGCCGGCATGCACATGCCCGATGATCCAGTCGGTATAGTGACCGAGGGCGTTGACGGATTTGATCGAGAGCAGCGGGCCCTCGAACGTCGCCATGCCGTAGAAGGTGACGGCCGCGGCCATGAATTTGAGCACCGGATCGGTCCGCAGCTTGTGCCAGGCGCCGCGCAGCGTGAGCAAGCCGTTCAGCATGCCGCCCCAGGACGGCGCCCACAGCATCAGTGAGAACGTCATGCCGAGGGTCTGCAGCCACCCGGGCAGCGACGTATTCAAAAGATGGTGCGGTCCAGCCCAGATGTAGACGAACACGAGCGACCAGAAGTGCACGACGGACAGCCGGTAAGAGTACACCGGGCGCTCGGCGGCCTTCGGGATGAAGTAGTACATGATGCCGAGGATCGGCGTGGTGAGGAAGAAGGCCACGGCGTTGTGCCCGTACCACCACTGGACGAGCCCGTCCTGCACGCCGGCGAAGATCGGATAGCTGTGCGTCAGGCTGGTCGGCAGCGACAGGTGGTTGACGATGTACAGCATCGCCACGGTGATGATCGTCGCGATGTAGAACCAAATCGCGACGTACAGGCTGCGCTCGCGCCGCCGGGCGAGCGTCCAGAAAAAGTTCACGCCGAAGACGACCCAGATGAAAGCGACCGCAAGGTTGAGCGGCCAGATGAGTTCAGCGTATTCCTTCCCCCGCGTGAGCCCGAGCGGGAGCGTAATCGCGGCGGCGACGATAATCGCCTGCCAGCCCCAGAAATGCAGCGCGGAAAGAAAATCACTCGCGAGCCGCGCCTTCACCAGCCGCTGGGTCGAATAATAAATCCCCGCGAACATCATGTTGCCCACGAAGGCAAAGATGACCGCGTTGGTGTGCAGCGGGCGCAGGCGGCCGAAGCTAAGCCAGGCCGTCTTGAAGTTGAGCTGCCAGAAGTTGAGCTGCGACGCGACCAGCACGCCGACGAGCATGCCGACTGCACCCCAGACGAGGGTGGCAATCAGGAACTGGCGGACGACCTTGTCATTGAACTCGATGACCGATTTGGGCGCGGACATGGGTGGGTGGGAAAAGCGGAGGACCGGAGCCGCGCGTCAGTCGCGCCCGGCCGTGCCGCGGCGCGCGGCCGCGGCGGTTCGAGGGCTTTCCTCCGCCAGTGGCAGGAGCGAGTCGCGCTCGGCGCTGCTCACCCGGCCGCGTGCATGCTCACGCAGAAAAAAGACGACGAAGGTGAATACGAGGCAAAGACTGATCGTGAGAGTGAGCGGGATGACGGCCATGGTGGTGAGCGTTGGATGAGTCGGAGACCTTGGGTGGGCAACGGAGCAGCCAACTATAGGGGCCGGCCATGGGCCGCACTCCGCACGAGTTGCCAAGGCTTATGCATTTCTTGCGGGCGCAATCGGCACGCAGGCAATGCATGCGCACGCTTCGGCAAATCGCGCGGAGCGCGGCGGCGCCACGATGAGCATACTCACGGCCATGCAGGAAGACCTCATCCGCGCGTTACGCGACCGTCGCGGAGACATTCGTGCGCGGTGGGAGACCCTGCTGCGTATCGAAAGAGTGAACACACCGCTGGCGAATCCTGATGCGCTGGTGTTCATGATCGACTGGACGTGCGATGAACTTTTTGCGGCCTTGAATCATCCCGGCCGCCGTCGCGCCGGCCGTTCACCCGAATCGCCCGCCCGGCCCGAGTGTCCCTGCGGCCGCAATCCGCTGCTGACCTACTTCGCCGCCGGTGAACAGGCGCTGGAGGAGGCTTTGATCCTCGAACAGGCGAGCCGGCCGACGCTCGAGCCCGCGCAGCGCGACGCCGCCTTCGCGGAACTGCAGCTCGCGGTGCGCGAGATCGCCCGCCGCGAAATCGAGTCTTTCTGCGCGGTCTGCCAGTATCGGATGGAGCCGCGTACTTGCAGCATGGAGACGGCGGTCGCGGCCGCCGCCGCGCCTCAGGTCTTGCCGGCGCCGTGCAACCGGTCGCGGTAGGCCGACGGTGACTCGCCGGCAATCCGTCGAAACACGCGGTTGAACTGCGAGAGGGACTGGAAGCCCGCCTCGTATGCCGCCTCGCTCACGCGCTTGTGCGGGTTGAGCAGCAGGTTCTTCACCTTCTCCACGCGCACGCGGGCGAGATAATCGGTGAACGTCATCCCCGTCGCCCGCTTGAACATCTTGCAGAAATAGAACGCGCTCATGTTCACCGACTGGGCAACTTGCGCGAGTGACAGTTCCTCGGCCTGGTGCTGCGCGATGAACATCCGCGCCTTGGTGACGGGCGGCGCCTCGGCGGCCGCCTCCTTTACCATGAGTTCATTGCTCAGCGCGGAAAGATGCTGGGCGAAAATTGTCAGCAAGCGCAGAATCGACCCGTACTGTTTTTTCGTAATGACCCGCGATTGGAAATAGACTTCCTCGAGGCGTTTCACGTCCACGTGTGCGCCCCATTTGAGCAGCTGACGCGCCGTGCGGTCGAATTGCAGCTTGCTCGGTTCGTGCAGCATGATCTGGCCGGTCTGCAGGAATGCAATCAGGTTGTCCCCCACCCGCACCGGCACGGACGAGTCGCACAGCCCGGCGAAACACCGCAGCGTCTTCGGCTCCGACTGGGCCTGCTCTTCGACCTTTTTCTGAAACTGGAGGCACGCCGCACAGGAGTGGTTGCTGTCCGCCATCAGCGCGCAGAAAGGACTCTCCTTCGGATCGCCCCGAAATGGCAGATCGAACGCCTCGACCGGTCGCAGCGTGATGGGCAGCCCCGTCGTTTCGCGAAACGCCTGCTCGTAATCGCGGAAAATCTGCGAACGTTTGAGCTGCGCGACTATAGCGCGACTCTGCGGGGCAGACGATTCGCCAGGTTCCATTTGCCAAGGTTGTAACCGTGCGCTGATTCTTCGCGCAATGCCGATCGGTCCCGGCGCAGCGGTTTGGCTGGAATCTGATGGGCGACTTCTTCTTCCTTATCGCGCGCCAACCTGCCCGGGTGGTGGAATGGTAGACACTAGGGACTTAAAATCCCTTGCTCGAAAGGGCGTGCGGGTTCGAGTCCCGCCCCGGGTACCATCGTTCCGCGCCCGCCGTGGGGCGGAGCACCGCCCAGCAAGCGAGATGGCCGCCACCCCGTAATCGACGGGCAACCGCAACGCGTTAAGGCTGCGGTCCCTTCAACAGTCCGCCATGGGAATTGTTATACGCGTCGAACCAATCCTTGGCGAAATTCTGATAAGCGGCATTATAAACATTGCCCGTGTTCGTCAGAACGACTTCACCCCAGTAAATAAACGCCTCGGTCACCAAGGGGCTGCCACCGATAAAAGCCCCGCTGACCAGATTGAATTCCGCGGCCAGTAGCTGCAGTTTCAACTGCGAGTTGCCCGACAAAATCGTCCTGGCACCCTGGAGGTCGAGACCGTTGAACTGCGCGAGCGCCAGGCCATTGCCGATACGATTCGTGTGAGTGATGAGAATATCCGCGCCGACCTGCGCACCCTTGGCCTTTGGGTCCAACGCCTTTTCGATATTTGTCTTCCAGAATCCGTGCGACTTACCCGTGGCGGAGAGCGTGCGGAATTGCGACCAGTTGAGCGCGAAGCCGACATCCACCACGGGCGGCACGACGGATGTGCCAACGGTGATTGATTGTCGCGCATTATTCGAACTGGGCGAAAGACCCGTGGGACCGGTGACTTCCAACTGATAACTTCCCGATCCGGCGCTCACGATGAAGAAATATTCGCCATTCGAACCCGTCGTGGTTGCCGCGACGACGCCGGTGCCCGCTCCATTCAGCAACTGCACCGTCATCCCGGCCAAACCCGTCTCGCTCAGTCCGTCGCGCACCCCGTTCACATTCAGGTCATGGAATACGACGCCATTGATCGTGACCTGGCCCGGAGCCGTGACCGTGATTTCTTTTCTGTCCGAAACGGTGCCAGCCGCATCCGTGGCAGACACGTTCAGAACATACCCACCGGGCGCCGCGAAAGACGTGATGGCGCCGTTGTCCAGTTGATAGCTGACCGAATCAATCGCATAGCCCGTCGTCGTCGTCGCCGTAAAGTTGAAGGGCACGCTCACGACCGTTTCACCTGCGCCAAGATTGAAAACGGCCCCGGCGGCCGGCGCCGTGATGCCCACCGTCACCGTCGGCGCGTCCGGATTGACGATCAGCAACTGGCTCACGGGCGCCGCCGGCTCGTAGACATTGTCGCCCGGCTGGCTCGCAGTGATGCTCGTGGTCCCCGCCGCGACCGCCACGAACGTCGCGGTATCGCCGACAAAGACGGTCTGATTGACCGGATGGGTGATGATCCGCGGCGGAGTGTGAACGTTGATGTAGATTGTCTTTGTATCCGCGCCCACATTGTTTTGGGCCGTCACGCCGATCGCGTGGCTGCCGCCATCGGTCAGCCCCGGACTCATCGCGAGTGCGCTGGCGGTGAGGGTCCCTAATATGGGCGGCTGGTATGGCACCACCGGGACCTCATCGAAGAAGAGCTGGAGCGCGGTGAGCGGCTGCCCCGTAGCTGCCACGGTACCGGAGTAATTGATCGGAAAGGTAAGCGGGGCCCCGCCGTTATAGACAAACGTAGCTCCATCGCTTGGCGTGGAAATCGCCGCCACCGGCTTTATGCCGGCATCCATGACTTCGGGCAGGATCCGCGCGTTGATATCGGAACCCAGGTCTTCCACGTTGGCCGGCCAGCCGTTGCCGCCGGGGGCCGTGGTCGCCCTTACTTTCCAAGCATAATCTCCCGCGAAACTGCCGGTCGGCACGCTGACGGCGATTTCCGTCGTGAGGATCTGTCCAGGAAACGTGAAAACGAGACTTCTGGGGGAGGCCGATACAAAGCCCAACGCGACGGAATCTTCGACAGCCGGTTTCTGCGGGACACCGTCTTTCAAAATGATCCCGAACTCCAAATCGATCGTCACCGGGTACGAGCTGCCAGCCGGCAGAGCACTTGGCGCCTTGATGGAGAGTAAATATGCCGTTCACCCCGGCAATACGTGTTATCCGCACGGCGTGCGTGCGCCATCCAAAGGGGCATGATGGTACTCGCTTCGGCATTCGGAGGATGGCATCGCATCCGCAGGCGGTTGAGACGCACAAAGGGCGGTTCAACCATGGCATCCGACCAAATTCACCACCGAGCCGGGGGCTAAGGTTGGCATTTCGCCTTGGCTGCTCTGATTCACCTTTGGTTCACCGGTTGTGCCATCGATGGGCCCGGATTGCTCATTGGACTACGCGACTCCACGCCATGCCCATAGGGGTAACCCCCTAACTTGACCGTTGACCGGAGAGGTCTGTCCGGCGCAAATTTCCCACGTCCTTCTCCGTCATGCCTCCCACCTCTGAAATAGCGCCGAGTGTCTCCACGCGGTGGGCGGGCTTTTTTAATCGGCGGTGGCAGAAAATCTCGACGGTAGCGTGGTGCGTGGCGCCGCTCGTCGCGTTTGCCGTCTGCTTTTCTGCGCGCGGTGCCACGATTGTCTGGCTGGGTGCAAGCGGCGGCAATGCGAACATTTGGAACCGAAAACAGAACTGGAATCCACAGGGCATTCCAACCGCGAACGACACCGCGCAGTTCGACGACACGTCCACCGCTGGCAATCTCAGCCCGAGCATTGGCGTGACCAACACATCGGTTGGCGCGATCTCGTTCATCAGCGGTACGACCTTCGCGTACAATATTTCCGGCACCGCGACCCTCACGGTCGGCAGTGCCACCGTCTCCGGGATTACCAACTCCAGCGCGACCAATCAGCAATTCAGCGTCAGCACCCTCGCGCTCGGCATCAACCAGAGCTGGACGGCAGGCAGCACTGGCAACCTCAGCTTCTCCAGTGCCGTTTCCCTCGGCACGCGCACCCTGACCTTGACCGGCTCCAGCACTGGTATCGGCAACATTTCCGGCCTCATCAGCGGCACCGGAGCGATCGTCAAGTCTGGCACCGGCATCTGGGCCCTTTCCGGCGCGAACACGTTTTCCGGCACGACGACGGTCAGCCAGGGCACGCTCCAAATCGATTCCAATGCTCCCAGCGGCTCAGCGGGCGCGCTCGGCAACGCCACCTCCGCGGTCACGCTCAATGATGCCGGCACCGGCGCCAACAATACCGCGCTCCTGATCGGCACCGATGGCGTTACCATCGGACGCACGATCACCGGCGCCAACGCTGGCACTGGGACGACGAGCCTCGGCGGTAATCTTACCAGCGGTGTCGGCACCTTCAGCGGCGCGATCACGCTCAACAAGTCCGCCAGTCTCACGGCGGACGGCACGTCGAACGTCACCTTCAGTTCCGTCATCGGCGGCACGGGCGCCGGAATCACGAAGACCGGCATCGGCACGGTAACGCTCTCCGGCAGCAACACGTACACCGGGGCCACGACGATCAGCCAGGGCACCCTGCAGCTCAACGCGAACGCCCCCAGCGGCGCCGCCGGCACCCTCGGCAACGCGTCCTCCGCCGTCAATATCAACGACAGCAACACGAGCGCGAACAACACCGCCCTGATGATCGGCGCCAATGGTGTGACGGTCGCACGTGATATCAACGTGGTGAATTTCGGCACCGGCGTGACGACCCTGGGCGGCAACATCACGTCCGGTTCCGGCACTTTCAGCGGCGGTGTCACGCTGAACAAATCCGCCGCGCTCAATGCCGACGGCACCTCGACCATCGACTTCACCGGCGTGGTGAGCGGCACGGGAAACATCACCAAGACCGGTGATGGCACCGTCACGCTGGGCGGCAGCGGCGCCAATCTCTTCCTGGGCACCGCAACCGTGAACGCCGGCACGCTCGCGCTCGCGAAGACCGGCGGCGCGCTGGCGATCAACGGCAACATCATCATTGGTGACGGTTCCGGCACGGACACGGTTCGACTCGACGGCGCCAATCAGATTGCGAGCACGTCCACCGTGACGCTCAACGACAGCGGCGGCACCCCCACGCTCAATCTCAACGGCTATTCGCAGACGCTCGGCTCGATTTCGTCCGCCAACACGGGCGCGCAAGTCCTGCTTGGCTCCCCCGGCAGTGCGACGACACTCACGGTCGGTGACGCTTCCAGCACCACCTTTGCCGGCGTGATCAGCGGCGGGAATAACGCGGCTCTCACCAAGACCGGAACCGGTTCAGTCACGCTTTCCGGCGCCAACATCTACGCGGGTGCGACGAACATCACCTCCGGAGTCGTCAGTGTGCAAAACAACTCCGGTTTGGGAGCAACGACGACCGGCACCTTCGTAACGAGTGGGGCCGAACTCCAGCTGAGCGGCGGTCTTACGATCGGCGGCGAGGCCCTGAGCATCAATGGAGCGGGCGGCGGCGGCACGGCGGGCGCGCTGAATAATGTCGCCGGCAGCAACACCTTTGGCGGTGTGGTCACGATCGCCTCGGCTTCGACGATCAAGAACAGCGCCGCCGGGACGACGCTCACGCTCAGCGGGGGCACCAGCAGTGCGAACAACGCCCTGACGATCGCCGGCGCCGGCAACACCACCATCAGCGGTAATATCGCCAACGGCACCGGCACGCTGACGAAAGCGGGCTCCGGCACGCTGACGTTCTCCGGCGCGACGGGCACCGTGGGCACGACGGCACTGAACGCGGGCGCGATCTCGGTGGGCGGCAGCAGCGTGCTGAACACCGGCGCATTTTCATCCGTCGCCGGCACGACCCTCACCATCGCATCCGGCGGTTCCGTGGCCGCGAACTACAGCGGTGGAACCACCTACTTCTCCGGCGCGATGGCGGGGGCGGGTGAATTCCAGAAAACCGGCGCGGGCACCCTCGTATTCGACACGACGTTCACGGCTTCGAGCCTGACGCTCACGCTCAACGGCGGCACCCTCTCGCTCCTGGGTGGCCAGTTCGCGTTCGGGACCATCCACATCACCGGAAACACGATTCTCGATTTCAACAACAGCGCCGGTACTTTCCTTTCGTCGGCAAACCTCGTGATCGACGCGGGCGTCACGGTCACGGTCAACAACTGGACCAGTGTCGCGAACAATGCGGCATTGAGCACGGTGTGGTACGCGACCAACACGATCAATGCGGGCACACTCGGCGGCGTCGACATCGTTGGCGGCACGCCGCTCAGCCAGGTCGCGTTCACGAATTACGGCGGGCTGACGACGACCTGGGTGTCCGGCAATCACGGCGGCTGGTTCGATCATGAAATCCGGCCGACGCCCGAGCCTTCGACCTACGGCGCGATCCTGTTGACCGGCTGCCTTGGCCTGATCGGCTGGCGGCGATTCCGCGGCCGCAAATCCAAGCTCGCTTAAGTCGCGAATAAACGCGGCGGCAGCGGCAGCCAAAAATATATTTGGCGAGCGGCATGGTGTCGCCGGATGGCGCGACCGCGTATCATCACGGGCACTTCGTGCCGCCTGCCCCGGGAGTGCGCCGCACCGTTGCATTCTGCATCCTTGCAGATCTCATGAATTAGGATGCGATTAGCCTCTCGTTGCCATCGATTAGCGCCTCTTTTCTGCGCGTGCGCCGCCCACTATTAACTGGCGGGAGTTTCCCGCGCGCGCCAGAACGACCAACAGTCCCTAAACCCAAAACATGACGTGCGGCCGGCCTTTGTTCCCCGGCCCACAACCGATATCAATATGAACCTCTGCGATTCCGTGAAATTGGGTGCCGTTGGTTTGGCGGCATCTATCCCTTCGGCCCTTCGTGCCAGCGAAGCCGACATCCATATACCGGATCTGACCAAGGTCAGCTTCGATGGCTTGGGAGGCATGAGCGGAGTGACGCTAATGTATCTCGGGATTGCGCTCTGCGCGATCGGTGCCGCATTCGGCGTGGTCCAATACACGCAGACCAAGGCGCTTCAGGTCCATTCCTCGATGGCCAGCGTCTCGCACATGATCTGGGAGACGTGCAAAACCTACCTTTTCACGCAGGGCAAGTTCCTCGCGATCCTCTGGCTGCTCATCGGCGGCTGCATGATTTATTACTTCGGCGTCCTCTCCCACAATTCGGCCGTTCATGTCGCGGTCATTCTTCTCGCCTCCATCCTCGGCATTCTGGGCTCCTACGGCGTCGCGTGGTTCGGCATTCGGATCAACACCGTCGCGAACTCCCGCACCGCTTTCTCGGCCCTCAAGGGCAATCCGCTCAACACGCTGTTCATCCCGCTACGCTCCGGCATGAGCGTCGGGCTGCTGCTGGTGTGCGTGGAGCTGTTTTTCATGATCTGCATCCTGGTGTTCCTGCCGCGCGATCTCGTGGGGCCGTGTTTCATCGGATTTGCCATCGGCGAGTCGCTCGGCGCGTCGGTGCTCCGCATCTGTGGCGGCATCTTCACCAAGATCGCCGACATCGGGTCCGACCTGATGAAGATCGTCTTCAAGCTGCCCGAGGACGACCCGAAGAACCCCGGCGTCATCGCCGACTGCACCGGCGACAATGCCGGCGACTCGGTCGGACCGACGGCTGACGGCTTCGAGACCTACGGCGTCACCGGCGTCGCCCTCATCGCGTTTCTCGCTCTCGCCCTGACCGAAAATCAGCCGCTCTGCGCGATGCTCATCATCTGGCTCTTCGTGATGCGCGCGCTGATGATCGTCACGTCGCTCGTCTCCTATTTCATCAACCAAGCCATCTCCAGGGCGAAATATGGAAACTTAAAGGACTTCGATTTCGAGGCCCCGCTCACTCACCTGGTGTGGATCACCTCGGCGGTTTCCATCGCGATCACGTTCGTCGCCTCCTATTTCCTGCTCGCACACCAGACCGGCATCGCGCCGGCGCTCTGGTGGGTGCTCTCCGTCATCATCAGTTGCGGCACCGTGGCCGGCGCGTTGATCCCGGAGTTCACGAAGATTTTCGTCAGCACGAATTCCCGCCACGTGAAGGAAGTCACCAATTGCTCCAAGCACGGTGGTGCTTCGCTGAACATTCTCTCCGGCCTTGTCGCCGGCAACTTCTCCGCGTTTTGGATGGGACTGGTGATCATGCTGCTCATGGCCGCGTCCTATTATTTCTCGCAGAACGACGCCCTGCTCCACCTCATGCCGGCGAAGTTCGGATTCGCCGCGCCCATCTTCGCCTTCGGGCTCGTGGCGTTCGGATTCCTCGGCATGGGCCCGGTCACCATTGCCGTCGATAGCTACGGCCCGGTGACCGACAACGCGCAGTCGGTGTATGAGCTCTCCCAGATTGAAGGCCGGCCGGGCATCGCAGCCGAAATCCAACGCGACTTCGGGTTCAAGCCCGACTTCGAGAACGCCAAGTATCAGCTCGAGAAGGGCGATGGCGCGGGGAACACGTTCAAGGCGACCGCGAAGCCGGTGCTCATCGGCACCGCTGTGGTCGGCGCGACGACCATGGTGTTCGGCATCATCATGCTGCTGCAGAAAATGTATGAGATCCAACTCGCCTCGGGTGTCGCCGGTCCTTTCAAGGAAGTCGTCAGCGCACTGAGCGTCGTGCAGCCCGAGATCATTCTCGGGCTGATCATGGGCGGTTCCGTCATCTACTGGTTCACCGGCGCATCGTGCCAGGCCGTCGTGACCGGCGCCTACAGCGCCGTCGTTTACATCAAGGAGCACATGAAGCTCGATGCGACCACGGCGTCGGAGAAGGACAGCAAGGAAGTCGTCCGCATCTGCACCGTCTATGCGCAAAAGGGGATGTGGAACATCTTCATCGTGGTGTTCTGCTTCGCGCTCGCGCTGCCGTTCTTCAACGCGTACTTCTTCATCGGTTACCTGATCGCAATCGCGTTCTTCGGGCTGTTCCAGGCCATCTTCATGGCCAATGCGGGCGGCGCCTGGGACAACGCCAAGAAGATCGTCGAGGTCGAACTCCGTCAGAAAGGCACCGAACTCCACGCTGCCACGGTCGTTGGCGACACGGTGGGCGATCCGTTCAAGGACACGTCGTCCGTCGCGATGAACCCGGTGATCAAGTTCACCACGCTGTTCGGACTGCTCGCCGTCGAGATCGCGGTCACGATGACGAACCAGACGATTAAGACGACGATCGGAGCCGTCTTCTTCCTCATCGCGCTGGTGTTCGTTTACCGCAGCTTCTACTCGATGCGTATCCCCGAGGAACGCTCCACCGACATCGACGTCGCGAAGGCCCAGATGAAGAAACAGCCGGTGGGCTGAGCGTCACCGTTTCCACAGTTTCAGGAGGCGGGTCCGCACGGACCCGCCTTTTTCTTTTCCGGACCTGTCGATCCCGGCATCCCGGCAGGTCGTTGACTCGTGCACCGCGCGGGCGATCGTCCGGATGATTTTCCACCGTGACAGTTGCGGCGATTGGGTCGGCGGCCATGTTGCCGCATCATGCGCCGCCCCACGCTGAGGCACCTGGCCGCATTCCTTGCGACCTTCGTCTCGCTTTCAGCCCAGCCGCTGGCCCGCGTGGCGGCGAATTCGCTGCGACTGCCCGCGAGCGAGCCGGCGATGACGTATTCCACCACCCGGGCCTTTCCGTCGCTCTCGTTCTCGCAACCCCTCGCGCTCGTCACTCCGCCCGGCGAAACCCGCCGGCTTTTTGTCGTCGAGAAAACCGGTCGCATTTTCCTGATTCCGGATGCCACGGCGGCCAGTCCCACCCGCACCTTGTTTCTCGACCTCTCGTCGCGCGTCGCGACCTCGACGGGCAACGACGAGCGCGGCCTGCTCGCACTCGCGTTTCATCCCCAATATGCGGCCAACGGCCAGTTCTACGTCTGGTATACGCTGAACACGTCCACCGCGGCCGGCACGGGTCTGCACGATCGACTGGCGCGATTTCGCGTCTCCGCCGGGGATCCCAACGCGGCCGACCCGGGCTCCGAGCAGCCGCTGATCACCCAATACGACGAGGCCGCCAACCACAACGGAGGCGAGCTGCTCTTTGGCTCCGACGGATATCTGTATCTGTCGATTGGAGACGAAGGCGGGGGCAACGACCAGTTTCAGAACAGCCAGCGCATTGACCGCGATTTCTTTTCGGGCATCCTGCGCCTGGACGTTGACCAACACGCAGGATCGCTGCCGCCCAGTCCCCACCCCGCGGTCCATGCCGGCACCTATGCGATTCCGCCAGATAATCCTTTCGTCGGCGTGCCGACGTTCAATGGTGCGACCGTGAATCCGGTGGCGGGGCGGGGCGAGTTTTGGGCCGTTGGGTTGCGCAATCCCTGGCGAATGTCGTTCGATCCCGCGACGGGCCGGCTCTGGTGTGCGGATGTTGGACAGAATGCGCGTGAGGAGATCAACGTGATCGTGCGCGGCGGCAACTACGGCTGGAACTATCGCGAGGGGAACATTGCGGGACCGCGCGGAGCGCCACCGGCCGGCGCGAATCTCGTTCCGCCCATCTGGGACTACAACCGCCCCGAGGGTCAGTCGGTCACCGGCGGAATCGTGTATCGCGGATCGCGGATACCCTCGCTGGCCGGGTCTTACTTGTTCGCGGATTTCGTCACCGGACGGATCTGGGCCCTGCGGCCACACGACGACCAGCCGGTCGGGGCCGAGCGCGTGCAATTGCTCACGACCGACGGCGGCATCAGCTCGTTCGGCCTCGATCCGAGCAATGGTGACGTTCTCCTCGCGGATCTCACCGAAGGTGCGATCAAGCGACTTGTGGCCACCTCGGTCAGCGGAAGCCCCGGTTTTCCCGCGACGCTATCGGCCACCGGAGCATTCACGAGCATCGCCAATCTGACATCAGCGACGGGTCTTGTTGGTTACGCGCCGAATGTCACCGCCTGGAACGATCACGCGGCCGTTCGGCGCTGGTTTGGGCTGACGGACAACTCGGGCACGTTTCGGTTTTCGACGGAAGGTGCGTGGGGCCTGCCCGTCGGTGCGGTCTGGATACAGCACTTCGATCTGCCTCTCGAGCGCAGCAATCCGGCGAGCGCCCGTCGGGTAGAGACCCGCTTTCTCGTGAAGACCAGCACCGGCGCTTACGGCATCACGTACCGCTGGAACGAGTCCGGGAACGACGCGACCCTCGTGCCGGAGGAAGGCGCCGATGCGGTATTCACCATCACGGAAAACGGCAGACCCCGCACGCAAACATGGCGGTTCCCCGGCCGCACCGAGTGCATGACCTGCCACACCGAAGCGGGCGGCTATGCGCTTGGCTTCAACACCCGCCAGCTGAATCGCGAACATGCCTTTGCCAACGGCTCCGCCAATATCATTCAGGCGCTCGCCGGAGCGGGTTACCTCGACACCAGGGTTCCACCGCCGGCGGCGTCGCTGCCGGCCCTCCCCGCCGTCGACGATGTCCTGAAACCGATCGAACTGCGCGCGCGCGCCTTCCTCGACGTGAACTGCTCGCATTGTCACCAGCCAGGCGCATCGGGAATGGGTTCCTGGGACGCACGCGCATCCACCCCGCTGTCGCTGGCCGGCATCATTAATGGTCCGGTTTTGGACAACGGCGGTGATCCGGCGAGCCGCGTGTTGGTACCGGGCGAGGTTCTGCATTCGAAACTGCATCTGCGCCTGACCCTGCGCGGACCGCGCCAGATGCCACCACTCGCCATCAACGAACGCGATTTCGCCAACGAAACGCTGATCGAACAATGGATCGCGGCATTAGCGGTACCGCAAGCGCCGAGCCGGCTGATCAACCTTGCGGCGCGCGCCCAGGTCGGCACCGGCGCAAGTGTGCTCACGGCCGGGTTCGTCATCGGGCCCGGCTCGGGCAAACAAGTGTTGATCCGCGCCGCCGGCCCGGCTCTTGGTGCAAGCCCATTCAACGTTCCAGGCACGTTGTCCAATCCAACCCTGACGGTGTTTGGGCCAGATTCGTCCACGCAAGTCGTCGCTCGAAACGATGACTGGCATGCCGCGCCAAACGTCGCGGAACTCCGACCCGCGGTCGCTCGGGTCGGGGCGTTTGCCTTTGCGGATACCAGCAGTGATGCCGCGTTGCTCGCCACCTTGTCGCCTGGGGCTTACACGGCCCAGGCCACGGGCATGGCCAATGGCACAGGGGTGGCGCTAGTCGAAGTCTACGATGCCGACCCCTCTTTCACGGCGGCATCTTCACGGTTTACCAACGCGTCTATCCGGGCGCAGGTGGGGGTCGAAGCCGGCATCCTGATTCCCGGGTTGGTGGTGGGTCCCGGCGCGGCCAGGACGGTGCTCATCCGCGCGGTCGGCCCCGGCTTGCGGGCGTTTGGCGTGGACGGTTTCCTCAACCAGCCGGTGGTCACCTTGTTTTCAGGAAACCAACGCTTTCTCGCCAATACCCGTTGGAACACGGCACCCAACGCGGCCGACATTCGCGCGATGGCCGAGCGCGTGGGCGCGTTCGCGCTGGCCGAGGGCGGTGCCGACAGCGCGCTGTTGGCGACATTGAGTTCCGGTGATTATACGATCCAGGTGTCGGGGGCGGACAATGGCACCGGCATCGTGCTGGTTGAAATCTACGAAGTGCCATGACCGGTGCGTGCGACGCCGCGGCAACGGACGCGTGCGCCTTCGCAATGGGCCCCGAGAAGCGTATTGCACCCGGCGACCTGCCGCGATAACACCATCGCCCTACCCCGCCCACGGGCATCCAGCCGTTGGCCCAATCGCACGTTTCCCCCGCATGAGCTCGCCCGCGACGAACGACGTCACTCTTATCCTGCAGAAGATTGAACAGGGCGATCCGCAGGCCGCCGACGAGTTGCTTCCGCTCGTTTATGGCGAACTGCGGAAGCTGGCCGCGGCGAAAATGGCGCGCGAGTCCGCGGCGATGACGCTCCAGCCGACCGCGCTGGTGCACGAAGCGTGGCTGCGGCTGGGCGGCGACCAGCAGGCCAGCTGGCAGAACCGCGGGCATTTTTTCGGCGCCGCCGCGGAAGCGATGCGGCGAATCCTGATCGACCGCGCGCGCAAACGGCACGCCCGCCGGCATGGCGGTGGCCAGGAGCGGGTGAACGTCGATGACATCGAACTCGCCGCCACGGCCGAAAATGATGACACGCTGCTGGCGATTCACGAGGCGCTCGATCGGTTTGCCGTCATCGAGCCGAAGAAGGCGGAACTGGTGAAGCTGCGCTACTTCGTCGGGCTCACGACCGAGGAGGCCGCACGTGCCCTCGGTATCGCCGAGCCGACCGCAAAACGCTGGTGGGCGTACGCGCGCGCCTGGCTGTTCCGGGAAGTCGAACGCGACTAAGGCGGAACAATTCAGTTCAACCGCGAATAGACGCCAATTCACGCGAATGGAGAGGGCGTCCTTGGGGAGCATGGAAACGATCAACCAAACGGTGACCATCGTTTCACTTGGGCAATCCCCCCTCCTCCTCTGGAATTTGCGTCCATTCGCGTTCATTCGCGGTTGTCCATTGAATCGATACGATCTCGATCTGTAGGCGCCACAGGCCGGTGAGCAGCCGGAACGCAAGGGTTCTGCCTTGCTCGTGTTTTCCGCGCGGCATTCGATGGCGGCAAATGCGTACCCGGGCTCTCGTGGGATGGTTGGTCCTGATCGGAATCGCGCAAGTCGGCCGAGCGCAGCCCAATCAAATCCGGAATCCGGGCTTCGAAGCCCCACCGACAAACGCGCGGCTGCCGGGCGAGGGATGGTGGTTGTACGAAGGCCGCGGACAACCCGACGTGAGCGTGGGCCGCGCGATGGCGCGCAGCGGCGGCGCGTCGGTGCGATTGCACGCCACCGAGGACGTCCGGTTCGCGCTTGTTAGTCCGCCGTTCGCCGTGTCGCCGGGAGACGAACTGCGATTCGAGGGCTGGGTGCGCGATGACAAGTCGGTGCCGGCGGCAAGCCGCGGCAACTTCGGCCTCGCATTTCGCGATGCCGCCGGCCGCGTGTTCGAGCGCGCTTACGTTCCCATCATCGCCACGGGCGACGGCTGGACGCAGCTGTCGGGTTCAGCCAAGGCACCGGCGAACGCGGTTCGCGCAGAGTTGCACCTTGGATACAACGCGCCGCCGGCGATCGTCTGGATCGACGACGTGAGCGCGGTCATCACCAACCCGGTCTCGATGTCGCTCGTGGAGGGCGCGCAACCCTGGACGGGCCGTCAGCAAATCACGGTAAACGTGATCAACCGCCGCGCCACGCCACTGAGTGCTTCCGTCCGCGCGGTGGTCGCGCGCCAGACCACGGAGGTGCCGGTGGTCGTGGCGGCGGATTCAAGTGCACGCGTGAAACTCCCGATCGCGATCAGCGGCGTAGGGGCGTTCGACTACACGCTGAGCCTCGTCGAACAAAATGCGCCGGTCTGCACCCTGACGGGAAAATTCAGGACCACGGCGCCGCTCGTACTTTACCCGGCGAACCCGTGTTACCACATCCTCGGCCAAGGCGGCGGTGAAACCCGGTTCGACGCGAGGATTGTGGTCAATCCCGCGCAACGCGCGGGATTGCGGCTCGCCGTGGTGCTGACCGATACGTCCGGGCGGGAGATCGAAACTGCCACCGCCGACGCCTCCAGCGGCGACATCGCCGGCGTCAGGCTGCACGTGCCCGTGCAGGCCGCCGGCGTGTTTGCGCTCCGCGCGCGGTTGCTGGATTCGGCGGACCGGGAACTCGGGAAAGGTGACACGCAGGTCCACGTCGCGCCGCGCTCGGAATCCGAGGTCACGCTGGGGCCCGATGGCTACCTGCGCGTCGCCGGCCGCGCGCATTTTCCGATCGGCATGTATAGCTGCGGTCAATACGAGACCATGGGCCGCGCGGGGTTCAGCGCGACGCACAACTATGGCGTCACCACCGGCGAGGCCGCCGACCTGATCAATCCGAATGATCTCCACTTGAAGGAACTGCTCGACCGCTCGTGGGCGGCGGGGATGCGCATGATGGTGGAGCTGCCGCGCAAGTCGATCGAGCGCGCCCAATGGGCATCGATTCGCCGCCGGATCGAGACCTTCCGCCATCACCCGGGGTTGCTGTGCTGGGGTTCGGAGGAACGGGTCGCGCGGGGCGAGGCGCCGCTCGCGAACGTGGCGGCGTTGTACCGCCTCGTGCACGAACTCGATCCGCAGCATCCGCTGGTACTCGGCGACACGCGCGAGGTCATCGGCCGGCTGCAAAAGGATCGCCGCAACTTCTTTCCGGACGAGGCGATGGACGCCGGCATCTGGTGGTGGTATCCAATCCCCTTGCACGCACCGGACGGCAACGGGCTCGACGGCCGCGAACCCAGCGCGACCCTGCTGCAGCCACCCTCCTGGCTGACGACCACGCTTTCCAAAAAACCACTGTGGATCGCGATTCAATCGTACCAGCAGCCCCGACCGGACGCGCGTTTCCCCACCCCGGCCGAGTACCGTTGCATGGCTTACCTCAGCATCATCAATGGCGTGAAAGGGCTCTGGTTTTACACCGGCTCGGGGCAGCGCGATTATCAGGGCAAACCCGCCGGATTGCTGAACAAGCCGGAGGAAGGCCATTGGGACTACGTGCAGCGACTCGTCCGCGAGCTGCGCGAACTCGAGCCCGTACTCGTGGCTCCGCCCGCCACAGCGCGGATCGCGATCTCAGGCGCAACGCCGCCGGTGGAGTTTGCCGTGCGCGAGGTCAGCGGGGCCATGTATCTTCTCGCGGCCAACAAGTCCGCCGTCGCGCAGACCGTTCGGTTCGCCGGCCGCGACTTGGCCGCAAAAAAGGCCCGCGTGCTTTACGAGGATCATGCGGTGACGATGAACGGCGACGCGCTGACGGACAGCTTCGCGCCGTTCGGCGTGCACGTTTACCGAATCGAGTAACGGCCGCGAACAACGGCTCGGAGAAACGAGCCGATTTGCGAGCGGCGCGGCCTCCTCATGCCGACGCAACCGAGCGTGGCGCGGCGCGCGCGCCAGCTACGCGGGAACGCGACGACGCCCATTCACCCAGTCAATGGGGGGCATTGGCTTTATCAATTAGGTCGATGACGCGAATTTCGTGTATTCTGCGCGCCTCAGCCGATGGTACTCGACGCTCCAGCCAACGCACTATGCCCTGCCCGCGACTCATGTTCGGGGGCGGAAGGCTTCGCGCCAGCGATGCCCGATGTCGACGCGGCCGCCGCCGCACCGTCCGTCAAGACAGGCGGTATCCGTCCCGGTGAATTCATCGGCGGATACAAGGTGCTCCAAAAAATCGGCGAAGGCGGCTGCGGCGCGGTTTACATGGCCGAGCAGCGCCAGCCCGTCCGCCGCTGCGTCGCGATCAAGGTGATCAAGCCCGGCATGGACACGCGGCAAGTCGTCGCCCGTTTCGACGCCGAGCGCCAGGCGCTGGCCGCGATGGACCATCCCGGAATCGCGCGGGTGTTCGATGCCGGCGCCACCCCGGCGGGCCGGCCGTTCTTCGCGATGGAACTTGTCCGCGGCGTGCCCATCACGCGGTATTGCGATGAAAACAAACTGGCGCCCCGCGCGCGGCTCGAGCTGTTCATCCGCGTCTGCCACGCGATCCACCACGCGCACACCAAGGGCATCATCCACCGCGACCTGAAGCCGGCCAACATCCTCATCGCGATCCATGACGGCGTGCCGAGCCCGAAGATCATCGATTTTGGGATCGCGAAGGCGATGCATGGCCGGTTGACCGAGGCCACGCTGTTCACGGCGTATGAGCATTTCATGGGCACGCCGGTGTACATGAGCCCGGAGCAAGCCGAGTTCAGCGGGCTGCCAATCGATGCGCGCAGCGATGTGTATTCGCTCGGCGTCCTGCTTTACGAGCTGCTCACGGGCCGGCCACCGTTTGATCCGAAGGCCTTCACGCACGGTGGAGCCGCCGCCGTCCGCCGGATCATCCAGGAGGACGAACCGGCGCGGCCGTCGGCACTCCTGCACACCTTTGCCGCCGCGGAACTGGACACGATTGCGCAACGGCGCGGTGTCGCGCCGGCGCGGCTCTCCGTGCTGCTGCGACGCGAGCTCGACTGGGTCATCATGCGCTGCCTCGAGAAGGATCGCACCCGCCGTTATGATACGGCGCTCGATCTCGCCACCGACATCCAGCGGCACCTCGAAAACCGCGCGGTGATGGCCCGGCCGCCCGCGCCCGGTTACCAGCTGCGAAAATTCGTCCGGCGCAACCGGCTCGGGTGCGTCATCGCCGTACTCGCGCTCTCGCTGGCGGGCAGCGTGGCGTGGTCGGCGCAGCTGTTGCGGCGCGAAGCCGCCCTGCTCGAGCGGGCGCGCGCGGCCGAGGAGAAGTCGGCGGAAGCCTGGCGCGCGGCGCAGCAGGAGAAAAACGGATCGGAGCAGATGCGAGCGCGGCTGGCGGCCAGTTTCGAACCCGGGTTGCATTCGGGTGCGCCAGCGGTCGCCCACGCGCTCGCTCGCGCGTCCTCACTCCGCGAGTGAGTGCAGCGCGTCACCCGCGCCGGGCCGGACGCACGGCCCGCGGGATTCGTGCCACCGGCCGGCCCGCGGCCGCCGGCGCGACCGGAATCGGCCCGGCGGCGTTACCGTTGCCCGTAGCACGCGGAACGACGCGGGCAGGCTTGCCCACCGCGACCGCGAACTCCGGCCACAGTTCGTGGGCGTAACGACTGCTCTCGTTGAGGAACGCCCGGAGCAGCGGCGTGCCTTCGCCGCGCCACAACGCCGCGATCTCGAGTCGTTCGAAATCGTCGAGCGGAAGCACACGCACGCCCGGATTGTTCACCAGCTCTTTCATCATCAGGCTCAGCCCGGCGCCGCGGCCGGCAGCGACATATTGCGTGATGAGATCGATTGAACTCGCCTCAATCGTCACCGGCCAGTCGATGCCGCGTTTTCGCAGCCCGCGCTGGAACAGCACGCAGATGCTTTCCCGCGGCGGCATGCTGATCAGCGGCGGCTCCGGTCGCCGGCTGGCCCACAACTCGGCGGCGGAACGGATCGGCCATTTCTTCGGCACCAGCAGCACGACCGGCAGATGGATGAGCGTAAGCGACTGGACCGTCGGCGGTGGCCGCCCGTGCAACGGGGTGATGATCAGGTCGACCTCGCCCTCGCGCAGCCAGATCGCGAGATCGGTGTCGAACCCGGACCTAAGCCCGAGGCGGACGCGCGGGTGGTGATTTCGCAACCGCTCCAACACGGCCGGAAAGTGCGTCCGCAGTACGACCTCGGACGCGCCAACCCGCAACTGCGGTGACGCCCCGTCGCGCAGGCGGCGAGCCACCTCATCAATCCGGCCAAAGAACGGCTCCACGAATTCCATCAATTCGTGGCCCGCATCCGAAAGCCGGAAGGGCTGTCGCTCGAAAAGTTTCACGCCGAGATCCTTCTCGAGTTGGAGGATTTGCGCGCTGACCGCCGGCTGCTGGATCCCGTAAGGCATGTGGCGTACGGCCGAGCTGATGCCGCCGTGGCGCGCGACATAATAAAACAGCTCCAAATGATGCACGTTCACAGCGCATTCCGCGTAGGGCACGGCGAGCAATGATGCAATACTTACCACGAGTCATGCCGGGCTTGCGGCCGGGGGCACAGATGTTCATTGCTCGGTGCGGCCGCCCCTGCCGACCCGGCCACACCGTCGGCCGACCGAAAACAAATCACCTCCCCGGTGATCTTTTCTTTTTGAAAACTCCGCATTGTGAGTGACCGGAAGTCTCCGGCCGCGCCATCCCACCTTGATCCTTACCATGAAAACCAGCATGCCCCTGTTCGTCCGGGTGATCCCATTCGCCCTCGCCCCGGTCCTCGCCGCCCAGGAGATCGTTCAACTCGATCAGTTCACTGTCACGGCGCAAAAGCGCGTGCAGTCGATCACCGAGGTGCCCGTCCCCATCACCGCGTACTCCGGCTCGTTCCTCGAGCGCGCCGGCGTCACTGACTACAAATCGCTCGCGCCGCTCGTACCGGGGCTGTTCATCCAGGAACAGTCGCCGAACAACCCCGGGATCAACCTTCGCGGCATCACCACCGACAGCGGCGATCCGCGGGGCGAGACCAGGATTTCCATATTCCAGGATGGCGTATCCATCAGCCGGTCACGCGCGAGCGTGGTGGAGCTTTTCGATCTTGAACGCGTAGAGGTGTTGAAGGGTCCGCAGGGCACGCTCTTCGGCCGCGGCGCCGAAATCGGGGCCATCTCGATTGTGCAGAACAAGGCGCGGGACGGCACCAGCGGTGCGCTGGAAGCCGGTTTCGGCGATTACAACGAGCGGCGCGCCACCGGGCACGTGAACGCACCGATCATCAGCCAGAAGCTGTTCGGCCGTTTCGCGTTCGCGTGGAACAAACACGACGGCGTGATCGACAATCTCGCCGACGGGTCGACCCTGAACGGGAAGGACACCCTGGCCTTCCGCGGCGCCGTGCGCTGGCAGCCGACGCCCCAGACCAGCGTCAATATCATCGCGAACTGGCAGCACGACACGCCGCCGGGCACGGCCTTCAAGAGCGGCGTCATCCCGACCTCGCGCGGTGACACGAATCATTTCACCGCCGCCGAGCTCAATCGCGGTGGCGCCCTCAAAACCGATCGCACCGTCGGCGGCGTGACCGGGATCATCGAGCACGAGTTCAGCCGGAACTGGTCCGTCACGGCGACGACGGGATGGCGCGAATACGATTCGCTCGAGCAGTTCGACGCCGACGGCGCGCGCATCTACCTGCTCGAGTTTGCCGAGGATACGCGCGGGCGGCAGTTCAGCCAGGAGCTGCGGGTGAACTTCAACAATGGCGGGCGTTTCACCGGCTTCGCCGGTGCCGGCTATTTCCACGAGAATGGCGTGGCCCGCGTGCCGTTTTACACCGATGAACGCCAGCTGTGGCCGTTCCTCGCCGGTTCGTTCCGGGATACGCTTCTGGCCGGCGGCGTGCCAGCGGTGCTGGTGAATGGCGCCGTGCCGGCCAGCAATCCCTTCGCACCGCAGGCCACGCTGCCGGTCACACTGGCGGCGTTCAACAATCCGCTGCTGCCACCCCAACTGCGCGCGCTGGCGGGGCTGGCCGGTGTGCCGCTCCAGCCATATCGGGTTGACGAATACACCCAGTCGGGCCGGACCCGGGCGGCGGACGTCTTTGTCGACGGCACGTGGAAGGTCACGGATCGGATCGAGCTGACCGCGGGTCTGCGCGGCACGCGCGAGCGGCTCAGCTCGGGTTACGAGGCGCACAATGGCAGCCCGCCGACGCTGGGGTTCATCGTGAACGCGATCCCGGGCTACCCCTACCTGCCGACGAGCGGCACGCGCACCGCGAGCGCCACGAAATCGGCGTGGGATGGGCGGGCCATCGCGAGGTATGAGATCTCGAAAACGCTGAACGTCTTCGGCGGCGTGGCCCGCGGGCACCGGCCCCAGAGCCTGCTCGTGAGCTCGACGGAGACGAGGTCGGTGCGGGAGGAGAATGTGATCAACTACGAGGCCGGACTGAAAGGGAGCGTGGCCGCGGGGCGCGTGCAATGGAACGCCTCCGCGTTTCGCTACGATTACGCGCATTTTCAAACCAATGTGTTGAGCCT
>JAUSID010000216.1 GCA_030648295.1 Opitutaceae bacterium | reverse complement strand
GAAGTCACACTGAGCGCGCCGGTTTTTTTCACGCAAGAGATATTTCCCGCATTTCGAAATCTGGTGTTGCGCTCCGGTGATTTGATTCACGAAGGTGGGCGCAATTGCCGGTGCGGGGTAACCTCGAAGATTCCTGAATCTCCACTCCGGAACGGCGGTCGCACTCCCAGAACTCCACCCGATGTCCGGTCAACGCTCCACCCGAAAATCACGCTCGTTCGCAGCGATGTTGCTCGGCGCCGTGCTCGGCGGCTCGACCTGGGCGGCGGCGCCGCCGCAGCCGAATATCATCTGGATCGTCGCCGACGATCTCGGTTACGGCGAACTGGCAAGCTATGGCGGCAAGGACGTGCCCACGCCCAACATCGATTCGATCGGGCGCAACGGCGTGCGGTTCACGAATGGTTATGTAACGGCGCCTTTTTGCGCGGCGTCGCGCGCGGCCTTGCTGACTGGCCGCTACCAGACCCGCTTCGGCTTCGAGTACAATCCGATCGGTGCGGCGAACGCGGATCCCGCCATCGGGCTGCCGCTCGCGGAGGCGATGCTGCCGGAGGTGCTCCGCGAAGCCGGCTACGTCACCGGGCTGCTCGGCAAATGGCATCTCGGCAGCAGCGCGAAATTCAATCCGCAGCGCCGCGGTTTCGACGAGTTTTTCGGATTTCTCCACGAGGGCCATTACTACGTGCCGCCGCCGTGGAACGGTCACGTGACGTGGCTCCGCCGCCGCGCCCTCCCGGGCGGAGGGACGGGTCGCTGGGCGTCACCCGACGGCCGTGTCGTCTGGAGCACGCACCTCGGCAGCTTCGAGCCCGACTACGATTCGGACAATCCGATCCTGCGGAACAGCCAGCCGGTGGACGAGAAATCGAATCTCACCGATGCGCTCGCACGCGAGGCCGAGGATTTCATCACCCACCACAAGGCCCAGCCGTTCTTCCTGTATCTCGCGTTCAACGCGGTCCACAGCCCGCTGCAGGGGGCCGACGCGTACCTGAAGAAGTTCGCGCACATCCCGGACATCCAGCGGCGGATTTTCGTCGCGATGCTGGCGCACCTCGATGACAGCGTCGGCCGCGTGCTCGCGCGCATTCGCGCCGAAAAACTCGAGGAGCGCACGATGATCGTATTCCTGAGCGACAACGGCGGGCCAACGCGCGAGCTCACGTCGAGCAACCGTCCGTTGCGGGGCGAAAAAGGACAGCTGTTCGAGGGCGGTATCCGGATTCCCATGATGCTGCAATGGAAGGGGCGGATTCCAGCCGGCCAGGTGGAGGCGCGGATGGTGAGCTCGCTCGAGTTGTTTCCCACCGCGGTCGCAGCCGCGCGCGCCCGGCCGCCCGGCAACCTCGACGGCGTCGACTTGGTCCCGCACCTGAGCGGGCGCGACGATGCGCCGATTCGTGCGGCGCACTACTGGCGCGTTGGGCAACAGGCGGCGTTTCGCGCCGGGGACTGGAAGATCTACCGCGGCCGCAACGAAAAGACGTGGCAGCTGTACAATCTCGCGCAGGACATCGCGGAAGCGAAGGACCTGAGCACGTCGGAGCCGGCCAGGCTCGTCGAATTACAAGCGGCGTGGGGCAGACTCGACGTGAAGATGATTGATCCACTTTGGAACCCCACCAACCGGCGGCAGCAGAATGCGAAATGACGAACGCCGGTTCGTCACCCCGGTCGTGCCCGGCCGTCTGGCGCAAGGTTCGCGGCTGCCGGCATTCCTCGCCGCGGCTTGAACATCCGCCGGAACCGCCACTTTACCCAAAAAGCCCACCATGAAATCACCCACGCGAATCGCCGCCCCGGCGTTACGTCACTTTATCCTCGTCCTGGCCGGCGCGGCGATCGGTTTCGCCGCCGAGGCCGGGTTCAAGCCGTTGTTCAACGGCCGCGACCTCACCGGCTGGGACGGCAATCCCGAACTGTGGTCGGTCAAGGACGGCTGCATCACCGGCGTGACGTCTGGCCCCGAGGCGCTGACGTATAATCAATTCCTGATCTGGCGCGGCGGCACGGTGCGGGACTTCGAACTGCGCGCGAAGATCAAGCAGTCCGGTAATAACACCGGCATTCAATACCGCAGCCGCGAGCTGCCGAACATCGGCAAGTGGTCGGTCGGCGGCTACCAGTGCGACATCCATCCGCTGGCCGCGAACAACGCGATGCTCTACGACGAGCAGGGTCGCGGTATCGTCGCGCAGAACGGCCAGTCGGTCATCGTGGATCCGCAGGGCACCAAGTGGCTCGCGGCCGAACGCAAACCCGTCGAGGTCGACGTGGCCGGGTGGCACGAGTACACCATCGTCGCGCAGGGCAACCACGTGATTCACCGGGTCGATGGCAAGGTGACGGCGGAACTGACGGATTTCGACGAGAAGGGCCGCTCGGAGCAGGGCGTATTGGCATTTCAGATTCACCGCGGTCCGGCGATGAGCGTCCAGATCAAGGACGTGATGTTGAAGACACTGCCGCCGGCGCCGATGAAGGCCTTTGCCGCCAGCGACATTCCGCCCACCGCAAGGAAGATCGAGCGGCCCGCCGCAGGCCAGAAGAAGGAAAAAGCCGGCAAGGCGGGCGGGAAGGAGGGGAAGGGCGCAAAGAAGACCGCGGCCGCGAAGAAGGGCGAGGGAGCCTTCGCGGCGAACGCGGCGGCCGCGGACAAGCCCACGTTCCCGAATCGTCCGACCGAGGTCGGCCCCGAGATCGGCGAAAACAAGGCGACGCCCGTCAGCCGGATCAAGGCCGCGGACGGGTTCAAGGTTGAGCTCCTGTATTCCGTCCCCGGCAAGACGCAGGGCTCGTGGGTGAATCTGTGCGTCGACCCGAAGGGCCGGATCATCGCCAGCAATCAATTCGGCGGGTTGTACCGTTTCGCGGCGCCGGCGCGCGGCCAGCCGCTCGCGCCGTCCGCGGTGGAGAAGCTGCCGGTCAACATCCGCGCCGTGAACGGCATGGCCTTCGCGTTCGGTGCGCTCTACGTCGGCGTCAACGACTACGACAACCAGATACCTTCCGGACTTTACCGCATCACCGACACCGATGGCGACGACCGGCCGGACAAGGCGGAACTGCTGCGCGAAATCGAGGCGCGGGGCGACCATGGCATCCACGCCGTCGTGCCGACCCCGGACGGGAAGGGGCTGTATCTGGTTTGTGGTAACGGCTCGAAGACGACCAAGTTCGCGGCAACGTCGCCGGTGCCGGCGATCTGGGGCGAGGATCACCTCCTGCCGCGGATGCCGGACGGCCGCGGCTTCATGCGCGACGTGATGGGGCCCGGTGGCATCATCTACCGGGTCACGCCCGATGGGCAGAACTTCGAGCTCTTCAGTTCCGGCTACCGCAACATTTTCGATGCCGCGCTGAACCGCGACGGCGAGCTGTTCACGTACGACGCCGACATGGAGTACGATTTCAACACCTCGTGGTATCGGCCGACGCGGATCAACCACGTGACGAGCGGCAGCGAATACGGCTGGCGCAACGGCGCGGGCAAACGGCCGCCGTTTTACGCGGACAACCTGCCGCCGGTGATCGACATCGGGCCAGGTTCGCCGACGGGCGTGACGTTTGGCTACGGTGCGAAATTCCCGACCAGGTACCAGAATGCGCTCTTCATTCTCGATTGGAGCTGGGGCAAGCTGCACGCGATTCACCTCGAGCCCAACGGTTCGAGCTACAAGGCGACGCGCGAGGAGTTCCTGTCGGGTTCGCCGCTCCCGCTCACCGATGCGGTGATTCATCCGGACGGCGCGATGTACTTCGCGATCGGCGGCCGTCGCGTGCAATCCGGTGTCTATCGTGTGACGTACGCCGGCCAGGAGTCGACTGCGCCGGCGGCGGCGACCACCAGCGCGAGCCCCGCGCGCACGCTGCGGCACCAGCTCGAGGCGTTTCACGGCAAACAAGATCCCACGGCGGTGACCGTGGCATGGCCGCATCTCGCGAGCGCGGATCGCTTTGTCCGCTGGGCCGCGCGGATTGCGATTGAGCATCAACCCGTGGACTCATGGGCGGAACGGGCGCTCAAGGAAAGCAATCCCGCCATCCGCGTCGAAGCGCTGCTGGCGCTCGCGCGCGCGGGCGGCACGTGCCCGTCGCATCGCACGGCGGAGAGCCGCCCGGTGGACCCGAAGCTCGGCGGCCGGATCGTCGCCGCCCTCGAGTCGACGGACGGGCAGAAACTCGATGCGACGCAGCGATTGACGCTGCTGCGCGGGATTGAGATCGCGCTGCACCGGTTTGAGCCCCTGGACGAGGCGCTGAAGCGTCGGCTGGTCGCGAAGCTCGACCCGCTGTTCCCCGCGGCCGGCCGCGAGGCCAACTGGCTGCTCTGCGAAACGCTGGTCTATCTCCAGTCGCCGACGGTGGCGGCCAAGGCGATGCGGTTGATCGCCGACGCGCCGACCCAGGAGGAGCAAATCGAGTACGCGCGGTCGCTGCGGATGCTGAAGGCCGGCTGGACGATGCCGCTGCGCACGGCGTATTTCGAGTGGTTCCTGAAGGCGGCGAATTACCGCGGCGGCGCGAGTTTTTCCAAGTTCATCGAGTTCATCCGCAACGATGCGGTCGCGTCGTTGACGGACGCCGAGCGCACCGCGCTCGCCCCGGTGCTGGAGAAACAGCCGGAGCGGAAGAGCGCGATCGACAACCTGAGCTACGCGTTTGCGGGCCGGCCGTTCAAGAATTGGACGCTGGATGAGCTCGGCTCCGTCGTCGACGGGGGGATGAAGAACCGGAGTTTCGAAAACGGCCGGAAGATGTTCGGCGCCGCCGCGTGTTTCGCCTGCCACCGCTTCGGCAACGAGGGCGGGATGACCGGCCCCGATCTAACGTCGGCGGGCGGCCGGTATTCGCCGCGCGATCTGCTCGACCAGATCATCAACCCGAGCAAGGAAATCAACGAGCAGTTCGTACCGACGGTGGTGACGAAGAACGACGGCTCGAGCGTCACCGGTGCGATCGTGAACCTGAACGGCAATTTTGTCGTGGTGAACGAGGACCCGAGCGATCCGAACCAGCGCGTAACGATCGATCGCACGGAGGTGAAATCGATCGGCCCGTCGAAGGTTTCGATGATGCCGCCAATGCTGCTGTCGCGGATGAACGAGGAGGAGATTCTCGATCTCGTCGCTTATGTGCTGAGCAGCGGAAATCCGGAAAGCGGTGTGTTCAAGCCGTCGAAGGCGCGCACCGCGGCCGCGACGCGCGAGTAACCTGCGGCGGAAGCCAGGAACGAGAAGCCAGAGGCCAGAGGCCAGAAGCCAGATGTCAGAAACCAGAAACCAGAAGCCAGAGGCCAGTGGCCGTAGCCCAAATTTCATGGATGAGCGCCGCATTTCGCGATTTTCCGGGTTTCGCGTGACGTAAGGCGCTGGCGCGCAAACCGCGCGTTTTTCAAAAGGCCCAAGTGGAGACCTGTCCTCTTCTCAAGTGTGCCGGCCCGGTGGTTTCATGGCCGGCGAGGTCCAATGTTCCTGCGCTTCAACACTCGCAAGAAAGACGGCAAGGTTCACCGCTACTGGAGCATCGTCGAAAACCGCCGCCTGCGCACGGATCGCAC
>JAUSID010000212.1 GCA_030648295.1 Opitutaceae bacterium | reverse complement strand
GCGGCGGCGGTGATGGACCGGACCAAGTACCGGCAGGAACCGACGCACGAGGACGAGGACAGGCAGTACGGCGCACTCACGTTCCGGCCGTTCAAGAACCAGGACACCGTCATCACCGCGCACGTCGAAAATGGCCGGATTCGCGGCAACGCGCCGGACGTGCTGCTGCCGCAGCAGAACCTCGGCACTTTCCTGAACGACCCGGTGGTGGGACGGCGTTCGTTCGACTCGTACGTGAACTTGCAGCGGTTCAACCACGTCGAGGGTCCGACCCAGGCGCAGTGGAACCGGCTGTCGGCGGCCGACAAGGCCCGCTTTGTCGTGCGCGATACGCCGAGCCCGAACAGCCTGTACAACGCCAATTGGGGCAACGGCGCGTATGGCCTGGTCTACGACGGCACCAATGGCCGGATGCCAGCTTTCGCCTATACCGCGCAATACCGCGGTGGCGATTACCAGCAGCGCGATCCCTTCTTCGCGCCGGGCCGCAACGCCAAGGGTGCGCCCTACAATCTCTATCACGGGAATCTCCACGATATCCGGGGGCCGGGGTGGTATGATCAGGGGTTCACCGATCTGGAGACCTTCGATTTCACGAAGGCGACCCTGGCATGGGACAACGATTACTACACGCGCGATTTCGTTAACTATAATGTCGCGCTCGAGCAGGTGCTGATGGACGGCAAGGCCGGCTTCGAACTGGCCTTCGATTACCAGGATCTGTATCGCCGCGACTACGTGGCGTTCAACGCCGGCGTCTCACGCGTCATCCTCGATGTGAACGAGACGCTCTGGCTGCCGCAGGATCCGAATTATCTCACCTCCGGCAACGCCGCACCGATGCGAAATCCGAACTTCGGCCGGCCGTTCGTGATGACCAAGGCCGCGGCCCGCAATACCGATCAGCAGCGCGAGGCCGGGCGATTCACCGGGTTCGTGAAGTACGATTTCAAGCAGCACCTCAAGCGGCCATGGCTGGCGAAGCTGCTCGGCCGCCACACGGTGACGGGCCTGGCGGATCGATCGAATTTCGACGAGAAGCTGATCAACCGCACCAACAACTCGTTTGGCGACCCGGAGCCGGCGCTGCACATCGGACCGGCCAATGCCCGGCAGGTGAGCAACGCGCCGCGCAACGTGCCGCTGATTTCCTACATCGGCCCGCCGCAGCTCGATGCGTTTGGCAATCCGAATTTCATGCTGGGCGATTTCATCATCGCCCCGGCGAAGTACCAGCTCTCGCTGCCCGCCGATTACTCGATCCAGAAGCTGAACTGGAACCTGGGCCCGGACGCGACCAATGAGAACATCGGGCTCGATTCGCGTCTGAACGGCAACGAGCGGTTCGTCCCCGGCACCTTCGAGGTCGAGTCGCTGCCGAACAAGAACAACCGCGTCGAAAACACGAAGGTGACATCGTTCGCCCTCAATACGCAGTCGTTCTTCTGGGACAGCCTGCTGGTCGCGAACATGGGATATCGCATCGATCGAGTGAAGACGTGGCTGAATACGGAACCGGTGCTGGTCGGGCTGGACGAGATCCCGGATGTCTCGAGCGAGGGTTTTCTGCCGGCGAAGGGCAATCGCATCGAGACGAAGAGCGACGTTTTCGGGTACGGCGGCGTGCTCAATCTGCCACGCCGCTTCGCCCGGATGCCGGAATGGATGCGAGTTTCATTCCACTACAACACGTCGGAAAATTTCGTGCCGGAGACCAGCCGGGTGGACCAGTACCGGCGGCCCATCGATTCGCCGGTCGGCCGCAGCAAGGATTACGGCGTCATGATCAACCTTTGGGAAAACAAGCTCGTCGGGCGCTTCAACTGGTTCAGCGCCACGCTGGAAGGTGCGGGCGCCGCCGTGTCCGGCCTGTTCAATAACCTGAACGCGAATATCTTCAATCATTACGGCAACCTGAATCGCAATATCCGCGAGGTCGACGCCGACGACGACGGCGTTCTCGATCAGGCGATCGTTGATGCCATCGAGGTCGATCCCGCCACCGGGCTGACCGAGGATGGGATGACCCGCTCGCAGGCGGCCCAGGCGCTTTATCCCGCCCTGGCGAAGGCACGGGAGGCGCGGGCCGCGATCGCGCCCTATCTCAACGATGAACTGAAGGCCGCCTACAATTATCGCATGGCGCCAGATGGTGCGTCGCAGACCCAGGCCGCCGGTAATGTCGTCGACACCCAGGATATCGAGTCGCGCGGATTCGAGGCGGAGATCATCTATAATCCGACGCGCAACTGGCGGATCGCGTTCAACGCCGCGAAGCAGGAAACCGTCCTGACCAACATCATGCCGCGGGTCACTGGCCTGTTGAACAGCCTTTGGCTGCCCCACCTGCAGAAGTACGGCGACCTCGACTGGAACCTGCCGGTGGAACCGTTGAACGGCAATACGACGGCGCAACAGATCAACGAGGCGGTCCTCGAGTATTATGCGGTCAAGGGCCAGGAGGGCCGGCCGCAGGCGGAGCAGCGCAAGTGGCGGATGAATTTCGTCACGCGGTACCAATTCAGCCGCGGCCGGTTGAAGGGGTTCACCATCGGCGGCGCCCTGCGCTGGGAGGACCAGTATGCCCTGGGGTATCCAATTATCAATGACCCACGCGGGCTGGTGTTGCCGGATGTTTACAACCCCTACTGGTCGGAGCGCGAAATGAGTTACGATCTCACGCTGGGGTATCGCCGGCGGGTCCGGCGCGACACGGACTGGACGGCCCAGCTCAACGTGCGGAATCTGCAGAACTGGAACAGCGACGAAATCACGGTGGTGCGCCGGCAGCCCGATGGCTCGCCGGCCCGCGTGCGTTTCGATCCGCCGCTTCAGGTGCTGCTGACGAATACGTTCAAGTTCTGAGACCTCTCGGCGCGTTTCGGCCGTTGCGGCGCCGAGCCGCCGAAACGCAGTGTCCTGGGAGCGCGGGCGTCCCGCCCGCATTCAACCATTGCGGGCGAGACGCCGGCTCCACTTCGAGCCAGCGGCTGGATGCCGCAGCCACTCGCAAGCCGCGGAACTCGGCCGACTGCACCTGAATCGTTCTCTTTCTCCCTTGCGCGGCGGCAGGCGAGACGAAGAGAAAGATTAAGAGAACGAGAACGAGAATGAGGTACGAGAACCGAGTCCTTTCGGTCGGGAGTGGCTGCGGCTTCCAGCCGCAGATGGGATCGAAAGTTCGCTCGACTGTCCCTGCGGCGGGATGCCGCAGCCACTCAATCCTTGCGGGCGAGACGCCCGCGCTCCCAGCCATCGGCGAGACGCCCATGCCACGCCGGATCACGGGACGCCGTGCCATTCGGCAACCCAAGGCTCGCTTTGATCCGGCGCGCTGACGAGCGTGGCACCTCCCGATGAAAGTCGCGCACCGTGCCCTGCGTCTTTTTCCGTTCTCCCTCGCCGCCGGTTGCATCCTGCACGCGGCCGGTGCGCCGGATTCGCTCCGGCCGTGGGACACCTACCACACGATCATGTGGGTGGGGAACTCGGCGACGAAGAAGCCGGAAAGGCTGCCGCGGTTTTACGAGCGACTGCGCGAAATGGGAATCAACAGTGTCTCGGTCGGAGCCGGCGCGAACGCCGAGCCGGTGGTGGCGGCGGGGCTTTCGTTCTACGTCGAGAATCTCGTCAACCGCGGTTTGTGCCTGAAGTTCAGCTCGAATGTGCGCGACTGGGACAAATTCGTCACCGGGTGGGCACGCAACGGCCGGCCGGAGTCGGCGCTGGTGCGCGATTACTGCCTCGACGATCCCGGCTGGCGGATGTGGGCGGCCAAGGAGGTGCAGACGGCGGTGCGGCGCCACCAGACCCACCGGCCGCTCGCGTACAATCTGCGCGACGAGCTCTCGACCACGATTTCGGCGAATCCCTTCGATTACGATTTCAGTCCGGCGGCCCGGGCAGGATTTCGGACGTGGTTGAAATCACAATACCGCGACCTGGCGGCATTGAACACGCAGTGGGAGACGCGGTTTCCGAGTTGGGACGACGTGCGGCCATTCACGACTGATCAAATCAAGAGCCGGATGGCGGGTGGCGGAGCGGTTCCGACCGGCGCGCCCGACTGGGCGGCGCTGCGGAAGTTGAAATTCGATCCCGCCGCGGCCGTCCGCGAGCCGACGCGCTGGAACTTCGCGCCGTGGGCGGATTTTCGGACTTACATGGATCGCTCGCTGGCCGATGCGCTGGGCGAACTGCGCCGGGTCGCGCGTGAATTGGATCCGGCCACGCCGGTCGGGATCGAGGGCACGCAAATGCCATCCGCGTTCGGTGGGTACGATTTGTGGCGGCTGGCGCAGGTGCTCGATTGGGTCGAGCCGTATGACATCGGCAACGCGCGCGAAATCCTCGGCTCGTTCATGCCCGGCCGTCCCATCCTCACCACCGTATTTGAAAAGGAAACACGTCCCGCGCGCCGCCGGCTGTGGCACCTCCTGCTCGAGGGCGATCGCGGCTGCGTGGTCTGGTGGAGCGAGGACTCGATTGATTGGGCGAGCGACGATTACGCGCTGACGGCGAAGGGCAGGGCGCTGGCGCCGGTGTTGCACGAACTCCAGTCGCCGCTGGCGGCACTGTTTCTGCGGGCCCGGCGGGAAACGGATCCGATCTACCTCGTTTACTCACAGCCGAGCATCCAGGTCGACTGGCTGCTCGAATCCACGTCGGACGGGCCGAGCTGGTATCGGCGGTTCTCGAGCCACGAGGCGCGGCACAACCGGCTCGCGCAGGATCGCGCGGCATGGATGAAGCTCCTCCAGGATGCCGGCTACACGCCCCAATTCGTGGCGGCGGAAAAGTTGCCCGAACTCGTGGCGGCTGCCGCAGGTCACGACCTCGTGGTGGTACTCAGCGATGCGCTCGCGCTCGCGGATGGCGAGACGCAGGCCGTCGCCGCTCTCGCGCGAAACGGATACCGTGGTCACGCCGTGCTGACGGATGGTCCCACCGGCGTATTCGATGAGCATGGACGATTGAGGGGCGCGCCAGGTCCGCTGGACGGGTTCGGGCAAACCGGCGCGATCACGGTCACGCGCGGTGGTTCGGCGCCGGCAGCAGTGAGCCGGCAGATTGCGGCGTACGGCCGGGAACGGCTGCGTTCTGAAACGGCGCCGTGGTTCGAGTGGGCGGAAACGCAATTGGGATTGCGCCGCCCGGTGCGTGTGCCGTCCGCAAGCCACACCCGCGTTTACCGTTACCAGCTCGGTGGAGTGCGGCTGGTGGCGTTCGAGCGGAACATCACCTACCACATGAGTGAGGATTTGCGGCAGGCCGGCGGTAACGAGGCGCTCGAGACGCCGGTCGGGATCGCCGCCGAGTTGGAGGGCACGGCGCACGTTTATGATCTCCGTAGCGGAAGATATGTCGGCCACACCGATCGTTTCTCGTTCACGCTCGACCCGTGGCAGCCATCGCTGTTCGCCGTTTCGCCGCGGAAGATTGAAAGCGCCGACCTCGTCGGCTGGCTCGCGCAACAGGCGCAGGCGCCGGCGCGGTGAACGAGTGCGCTTCCGGAAAAATCTGCGGCTGGAAGCCGCAGCCACTTTCCGGACCATGCCAATCACGAACAAGCCACCGCCGTGCCTTGCATCGAAAGTGGCACGGGCATCCCGCCCGCAATCAACGCGAAGCGTTGTAGGTTGCGCGCTCGCCGCGCAACGACCTTCGCAATGCATTCGGTTGTTGCGACGCGAGGTCGCAACCTACAACCGGGTTTCGTTACGGCTAGCGCCAAGCAAAAGACGCAATCTGGTCCGTCCCTGGGAGCGCGGGCGTCCCGCCCGCAGCCCGCGGCGCAATGCCTGACCAGGCGGGCGGGACGCCCGCGCTCCCAGGGCGGAACTGGCGTGGAAAAATGCCTACGACCGGCCCGGAGTTTCTTGGGGATGACCGAATTCGCACTTGCCACGACTTGACGGAAGGAATTTCGCTGAGCGCGCTTACACCAACCTCTGCTGTGAAGACGGCCGCCCTGCGTGCTTCAGCTCTTCGCTGGACGCGCCGCGTTTCACAGCGCCACAACAACGTGCCATGTACCTGACCACCCTGACTGCTGCTCGCTGCGCCGTCGCGACGCGATTCGGACGACGACTCCGCGCCGTGACCCTGCCGTGTTTATCCCTGCTGATCTTCTCCGCGCCATTCAGCCGCGCGGCCGATACCGGCATCATCGCCGGTTCGGTGACCAATACCGCCACGAGCAACATGCTCGAGGGCGCCAGGGTCGAGGTGCCGAAGCTCGGCATCACCACGCTGACGGATAACACGGGTCGCTTCACCATTCCGAACATTCCGCCCGGCACCTACGAGGTCATCGCCACCTACATCGGATTGGACCCAATCAAGGCCGAGGTGAACGTCGCCGCGGGTCAACGCGCGACGCGTGATTTCGAACTCACGTCCGGCATCTACAAACTCGAGGCGTTCAAGGTCACCGGTGAACGCGAAGGCAACGCGGCGATGATCACCGAAAAGAGAAACGCGGACAACGTGAAGGACGTGATCTCGATGGATTCCTTCGGTTATTTGCCGAACATGAGCGCGGGCGAGGTCATCATGCGGCTGCCGGGCGTGTCCGGCAATCCGACGGTCGAGGGGCTGAACTACCAGTTCAATATGCGCGGCATGCCGCCGGCCCTCAACAACGTGACCGTCGACGGCATGACGATGACCACAACCGGCGCTGGCAGCCGCGCTTTCGAGTTACAGGGCATCACCGGCGCGATGTTCGAAGGCTTGGAACTCATCAAGGGCCATACGCCCGACAAGGGCGCCGACTCCCTTGGCGGCACGATCAACTTCAAGTCGCGCTCAACCTTCAGCATGCGGGAGAATCACCGCACGACCTATAATTTCAGCACGCGCTGGGCGCCGCCGTTCTTCGAGCAGACGCCCATTCGCTCGCAGCATCGCGCGCATCCCATCCTCAATCTGACGCACCAGCAGGTGTTCAGTGTATTCGGCGACCAGCGGAACCTCGGTGTTTCGCTCAACGTTTTCTACAGCGAGAACGCGGTGGGCGGATTCTACACGTTGTACGATTACGTGAATGTCCCCAGCGGTCCAACGCCGGTGAGGCAGTTCGAGACCTACGACAACACGAATAACCGGAAACAGATGAGCGTGAATTTCAAGGCCGACTACCGCTGGTCGGCCACCACGAAGTTCTCGCTCGGCCTCGTCGAGAACGACAATTTCGAGCGGCATCGGCGCCGGCCGATCATCCGGGCCTTTACCGGCAGCCAGACGACCCAGCCGAGCGCCGCGACGGCATATTTGCCGGGGACCTTCACCGACAAGGTCACGGTGATTCGTCCGATCAGCGGCAGGAACCCGAACGGCACAAACAACACGAACGGCACAAACATCGATTCGATCAGTGACGGCCCGTTGAACTACAACGTCCGGATGCGCCGCGTCGATTTCAACGGCGAGCACAATTATCGGAATTGGCAGATCGAATACGGCGCGAGTGCGGGGGAGACGCATCTGAACAACGGGCAGGGGCGCGGCGGTGTCCTCAACATGCGATTCTTTGACCCCGCGCTGCAAACCCCGGGTCAACCGGTCGCTTTTGGTAATGCGGGGTGGATTGTCGACCGCACGAATTCCGATGTTTATCCGCGGTTCGTGCAAAACGGCGGAGCGGATTGGACCGATCCCAGGAACTTTCTGCCGCGGGCGACCGACGGGCTGACGCAGCAGCGCAACGAGAGCGATCAGGTGCTTTATCAGGCCCGATACGACATGAGATACCGGACGCCGTTGTCGGCGCCGACCTTCCTCAAAACCGGAATCGCATGGCGCGAGGCGACGCGCAACGAGTGGGGCAAGGACCGCCACCGGTATCAGTTTGTCGGTTCGCTCCGCTACGATCCGGATCTGCGGCTACCCCACGATCCGAATTGGGCCAGTCATATGGGCGCCAAGACGGGGCTCGCGATTCCGATGTGGCAGTCGTCCATGGTCACCACCGACGGGTGGCCCAAGGACCCGACGCTCTGGGTCGAAGACCGTTACTTCAACGAGCAATCGAAGTTTACCGGGACCAACAGCGTTACGGAAGAGGTCACGGCCTATTACTTGATGGCCAATGGGCGCCTCGGACGCGACGGGTGGCTGGGACGCACCGGCTACCTGGGCGGTGTGCGGTTTGAAGAGACAGACACCGCGGGTACGGGCTCGGTGCGGGCTCGTCGCGCCAGCACAGCGGCCGAGCAACTGGCGGATCCGGTCGGAACGGCGGCGCGCGATTACGCCAACACCCGGCGCGAAATCGAGGGTGGCTACAAGGGCACCTACCCGAGCGTGCACGCGTTTCATGACATCACCCCAAACCTGAAAGGCCGATTGAGCTGGTCGACGAGCTTCGGGCGACCGGCGATCTCGAATATCCGTCCGGGTGAGTCGATCGACGAGAACAACCGCCGGCTCACCGTCAACAACCCCGCGCTGAAGCCGCAGACCTCGACGAACTGGGATGCGACGCTCGAGTATTACTTCGAGCCGGTGGGCAGTCTCACCGTCGGCTGGTTCCACAAGTCGATCGAGGATTTCATCGTTACCAACCAGGAGGTTGGCATCATCCCCGGCGGCCTCGAAAACGGCTACGACGGCGAATACGAAGGCTGGATTGAGCGCACATCGATCAATTCGGGCACCGCGATCGCGCAGGGCTGGGAGTTCGCCTACCAGCAGCAACTCACGTTTCTGCCGGGCAAACTCAAGGGGCTGGCCGCGTCCTTCAACTATTCGTGGATCGACACGCACGGCCTCCGGGGCGGAACCCGCTATCTGACGCGTCGTGAGGTCGCGGGCTTCATCCCGCACACGGCCAATGCCTCGTTGCGGTGGAACTATCGCGGCTTCAGCACGCGCCTGCTCTATAATTTCTCGGGCGAATACATCACTTCGTTCAACGCCACGAATCCCGGCCTGAGCATCTATCGCTACTCGATGAAGACCCTGAACGTCGGCTTCGGCTACCAATATAAACCGGGGCTGGGCGTAACCCTCGATATCTCCAATCTGTTCAACGAGCCGCAGGAGTACTACATGGGCAACAAGGATCGCTTCCGGCAGAACATCACGAACTTCGTCACCGTGGCGGTTGGCATGAACGGCCGGTTCTGAGCAGCGCGAGCAGAGCGGCTCCGAAGATATCGTCCAGCCCGCGCGGGCGGGTCCGGCTCGCGTCGTGCGTTGCGGGCGAGACGCCCGCGCTCCCAGGTTGCGTTCCCACGCTGGAAGCGCGGTCGGTGACTATGGACTGGAGCCACGGGCTGGCGTGGCGCAGATTCGTGCCGCTTTCACCATGCGCACCGATTCTCTCGCCGTTATGAGCCCAAGACCGCCGCACCGGCTTGCCGGCCGAATTCTCGTGGTGGCCTCGGCCTTTACCCTCGGTTTTGCCGCCGCGGCAAAACCGCCGGAACCCACCCGCCAGCCGGTCCGGCAGGTCTTGGATCTCGACATCGGGCAGACGCAGCAGGTGCAGTTCGCGAATGGCGCGAAGGCGACGGTCCGTCTCGTGGACATCGCGGTGCAACGCGACACGCTGAGCGAGGCGGTGCGCGGAGCGCGCGTGAAGGTCGAGGTGAACGGCATCCCCGTGACGCTCGGATGCGCGAATTACACGCTGCCGGTCGCTGTCGCCGGCGTGCAGGTCGATTGTTCGATGGTGAAGGCGTATAACGCGAACACCGGCACCGACACCTGGGCGCTGGAAAAGGACGCGCGGTTGCGGTTGTGGCCGGGCGGGTCGCCGTGGATGGAGCCGGGCACGTTCGGCTATCCGCTGCGTCAAAAATGGTTCGCCACGTCCACGCAGATGGCGAACGAGCCGACGTATGTGGATGGTGGAGACAAGCCGGAGCGGAAGAAAATCTATTACCACAACGACCTCGACTTCGGCGGATGCGAGGGGCTCGTCGACGTGGTCGCGGCCACGGATGGCATCGCGGTGTCGGTGGCCGGACAAACGCTGCCGGGCTACGAGGGAACGCCGGCCCGTCCGCGTTATGACGTCGTCTATCTGCTCGACGATCGCGGCTGGTATTATCGCTACAGCCACATGCAGTCGATCGATTCGGGCATCAAGCTCGGGCAAAAGGTGAAGCGAGGCCAGAAGGTGGGCGTGCTCGGCAAGGAGGGTGCCAGCGGCGGCTGGACGCATCTTCATTTTGGGATCGTCAGCCGGCAACCGTCCGGTCGCTGGGGGACCGAAGAGGCGTATGCGTATGCGTGGGAGGCATACCGCAACGAGTACCAACCGAAGGTGATCGCCGTGGCGCGACCGCATCATTTTGTCCGGACGGGCGAAAAGCTCACGCTCGATGCCACGAAGTCGTGGTGCGAGGCGGGAAAAATCGCGCGTTACGAGTGGACGTTTTTTGATCGCACGCGAGCGAGCACGCCCACCGTGGAGCGGACCTATGCTCGCGCGGGCGCCTACAGTGAAATGCTCAAGGTCACGGATCCGCGCGGCAACGTCGCCTACGATTTTGCCATCGTCCAGGTGGTGGACCCGGCGCAGCTGGAGCGGTTGCCGCCTGCAATTCATCCCAGCTACGCACCGTCGATCGGCACGCGCGCCAATCAGGACGTGACCTTCAAGGTGCGGAGCTTCCGGACCACGCACGGAAATGAATCCTGGGATTTCGGCGATGGCTCCCCGCGCGTGACGGTGAAATCCGACGGCAACGTGAAGGCGCTGGCGAAGGACGGATACGCGGTGACGACCCACCGATTTGCGAAGCCCGGAACGTATATCGTGACCGTCGAGCGCGAGAACGAATACGGGATGAAAGCGATCGGGCATCTCGCGGTGGAAATTGCGCCGTAGCGCAGCCTTCACGCGCTCACGCTCGTAGCCACGTAGCGATGAGCGCCAGCGAGTCGAGAGAGTCCGCGGTGTTCAGTTCGTGGTGATTAGCCGCCGCACCGATGATCGGTCGTAGCTACGAGCGTGAGCGAATGGAGGATTCGAGATTTCGTAGCGCGCGTCGCGCCATCGGCTCGTCCCGCGCCCGCCGCTACGACGGCGCTCTCCATTCGGTCACCAGACTGTATGAAAGGGCTGTCATTCTGAGCGCCAGCGAAGAATCCAGCAGGATACACGCATGCCATCGCGCTGCTGGATGTCTGATGTCGCTTCGCTCGGTACTTCGCTACGCTCAGAATGACACGCAGGGTGGTATTGATAAGATTTCGTACGGTCTGTCACGCTCGTGGCTACGGGGCGTTGCCAAACGGTCGCGGATACTCGCGCCACGAAAGGTACGGCTGGCGTTCGGTCGCAATTGGGATTCGCTACGCGACTCCCGAATGCTCGCACCCGCATGAAAACCCGTCGCGATTTCTTAAAATTGTCCGGCGCGGCCGGACTGCTCGGCACCGTCAACGTTCACGCGGCGCCGAAACCTCCGGTGTCAGCCGGCGCGGGATCCGGTTCATTCGCGGATGCGCCGGACGGACCGGCGGATCGCGCGTACTGGCGCGACGTTGCGGGACGGCTCGCGTCGCCGCTGCTGACGGCGCTGGCGGAGCGGAAGCTGAAGGCGACGATGCCGGTGGTCGGCCATCCGAGTTCGAAGGATCGGGCGCAGTATGTTCATCTCGAGGGTTGCGGCCGGCTGCTCGCGGGAATTGCGCCGTGGCTCGAACTGGGCGGCGACGACACGCCGGAAGGCCGTGAGCGTGGACCCTTCGCGAGCCTGGCGCGGGCTGGAATCGACGCCGGCACGGATCCGAAATCCCCGGACTTTTTCAATTTTTCGAAAGGCGCCCAGCCCCTGGTCGACGCGGCGTTTCTCGCGCAAGCGATGTTGCGCGCGCCGCGTGAGCTTTGGGAAAAACTCGAGCCCCGCGTGCAGCAGAACGTGATCGCGGCCATGATTTCCTCGCGGCCGATCCGGCCGGGTGAAAACAACTGGAAGCTGTTCGCGACGACGGTCGAAGTGTTCCTGCACCGCGCCGGCGCCAAACGCGACGACCGGCGGCTGTTTGAAGGCATCGCCAAACATCGCGAGTGGTACGTCGGAGACGGCATGTATGGCGACGGGCCGGAGTTTCATTGGGACTACTACAATTCCTTCGTGATCCAACCGATGTTGCTGGAGGCGCTGGACGTGGTGGCGGGAGAAAGTGCCGGGTGGAAGGCGCTGCACGTGAAGGTGCGCGAACGTTTCATCCGCTACGCCGCGATCCAGGAGCGGCTGATTTCGCCCGATGGCTCGTATCCGATCATTGGACGCTCGATCGCGTACCGTTGCGGCGCGTTCCAGGTGCTTGCGCTTGCGGCGCTCAGGAAAATGCTGCCGCGGGAGGTGTCGCCCGCGATGGCGCGAGTGGCGCTGACCTCCGTCATTCGCCGGACCCTCGAGGCACCGGGCACGTGGGACGAGAAAGGCTGGTTGCGAATCGGACTGGCGGGCCATCAACCCGGGCTCGGGGAGACGTATATCTCCACCGGCAGCCTGTATCTCGCGAGCTTTGCGCTGCTGCCGCTCGGATTGGGAGCCAACGAGGCGTTCTGGACCGCGCCGGCGGAGAAGACGACGTGGCAGAAAGCCTGGTCGGGCGACAATCTTCGCGCGGATCACGCGATCAAGAGTACGAAGTGAGAGGGTGAGCCAGGTCTCGCCGGCGCGTGAATTGAAGTGGCTGCGGCAGAGCCTGCCCTGAGCTTGTCGAAGGGATGCCACAGCCAGTCATCACGGGCGGGACGCCCGTGCCACTTCAATCCATGCGGGCGAGACGCCCGCGCTCCCAGATGGCGCACGTTGTTTCCCAGGAGTGGACCCCGTTCGTATTGGAATAACGTCACCACTGAAAGGTGGACCGCGTTGCTCCTCAACGCGGTTGGGCGGGACGCCCGTGCCACTCACGAACCCATGGGCGAGACGCCCATGCAACGTCGAGCACTTCCCGGTTGCGACGGTGGCGGTCCTGGCTTGTCGTTGCGGCACTTCCCGATGCGCGCCTTTTCATTTCTCGCCGTCAGCCTGGTCCTCTGCCTGCCCGCATTAGCCGGCGTGAAAGCGAAACGGCCAAACGTCCTGTTGATCTGCGTCGACGACCTGAAGCCGTTGCTCGGCTGTTATGGTGATCCGATCGCAAGGACGCCGAACATCGATCGACTGGCCGCGCGCGGCATCCGGTTCGAGTCGGCCTATTGCAACCAGGCGGTGTGCGCGCCGTCGCGAAACAACCTCATGCTCGGTTCGCGGTCGACGAGCCTTGGCATCTACAATCTGAGCACGAATTTTCGGCAGGCCGTCCCGGATGCCGTCACGCTGACGCAGTTTTTCATGCGGCATGGGTGGCGCGCCGAGGGCATGGGCAAGATTCTTCACGTCGGCCATGGCAACACGAACGACGCCGCGTCGTGGAGCGTGCCGTTTTATTCCGACAAGCTCGTCGAGTACGTGGATCCTGCGCACCGCGGACCGGAAACGCGCGAGGAGGCGTTGTTCAACAACCGCAAGGGGCCGGTCGCGTCGCTTCCGCGCGGATACGCCTGGGAATCGCCCGACGTCCCGGACACCGCCTATGCGGACGGCCGCGTGGCCGAGGAGGCAAGCCGGCGGCTCCGCGCCGCGAAGGCGAAGCCGGACGAGCCGCTCTTCCTTGCGGTTGGGTTCGTCCGGCCGCACCTGCCGTTCTCGGTGCCGAAGCGGTATTGGGATTTATATGACCGGACGAAGATGCCGCTGGCGACGCGCCCAACACCGCCGGATGGCGCGCCCGCCTATGCGGGTAAAACCACGCTGGAGTTGAACCAGTACGAGCCGGTGCCGGAGCGCGGCGCGGTGCCCGACGACATGCAGCGCGCGTTGATTCATGGATACTATGCGAGCGTCAGTTTTTCGGACGCGCAGATTGGCCGGGTGCTGGACGAGCTGGATCGCACGGGGCTCGCGGACCACACCATCATCCTGCTCTGGGGCGACCATGGATGGCACCTGGGCGACCACGGGATGTGGACGAAGCACACCAATTACGAGCAGGCAATCCGGATTCCGCTCCTGGTCGTGGCACCGGGCGTCGCGCAGCCGGGAACGCGGACGCGGGCGATGGTCGAGACAGTGGACGTGTTTCCGACGCTCTGTGAACTGGCGGGGTTGCCGCCGCCGCGCGATGTGCCGCAACCGATGGACGGCCGCAGCCTGGTCCCGGTGCTGCGTAATCCCGCGACTTCGCTGCGCGATCACATCTACCATGTGTTTCCGAGGAATCGCGGATCGGATCCGGTGCTCGGCCGCGCCATTCGTAGCGCGCGCCACCGGTTGGTGGAATGGAAGCAGCCCGGGGCACCGCCGGATACCGCCGACCTCGAACTCTACGATTACGAAGCCGACCCGGGCGAAACGCGGAACCTCGCCGCCCAGCAGCCGCAGGTTGTCGCCCGAATGCGGGCGCTGCTGGCGAGTCATCCGGAAGCGAAACCGCCGCTGCGACCGGCCGCGGCCAGGCAGCGCTAGCCGGGAAATTTCACAGGCTAAATGAAAAACCCCCTTTTGGGTCACAGAGCGCACAGAGCTCCGACACAGAGTTTACCCGCCTATGGCGGCGCCGAAGGCGACCAGGGTTCACAGAGGAAAACCCTTCGATCCAATTTAGGATGCCTGCCCATTCGCATCAGGCGCGTCCAAACACCTTGTGGCCTC
>JAUSID010000206.1 GCA_030648295.1 Opitutaceae bacterium | reverse complement strand
GCGGCGGTATTCCTCTTGAAAGGTCACTTTCTGGTGATGCGTCTCCTGATTGCGGATATAGGTGACGACACTGTCTGCATCCGACTGACTTACCGAGAAAGCTCCGTAGCCTGCCTGCCAATGGTGGCGTGGTCGCAGCCTTTCAGGCCGCGTCGCTGACCCCATATTACCCCAGGCCGTTGGCCTGGGCTAAGGAATTCTCGCGCCGTCGGCGCTGGAAATTCGCCAAACCTACGAATTGGCGTAACAAAAGCGCGGCGTTATTCGTCCCGCCGAGGATGCCAGTTTTGTCCATTGAGCACCGACCTGCGACGAGCCCGGTTCCTCCGGGAACGAGACGCGATTCGGCGATGTGGACCGCCGGGCTGGCGATCGCAATTGCGGGCATTCTCGTCGCCGTTTATGCGCGCGTTATCGACGGAGGTTTTGTGTGGGACGACAATGCGCACGTCACGAGGCCGGCGCTGCGCTCCATCGCCGGCCTGGGGCGCATCTGGTTCGAACCCGGCGCAACCCAGCAATACTATCCGCTCCTGCATTCCACCTTCTGGCTCGAGCATCGGTTGTGGGGCGATTCGACCGCCTTATACCATCTCGCAAATCTCGCGCAGCACGGATGCGCTGCCCTCCTGTTCGCGGTAGCACTTCGCCAGCTGGGCGTGCGAGGGGCGGCTTGGGGCGGACTGCTCTTTGCCGTGCATCCTGTCCACGTCGAATCGGTGGCTTGGATTAGCGAACAGAAAAACACTCTTTCCACGCTGCTTTATCTCGCGGCCGCGCTGGCGTACCTGCGGTTCGACCAGACCCGACGGCTGCCCGTTTATTTTTCCGCGCTCGGGCTGTTTGTGCTCGCACTGCTGACCAAGAGCGTGACCGCGACGCTGCCGGCTGCCCTCCTTGTCGTCCTGTGGTGGCGCCGCGGCCGGCTCGAATGGCGCGCCGACGTGCGGCCGCTGCTGCCCTGGCTGGTGCTGGGCGCGACCGCCGGGTTGTTTACCGCGTGGATTGAGCGCACGATGATCGGCGCGGATGGGGCGGAGTTCCAACTTTCCCTGCTCGAACGGCTGCTCCTCGCGGGCCAGGTGGTCTGGTTTTATCTGGGGAAGCTGCTCTGGCCCGCGGAACTCTCATTCATTTATCCCCGTTGGATAATCGCGCCGGAAAATCCAACGCACTGGATTCCACTGATCGCAGCCATCGTCCTCGTGGCGGCATTGTGGCGGTTGCGCCGGCGGACCCGTGCGCCATTGGCCGCAGCACTGTTTTTCGGCGGCACGCTTTTCCCGGTCCTCGGTTTTCTCAACGTATACCCATTCCGTTATTCCTTCGTCGCCGATCATTTCCAGTACGTGGCGAGCTTTGGCCTGATCGCGCTGGGTGCAGCCGTGGCAGATCGGATCCCGGCATCATGGGGCGCACGTGGCCAGATGGTGTCCTTGGCGGCTGTTGCGGCCCTGTCACTGGCGTCTTGGACGCACGCGCAGCAATATCGTGACGAGGAGACGCTGTGGCGCGCAACCCTCGCCCGAAATCCGGAGTGCTGGATGGCCCACAACAATCTCGGCCAGCTGCTGGCAAATCGCGGGGCGACCGACAAGGCGATGAGTCATTATGAGGCGGCGCTGCGGCTGCGGCCGGAATATGCGGGCGCCCATAACAACATCGGGCTGTTGCTCGCGCGGATGCCGGGCCGACTCGACGAGGCCCTGGCCCACTATCGCCGGGCGGTGGCATCGGATCCCACGCTGGCCGAAGCACACAACAACCTGGGGGCGGAACTCGCTCGCCTGCCCGGACGCTCGCAAGAGGCGATCGCCCACTACCAACGCGCTCTGCAGATCAACCCGGGCTACGCGCAGGTGCACTTCAATCTCGCCGCCGAACTGGCGAGGGACCCGAATCGGCAGGCGGAGGCGCTGACGCATTACGAAGCTGCGGTCGAACATGACCCGGATTTCGCGGCCGCCCATGGCAATTTGGCGAACGTCCTGGCAAGCATCCCCGCTCGGCTGCCCGAGGCGATTCATCACTATGAGGAAGCCATCCGGCTTCGACCCGGCGTTGCACTCGTCCATAACAACCTCGCGAACGCACTCTCGCAGCTCCCGGGCCAGATGCCGGCCGCCATCGGCCACTATTTTCGCGCCTTGGAAATCGGACCTCCCTCGGCGGCGGTGCATTACAACCTCGCGCAGAAGCTCGCGCAGCTACCCGACCAGCGCAACGAAGCGCTCCGGCATTTTCGGGTCGCCACACAATTGGAGCCGGGGTTCGCTCTCGCCCACTTCCAGCTCGGAAAACAACTCGCCCGGATCCCAGGTCGTGAGCGCGAAGCGGTCCAGGAATTCGAAACCGTGCTGCGGCTCGACGCGGGGTTCATCGAGGCGCAGAAGGAACTCGCCGATCTGCGTGCAAAAATGAACGGGGTCGACTCCGCGATTCGCGGGGTTGAAACGAGATTCAGATAGGTTTTTGTTGCTACAAAAACCTAGGGTATCAGGCGGGGACGGTTGCAGGTATCGGTGGGCACTTTCGCTGCTGTTTCCGGTTTTGGCCGGGTCCATTCCACCGGATGGAAGGTTAGGTTTTCGCTGCTGCGAAAACCTAGGGTATCAGGCGGGGACGGTTGCAGGGATCGGTGGGCACTTTCGCTGCTGTTTCTGATTCGTCATCCTGAATCGGGCGGAACGTGGCGGCTGGCATCAATAGATGCCGCCTGTGTCGCGCTACTGGTCTATGCCGAGGTTTTCGCTGCTGCGAAAACCTAGGGTATTGGCGGAGGCGGATGCAGCGATCGGTAAATTGCGGCGCGGCGCTTCGGGTTGATCGAGGTTTTCGCTGCTGCGAAAACCTAGGGTATTGGATGCAAGGAGACTCAGGGCTCGTGGCGAATTGAGCCACCTAGGTTTTTGCAGCAGCAAAAACCTAATTGGATTGTTGATTGCTCGCTCCGCGAGCACCAAGGTTTTTGCAGCAGCAAAAACCTGTGCGGATTCATCTTGGGCATCATTTTTACGGGGCGGGAAATCTCGGCGATGATTTCATGCTCGCGGGGTTTCTGGCCGCGATGAGGGTCCTCGCGCCGGACGCGACGCTGACATCGTGCGTCCCGTTTCCGCTTGCTCCGCTGATGCGCCGGTTTCCGGCCATCAGCTGGCGCCCCTACGATCGTGAAACGCGCCGCCGGTGCATCGCGGATTCCGACGTCTGGCTGGGGCTCGGCGGTTCTCCATTTCAACACGCACTGTCACGCTGGTTCGTCGATCACCTGCTCGAGGAAGCGTCGCACTGTCGCGCCGAAAACAAGCCGATGTTCTACCTCGGCGTCGGGATCCAATCCGCCGCCGAACTGACCTCGCCCGATGTCCGCCGGCTACTCGCGCAAGCGGCGGCAATCTGGACCCGTGATGCGGAGTCGGCGAATCACGTCGCTGGCGCCGGGGTGGCCAAGGTCGAGGCGGCCGCGGATCTCGCGCACCTGTTTTTCCGTGAGCAACCGCCGCCGCCGGCAAAACCCGGCCGGTTCTGCGTGGTGCCGAATTTCGACTATGGCAGCTGGCCCGGTCAGACGGCTGCGCTCGAGGCGGTGAATCATTTTCAACCGGCGGAACGCGTGTGGCTCGCGCAGGAAACGCGGCTGCTTCCGGGCGCCGAGCGCGCATTGCATGCCGCATTGCCGGCGGCCGAGCAGTCGCGCTGGTCACTCGTCGATCCCGAACTGCCCGGCGCGCCATTAGCGGATGTGCTTGGCCGTTGGCCGAGTGGTGAGTGGCTGCTCACCGCCCGATATCACGCCGCCCTCGCCGGAGCGTGGGCCGGGTCGAAGATCGTCGTCATTGCCACGAATGAAAAACTTCGCACCGCGGCGCAGGAACTTGGAGTGCCGATGATCGCGCCCGACGCAGATCGCGTGACGGTGGAGCGTGCGATTTCGAATGCGACCGCCATGCGGATGACCAGCGAGGCGCAGCCTCAGACCAAGGACCAGAGACCAAAGACCAGAGACCCAGGAAACACGCGTTCGGAAAACTTGACGTGTTCACAACGAGTTTGGGAGTTCAAGGACTCCAGCTCGGTAACGGCCGGCACCAACATTCCCTCAAATAAAACTGTCGATCCCGCGAGCCGCGCATTCGAGGCGTGTCGCGAGGTTTTTGCTGCTGCAAAGGTTTTTGCTGCTGCAAAAACCTAGGTTGCTCGCTTCGCGAGCAATTCCCAGAGGAAGAAGGCGGGGATAATGGTGTTCGAGCCGACCGAGCCCCGGCGCCTGAAGGATTCACCACCAGCACCTCTGTGGCGGCAGGTTTGAGATGCCCGACCATGTCGCGCGATCCGACTCACGCCAGCCAGAACCGATCAATGAATTGAATTGGATTGTTGATTGCTCGCGCAGCGAGCACACAGGTTTTTGCAGCAGCAAAAACCTAGAGGAAACGGAGAAAGCGGAGAGGCGCGGTTCGTGGAAGAACCGTCGGTGGAATTTTTTCCTGCTCCCTTCTCGAAGAAATTGCTCGCGCAGCGAGCGCCTAGGTTTTTGCAGCAGCAAAAACCTCACCAAAGTTTTTGCGTGGCAAAATGCTCGCTCCCTGAACAACTAGGTTTTTGCAGCAGCAAAAACCTAATGCTCGCGCTCGCGTATTCGTTCAGTCTTTTCGTCATCTGGACCCTCGTCGGGCGGGCGCTTTTTGTCGTTTTCGCACCGCGGTTCGGCGCCTTGCGCTCGTGGCTGCTGGCTCCCGCGATGGGACTCGCGGTGTTCCTGCTCACCCTGATGACGTTGAACCAGCTCGGGCTGCCGATCGGGCGGTTCTCGCGGGTCATGACTGCGTCCCTGACACTCGCGAGCTTGGCCGTGCTCGGGTGGCGACGCGCCACCCGCGGTAGCAGCCGAGGTGACGAGGCTGGGGCGAAACACGATCCGAACAAGGCCAGCCTCGTTACCTCGGCTGCTACAGGAAACCAGCCCAGCTTCGTAACCTCGGCTGCTACGGGGAAGTCGGCCACACGAACCGGTGTGGTCAGTCGACCATCCCAGCCTCGTCACCTCGGCTGCTACACGGAGCGCGAGTGCTCCGCCATCCTGCCATGGCGGCAACTGCGGCCATTTATCTACGCCGCGGTTTTCTCACTCTTGTGGACGGGCTGGCCGGCACTGCATGCGGGGTTCAACTGGATCAGCTACGGCAACGACGACATGGCGAACTACTGCCTCGCGGCCGAACGTTTCGCCGCCCACGGGTTCTTCGCCGTGCCGACCATGGCCGAGCTCTCGGGACGCGACTACTCGAGTTATTACTTCTTCATGCACGTGGCCGACATGATGCGTTTCGGTGCGGAGCATATCGTGTCGTGGGGCGCGACCCTCGCGGGGTTGAAGGCGACGCAGGCCTTCATGCCAGTGCTCCTCGCCACCGCGCTGGCGCAAATCTTCGCGGCTGCCGGACTCGCGCTCCAGGCCGGCCGGCATCGCCGTCGCGCCCTGCTCGCCGGCTGGCTGCTCGCCGTTTCGCCGCTGTTCATGCTCGGCACGCTCTACCAGCTCGGCGCCCAGGTCCCCGGGATTACGCTGCTGCTCCTCCTGCTCGCGCTGCTGACCCGCACCTGGGGCACGATCCGGCGCCGCGACGTCATTCGGTACTCCGGGCTCACCTCGATCGCGGCCGCCGCGCTCTGCATCTGCTATCCCGAACCGACGCCGTTTCTCGGACTCGCCTACGTGCTGTTCCTCGCGCTGGGCTTCGCACGGCGCCGGGTTTCGCTCGATGGCGCGATCACCGTCCTCGCGTACACGCTGCTCGGCGCGGTCATCCTGCTTCGCTACAACGCGATTTCCTATGTATCGACTTTGGTGATGCAGCTCGGCTCGGCGACCCATGAGGCGAACCTGCTGCTGTCGCTCTTCCCCTACTTCCTGCTTCCGACCGGATTCTCGAATCTCTTCGGCTGGATGCCGATCGCGAAGGATTTCGCGGAGCCGGCCGTCACGCTCTCGATCGCCGGCGGCATGGGGCTTTCGGTGCTCCTGCTGTGGCGAACGGTCCGCGAAGCCTGGCAACTGCAAGCCGCGGCGCTGCTGCTGCTGGTCGAAGGGGCCGTGGCGGTGCAACTCTACCGTGGCGGCAACGACTTTCCGCTCTACAAACTCGCCATGTGGATGCAGCCGACGCTCGCGATCGCGATTGCCGGGCTGTTGGTGAATCTGCGGTGGGGCCGGCTCGGCGCGTCCCGCTCGTCGGTGGCGGATATCCCCTGCGGTCCTTCAGACCGCCCGGATCGTGAAATGCGGCGTCCCAGGGTCTCGCTGCGCGAGTCCCTGGGCTCGATTCCGGCGGCCCTTTGGGCCGCAATCCGCGGGCGGGAATCACGCGATCCCGGGCGGGCCGCCGAAATCCGGCCCAACGGGCCGGCGGACGCCAGCCCAGGGTGCAACCCTGGGATCAAGGTGGAAACAACATCAGGCGCCCCAACGGGGCGCAGGAATGACGAGCCCACAGCAAGCCAGACGGAACACGGGCGGGATGCCCGTGCCACGCCAGGCCAGGCGGATCACGGGCGAGACGCCCGTGCCACGCCAGATCCAAGCCTGCGGGTGGAAGCGGCAGCGCCTTTACGGACGGCGGGAAATGCCACGATCTCCCCCCGGCTCGCGATGGTCGCCGTCGTGCTCTTCGGACTCAGCACCGCACCGTCGGCGCTGCACTACACGAAGACCTCGCAGGGCACGGTGGCCGGCGGGATGACGGAGCTGCGCTATGCCTCGAAGCTCGGAATGGAAATCCAGACGCCGGCGGATCCGGCCAGGCAAATCACCGCCACGATCGAGAACGTCGTTGCCGCGAAATTCGCGGCGTCGGAACTCCGTGGATACCAGCTCGCCTTCGCCTCGCGCGACTATTTCTTTCCCAACACCCGCGTCGATTTTCGGAATCCGCCGCTGCACGTCGTCATCCATCCGCATTTCAAGCAGATGGCCCAGGCGCGGCCGCGGATGCTCGAGCGCAATGCCACGCTGGTCACGACGTCGATGCTGTGGCGCACCGAGTTTTCGCAGCCCGTGCTGGCCCGCCCGACCGACTACTACCTTGACCTCACCCGGCAGCTGTCGCTCTTCAACAAGTTTGGCACCGACCCGGCGGAGCCGCTACGGCACGTGTTCGAGCTCACCCCGGCCATCGAGGCGCGCAATCACCTGATGTTCGTCCATTCCGGCCGCGGCAATCACTACTACCTCGGCGACCGGCGGTTCATCTCCTTTTTTCAACAGGAGGCGGATCCGTTTTTGAAGGGCGGCAATTTCAACGGTCTCGGCCGGTTCATGCTGCTGCGGGTGGAAAACCCGACGGAGGAAATCTACCTGCGGATCGCCGCGACGCGAACCGCCCTGCCGGGGCGCACCCAGTGGAACTCCGATGCGCTGATCCACGCCGAAAAGGAGACGCCGATCGGGATCGTGGGCAACGGCGCGTTCAACCTCTTCGTCGGCCCGCTGCGGCCGCACCCGTTCAAGGACGCGCATTATGTCGCGATTGACTTCCAGGAGATGACGAAGGTGATCATGGATCCGCGCTCCGGATTGAAGGCGATGTACAATCGGTACGTCCCGCTCGATTACCGGCGGCTGCTCGGCTGGGCCCGCGACATTTCCGCGCTCAGCCCGGAGGAATATCGGCAGCTGAAACGGCCCACCCGCGTCCGCTACTTTCCCGAAGACATCGCGGCGGCGGAGACACTCGAATTCTCCGGCATCTACGAGGACGGCTGGATTTCTCCGCACAGCAAATTCGTCCTCGCCGGACTGCCGGTCGGCGGCTGCGTGCGGCTGCGCGGGTTCGTACCCGAGATGCCGGGAACAGCGGTGGGGACCGGCACGCTCGAGCTGACGGTCGGCAGCCAAAAACACGAATTGCCCGCGGCCGCCGGCTGGTTCGACTGGCTGGTTCCGGCGCCCGCCGGACACGCGACAACGATCGAGCTGCGTTTCAGCGCCAGCGCGCCGCTCTCCGCCGGCGACCAGCGGCCGAGCGGGGCCAAACTCGAGATCCTGGAGGTTCTGCCCGGATATCCGTCACAGACTTTCAACTACGGTACGCCCGGCGCCGCTCGGCTGCCATCGATGGGGATCGACCAGGACGGCTGGATGCACCGGAACGCCGTGATCGAGCTGCCGCCGTCGGACACGGTGACGACGGTGAACCTGCAGCTGGAATTTCCTGCTCTCCCGGGCGTGACGTCGGGGAAGCTGCGGGTCGAAACCGGCGGCGCAAGCGGCAAAACCATCGAGCATCCGCTCGCTCCGGGTCGCTCCAACCTGCGGATCGCGGTGGGCCCATCGACGGCGACGCGATCGTTGCGGCTGGAGGCGGGCGAAGTTTTCCGGCTACCCTCGCCCGACACGCGGGAACGTGCCTGCCGCGTGATTGACGTCCAGCTCGGACCCGACGCATGAGTTCACCCGTTTCGCCGACCGCCCCGCGTGCCGCGCTGCTGCTCAAGCTGGACACGCTTGGCGACCTGGTGCTTTTCGCGCCGGCGCTGCGGGCGCTGCGCGCCGCATGGCCGGAGACGCGGATTTGCGTGCTGGTGCGGGAGTCCTATCTCGATCTCGCGCCGCTGCTCGCGTCGGACGTGGAATGGGTCGCGACCACGATCGATCCTTTCGTGCAGGGTCCCGCCGACGCGGCCGCCGAGCTCGCGCGTCTCCAGGAAGTTGTTACTACGCTCGCGCCGGAACTCGTGGTGGCGGCGACGTCCCGGCGCAACTGGGTGGAGGCCGCGCTGGCCGGCTTGGCGCCCGCGGCCCGTCGCGTCGCGCTCGGCGCGACGGCGACCGATCCGTTTTTCAGCACGCAGCTTCGGCTCCAGCTCGGCGCGGCTGCCGTCGGCGAATTTGGCGAATCCGTCGAGTGTCCGCCGGACGAACCCGACTGGCAGCGGAATTTCCGGCTGGTGGATGCACTGCTGGGGACATCGGTACCGCGGGTGGTGCCGACGTTGGACCCGGCCGATGCAGCCGCAGCGAGCCTGGGAGCGCGGGCCTCCGGCCCGCATCAAGGCATTGCGGGCGAGACCCAGCCTTCGCCAGAGGCTTCCACCTTCGCCAAGGCTTCCACCTTCACCAAGGCTACGGCGGACAGGTCGGCGGACAGGTCGGCGGAAAAGTCAGCGGGCGAGACGCCCGCGCTCCCAGGGGAATTTCTCCGAGCGAACGGGCTCGAGCCGCGGCGATTTGTCGTCTGCGCGCCGGCCGGTTTTGCGAATGTCGCAATCAAGACCTGGCCGGCGGAAAACTTTGGCGCGGTCGTCCGGCACCTCCGCGAGCGACACGGGTTGCCGGTTGTGCTCATCGGTCACGAGAGCGAACGCGCCCATCTCGAAACTGTGCGCGATCTCGGCGGCGGTGCGGTGCTCTGGCTCGGAAAAAAAGGCGAGTTGCCGACGATGGTGGCGCTGATTGCCGAAGCGGCGCTGTTCGTCGGCAACGACACCGGTGCGCTGCACCTCGCGGCGGCCGTCGACGTGCCGGTGGTGGGAGTTTACGGCGGCGGCACCTGGCCACGATTCGTTCCCGCGGCGAGGCGCGCCGTGTCGGTCGTGCAGCCGCTGCCCTGCTTCGGGTGCAACTGGCAGTGCGTGTTCGGCGATGCGCCGTGCGTGAAGGGCATCACCGTCGCCGATGTGACGGATGCGATTGATTCGATGCTGGGTTTCGCGGGCTTGGAGTGGCACGGGCGTCCCGCCCGTGATGGGCGCGAAGCGCCGTCCGAGGGTGGGATTGAAACCCATGCTGCCGAAACCACGGGCGAGACGCCCGTGCCACTTCCGGAGCAGATCACGGGCGGGACCCAGCCTTCGCCGGAGGCTACGGCGGGCGGGACGCCCGTGCCACGGCAGACTGCCGCTGCTGGAGATCCGGGGATGCCCACGGCCGGCGGCGAGTTGGCGAATATTCGCGCGGTCGAGCACCTGCCGGCCAACGTACGCGAATTGATGGGCCGCGCCGCGGCACGTTATCATGAACTTCAGGCCGACCACCTGGCCCGGCAGCACAAGATCGAGGAGCGCGAGCAGGAGATAATCGCGCTCAAGGCGGTATGCGACGAACGGGAGAAGCTGATCAAGACGGTGCACGGCCACGCCCACGCGCTCACGGACATGCTCGCGACCCTGCGCTCGGATCACGCGCTGCTCCAGCAAACCGTCGCCAATCTTCCGCCGGATGCGAAGGCCAGCGCCAAGGCGTTGAACGATCAGGCGGTGCATATCCGGAATGTGGAGTCGATCCTTCGCGCCCGTGAACTCGAGCTCGCCGAGGTGAAGGCGTCGAACACGAACCGCGCCGCCGGGCTGCACGATCTCGAGCAGGCGAAACATTATGCCCGGCTGCTCGCGGAAAAGGAGGCGGTGATTCAGTCGCTGCGCCGAGGAATCGCGGAGCGCGAATCCTTGATGACACAGCTCATGGCTGAGACCACGACGCCGACGGCCAAGCTGCGCAAGTTGTGGAGGGTGATGGGCAGCTTCGTCCGCGAAAAATTCTGGCGGCCGGTCGACACGTGGCTGTTCAGGAAAGTCGTCGAGGAATACTGGATGCAAATCGGCGTGCTCCGGCAGCACGAGCCGCGGCCGCTACGGTGGGATGAGCGGCTGATGAAGGGACCAAGGGACCAAGGGACTAAGGGACTAAGGGACGAAGGGACTAACGGACTAAGGGACCAAGAGACTAAAAGACTAAGGGACGAAGAGACTAAGGAACCGCAGATTGCGATCGTCACGCCGAGCTACGGACAGGAAAAGTTCATCGAGCGGACGATGCTGAGCGTGCTCGACCAGGATTACCCGAAGCTGCTCTACGGCGTGCAGGATGGCGGCTCAAAGGACCGCAGCCCGGAGATCATCGCGCGACAGGCGGCGCGGTTGCGGCATTGGGAGTCGGTCAAGGACAACGGCCAGGCCGATGCGATTCATCGCGGGTTCGCCCACCTGATCTCGGCGCTTGGGCCGGACGATCTGATGGCGTGGCTGAACTCCGACGATCTGCTGGCGCCCGGCGCGCTGCGGTTTGTCGCCGATTATTTCGCGACTCACCGCGACGTGGATGTGATTTACGGTCATCGGATCATCATCGATGACGATGACCGCGACATTGGGCGCTGGATCATGCCGCGGCACAATCCGGCGACGCTGGAGTGGATCGATTACGTGCCGCAGGAAACACTGTTCTGGCGCAAACGAGCCTGGGACCTCGCGGGCGGAATCGATCCGAGTTTTCAATTCGCGCTGGATTGGGATTTGCTCGCGCGGTTTCAGCTCGCGGGATGCAAGGTGGTCCGCGTCCCGTATTTCCTCGGCGCGTTTCGGGTGCATGCCGAACAGAAGACCAGCCACGCAATCCACACCACGGGCGCGGATGAGATGCGGCGAATCCGCACGCGTTTCCATGGCGAGCGGCAGGACGACCCGGCGATGATCGACCGCCACGCCCGCGAGGCGCGGTTCTGGGGCGCGATCACCGCACGGCTGCACGAGGTGGGGATTCGGTGGTGAGGTTTTTGCTGCTGAGGTTTTTGCTGCTGCAAAAACCTAGGGTATTGGCAGGGGGATGCGGGGATCGGTTCGTTATCCAGCGTCTAACCTTCGGTTCTCGTACCTTGGAGACGCGGCGCCCTCGCCGCGTTCGATTGCGAAATGTTGTGCCTTCGGCCGCGGCGGGGGCGCCGCGGCTCCATTTATTGATGGATCGAACGGTCGATTCACAACGAGGGGCGTCCTTCGCTGGGAGCGCGGGCGTCTCGCCCGCTAAAACGTACCGATTGCCTGTTCGACATTCTCTGCCTTTGCGGGCCGGAGGCCCGCGCTCCCATGAAACCGTGGTTTCTTCCCGTCCCGCGGAGAAAGAGTAAGATAAAGATAAAGAGAAAGAGGAGAGGCTCGACCCATGAGCAGCGCGACCCCGCGGGAAACTTGTTGGTTTCTCCCCCGCGATTACCCTAGGTTTTCGCGAAGCGAAAACCTCATGGTCCTCAGCATCGTCGTCCCGGTCTACAAGGAAGAGAAAAACGTCCCCGAATTCCTGCGGCGGATGGGGCCGATTCTCTCTGCCATCACCGAGGACTACGAAATCATTTTCTCGCTCGACCCCTCACCCGACCGCACGGAGGACGTCATTCTCGAACAGCGCGCCGCGGACGACCGAGTCAAGCTGCTGAAATTCTCCCGCCGGTTCGGCCAGCCGATGGCCACGCTGGCCGGACTGGAGTATTCGTCCGGCGACGCGGTCGTGGTCATGGACGTCGATCTCCAGGATCCGCCCGAACTCCTGCACGAGATGATCGCGAAGTGGCGCGAAGGATACGATGTCGTGCTGCCGCAGCGACGCCAGCGCACCGGCGAGCCGATGGTGAAGAAGGTCGTGGCGAACACGGGCTACAAGGTGATCAACAAAATTGCGGACGTGAGGATTCCGCCGAACACGGGCGACTTCCGGCTGATGTCACGACGCGTGGTCAACGAGGTGGTGAAGCTGAAGGAAAGCCACGGGTTCCTCCGCGGCATGGTTGCGGTGGTCGGGTTCAAGCAGGCGCTCATCCCCTTCGATCGACCGGCGCGATTCGCCGGCGAGACGAATTACAACCGGTTCGTCGGTTCGCTGAAGATTGGGTTCAACGGGATTTTTTGTTTTTCCACGTATGCGCTGACGCTGAGCACGATGTTCGGGTTCGCGCTCGCGGGCGGGACATTGCTTTTCGCGCTGCTCTACCTCGTCGCGAAATTGCTCAATCTGTTCAATTTCGCATCCGGCAATCCGACCATCGTCATCCTGATTTTGTTTCTGGGCGGCATTCAGCTGATCTGCGTCGGAATTCTAGGCGAATACATCGGCCGGATTTACGAAGAGGTCCGTGGCCGGCCCAAGTTCATCGTGGATCGTGCGGAAGGGTTTAAACGCTGAGCCCGGCTCATGTCGTTGCGAGCACTCCGCCCCCGTAGCAGCCGAGGTGACGAGGCTGAGGTTTTCGCTGCTGCGAAAACCTTCGCAATAGCAGGATACCGGTATGTCATCGCACTCTTGGATTCTTCGCTGCGCTCAGAATGACAGGGGAGGTATTGATGAGTTTTCACACCGTCTGTCACGTCGGCTGCTTCGCTTGAATGAATGGCACGACTGAGCGAAACGTCGTGAGCACTGGCGTGCCCACTTCGATCAAAAGGCCGGGCCGCTGGCTGGCGTGGACACTTGGCATCGCCGTGCTGCTCACCCTCACGTGGTGGGCAACGCGGCGGGCGGCACCCGAACCGCCGCTGCCGATGAGCCTGCGCGTGACGTTTCCGACCGGAATCGCGGGGCGCGTCGAACCGCTGCTCTGCACGGGGAAATACACCGCGGCGGATTTTCTGGTCGTCAATTTCCTCAGCGAAAACACGGCAACACTGAGCTACGACTCCTGGGGCCGCGGCGGGCCGACGTCGGCGGAATTCACCTTCGTTCCCGGCGTGGCGCAGACGATGGTCTTCGACCTGCCGTCGTTGCGACTGCCCGCGCCGGGCGTGAAGCGCGAACGGCTGCAGCCGCTGCGAGTGACGCTCGACGGCCGCGAAATCTTGCAGGCGCCAGTGCTTTATCATCTGCGGCGGCCGGACGAACTGTACTTCGCCGAGAACACGATCGGCGGAAATACCGCGTGGCTGGTGTTTCGCGGACGGATCACGACCGACGACGGCCGGGTGCTGCTGGGCAGCCACCGCTCGCTGTTTCCCTGGCGCCAGCGTTTCGAAGCGTGGTGGCGAACGCATCCGTGGCAGATAATGGGCTTTGTACTCGCGAGCCTGCTGGCCGGTCTCGCGGCGCGGCCGATCACCGGATGGCTCATCGCGCACCGACCCGCGACGCGACCAGGACGAATCTTTGCCGTCCGGCCAGCGCCAGCACACGGCTGGTTCGTCATCACCGCCGCCCTCTGCGTTCTGGCGTTTGCGGCGCTCGTGACCAGCGGAACGTTCCGGTTCCTGTTCATCGATTCGTTCGGCGAGTTCTACGATTACCAGGCCGTGAGCCTGCTGCACGGGAGGCTCGATGTTCCCGACGATGCGCTAGGCGGCGAAGCGTTCGTCGTCAACGGCAAGACGTATGGATATTTTGGAGTCACGCCGGCGCTGCTGCGGTTGCCCTTCGCGGCCGCGGGCGTCGCGTTCGGACAACTCACCCGGAGTTATCTCACCTTGTATTTCGCGGCCTGTCTCGTCGCGACGTACCTCCTGCTGTGCCATGCGACGAGGGTGGTCGCGGGCGGGGGTGAGATTAAAACCACGGGGCAAGTCGCGACGAACACACCTTCTTCTTGTAGGAGCGAGCTTGCTCGCGATGGGTCGAGGAATCGCCTGCAAGCAGGCTCCTACATGTCGCGGGCGGCAGCGTGGAGTCGGTTGTTCGGTTCTGGGAGCGCACGCGACGCGGTCCCACCTCGAGAGGCGGTTCCCGACAGCGTCGAAACGCCGGAGCCCACCCAACGCTCATGGCCATCGGCAGCGTCGACCGTGTTGCTCACGTTGGCGACCGGGCTCGGCAGCACGCTGTTATTTCTCGGCGCCCGCGCTTACGTTTACCACGAGGCGATCCTGTGCGGTGCGGCGTTCGCGCTCTGGACGGTTTATGCAACGCTGCGCTGGATTGATGCGCCGCGTTCGCGCTGGTGGCTCGGCGCACTGATCGCCGGTTTGCTCGCGGTTCACGCACGGCCGTCATCGGGATTGTTCGCCTTGTGCACGCTCGGTTGCACCGCGCTCGTGCATCTGGCTCCAGCCTGGAGGTCACGAACAATTGCGGCTGCCGTCCGACCCGCGGGGATCGGGCTGCTGGTGGTCGCAGCCATCCTGTCGTTCAACGGAATGAGCTACCTGAAATTCGGGACCTTCGATGGGTCGCCGCTGCGGTACAGCGTCCAATACACCCCCGAACGCGTGGCGAAGTTCGAAGGCAAAAATTTCCATCTTTCGAACCTGCCGCACAACGCGGCCATTTACCTCGTGCGGCCGGATTTTCATTTTCTCCCGCGGTTCCCCTATTTCTATCTCGGCCTTGCCCACTCGGATAATTATCCCGGCGCCCGCGTCGACCTGGAGGAGCCGACGCTCGCGCTGCCTTACGCGATCCCCGCGCTATTTGCGCTCGCGATGTTCGGCGCCACGTGGGGGCTGTATTGGGCGCCGCAGTTGCGCGTGCCGATGGCCGTGCTCGGCGCGGGCGTCATCCCGATGGCGATCGCGCTGCTGACCGCAATTGTGACCTCTCACCGTTTTACGGGCGATTTCTGTCCGTTCTTCATCGCGTGCGCCGCCGGCGGGCTCGCCGTGGTGGACGCTGAGGTGCCGCGATTGCGACGCTGGCTGCTCGCCGTCACCGCTGCGCTGACGCTGGTTTCGGTCCCAATCACCGCCGCCGTCGCGTTGTATTTCCAAGGTGAAGGTGTCTGGGGCGTCCCCGACGAAGCGCGGCAGAGGTATATCGAAATGAGCAAACGGGTGGACGCGTTTTTCGGATTTGGTGGGAAGAACGGAACGAAGGAGTGAGGGGGGCGCCTTCGGCGCCGGTTCTGGGTTCTGGGTTCTGGGTTTTGGGTTTTGGGTTTTGGGTTTCGCGTTTCGGGTTTCGGGTTTCGGGTTGCGCGATGCGAGATGCGCGATGCGGGTTGCGGGTTGTCGCCTCTGAGTCCGGCCTTCTGACCTCCGAATAACCAATAACCCTCATCCGATAACTTCGCCCTCCTCGCCTTTCCCAATAACCAATAACTCAGTCCTGCACCCCGTTCCCCAATAACCAATAACTCCCAACCGATAACTCATTCCCGCCCGTTCCTTCTCCCTTCTCCTTCCTCCCTTCTCCCATTGTCCGTCATTCGCACGCTTGCACCTTTCGATCTCCCACTCCTCCCTCCCCACTCGTAACGTCGGCTCTCCCTCACGCATTTCCGTAGCATGCATCACGTTTTCGTCACCGGCGCGGCCGGGTTCATTGGCTCAAATCTCGTCGATCGGCTGCTCGCCGACGGCGCGAGCGTCACGGGGTGGGACAACCTGTCGACGGGGCAGGAACGATTCCTGGAGGGCGCGGCGAAGCAGCCGAAGTTCCGGCTGATTCGCGGCGATAATCTCGATTTGCCGGCGCTGACGGCGGCGATGAAGGGCGCGGATTTCGTTTTCCACCTCGCGGCGAACGCGGACATTCGCGACGGCTGGAAGCATCCGGAAAAGGATCTGCAGCAAAACACGATTGCGACCTTCAACGTACTCGAGGCGATGCGGGTGAACGGCGTGAAGCGAATCGCGTTCTCGTCAACCGGCTCGGTCTACGGCGAGGCGCTGGTCACGCCCGACAAGCCAACGCCGGAGACGGACGCGTTCCCGATTCAAACATCGCTCTACGGCGCATCGAAGGTGGCGGGCGAGAGCATGATTTCCGCGTACGCCGAGGGCGGTCAGATTGATGAGGCGTACGTCTTCCGCTTCGTTTCGATTCTCGGCGAGCGCTATACCCACGGGCATGTGTTCGACTTCTACCAGCAGCTCGTCGCCCACCCTGAGCACCTGCGGGTGCTGGGAAACGGGAAGCAGCGGAAGAGCTACCTCTATGTGCAGGACTGCCTCGACGCCATGCTGCACGTGACCCGCACGAGCACGGCGCGGGACGCGAAGCATCACACCCAGGTATACAATCTCGGCACGCCGGAATACGTGCACGTCAACGACAGCATCGGGTTCATCTGCCGGACGCTCGGAGTGAAGCCAAAACTCGAATACACCGGTGGCGATCGCGGCTGGGTGGGCGACAATCCGTTCATCTTCCTCGATACGAAAAAAATCCAGTCCACCGGCTGGAAACCGAAGCTCACGATCGAGCAGGGCGTCATCCGCACGCTGAAGTGGCTGGAGGGGAATCGGTGGGTTTACGAGGCGCGGCGCGCAGGGGAAGTGAAAGTGAAGGTGAAGGTGAAAGGGAAAGTGAAAGTGAAAGTGAAGGGGAAGGGGAAAGGGAAGGGGAGACGGGAGAGGGAAGGTGAAGGTGAGAGTGGACGGGAATTCGGAATGGGACGCTGAGGGAGTGAGGTGCTGAGGGAGTGAGGGAGTGAGGGGCCGATGAGTTCGACCGGTGTAGCGGAACGCGTGAGCGTTTCGCTTTTCGGTTCGTCGCCAGCAATTGGGCATCCGAAACGACTGCGGGCAGGATGCCCGCGCTCCCAGGGAGTGAATTCACGAAAGTGGCTGCGGCTTCCAGCCGCAGACGTGCTCGAATGATCCTTCGATCGGATCTGCGGCTGGAAGCCGCAGCCACTTGCCGAACCCGTAGCAGCCGAGGTGACGAGGCTGGACGCTGCGATCGTCCGATCGTCCAGCCTGCCGTAGGCCCTGAGCGCGTCGAAGGGCTCACGTCGGCTGCTACGGCGAAACGCATACGCGTTCCGCTACGGAATCATTTCCTGGGCGTAATCGTGCTCCGGAAAGTTCTTGGTTATTGGCACGGACGATCGCCCAATATCCCAATAACCGATAACTTCCTCCTGCCCTGCCCTCCTACTCCCGGAGTGTCCCCGCTGTGAGCAGTGAACACGCATCCACTGCGGCGTCGCGCCGACGCGGACTGCACCCGGCGGGTTGGCTGTTCGTAATCGTGCTGCTGGCCGAGTTCATCGTGTTCGACGCATTCGGTTCGAAACGGCACACGGCCGTGTACCCCCGGTGGAACGACCAGGTGCAATACCTGGGCGAGGCGTACACAGCGTTTGAATACAGCCGCGAGCATGGGCTGCCGGGCGCGCTCTGGCAGTCACTCATCAACCCGTCGGCCCAGGGAACGCTGCACGACTTTGGGGCGCTCGTGCTTTTTGCCTTCGCGGGACCGTCACGCAGCGCGGCGCTCGCGCTGAACATGCTCGCGCTGATCGCATGGCAGGCCGCGCTGTTCGGGGCGGTCGGACGCCGCACGGGTTCGCGCTGGCTCGGACTGGCCGTGGCGATGCTGCCGCTGGCGCTCGCCGGGCCGTGGGAAAATAGTCCGGGCTCAGCGTATGATTTTCGACTGGACCATCTCGCGATGTGTGCGTTGGGCGTGGCGTCCGCGGCGGCCGTGCTGGCGGACGATTTCCGTTCCCGTCGCGGTGCCATTGGATTTGGCGTGGCGGTCGGGGCGACCCTGCTCACCCGGTTTCTCACCGGCACGTATTTCGTCGTGATTTTCGCCGGCGCGCTGGCGTGGATAATCTTTGAGCACTATCGGCGAACAGCGGTTTTCCCTGGGAGCGCGGGCGTCCCGCCCGCAATGGATCGGGATGGGAACGGAGGCCGCAGATCGACGACCGCAAGGCTGATTAACCTCGGACTCGCGGCGCTCGTGGCGGCCGTGGTCGCGGCACCGTTCTTCTGGCTGAATCGCGAATGGGTCTGGAACTATTACTACATCGGACACTACGTGGGGCAGGAGAGCACAATCCGGGATCCGCATCTCGGGCTCGGTCGATCAATCGCGTTCGTGGCGAGCGCATTGTTCCGGTCCCATGTCGGCGCGTTCTTTTGCGTGATCGCAACCCTCGGGGCGATCGCGCTGGCGCTCGGCCGCGGCGGCAGCGGGCGCAGCGAAGCACGCAGGCGACAATCTCAAACCTCGGAGTTTTTACAGGAGCAAACGGAGGAAACGGAGACGGCAGCCGTTTGTGCCGAGCCCGCTCCGTTCTCTCCGTTAGCTCCGGTTAGATGGTTTGGCTTTCGCGTTGGCGGGTTGTTTCTCCTCGCGCCGGCGCTGGTGCTTACGCTGCACCGGCAGAAGTCCGAGGTGGTGGTGAGCGCGCTGGTACCCGGCGTGGTGTTGCTCGTGGCCGCAGTTTGGGCGGCGATCGGGCAGGAGCGGCGTGAAGGAAATCGCTCGCCGATGAGCGGCGCCGAACCGCTGGCGGAGCAACGACCACTCGCTGGCGCTCGCGGCTACAGCTGGCGGTTTTCGCTCGCGGCCGCCGCGATTGCGGCGGGCTGTTTTGGATTCTTTGCCGAACGCCAGCTGCGGCCGGCGTATGATGCGGCGACGCTCGCGAATTTCCGACAAGTCAACGCGCTCGCCGATCATGTGTTCACGCGGGCCCGGGCGGCGGGAATCGAGCGGGCGCATATTGCCGCGGACAACATCACCGACTGCCTCGACGGACAGGTGCTGCGCGTCATCTGCTACGAGCGGCACGGCGTCTGGATGCCGTTTGAAATGTCGCTGCCGATCAGTATTGCCGAACCCACTACGGTGGAGGTGATGGAGCGGCTCGCGGCCAGCCATTTCGTTTTCCTCGCCGATGACAACGCACCGGTGGGACCGTATCCGTACGACCGGAAGCTCGCGTCACTTCGCCCGCAGCTGCGCGAATGGTGCAGCGCGCACCTGCAGCCCGCGCTCGAGTTCGACCTCTGGGGCCAGCACGGCGTGCTTTATCAGCGGCAGGAGATTCGGTGAGGCCTGCCCGCCTCTGGCGGGTTTCGCCGAATGACATTCCGAAGGACGAAACGCTTACGCGTTCCGCTACACTGTTGGCTGCGGTTGGACCTCCCGAAACCCGCTCGACGCGCCTTCACTCTCACCTTCACTCTCACTTTCACTTTCTTCCCTCACTCCCTTACTCCCTCCCCCGCCACTTTCACCCTCACCTCCTTCCCCTCACTCCCTCACTCCCTCGCCTTCACCTTCACTCTCACTTTCACTCCCCATGAACCTTGTCCTCACCGGCTCCAGCACGGGAATCGGCCGCGCCTTGGCGGAGCGATTGCTCGGCCGCGGGCACCTCGTGTGGGGACTGGCCCGCTCGGATCAATCCGATTTCGCGGCGCAGCAGCGCGGCGCGTTTCGCGTCAGCCGTTGCGACGTGTCCAATTGGACAGAGGTCGAGCGTGCCGCGGCCGAGGTCGCGACGGCGTGGTCGCACATCGATGGACTGATCACGTGCGCCGGGGTGCAGGGAGAGATCGGCCGCACGCTTGCCGCGGATCCGCAGCGCTGGAGTGCGACGGTCCGGGCCAACCTGGAAGGGACCTTCAATGCGTTGCGGGCATTCGATGCCCTGCTGGCCCGCGGCCCGCGACGCGCCAAGGTGGTTTGTTTCTCGGGTGGCGGGGCGACCAAACCGCGGCCGCGGTTTTCGGCTTACGGGGTTGCGAAGACGGGCATCGTCCGACTCGTCGAAACGATCGCCGAAGAGGAACACGGCCGCGCCTTCGATATCAACGCCATCGCGCCCGGTGCAATCAACACGCGGCTGACCGACGAGGTGCTGGCGCTTGGTGCGGCGGTAGTCGGTGAGGCGGAATTCGCCGCCGCGCAAAAGCAGAAGGCATTGGGAGGCGCGTCGCTGGACAAGGCGCTCGGCCTGGTCGAGTGGCTGCTTTCGCCGGCGAGCGACGGCATCTCGGGCCGGCTGCTGTCAGCGCCGTGGGATCCGTGGCCGACACTGGACACTCACCGCGACGAACTCGCCGCGAGCGACATCTATACGCTACGGCGAATCGTACCGGAAGAGCGTTCCAAAAAATGGTAGGGAGAGGAAGACGAGTGAGACAGGTAAGAACGCGAGACGCGGAAGACCCAGCGGAGGCCGCCTCACCGTCTCACCGTTTCACCGCCTCACCGCTTCACCGATTGGTAGCTCGAAACACCCGAAAATTCAGCAGCAGGAAAACCACCACGGTCGATGGCGGGATGGCCCACAGCGTCGCCCACTCGATGCCGAGGCCGACGACCTTTCGACAGAACACGTAGGCGAGCGTGTTGATCACCCAGCTTACCGCCACGGTGAATAGATACTCGGCGAATTGCTTCCCGGTGTCGTGGCGCGCGCTTGGCAGCGCCCAGAACCGGTTGGCCAAATAATGCGTCGCGGTCGACACGACCCACGAGAGGGAAAACGCCAGCAGTTCGGGCATGAACCGCTTCAGCAAGTTGATGACCGCGACCTGCACGAGCGCGGTCCCGCCGCCGACGGCGAGAAAACGCAGCCGCCGCAACTGCGTTTCGCGATCGGAAAACAGACCCTTGAACATCACGCGATGAGGAATCGGAGCCCGGCCGGGCAGCAATATCATTCATGCTGAAGGTTTCGGCGTCGGGATGATGATTTGGACCGAGTAGCGGAACGCGTAAGCGTTTCGCCTTTCGGCTCGTCGCGAGCAATCCGCTCCCGTAGCAGCCGAGGTAACGAGGCTGGCCGTTGCGATCGCCCGGTCGTCCCAGCCTCCTTACGTCGGCTGCTACGCTCACGATTCCCGCGTGGCACGTTTCGGGCTGCTGGGTCAGCCCTCACGGTGCCCCGCCG
>JAUSID010000148.1 GCA_030648295.1 Opitutaceae bacterium | reverse complement strand
GCGATCGTGCTGCTCCTGGCGGCACCGGTTCGCGCCGATGTCGCCGTGCCGGTCAACACCGAGCCCGGCTCGAACATCACGATCAAGATCTCGTCGCCGGTCACATCGGTGCCGCATTTCGGATTCATGCCGCTGCGCATCGCGATCGAGAACGGCACGGCACGCGACGGGACCTGGCGCTTCCGTTTCGATGCCGGCAGCCGGGCGATGTTTCCCGGGATCACGACGAGCACGCTCGAAGTCGACGTATCGGCAATGCAAACACGCGAGCGGTGGTTTTTTGTCCCGCTCGCCAGCCCCGCCATCACAATCAATCCAACCGTGCTGGTGCCGAGTTCGAGTTCGGTCCTGTCGAGCCTGCCGGCGACCCCGCCGCCGATCGCGGGCATCTACCCGAATCCCAATGTACCCGGGGTCAGGTACAGCGTTTCGCGGCCGACGACTTCGTCGACCGCCACGGGCCTGGTGCGCGTTTTCACCATCGCGCAGACCGGACCGGCGAACCTGTTGCCGCTCCCGGCGCCCCGGGACCTTCCCCCGAACGCCACGGTGAACGTCTCGGCCCCCGACGCGGCCGGCAACGTCACCCGAACGACGGTCGTACGGATCGAAGTTGCGAGTACCGCGTCCGGCATCCCGACATCTTTCCCCACTTCGCCCGCCTCGACGGCCAGCAACAATGCCCGGCGGGAATTGAGCCGCGCCGGCCTGGCGCCGCCGGGCGTGCAGACGCGCACCTCGTCGCGCACGAACCCCGGCGCCAAACCGGGAACGAACGAAGTGTCCCTTACGCTGTCACAGACCGGCCCCGAGAAGGACCTACCGTTGCCGCCGCTCGCCTCGCTGCCCCGCGGCTTCACCTCGGTGACGGTCAATCCGAACCCCGGAGGCAGCGGGGTCGTGCGCGAATTCACCTATGTGGAACAGGTGGCGACGCCGGCGCCGACGGCCCCGGCGCCGGGCGCCGCTCCGGGCGTGCCGTTTCCGTCCGGCCGGACCGGCATGTTGTCGCCGAGTTTCTCGGCCGCCGAAGCCGAAGCACGCCGGCTTCTCGCCCCGACGCGGCTGCTGAACCCAATCACCGGCGTGCGCAGCATCTCGTCGACGCAGTTTCTCTCGACCGCCTCGATGGGTTCCTCCGGTGGGCCGTATCCCATGGTCACTTTCGAGCAAACGGGACCGGCGGCGCTGCTGCCTCAGCCTTCGCCGGCGACGCTGCCGCCCGGAGTGAAGGTGACGGTTTATCCCGCGATGGGAGGATCAGTCACGCGGATCATCACCGTCGTTGAGCCCTCGGTGATCGCCGCGATGTACTCGGCCGTCGCCGCGGGCGGCGGTTCGAGCATGATGTCGCACGGAACGGCGCTCGCACGTGCTGAACTCCAGCGGCTCGGACTTCTACGCGCGCAGCCCGGCATCTCGCAGGGATCTTCCTTCCGCCGTTCCTCGGGCGGGTCGTCTGTGCCGGTTTCCTCGGGCGTTGCAACCAGCATGCCTGACATCTTCATCTTCACCGAAAGCGGTGCAGCCGCCCAGCTCACCCCCGTCCCTCCGGGGGTGCTGCCGGCGGGTGTTACCTCCACGATTACGACCGGGCCGCTGCCCGGCGAGACGACGCGTAACTTCGTGGTTTCGATGCCGGCGTTCATTGCGGGTGCGGGCGGCACGGCGCCGGTGCGCGTCACGCCGGCGCATCCGGTGGTGAGATACTCGACGGGCGCCCCCACTGCGCCGGGTGTTCTGGTGATTGAGATCGGCGGGCCCGGTGTCACGCCCGGGACGCGCAGCAGTTTTCCAAATGCGATCGGCAACACGGCCATGCCGCCGATTGCCACCACTCTGGCGCTGGACTCGACGCTGCGCACCAAGTTTGCGGCCTCCGGCATCGGCGCGCTGCCGAACCTGTCGGCGTTCGAGCCGGCGCAGGCGCCGGCCGACTGGCGCATTTGGTCCTCATTTAATTCCGTCGTGCTGCGGGCGGAGGATTTCTCCGCGCTGGATCCGGCGCGGCGGGCTGCCTTGCGCAGCTGGGTCGCCATGGGCGGACGGTTGTTTCTCGCGCCGATCGCACCGGGAAGCGCCGCGGCTGAACGCGTAGGCGCAGGTCGGATACACACCCTGGCCGAACCGATCGCCGGCATGTCGGCGAGCGATGTCGTTGGGAATCTCCAGGTGAAGAATCCGGCGCCCGGCATGCCGGAAAGGGAGCGAATCAAGCTGCCGGCCGGCACGCCCATGGGCGACATGGTGAAGGTCGGGGCCGCCGAGACGTTCTGGGTTTCCGTTCTGCTCGTGCTGTTCGCCGTCGTGATCGGGCCCGTGAACTTGTACTGGCTTGCCCCCCCGGCACGGCGCCATCGGTTGTTCCTCACCACGCCGCTGATCTCGCTCGCCGGCGCAACGGGAGTGGCCGTCGCGATTCTGCTCCAGGATGGGATCGGCGGGCAGGGAATCCGGCGAGCCCTCGTCGTGCTTGTGCCGGGCGAGAATCAAGCCGCGGTGTTTCAGGAGCAAGCCGCGCGTACCGGTTTTCTGCCGAAACGCCGGTTCGCGCTCGGCGACGAGGTCATCGCTGCCGCGCTGCCGACCGCGGATTTGCCGGCCATGGGCGGGCTGCATGGCGGCAGTTTCGCGCGCGAGCGGGGCCAGGCCGATGGCGACTGGTTCGTCAACCGCTCCCGGCAGGCGCAGATGCTGCGCCAGCTCGTGCCGACGCGCGCGCGAATCGAAGTCGTCGATTTCTCCCGCCACGGCGCGCCGATCGTGGAGTCAACCGTGACCACTGAACTCCGCGATTTTCGCCTTCGCGATGGGAACGGAATCATCTGGGGCGCGCCGCTGGTTGTCACGGGCCGTCGCGTCACGCTCGAACTCCACTCGCGTTTCGAAGCCGCTGCCAAGGCCTCGAAGGAATACGGCGGTAACGGCACCGCGCATTTTGGCGACCTGGTGGCCGACGCCATGACGCTGACCGACGCGTGGCAATGGTCCGGCCGCGGTGGCGCGACCGCCGTCGCTCCGATCGCGACGTTGCCGCGAATCCGCTGGCGTGATGAAGACGTGCTTTTCGCCGGCGTGGCCAACGCGCCAAAATCAACGCGTGCAGGCGCGGGCTCCGCGCCCCGCGCGGGAGGAGCAGAATGAACGCCGCTCACCCATGTGCCGCCGCCGTGGTCAACCGAACCGCATGACAACCACGACGCCATTGCTGGATGTGGAGCAACTGGCCCGCTGGTTCGGCGGCGTAAAGGCGGTCGATGGGGTTTCGTTTCAGCTCCAGCAAGGGCAGGTCGTCGGACTCATCGGCGCGAACGGCGCCGGCAAAACGACGACGATGCGCATCCTCGCGACGCTTGATTATCCCGACCGCGGAACCGTCCGTCTCGGCGGCGTGGATATAGTCGAGTACCCGAATGAAGTGCGGCACCGGATCGGCTGGATGCCGGATCATTTCACGCCGTACAAGGATACCACGGTCAGCGACTATCTGGACTTTTTCGGCCGCGCCTACGGCTTGCGCGGCGACGATCTGAGCAACCGCGTGGGCGAGGTCGCGGAATTCACGGACCTCGTTCCTCTCGCCGATCGGTCGATCGATCGTCTCTCGAGAGGCCAGACCCAGCGGCTCTGTCTCGCGCGCACGCTGCTCAACGACCCCGAATTCCTGATTCTCGACGAACCGGCGGCGGGCCTCGATCCCAAGGCGCGGCTCGAGTTCAAGAATCTCGTCCGCGTCCTGCGCGATCGCGGCAAGACCATCCTCATCAGCTCGCACATCCTTTCCGAACTCGGCGAGATGTGTGACTCGCTCGTGTTCATGGATCGCGGCGTGGTCGTTCACCACGGCGACACCGAGACGCTGCGGCGCGGTGTCGCCGCCAACGGCACCATGACGATCAATATCACCGTGCACGGTGACGTCGCGCCGCTGCTCCAGTGGCTCGCCGTCCGCCCGGGATGGAAACTGGTCGAGGAGCGGCGCGACGGCGCGCGGGCGGAATTTGCCGGCGCGACCACGGAGGCGCTCGCGGCGGAACTGCGGCGCGTGATCGCCGATGGCGTGCCCGTGGTTGATTTCCATCGCGAACTTCGCCGCCTCGAGGAGGCGTTCATCGAAATGTTGCGCGACCCGCCGGAGCTTCGGGCGGCGCTTCCGCCCGAGCTTCCGGCCTCCGCAACGCACCGCGGGACCCGCTTGACGCCATGATCACTGCCGCCACCGCCACGAGTGCGACCCCTGCGTTGCCGGCCGCCCCGTCACCCATGCGGCGGCGCGACTTTCCGGGCTGGCTGCCGCCGATGCTCGTGAAGGAGCTGCGCCAGGGGCTGCGCACCCGCGGTTTCGTCGGCGCGCTGGTGGTTTTTCAACTCATCATGCTGCTCGCGACGCTGATGTCGTTGAGCTCGGATTTCGGCCCGACTCCGTCCGCGCGCGCGGCGAATTCCATGCTGGCGGCGTTTTTCTGGACGATTCTCGTCGTGCAACTGCTGCTCGTGACGCCGTCGCGCGCGCTCGGTGGACTGCAGGTGGAGGTCGATGCGCGCACCCTCGACCTGCTGGTGCTCACGCGGCTGAACGCGTGGCGCATCGTGCTCGGGAAATGGTTCTCGCTGCTCGCGCAGGGCACGCTGCTGCTCGTTGCGATGCTCCCGTATTTGATTGTTCGGTACTTTACCGACAACGCCGACATCATCGCCGATTTTGGCCGCTGCCTGATTATGCTCGGGGTCAGCGCGCTTTTGACCGCGGCCGGTTTGTGGGCGTCGGGCGTGGCCAGGGTCCTGCGCGTGGTGATCATCATCCTGCTCGCGGCGAGCCTGCCGACGGTCGCGGGCGGTTTTGGCGCGGCGTTTTTCGGCCGTCCCTTTGGTGGGGGCAATCCACTGTCACACCTGTTCGAACTGCCGTTCGACCTCGTGAACGCGGTGTTTCTCGGCGCGTTTTTCCTCGTCAGCGCCGTGCGCAACATCGCGCCGCCGGCGGAGAATCACGGTTTCTTCGTGCGGGTGCTCCCCTTGCTTGCGCTGCTGCCCGCCGCCTTCTCCGAGATGTTCAATGCCGACTCGCTTGCCCTCCGCCAGCTCTACATCGCGGGCGGTTTTCTCGCGTTGGTGCTGCTGGTCGAACTTGCCAGCGCGCGGCTGCCGATGGCTTCGCAGTGGCGCGTCTGGCGGCGCGGCGGGCCCGTGGTCCGCGGCACCGGATATTGTTCGCTGCCCGGCTGGCAGAGCGCGTTTGCTTACGCGATGGCCGCGACGGCCACGTGGGTGGTGTTCGCGCTGATCATCATTCCCACCGGCACACCGGTGACGCGCTCCGAGGCGGAACATGCCGCCGGCATGGCGCTGCTGGGCCTGGCGGCAGTGGTGTTTCCCGCGGTCCTCCGCTCATTCGTCCGCCGCCGTTTCTTTTCGCCCGTGCTGCCGTATGTCGCAGGCATCGTGCTGCCGGTCGTCCTCAGCTGGTTCACGTTCTGGCTGGCGGAGAGCCGGTGGAAGATTTCGGCGCCGAAGGCGGTGATGGAGGTTTTTCCTGTATCCAGTTTCTTCTTCGGCCTCGCCAACCGCAACCCGGCTACCCTCGTCGTGGTGCTTCAGCGTTTGGTCGCGCTGCTCGTGCTCGGCGTCGCCCTCTGGCAGACGCGGCCGTACTGGGACCGGCTGCGCGCCCTGGCGTCCAGTGAAGGGAAGGCGCCGCCGCCCGCATGAATGCTGCCGCGGTTTCATTTTCTCCCCGGCGCGGGGCGCTGGCGGCCGCCGCGCGCTGGCGGTTGCCTTTTTCCCGGCAGGCCTGGCGCGGACTGGCCGGGAATTGGATCGGCGCCGGCGCCGGCAGTTCGCTCGATTTCCAGGATCACCGGTCCTACGTGCCCGGCGACGACCCGCGGCACATTCACTGGCAGGCGTTCGCCCGGACCGGCGCGCTCACGATGAAATTGTATCGGGCCGAAGTGGCGCCAGCCGTCGACTTGCTGGTGGACGTGTCGGCCTCGATGTCGTTCACCCCTGAAAAACAGGCCCGCACGGACGAACTCCTCGCGTTCTGTGTCGAATGTGCTGACCGCGCCGGCGCGCCCGTGCGGCTGCACGGGGCGGAAGGCAGGACGATCTATCCGCTCGCTACCGAGGAAGTGCGCGCCGATCGGTGGCGCGACCGGCTCAGGCGGAGTGAAAGTGAAAGTGAAAGGGAAAAGGGACGAACACGAACGAACGCAGTTCCACCTTCACCTTCACTTCCCCACTCACCTTCACTTTCCCTCTCAATCCCCTGGCGGATGGGCGCGATGAAGGTCCTGATTTCGGACCTGCTGTTTCCCGGTGACCCGTCGGCGCTGCTTGTTCCGCTGGCCGCGGCTTCGGGCGTCGGTGTCGTGCTGGCGCCATCACTAGCGGAGGAGGCGGATTTGCCGTGGCGCGGCAACATCCAGCTCGCCGACTGCGAGACCAATGCGACGCGGCGCCAGCGCGTCGATGATTCGCTCGCGTCGCGATACCGCGTCGCGTACCACCGCCATTTCGCGCTCTGGCGCGAAGCGTGTCGCAGGCGCGGGATCCTCTTTGCGCGCGTGCCGTGTGCGGGCACGCTCGCGGCCGCGCTCGCGCACGAGGCGTTTGGCGCCGGCGCGGTCGAGGCGGTTGCATGAGTTGGCGCACGATGTCCGCGCTGCTCGACGCCCTCGCAAAATGATTCCGATTTTCGCTCATCCCGCGGGGCTGTGGCTGCTTCTCGGTTTGCCCGCGATCCTCGCGATTCACTTTCTCCAGCAGCGCTCGCGGCTCGTGCGTACAAGCACCTGGTTTCTGATCGAACGGCTGGCACCCGACAGCGCGCGCGGCCGTACCTGGGAACAACTGCGTTCCTCGCGCACGCTGTGGTTGCAACTCGCCGCCATCATCCTCGCCAGCTGGGTGCTGGCCGAACCGCGCTGGGTGCAGACCGAATCCGCCCAGACCGTCGTGCTCGTGCTGGACGCGTCGGCATCGATGGACGCATTTCGACCCGCGGCTGCCGCCGCGGCCGAGCGCGAAATGACACTGTCGGAGGGACTCGCCGCGCGCACGACCTGGGTGGTCATGACGACGAATCCGCGACAGCCGCCACTCTACCGGGGTCTCGATCGCAGTTTGGCCAGCGCGGCCATTGCATCGTGGCGGCCGGAGCTGGGCCGGCATGACATCGATCCGGCGCTTCGGCTCGCGCGCGGTCTCGCCGGTGCCTCGGGCCGGACACTGCTCATCACTGATCGGCGCGATCGAGTTCCTCCTGATCAACGCGCCGCCGGGGTCGGACGCCGGATCGAAAATGTGGGTTTTGCCGGCGCCACCGTCACGCCGGACAAGGACGGCGTGATGTGGCGTGCGCTGGTCAAGAACCATACGGCCACCACGCAGGTCCGATCGTGGCGGCTCACGGCGGGTTTAGGCCAGTCGCCCGAACAGACCATCACGCTCGCTCCCGGCGCGATCGCCGAAATATCCGCCCGATTGCCGGACGGAATCGAAGAGGCCACCGTCGTTTTATCGACCGATGGATTTGCGGCCGACGATCGACTGCCGCTCGTGCGTCCCGCACCGAAGCCGCTGGCCGTGGACGTGGACGGCACGGACGAAACCGCGGAATTTTTTCGCAAACTCGCGCGTGATGTTCCCGGTGTAACCATCGTGAGTGCGGACGCGATGGCGACGCTTCGACTCGCGCGCGCCAGTCAGGACGAGGTCCAACGTGAACGTCGCAGTGGAATTTTCTGGCCGCCCGCCGATCAGCGCGCGCAGATGCCGCTGTTGACCGACGTCGTCACGGCCGAGCGCGACGCGTTGGTCGCGGGACTGAACTGGCAGGGCTGGCTCGGCACCGGCACGCACGGATTCGCGCCCGCTCGTGGTGACACGGTGCTGCTCTGGCACGGCAAGTGGCCGCTCGTAATCCTTCGCGCGCCGTCACAATTCGCGGCCACCACGCCGCCAGCGGCCGTGGTCGCGGCAAATCGTCCAGATGACGCTGCGTTGTCTCACGCGCCGACCCGCAAGCTTCTGTTGGCTTTCGACTGGTCGACATCGAACGCCGCGCGGTTGCCGGCGATGGTGTTGCTGGCGCGGCGATTCATCGAGGCGGAACGGGATGCCCAGCCCGCGCCGTTTGCCGCGAATTTTGACTGCGGTGCACTGGTTACACTCCGGCTGCGGGATGCTGCCGCCGCCCGCTCGGATGAAACACGCGCGATGCTGATGTTCACGCCCGCCGCCGGTGGACCGGCGGAAACGATCGCCATCGGCGAAACCGAAGCCGCCGGATTGCGCGCGCCGAGGCGCCCGGGATTCTTTCGCGTCACGCGAGGGAACGACGTGCTCGTGCGCGGCAGTGCGCAATTTGCCGATCCGCGGCAGGGTGACTTTCGGACCGCGGAAACTTTTTTTGTCGAACTGCGGCGCGAGCGTGATGTCGCGATCGAGCGAAACACGCGCGGCGATCCGTTGGCGGTACTCTGGCTCATCCTTCTCGCCGGCGTCGTGCTCGCGAGCTGGTGGGTGCGCACCGCCGGCACGCGTGCTGCGGGTGAACCGCTTGTCGCCAGTAACGCATGACCTTTGGCGCGCCAGAATGGTTGTTCCTTTTTCCGGCGCTCATCATCGCCGGCTGGCGCTGGCGTGGGTTGCGGCTGCACGAACCGCTGCGCGCCGCCGGGCTCGTCACCCTGATCATGGCGCTTGCAGATCCGCGGTTGCGGCTGGCGAGTGCGGGGCTCGACTTGTGGGTGCTCGCGGACCGTTCCGATTCCACGGCCGCGGCGATGGCGTCGCAGTCGCGCGAAATCGAGGCGATCCTCGAACGTTCGCGCGGGCGTCACGACCGGATTTTCCATGTCGATTTCGCCGGCGAAGCGGGACGTCGCGATCGCGGCGATCCCGTTTTCGAGGGAATGAGTTCCCAGACGCGAACCGGGCTGGCGCTCGAATACACCCTCGGCGAGCTGGCGGTCGGCCGCGCGGCGAGAGTGCTCGTCGTAACGGATGGATACGCGACGGAACCGCTGGGCGGCACCGCCGAAAAAATCCTGCGCAGTCGCGTGCCGCTGGATTTCCGGCTGCTCACCCAATCCATCGCCGGCGACTGGCGGGTCGCGGGGCTCGCCGTTCCGCCGCGCGTGCTTGCCGGCGAATCCTTTCTCGTCGAGTTCACCGTCGCCGGGCAGGGTGACGCGGATGTGCCGTGGGAAGTCGTGCGCGGCGGCCGCGTGGCGGCGAGCGGCACGGCGGCGGTGCGCGGCGGCATTGGCCGTGTGCGGCTGACAGATCGGCTGGGGGGTGGCGGTGCCATGCGTTACGAGGCGCGGATCAATCCGCCGGCGGACGCGCATCCGGAAAACAATGTCGCGGCGGGCTGGGTCGAAGTGGCGTCCGGCCCACGCATTGTGCTCGTGACAAATTACCCGGATGATCCGCTGGCTTCGCTGCTCGGCGCGCAGGGGCTGGCGGTTGAACTTGTCACCGAGCCCGGCGGGCTGGGAGCGGCGCGACTCAGCGGCGCGCGCGCCGTCGTGTTGAACAACGTCGCCGCCCACCGGCTGCCGCGCGACTTCATGGCGGGTCTCGATTATTTTGTCCGCGAACAGGGCGGCGGGCTGCTGATGGTGGGCGGCGAAAACAGTTTCGGCGCCGGCGGCTACTTCTCGTCGCCGGTCGACGCGTTGCTGCCGGTTTCGCTGGAGTTGAAGAAGGAACAGCGGAAAATCGCGACCGCGCTCGCCATCGCGATGGATCGATCGGGCAGCATGAGCATGGGGGCGGGCGCGGGATTGACGAAGATGGACCTCGCCAACTCCGGCGCCGCCCGCGCCGTCGAACTGCTGGGGGATCTCGACGCGGTGTCGGTGCACGCCGTCGACACCGAGCCGCACGAAGTCGTGGCCCTGGCGCAGGTCGGGCCCAATCGTAACCAAATCACGGAGACGGTCCGTCGTGTGGTGAGTTCCGGCGGCGGCATCGTGCTGCACCAGGCGCTGCGCGCCGCGCTCAAAGAGTTGAAGAAAGCGAAGACCGGAACGAGGCACCTCATCCTCTTCGCCGACGCGAACGATTCCCGGCAGCAGCTGAACGACTACCTGGATGCAGTGGACGAATTGCGCGCCGCCGACGCGACCGTGAGCGTCATCGGCATGGGCACGGAAACGGACCGTGATGCCGAAATCCTGAAGGAGGTCGCCCAACGCGGCGGTGGCCGGATGTTTTTCAGCGCCGACGCGACGGAGCTGCCGGCGATTTTCGCGCAGGAGACGGTCTCAATCGCACGTTCCGCGTTCATCAAGGAACCGACCGGCACGCAGGGCCTGCCGGGCTGGTCGGAGATCGCCGCCCGCGCGCCTTCTTGGCTGCCGGCGGTGGACGGTTACAACCTGAGCTATTTGAAGGAGGGTGCGACGGTCTCGCTGGCCACGACGGACGATTACACCGCGCCGCTGGTCGCGACGTGGCAGCGCGGGGTGGGGCGCGTCGCCGCGGTATCGTTTCCGCTCGGCGGTGAATTCTCCGAACGGATACGGGCGTGGGCCGGCTACGGGGATTTTGTGCAGACGCTCTCGCGCTGGCTGGCGGGCGACGATGTGCCGCCCGGCATCGCGCTGCGGGCTGAGATCGAGGGGGAGCGGCTCACGATGGAATTGCTGTATGATGAAAACTGGAACGCACGCGTGGCACAGACGCCGCCGGTCGCCTCGCTGGCGGAGAGCAGCGGCACGTCGAGCGCGGTGACGGTGCACCCCCTCGTCTGGGAAAAGATCGAGCCGGGACATTTCCGAGGGTCCGCGGAACTGGCCGTGGGCCGGATGGCGCGCGGCGCCGTGCGGATCGGTTCGGTGGCGCTGCCGTTCGGGCCGGTGGCGGTGGCCGGTTCCGCCGAATGGAGTTTTGATTCGGCACGGCTGGCCGAGTTGCGGCAACTGAGTGTTCGCAGCGGCGGGGAGGAGCGGCTCGATCTCGCGCAAGTCTGGCGCGCGCCGCGGCCCGTGAGCTGGCGCTCGATTCGCGCGTGGGCGCTGGGATTCTGGGCGGTCGTTTTCGTCGCCGACGCCGCGCTCACAGGGCTCGGGATTTCGCTGCTGCCATCGCGCAAACGCGCACTGCCCGCTGCACTGTAGGCACGGAGGCGATATGGCACCGCGGGTCATTCGGCCATCCCGAGCAGCGGGATCCGCGAGGCATGCGGATTGACCGAAGTGCGTTCGACGTGCGGCGCGCATCGACCAGCCGCGGGATTGCGTGGCCCCCGTCGCCACTCGTTTGTCATCTAATAGATGACAAATAGCCGACGCGTCCCTCGGAGAGGAGCAAAGTTTGTCATCTATTAGATGACAAACACCGTTGGCGTCATTGTCATTTAATGAATGACGACGGCTGACCGCTGTGCAGCCACGCCTGGAGTTGCAAGGCGCGTTCTGCGTCGGGGAACGCGGTGCGGGCCACGATCAGCAAATGCAAGCGCTGGCGAGAGATCCCTAGTGCGCGTGCGAGCTTGGATTTGTCACCGCGGCGCCGAAGACATTTTGCGATCTCATCCGCGAGTTGGTTCCACCGCGGCGTATCGCGGCCCGCCTTCAGCGTCGCACCACGCGCTGGCTGGGCGCGCTGACGACGCTTGCGCGCTGCCTCATACGCTGCGTCAGCCACGGCGATCACCGGTGCGGTCATCAGCTCGAGATGCGCGTGAGTTCCATAGCGCGCGGCAGCCATGGCCCCGAGGAAAGCATTCACGTGACAATTGTCAGTCCGAATCCTCGCTGCGAGTTCGACCCAAACGCGGCACCGGCGGCTCGCCAAACTCCGTTGGCCCAAATCTCCTTTGTCATCTAATAGATGACAAAGGGCCAATGCGTCCCTCGAAGCGGAGGAAAGTTTGTCATCTATTAGATGACAAACGTATCGGCGATGACGCGCACGAATCCCGGGGCGGACAGCCGGCGCAGCGCGTAGAGGGCGAGCAAGCGCGGCGGGGGGAGTGCGATGACGTTGCGCGGCGGGGGGGGGCGGTGACGCTGCGCGGCGAGGGGGAGTGCGGTGACGCTGCGCGGCGAGGGAGAGTGCGGTGACGCTGCGCGGCGGGGGGTCAGCGTTTTGCGGGCCACCACTGGTAGAGGAAAAGGTAAACCAGCACGCCGGTGATGCTGACGTAGTACCAGATCGGAAACGTCCAGCGGGCCCAGGCGCGGTGGCGTTCGATGTTGCCCTGAAGTGCAAAGACGAACGTGCGAGGAACGAGGAACGCGATCGCCATCGCGAGAATCACGTGGGTCAGCAGCATCGCGTAATAAACGCCGCGGATCGCGCCTTCGCCCCCGAAGGGCGTGTGCACACCGCGCACGAGGACTTTGTGCGTCACGTAGCCAATTAGAAAAATTCCGGACACCGCGCCCGCGCCGAGCATGCAGAGCCGGTGCGATCGAACGCGAGCCGTGCGCCGCGCGAGCTCCGATTCGCGTTTCGCCCGCATGATGAACGTGAAACCCGCCGTCATCAGCAGCGTGGAAATGCCGTTGAGGACGGCATTGAGCGCGGGAATGTCCTGGATGCTCACGATGCGATCAACCGGTCGAGTACCAGCGCGGTGAGGAGCAGCGGCAGATAAATGATCGAGGCGAAGAAAAGTTTTCGCGCGGCCACATCGCGTCCCTGCGGGTGCAGGAACACAATCGCGTGCCAGAGGAACCACGCGCCGAACATGGCGGCCGCGAGCCCATACGCCTTTGTCGTCAGTCCATACGCGACGGGCAGCAGGCTCACCACCAGCAGCGCCACCGTGTTGATCAGCGACCAGAGCGCGACTTTGCCGCCGGATTCGTCGCGCACGGGCAACATGGGGAAATGCACGGCGGAGTAGTCGCGCCGGTAGGTCCAGGCGATCGACATGAAGTGCGGGATTTGCCAGAAGTACAGCACCCCGAAAAGAATCCAGCCGAGCGCAGTCACGCGGCCTTCCCCGGCCGACCAGCCGATGAGCGGCGGAAACGCCCCGGCGATGGCGCCGATCTCTGTGCTCCACGTCGACCACCGCTTGGCCGGCGTGTACCAGCCGACGTAAGACACCATGGTTGCGAGCGTGAAAAATGCCGCGAGTCGATCCACCTTCGCGAAAAGCAGAAACAGCGCGGCGATGCACATCAGCCAGCCGAGTACGAACGCGGATCCCGTTGCGACTTTTCCCGTCGGGATCGGCCGGTCCGCCGTCCGCTTCATTTGGGCGTCGGTCTCGTGCTCCAGCCACTGATTCAAAGCCGCGACGCCGCCGGCGGCGAGTGACGTGCCAACGATCACGAGGAGCAGCTTCAGCGGATCACTGGGCGGACGCGCCGCCAGATACCCAACGAGCGCGGTGATCACCGACAGCATGCTGAGCCGCGGCTTGGTCAGCTCGAGGTAGTCGCGAAACTTCGCGGGCGTGGCGACTTGCTCGCTCATGCGGTTGTTTTCCGCTCGATCGCGTCACGGTGCGCGACCCATGTCAGCCAGAACGTCGACGCGAGCAGGAGCGCGCCAACGACAACATGCGCCGTGGTCATGCTCGCGCGGCGGAAGGTCCAGATGATTTGCGCGCCGAGCACGATTTGCACCACGAGCAGGTTCACCACGACGGCGGCGACCAGCCGCATTACCCGCGTCGCATTGGCGTCGCGGCGCACGGCCGAGGCGAACCAGATTAGCACGACGCCGATCACGACCGCCATCGCGCGATGAGCAAAGTGGATCGCCACGCGGAAATTCCAGTCGACCGGCAGCCAACGTCCGTCCGGCGTTGATTCCGGAAAAGTCGGAATCGCGAGGCCGGCGGCGTTGTGGCGCATGACGGCGGCGATCGTGAGTTGCACGAGGAGCAGGGCACAGCAGACGAGCCCGGCACGTTGCACTGCGGGTTGGAGGCCGGTGGTCCGTTCGATCCACCACTTGGAGGACGCGACCGCGATGGCGATGAGGAGGCAGACGTAGATTTGGGCCATGACGCCGTGCGGAATTCGCAGCATCTGGCCAAGCGACATCTGGAAACCGGGCACCGCTACTGCGTCCAGTAGCACACGAGTTCCACCGAGCAGTCCCTGAAAAACCACGATGCCGACCGCCCACCACCCGAGCTGGCGCAACCACCGGCGGTCCTCCGTTCGCGCCAGCCAGACGGCGAGCGAAATCGTGATCACGCCCATGATCGTGCCGGTCAGCCGGTGCGAGTGTTCGGCGAACATCGAGATGTCCTCGAGCCAGCCGTGGGGATTTACCGATCCGTTGGAAAGCGGCCAGTCGGCAAACACCATGCCCGCGCCGATGCTGGTGGTGAACGCGCCGAGCGTGACCAGCACAAACACCCAGACACTTCCCACCGCGGCGAAAACGGCGAGCGCCGGCTTGTGGTCGGCAGTGCGGCGGGTGGTTAGCGTGGCGTCCATGAGCAGCGCAAAGGTCCAGCAGAAGGAGGGATGCTGGTCCGCGCAAACCCTTTGACAAATTTTTCCTACGGCGAATCGGTTAGGCGATGAAATCTAATGCGTGCCGGGGTGCGTTCGTGGCGGGTGCCCTTTTGGCATGCCTTGCCGTCGGTTGCTCCAAGCCGGCGACGCCCCCCGCGGTTAACGCCGCACGCCCCGCCGAGGAAAGATACGCGCTGACGGGCGAGATTTTGCGGATCGACGCGGAGCGCAAGGTGCTCGTCGTCCGCCATGACGAAATCAAAGGCTACATGCCCGCGATGACGATGGAGTTCATCGTCTCCGCCGCGGATCTGGCGCTCGCGAAACCGGGACGGCAGATTCGCGCGGAAATGGTGCCAAGCAAGACTGGCGACTTCCGGCTCGAGAAGATCTGGCCCGACGACAAGGTCAGCGCGGATACGGTGACGGCCGCGGCGCGGCAATTGCGCGAAGACACGCACAATCGCGGCAAGAGCGCTTATCGCGAGGTGGGCGAGAAGGTGCCGAGCTTCGCGTTGTATGATCAGAATGGCGGCGTGGTGCAGAGCGACCGGTTCGCTGGCAAGCAGATCATGCTCAACTTCATCTTCACGCGTTGTCCGGTCGCGACGATGTGTCCGGCGGCGACGGCCAAGATGGTCCAGACCCAGAAGCGGGCGCGCGAAGCGGGGGTGAAAAACCTCGAACTGATATCGATCACGCTTGATCCGGCCTACGACACACCGGGTGTTCTAAAAGAGTACGCGGAGGTCCGCGGCATCGACACGTCGAACTTTTCCTTCCTCACCGGGCCCGAGTCGGCGATCAAGGATCTGCTGGCGCAGTTCGGCGTCATTGCGGAGTTCAAAGGGGATATCCTGCAGCACACGCTCACAACCCTGCTCATCGATGAGAAGGGAGCCATCAAGCATCGTACCGACGGAAGCGCCTGGGAACCGCAGGACTTCATCGCAAGGATGAAGAAATGAGCGCGATTGATCGCGCGAGTCCGGTTCGCCAGGGCCTGGAGCGTGCGCAGTGGCGACAGCTGGCGTTGATCACGGTGGCGGCGGTGGCGATATTCCTCACGCTGCGTGCGCTGCCGACGGGAACCAACCTCAGCCACATGGATTTTCGCGTCGACCCGAGGGCCGGAAAGGCAATCGAGTTTTGCGATCCATCGAATCCGCAGTTCATCCCTGTTGTGGCCGTGCGTTCACCCGTGGTGATGACGGTCGCGACCGCGACTCCGGCGATGGCCGGCGCGCCGGTTCGCGGGACGGTGGGATTACACACGGCGAGCGGGAAACCGCTGGCGCCGGAGGATCTTCTCTACTCGCACACGCGAAAAATGCACCTGCTCGTCGTCGACAAGTCGCTCGAAGACTACCAGCACGTGCATCCCGAGCCGGGCCGCCGGCCGGGTGATTGGAATTTTTCGTTCACGCCGCATCGTTCCGGCGCGTATCGGATCTTTGCGGACTTCACGCCGGCGGCGACATCGCGCGGGCTGTATGCAAGCGTGGATTTGAATGTTGCCGCGGCGAACGCAGAGCGGGCGACCGTACCGCCGTCCGCGCCTCGTGAGTCCTCCGCGGAAAATGTGGTCGCGGCTGGCGGTGCCTCACGCGTGGTGGAACGCGACGGATATCGTTTCAGCCTGACGCCGGCGCAGCCCGTGATTCGCGCCGGCGAGCCGGCTGAGCTCGCGCTCGCGATCTCACGCGCCGACGGCAGCAGCGTGCCGCTCGAGCCGGTGATGGACGCGCTGGCGCACCTGGTGGCGTTCGATCAAGCGCGTAGCGGGTTTGCACACCTGCATCCGGCCCAGAGCGATTTGGACCGAGTCTCCGGGCCGTCGCATCCCGTGCTTCATTTCAAGCTGATGATTCCAAGCGGCGGCCGGTACGTCATCTGGGCACAGCTGAATCTTGGCGGTCGCGAAACATTCGTGCCGTTCTGGTTCGACGTCGCCGGGTGAGTGGAATGTCCTTCGGGAAGCGATCGGCCCTGCCAAAGGCAGGCAAGCCGCGCCGCTTGCCCGCCTGCGGCGGGGAGGCGGGCCCTCCATCTATTTCCAAAATTTAATGACGTTGGGTTTAAAACCGCGGGATTGCCTCGCTGGTTGAGTCGTCGCAATCAGTTGAGCGATGACGCCACTGGTCCAACGGCTCGCCGACAAGTATGCGCTCGTGACCGGCGGCGGTTCGGGAATCGGCCGGGCGATCGCGCGCCGGCTGGCGGGTGAGGGCGCGCATGTGACGATCCTGGAACTACGGCCCGAGATGGGCGAAGTGACGGCAACGGAAATCCGTGAAGCGGGTGGGGCAGCGCGGGTGATCGGCGCGGATGTCTCGAGCACCGATTCGATGCGCGCCGCCTTCGAGCAGATCGAGAAACTCCACCTGCTGGTGAACAACGCCGGGATCGCATCCATTGGCGATGTGGTCACGACCTCGCCGGCTGAACTCGATCGCGTTTACAGCGTCAACGTGAAGGGGGTTTACCATGGGCTTCACTTCGGCGTGCAAAAGCTGCTGGCCAGCGGTGGGGGAGCGATCGTGAACCTGGCCTCGATAACGTCGAAGGTCGCGGTGGCGGATCGATTTGCATACGGCATGAGCAAGGGTGCCGTGCTCACGATGACGCTGTCGGTTGCGCGCGACTTCATCGCCCGCGGGATTCGCTGCAATTGCGTATGTCCGGCGCGCGTCCACACGCCGTTCGTGGATGGCTATCTGGCGAAGAATTATCCGGGCCAGGAGAAGGAAATGTTCGCCAAGCTATCGGCCACCCAGCCGATCGGCCGGATGGGCGAGCCGGACGAGGTGGCGGCGCTGGTCGCGTTTCTATGTTCCGACGAGGCGTCGTTCATCACTGGCTCCGCCTACGACATTGATGGTGGTGCGACGCTGCTGCGCTGACGGTCACATCCTTCAAATCAGGAACCAGTTCCACGGCAACGCTCCGCAGGCCAGGTTGGCGCGCAATCGCTGGCGAAAATACGCTCGCAATGTGCTTCGGGCGGCTCGTGCGACGCATAGGCAAATCCCGCACGCCCGCTTCGGGGTTTTCCCTTGCCGCTGCCAATAGCTTGCACAAATTTCTGAGCCATGAAGCTACGGGTCCAGCTGATAGCTTTGGTGGGCGTCATGGCGGGAGCCTGGCCGGTGAGCGCACAGACATTTGTGTGGTCGCCGACCGCGGCAACCGGCGTCTTTGAACTCAATACCAATTGGGCGGGCAGCGTCGCGCCCACCGCCGGCGGCGCGCTCTCCTTTAGCTCGACGACGCAATCGAGCCTCACGCTCTCCGCCACGATCAACGTCGCCTCGGTGACGTTCGATGGCAGCGGTGGTTCGCTGAGCTACTCGTTTAACAGCAGTAATGGAGCGGTGCTGCGACCCGGCAGTGGTGGTATTACAATGCCGAATACGAGCGCCGGCAGCATCCAGTTTGGTTCCGGATTGGGGGTGGAGCTGACCGCCAACCAGACATGGAACCTTGGCGGAGGCTCGTGGAGCCTGGACGTGGCGGGCAATATCACCGGTGCGTTTTCATTGCGCAAGACGGGCGACGGCGGCCTCAGCCTGTCGGGGGCGAACACGTATTCCGGCGGCATGACGATCAACAACGGCTCGGTGAACGTGCTCACGAGTGGTGCCCTCGGGCCGGCCACCAGCAGCCTGGCCATGGTGCCGACCGGCACGGCGACATGGGCCGGATTGTACATTTCCAGCGGTGTGACCCAGACAATCGGCGCGCTTACGCTCGGCGGCTCTGACGCCGTCGCGAATGGCGGCAATTCGATTTGGATCGACTCGACGGGCCGGCTCAACCTCGGCGGCGACGTCACCTACGACGCGATCAACGGGCCGAGTTCGACTTATTTTTCCGGCGGGACGATCGGGCTCCCCGCCAACCGGAAGTTTCAAATCGTCGACTCGGCGAACGCCTACAGCGAAGTGTATATCGATTCCGTCATCGACGGCGTGGGAGGGTTGATCAAATCGGGTTCCGGCGTGCTCCAGTTGAATGGGGTCAACACGTACGCCGGCGGTACCACCGTCAATGGCGGGACACTCCGGTTGGGCGCGAACAATGCGCTGCCGAACACGGCTCCGGCCGGCAACGTGGTCGTGAACGCCAACGCCGCGTTCCCGGCCACGCTCGAAATCGGGACGACGTCGCAATCGATCGGTTCGCTGACTTTTGGCGGCTCGGACGCGACGGCACGGCTGCCCAATCAGGTCACGATGTGGGCCGGCTCGCTCACGCTGGGCGGCAGCGTCACTGTGACTGGAACGAACGGACCGGCAGGTGCGCTGATCGACGGTGGCACGCTCAATCTCGGCGCTGCGACCAGCCGCGTGTTCACCGTGGGTGATTCCTCGAATGCGGCACGGGATCTTTCAGTGACGTCGATCATCGCCGGCACCGGAGGGATGACGAAGGACGGGCTGGGCACGCTGTTTCTCGCCGGCCAGAGTACATTCGCCGGCGGGCTGGCGCTCAATGCCGGCACGCTGGTCCTCGGCGCGACGACGACGAAGGACACCTCGGGCGCAATCGTCAGCGGACCGGTCGGCCGCGGCACCCTGACCCTTGCCTCGGGCACCACACTCGTGGCGCCGCCGATCTTCACCACCACCACCACCACCACCACGGGCACGACTTCCGAGATCGACATCAACATCGCGAATGCCGTTTTGCTCGCGACCAATGTGACGCTGGGATCGACACTTTCGAACGCGAATGGCAACCTGACGTTCAGCGGCCCGGTGACGGCGACGTCGACGGCCACGACGGTGAACGTGCCACTCGATAATGACGTGTTCTTCACGGGCACGCTGAACGGCGCAACGGCGGCAACGACACTCACGTTCGGCAGCGGCGGCGTCGCGGTGCTCGCCGGAACGACGGGCGCGAACATTTCCGCGATCAATGCGGACAACTCGGCCGTCGTCATCGCAAGCAGCAGCGCGATTCCGACCAGCGTGAGCCTGAAGGCGACGAACAGCGGCTACATCGGAGTCGTGGCCACGACGCTCGCGGCCGTGCCATCGGCCGCCGCGGTGCTAGGGCGAATTACCGACCGGGCTGGATTCGCGGGCACGCTTGGGTTCGACACCGATTTCGATGCGCTCACCGCGCCGAATGTATTCTCCGACAACCTGGACCTGACGGGCTTCGGATCGAACTTCTCGCTCGGTTCGCTTTCGATGGCGATCATCAGCGGCACGATCACTCCGCCGGCGGCTGGATATGTATTCGGCAAGGGGGGTGGCGCGCTGATCGTCCGCAGCAGTCTGGCCGACGTCGGCGGAAGCAAGCCCGTCATCGTCAATTCGACGGGCGGCGCTCCGCTGGTCGCGGTTTTCCAGGGGAACAATACGTTCACCGGCAACATGTCGGTCACGAATTCGGTTGCGGTCCTGGATTCGGCCGGGGCGTTGCCGACCGGCGGGAGTGTCGCCCTCGGCGCGAATGGTTATCTTGGATACACCGAGTCGTTCACCGCCGTTTCGAGCCTGGCGGCGCTGGGCCAGCGGGTCTCGAGCTTTACCAACACCTCCATCCTTGGGCTCGACTCGCATCAGTTCATCGGTTCGACACCCTTCGAACCGCCGACCGGCTCGTCGCCGGCGCGGATCGTGACCGAAACCATCGATTTGAGCGGACGCTCCGCCATCTATCTTGGCACTACCACGCACGCGGTCGTTCTCGGCTCCGTGCTGGCGCCAAACCAAGGGGGCGCGAACCGCACGCTGTCGCTGATCGCGGTCAGCCGCGGGTTGCTCGAAATGCGGTCGGCGCTCACGTCGGCGAACGTCGGCAGCGTCGTCATCGGTTCGACCACCACGCCGTTCCAAGGCGGCCGGGTCGTGCTCGCGGGGTCGAACACGTACACCGGTGGGACAACGCTCAATTCGGGCGTGCTCCTGCTCGAAGGTGGGAGCTGGCGGTCGGGCAGCTCGATTCTAGGCGGGCCGCTTGGCACGGGGACGCTGACGGTACCGAACTCGGCGCAGTCGCCAGTGCTGGGCTCGGCGGACTGGGCATATATCGATAACCCGATTGCCCTCGGCGGGCCGTTGCAACTCGGCGGTGTCCTGCACAACGACGACCCGAACTCGTATTACAACTGGATCACTCTCAACGGAATCATCTCCGATATCACTTCGCAGGTGGGTTCGCTGCATGTGCGCGGCAGCGCGCAGCTGGGCGGGGCCAACACATTCAGCGGCGGTGTTTTCCTCGAGGCCGGCGATCTTCACATTGGCCACAATTCCGCGCTGGGCACGGGAGACCTGACGCTCAACCCGATGGCCGAGGGGCCGGGTTCCTACGGGTATGTCGGACTCAGCCTCGACGCGGCCCGCACGATCAGCAACCGCGTCGTGTTGAATTCCTCCGGCAACGGATACCTTTCGATCTGGGGCGGCGGCAGCCTCACCGTGACGGGCGCGGTGGTGCTGAATGGCAATGTGGAGATCTCGCCGTATCAGAATCCACTTTATCTGAACGGGCCGATTTCCGGCTCGGCGCCGCTGGTCGCGGGCGGCAACAAGCCGGTCGTCGTCAACAGCACGAGCAACACGTACACGGGCGCGACGATTACCAACTGGGGCTCGATTATCTTCGGCAGCGGCGCGGCCATTCCCTCGACCACGCTGCTGCTCTCGAATTACAACGGCTACATCGGCGTCGCGTCGCCGACGTTTGCCTCGAGCCTGCAGACGAACTTCCTCAATCGCTTCGACAAGCCGGCGACGACGGGCACGATCGGGTTCGACACGCTCGACACGGCGGCCGCCAGCAACACGTTCACCGGCGCGATCGATCTGCGCGGCTTCGGCTGGGACGCCCGGCTCGGCACCGCGACGCGCGCGATCCTGAGCGGCGCGATCACGCCGCAGGGCACCAGCTACAACTTCGGCGGCGGTGGCGGTATGCTGGACGTGAATACGGTGCTGGCGGACGCTGCCACGGCGGCGCGCCGCGTGTGGGTGAACTCGACGGACAGCGCGCCGCTCACGGTCCGTCTCGGCGGCGCGAACACGCATACCGGCGGCACCGAGGTGGACAGCTCGGGGCTCATCTTCAAGACGGGCGCGCTTCCCGGCACCGGTTCGCTCAATGCCAGCTCGGGCGGCTACATCGGCACGGAGGACAGCACGTTGGGCGCCACGCCGGCGAACTTCATCGGCCGGTTCGATGCCACCATGCAGGATGGCATCATCGGCTTCGACGCCGCGAGCGGCTCGCATCTGGTCACCGGCGCACTGTCGCTGACGCGTTTCACCAGCACGGATACCACGACCGATCCGCGGATTTTTCTCGGCAGCTCGACGTCGGCCACGTTCAGCGGCACGATCACGCTGCCAGCGCTGCAGAATGCGTATCGATTCGCCGGCTACAAGGGCGGGCAGGTGACCGTGACGAGTGTGCTCGACGGCGCGCGCTCGGTCGAAATTGGCGACCGGAACACGCCGGCCACCTTCCGTTCGCCGAACGATCCCTCGGGGCCCCTCTCCTCGGTCACGCTGTCGGCGGCGAACACGTACTCCGGCGGCACCACGCTCTTCGGCGGCGCACTTGGCATCGGCAACAATGCGGCGCTCGGCCTCAGCTCCGGCACGCTGACGGTCGACCAGATGTGGTACTATTTCGACTTCGGCAACCGCCCGCTGCTCTTCGCTTCCGGCGGCGCGCGCACCGTGGCGAATCCGATCCGGCTCAAGGCGCACCTGGATGTCGGGGGTACGGAATCGCTGACATTGAGCGGGGTCATTTCGGCCGATGCAACCACCGGCGGCAGCGAGCCCTATCGGATCTACAAGACTGGCAGCGGCACGGTCACGTTCTCGGGCGCGAACACGTTCGCCGGCGGGATTTCGGTGGAGCAGGGCACGGCGGCCTTCACGAGCCTGAATGCGGCCGGGACCGGGCAGCTGGAAATCGGCGGCACGGCCGCGACGTTGGCGTCGTTCCTCGAGAACGCGAACGTGAACGGTATTTCTGGATACAACAATCTGGGTCTCATTCAGGTGGCGGCGGGAAAGACCCTGACGGTGAGCCAGGCCGGGAGTTCGTCCTACTATGGCCAGTTCTCGCTCGGAACCGGAGCCTCGCTGGTCTTCGGCGGCCCATACCCCGCGACGCCAACGACGCTTTATCTCTACGGCAGCAGCAGCTTCACCGGCAGCACGAAAATCCAGTCCGGCGTCCGTGTGGTTGCTGGCGTCAACCAGGCATTTGGCGCAACGACCAACACGGTGACGCTCGACGGCGGAATCCTCGCCGTCGAGTCGGGCGTGACACTCTCGAATCCTTTGACGCTGAACAGCGGCGTGCTCGCCGGCGGCGGCACCTTTCAGCCGGGCGGCACGCTCAGCATCAAGACGGGTCTCGCGCTGTCACCGGGTGGCGGGCATGGCACAGGGACGCTGACGTTTGCCAGCACCGCCCTGAGCCTCGAGAACGGCGGCGTTTATCGCTGGCAGCTTCCGGACGTTACGGGCAACTGGGACCAGATTGATGTCACGGGTGCGGTCGCGATCAATGCGCCGACGACGCCGTTCACGTTCAAAATCGTCCCGGCCGGGTCGCTCGATTTGATCGGCTCGGTGACAAACTTTGACCCGACCGTGGCGCAATCGTGGGCCGTGCTGAACGCGACGTCGATTACGCTGACCGGCACGCTCCAGAGCGCGTTCACGTTCGACACGACCGAGGTGATTTCGAACATCGGGGTCGGATCGTTCTCCCTGAGCCTGATCACCAGCGCGCCGGGCATGAGCCTGTTGCTGAACTTCACGCCCGTGCCAGAGCCTTCCACGTATGCGTTGCTCGGCATCGGCGTGGTGGTCCTGATGTGGTCACAACGGCGCCGGCGGCGTTGAACGCGACCAAACTCTCGCTGATTTCTGTGAGTGGCGGCGGGCTTCCAGCCGCCGATGGGATCGAAAGTTCGCTCGAACGTCCTGCGGCTGGAAGCCGCAGCCACTTTCACTCACCGCGGCGAACGCAGCAGCTGGCGGGCATTGGCGTGCGACGGATCGATTTCGAGGACGCGGCGCGCGGCCGCTTCCGCCGCCTCGCGCTCACCACGCTGCCAAAGAATCGTGGCGCGGGCGTAGGGATAATCCGGCACGCGCGGCGCAATTTGTTCCGCCTGCTGGAGCGCCGTGATCGCTTCGGCTGGCCGGTTGGTCTGCGCGAGTAACAGTCCGAGGTTGTACCACGCGCGGTCCAGGCGTGGATCGCGGCGGACGGCCTCACGCAGCGCCAGTTCGGCATCGGGCAGTTTTCCCGCCGCCGCGAACGCGAGCGCCGCATTCATGGCGGGCTGCGCTTCCGTCGGGTTCAACTGGGCGGACCGCCAGAGCGAAGCCGCGGCCTCGCCGCTGCGGCCGAGCGCATCGAGCACGAGCCCGAGCGTTTCGTGAATGCCAGGCGAATTCGGATCCCACTCGGTTGCCTTGCGCAAGGGGGCCTCGGCGTCGGCCGTCCGCCCGCGATTGAAAAGATCCTGTGCGATTCGCAGCCGGCCGGTCGGCTGATCCGCGGCGACGGTCAGATACGCCTCCAGTTCTTTTCGCTCCGGCGAATTTTCCGGCAATTCGGGCGACAGCGCCCACTCGGCGTCCAGACGCACCAGCCGGAACGGATCCTTCAGGAGCGGACGCAAAGCCGGCGCGCCGCCCGGAGAGGTGGCCAGCACCTGCGCCGCGGCGGAACGCACCATGGGATCGGCATCGGTCGTCGCCGCGCGCGCGGCCGCGATCACCGCCGGGTTGGCGGCATGGGCGCGCGTGAGGAGCAGGAGCGTCGCCTTCCACGCGGGGATGTCTTCACTGGCGATGAACTCGAGCAGCCGCTCGGTCGCGCCGGCAGCACCCGTTTGCGCGGCGGCGACGGCGCGCGCCCGCGCCCGCTGGCGCGAATTCATCTTTTCGCCGTACCACTGCTCCGTGTGGGTGATCGACCAATCCACCGTCTGATCCGTGTGGCAGCGATTGCAGGCGTTCGGAATGCCGAGTTCCCTGGTGAGCAGCGGATCCGGTTTGAGGAAACCGTGATCATGCCGGGGGTCGCGCTGCATATATGTCGTCATCGGCATGTGGCACGTAACGCACTGGTTGCCGGTGCTGTCGGCCTTGTGATGCGAGTGCGCGAGCGGATCGATGATAACCGCATTCTGGCGGCCCGGCGCTCCGTGGCACTGGAGGCAAAGAGCATTGTTGCTCGCCGGCAGCCGCGTACGGCCGCTGTGAGGTTCGTGGCAGTCGAGGCAGGTGATGCCGGCTTTTCCGCCCATGCGGCTCGTCATCAGAGAGGTGTAGTTGAAATCTTCATCGCGAACCTGGCCGTCGGGATAAAACACGGCGGCATCGGTGGGCAGGGTGAGCCGATAATGATCGTTGTACGCGACCTCGGGCCGGACATCGCCAGTGAGCAGCTCGTTGCGGGCGTGGCATGGAGCGCACGTTTCCTGCGCCCGCTGGCGCACGGCCGCGAGGACCGCGGGTGGTTTGGGCTCGGTCGGTTGCGCGCCAGACGAACGCACAATCGGCTTGCGGTTGGGATCGCTGTGGTTCGGCGCGAGATTGCCGTGGCACTGCACGCAACCGACGCCGTGTTCGGTCCACGTCGAGGCATAGGCGTCGGTGGCGGGATTGTAGTTTTTTCGGAACTCGGTCAGATGACAGTGCGCGCACATCGAGTTCCAGTTCATCCCGCGCCCGAGCCACTGGCCCCATTCGCCGGGCTGCCGACGTTCATCGCCGAAGACGTTGAACCAATCGTTCTTGGCCGGATCGTAGGCGAGTTCGGTGAGCTGGTATCGGCCGTTGCCAACCGGCACGACGTATTGCCGGAGCGGCGTGTACCCGAGGACGTAATCCGCCGTGAACCGCTGCGGGGGCCGGTCGGGGCGCAACTCGGTGAGCGCGGGACGGCCGTTCTCGAGGGCGAGCTCGTAGTTGACGCCGTGCAGCGGAAATTTTTTCGGGGTGAACGCGTCCGCGTCCGCGACCGGGTTCACCACGCGGTGCGCGTGGGCGTGATGGGAATCCGCCCACGTCTTGTAGATATCCTCGTGGCAGGAGCGGCAGTCGCTCGAGGCGTGGCTCATCGCGGCAGTCGCGGCGACGGGCGCCGTCACGCGCTTCGGATCATCGCGACGGCAACCCGGGGCGAGGCTGGCGAAAAGCGTGATCGTCAGGGCACCGGTGATGAGGATGACGGATCGCCGCGCCACGTCGGCGCCGGGCGAGCCGACGGCACGGCTGAGTCTCGGGGGTGTGCGATGCGGCGGGATCGCTTCATCGCGACGCTTGCTCTGGTCGTCGGGAACGCTCACCGCGTGCTGAACCGGTAAACGGTGGTTGAGTGCAGCGTGGCGCCAGGTTGGAGAATCACAGGGGGAAAATCGGGCTGGTTAGGCGAATCGGGGAAGTGCTGGGTTTCAAGGCAGAATCCGCCGCGCCGCGGGTACACGTGCCCGTTCTTGCCGGCCAACATGCCGGTCAGGAAATTCCCGCTGTAGAACTGGACGCCCGGTTCGGTCGTGAGCACTTCCAGTAGACGTCCGGATTGGGGTTCGAGCACGGTGGCGGCGATGGCCGGCGCGCCATCACGTGCGTCGAGGGCGAAGTTGTGATCGTACCCGCCGGCGAATCGCAGTTGTTCATGCGGCCGATCGATTCGATCGCCGATCGTGTGCGGCGCGCGAAAGTCGAATGGCGTGTTCTCCACCGGCGTGATCTCGCCGCGGGGAATCAGACCCGCATTTACGGGCGTGTAGGCCGACGCGTTGAGCGTCAGCGCGTGGCCCAGCACGGGTGGGGCGCCCTCGCCCGCGAGATTGAAATACGAATGGTTGGTCAGGTTCACCGGCGTTGCGCGATCGGTCTGCGCCTCGTAATCGATCCGCAGCGCGTCGTCGCCGGTTACGAGGTAGGTGACGGACACGTCGAGGTTCCCGGGATAACCCTCCTCGCCATCCTTCGATTGGTAACGCAGCCGCAGCCCGCCGCCGTCGGCGTTGGTGAATGGTTCGGCGTCCCACCATACCTTGTCGAAGCCGCGCATCCCGCCATGCAGGTGGCACGGGATTCCGCCGGGGCGGTTGTTCTTCGCGAGCGTGTAGGTCTGCCCGTTGAGCGTGAACTGGCCGTTGGCGATGCGGTTGCCGACGCGCCCGATGATGCATCCAAAATAGGGGGACTGCGCCACGTAGCCCGCCAGGGTGTCGAATCCGAGCACCACGTCGCCCAGGCGGCCTTTGCGGTCGCGCGCGAACAGCCGGACGATAATCCCGCCGTAATCGGTGATTTCGGCGCGAAATCCATTTGAATTCTCGAGGGTATAAAGCCGGGCTTCGTGCCCATCGGGGCTCTGGCCAAATGACGTCATGGGAAGGAAAAGAAAGGAGGGAATAATGCGGCGAATGACAATGTCGACCGGCGACCCCGGCGATAAAACCGCGCCGCGGCGGCGATTTTTCGTGGCAGAACTCACGTTTCGCCGGCGTTGCCGATACCCCTTAGACGCCGGGGTTTTTCCCGGTAAGTAAGTACGGAAATCCTCCGGATGCCACGTCAAGGAGGGCCAGTGTATGCTGCGGCCGATGAACCCAACCTCCATGTCGACAACATCTCTTTCCTCGAACACAGACATCTCCGCTGACGCGATTTCGCGTCGGGCATACGAATTATGGGAACAGGAAGGACGGCCCGACGGCGCTGATTTACGCCACTGGTTACAGGCGGAAAAGGAATTGAGCGAAGGCCGCTCGAATCCCGATCAAGCGCGCGCGAGCGAGAATGCCCCGAGGAACGGCGGCGTGGACAGGCGTTCCACCGGCGGCCCTGACATCCGTCCGCTGCAAACCGCGCGCACCACGACGCCTGGCCGCGACACGAAACGGCCGCCCAACTCGCCGGTGAACAGCGACAAAACAAGTGCCGGCACAGCCGGCCAGATGGCGGGGGTTGGCCGGCGCAAATAAGCGCCGAACGGCGGACGGAGGGCGATTACTTTGGGTTCGGCGGCCTCGTGCCGCATCCCCCTCGAATCCCAAAAAGGGCGGACAAAGGTCCGCCCTTTTTGCTTTTTGGGGCGGATTGATCATTTCGGAAACCGAGCGTTTGCTTCGGAATTATCCGCTGAGCTGGATCGGTTGACGGCGCGATAAGCTTTTGAGTGCCGGCCTCCGACACCGCCGCACGGAAACGGCATTGCGCGTGGCGCCGGGCCACGCACACTGCGGTTCAGCCGCATGTCCGCTTCCTCCTATCGCCGATTGCTGCTCGCGGGAGCCATCGTCTGTATCGGGGTTTTCGTGACGTGGCTGGCTCTGCCGCTGATGGGCGGGGGCGTGCCGGAGTTCGCGCGGTACGGCGTGTTCGGCACGCCGCTGGCCATAACGATTATCCCCTGGGAGAACGTCGCGGGACCGAACGCAATCTTCCTTGGCCTGATGTTGCTGGCGCAGTGGGCGTTCCTCCGGCCCCTGCGGCAGTCGGCCGTTCTCGGGAATGGAGTGGGGCATCCGCGCTGGCACGCAATCCTGGCGGTGGCGTTCGCCGCCGCGATGCTCTGCGCCGCGGTCCTCGCGACGGTGCTGGAAATGCCGGACCAATGGAAACCGGGATTCCAAGCGATGATGGGATGGCCGATGTGGACGACGTTTGTTCTCGTCTGGGCGGCATGGTGCATCGTGTTCTACATTTATTTTCGCGCCGGCGACTTCCTCGCGAAAGCCGAGACCGTCGTGCGTGTGCTCATCCGCGGGAGCTGCCTGGAACTGCTGGTGGCGATTCCGACGCACGCGCTGGTTTATCGTCGCAGCACGCAGGACTGCTATTGCGAGCGCGGATCGTATACCGGCATCGTTTTCGGCTTCGCGGTGCTGCTATGGGCCTTCGGGCCCGGGCTGATGCTGCTTTATCTGCGGGAAAACCAGCGCCGCACGCCGGTGCTGCAGCGGTTGTGTCCGCGCTGTGGCGCGACTCTCGATTTCGCGTCCGGTGCCTGTCCGCGCTGCCAGCGAAGCGCATCCCCGGTCTCCCAAAACACCACGCTGCGACCGCAGGGTTGATTCGCGTCCATTTTCGGTTGGGCGCACCGGTCCGAAACAATGCGGGCGGGACGCCCGCGCTCCCAGGGAAACCAGCTGGCGGCTTTGATTCGCGTGCATTCGCGGTTAACCCGCCCGCCAATTGTTTTTCGCCCCAATTCGCGTTTATTCGCGGGCGACGCCACGTTCCGGCTCCGCTTACCTCATGTTGCTCGACTTCTCCTCGCTCCGCCCGCGCGACGCCTACAACTGGATGATCAGTACGATTCTGCCCCGGCCGATCGCATGGGTCTCGACCATTTCCCTGGAGGGGAAAACCAATCTCGCACCGTTCTCGTTCTTCCAGGGGGTCACCTCAAACCCGCCGACGCTCATGTTCGTGCCGGTGAACAATCGTGATGGCGTGAAAAAGGACACGGTCCGGAACATCGAGCAGGTGCCGGAGTTTGTCGTGAACCTCGTCAGTCATGCCCTGGCCGAAGAAATGAACAACACCTCGGCATTGCTGCCGTACGGGGAAAGTGAATTCGAACGTTTCGGCATAACCGCGACACCGAGCGAGCGAATCCGTCCGCCCCGCGTCGCCGCCGCGCCGGTGGCGTTCGAATGCACGCTGGATCGGATTGTTCACATTGGCGAAGGTCCGCTCGCGGCCAATGTGGTGTTCGGCCGGATTCACATCGCGCACGTCAGCGATGTGGTGTTCGGCCCGGACAGCAAACTGGATCCCGCGAAGCTGGACCTTATCGGCCGGATGGGCGGAGAGACGTATTCGCGAACCACGGAGCGCTTCGATATCAAACGGCCGGACCGCTGACGCCGTCGGAAGATCCAAGCTCCCGCTGACGCGGAAGCTCCAAGCTCCAATGAAACTTCAATTCTCAATGTCCCATTCACGTTCAAAAGACACCGTAGCCGTTTGGTGTTTCTCCGAAGGTTGGGGTTTGGACCTTCTCTGAAGCTTGGAGCTTGGATCTTGGAGCTTCTAATGACCGACATCGTCATCCTCTCCGCCACGCGCACGCCGCTCGGCTCCTTTCAAGGCAGCCTCGCCTCCGTGCCGGCGCCACGGCTCGGCGCGGTCGCAATCGGCGGTGCACTCGGCCGCGCGGGCGTCGCGGCAGCACAAGTCACCGACGTCCTCATGGGTAATGTCATTCAAGCCGGCGTCGGACAGGCGCCGGCGCGGCAGGCGGCCCTTCATGCGGGTTTACCCGATTCCGTCCGCGCGGTCACGGTCCACAAGGTCTGCGGTTCCGGGATGCAGGCGGTAATCCACGGGGCGCACGCACTCGCGGCCGGTGATGCCCGCGTCGTTGTCGCCGGTGGAATGGAGAATATGAGTGCGGCGCCTTATCTGCTGCCGAAAGCGCGCGAGGGTTACCGGCTTGGTCACCAGCAGGTGATCGATGCCATGATCCACGACGGGCTCTGGGATCCCTATAACAACATCCACATGGGCAGCTGTGCCGAGCGGTGCGCGAAACATTATGGCTTCACGCGTGAGCAGCAGGATGCCTACGCCATGGAAAGCTTTCGCCGCGCCAATGCCGCGCAGGGGGATGGCCGGTTCGCCGAGGAAATCACCCCCGTCGAGATCACCGACGCGAAGGGCAGGGTGACCCGGGTCGAACGCGACGAGGGGCCGGCGAAGGTCAATTACGAGAAGGTCCCGACGCTGCGGCCGGCGTTCGACCCGGAAGGGACAATCACGCCCGCAAACGCGTCGACCCTCAACGACGGCGCCGCCGCCCTCGTACTGACGGCGGCCGACACCGCCACGCGGCAGGGTTGGAAGCCGGTGGCGCGCATCGTCGGGTTTGGCGGTCATGCCCAGGATCCGGTCTGGTTCACGACGGCACCGGTCGCGGCGGCGCGAAACGCGTTAAAACGGGTCGGCTGGACCGTCGACGACGTCGACCTATGGGAGGTAAACGAGGCCTTTTCCGTCGTCGCGCTGGCTTTCATGCAGGAGCTGGGCGTCTCCCCCGAGAAGCTGAACACGCGCGGCGGCGCCATTTCGCTGGGACACCCCATTGGCTGCAGCGGCGCGCGGATCCTGGTCACCTTGCTGGCGGCGCTGCGGGAGCGCGGCGGCAAACGCGGCATCGCTGCAATTTGCATTGGCGGCGGCGAGGGGCTTGCGGCCTGCGTGGAACTGGTTTGACCTGCAGACGACCAAGAGTGGTCGAACCCCATGACCGCTGCCCCGACTGCGTCGCCCGCGCCCACGCGGCACGCTTCCACCGGTTACATCTGGAGACCGGAGGACCACGCGTGGACGCGCGAGTCGCACCTCGCGCGGTTCATGCAGCAGCATGGATTCCGAACGCTCGCTGATTTGCGCGCCGCAGCGGTGCGGGACACGGCGTGGTTCTGGGACGTGGCCCTGCGCGACATGGGACTGGAGTGGCGGCAGCGGTACACGAAGGTGCGGGATGACTCGTTGGGATTTCCATGGACGCGCTGGTTCATCGGCGGGCAAATCAACATCGCGCAAAACTGCGTGTATCGGCATGTTCGTGACGGCCATGGCGCGGAGGTCGCGCTGTACTACGAGGCGGATTCCGGGCGGCCGGAGGAGGCGCGTCGGGTCACGTTCGGCGAACTCGCGGATCTGGTGACGCGTTGCGCGACGGCGTTGCGTGCCGCCGGCGTGCGACGCGGTGACAGCGTCGCGCTGTATGCGCCGATGCAAATCGCCACGGCGGTCGTGATGTTTGCGACGATGAAAATTGGCGCGCGGTTTGTGCCCATTTTTTGTGGTTACGGCGAGGAGGCGCTGCGCGAACGGCTGGCGCGGTGCGAGGCGAAGATCCTGTTTGCGGCCGGCACACTCACACGGCGCGGGAAGCCGATCCCAACCGGCGACGTTGCGGGTGCCGCCGCGGTGCGAGTGCGGTCGATTGCGCGCGTCGTCTTCACCGATGGCGAGTCATGGCAGGATTTTTTGCAGAGTGGCTGCTGCATTCTTCCCGATGTGCATCCGACCCGAAAACACCGCGTCGACGCGCTCAACGGCGAGCCGACCGAAGCCGAGGAGCCGGCGTTGATCATCTACACCAGCGGAACGACGGGCCGGCCGAAGGGGACGGTGCACACGCATGCCGGCTGCCTCGCACAGATGGGCAAGGAAATCCGCTTTGCCTTCGACGCGCGGCCCGGCGAACCGTTTTTCTGGGTGACGGACATCGGCTGGATGATGGGGCCATGGGAGCTGATTGGCTGCCTGCTGTATCGGACGCCCGTCGTGCTCTTCGATGGCGCGCCGAATTATCCGACTGGTGATCGGATTTGGAAAATCTGCGAGCGGCTCGGTGTCGTGACGCTCGGCTGTTCGCCGACGCTCACGCGCATGCTGATGCGCGCAACCGATGGCAGCGGACCGCGTGGTCTCGATCTCTCGCGACTGCGGGTGCTCGGCTCGACGGGCGAAGTCTGGGACGAGGCGAGTTACCGCTGGTACTTTGAAAACGCGGGCGGCGGCCGCTGCCCGGTGATGAACATTTCCGGGGGCATCGAAATCGTCGGCTGCCACTTGCAACCGTATCCGTTGGATCCGCTGAAGCCCTGTTCCCTGGGCGGACCCGCGCTCGGCATGGATGTCGATGTGTTCACCGACGAGGGCACTCCGGCACCGCGCGGCACCATGGGGCACCTCGTGTGCAAGCAGCCCGCGCCGTCGATGACGAAAAGTTTCCTGCACGATGACGCGCGGTACATCGAAACCTACTTCCACCGTTTTCCCGGTGTGTGGTACCACGGAGACTGGGCGATGGTCGATGAGGACGGCCAGTGGTTTTTGTTCGGCCGCACCGATGACACCTTCAAGGTCGCGGGCAAACGGGTGGGGCCCGGTGAGATTGAAGGCGCATTGATGTCGCACCCCGCGGTCAGCGAAGCGGCTGTGATCGGCGTGGCCGACGAAATCAAGGGTACGGCGCTGGTGTGTTTTGTCGTGCTGAAAGCGGCGGGCGCAAGTTTCGCGCCGGCGTCAGGCGATGTAGCGGGCGAGACGCCCGCGCTCCCATCGGAACAGGACCTGATCGCCCGCGTCGCGCATGACTTGGGGAAGCCGCTCGCGCCAAAACATGTGTTCGTCGTTTCAGCGCTACCCAAAACGCGCAGCGGGAAAATCGTTCGTGCCACGATCGCCCGCGCCTTCGTCGGCCAGCCGCTGGGCGATTTGAGCAGCGTTGATAATCCGCAGGCGCTCGATGCCATTGCCGCGCTGGCGCATCCGCAGCCGGCATGAGCACCGAAGCAGCGATTCGCTACTCGCTGGACGGGGATGGCGTCGGGTGGATCACATTCGACGATCCCGGCTCCCGCGCCAACGTGTTCAATCCCGCCGCCCAGGCCGCCCTCGACGTTGCGTTGCGCGAGGCGAGTTCGACCTGGCCACTCGCGATCGTGGTCATCAGCGCCAAGGAACGAATTTTCATCGCGGGCGCCGACCTGAAATGGCTGTCGGCGCTTTCCGACGCTGCGGCGGCCACGGGATTTGCGCGGGCGGGTCAGCGGCTGTTTCAGCGCATCACCGAGGTGCCGGTGCCGGTCGTCTGCGCGATCCACGGTGCGTGTGCCGGCGGTGGCCTTGAGCTCGCGCTCGCGTGTCACTGGCGGATCGCGAGCCATGCGGCGGTGACCCAGATTGGTCTGCCCGAAACGAGCCTGGGCACGATTCCCGGCTGGGGCGGATGCGTGCGATTGCCGCGGCTCATCGGGGTGAAGCCGGCACTCGATCACATTCTGAAGGCGCAGCTGCTTTCCGCGAACAATGCATTGGCGACCGGGCTGGTGAATGAACTCGTGCCCGTGGCCACACTTCGTGAGCGTGCCAAGGCCGCGGCATTGAAACTCATCGAGGATCCCGTTCCGTCGCGACCGCCGCCGGCTGCCCCCATGCCGGAATTCTTCTCCGACCTGAGGGAATCGGTTCGCGCTCGGACACGGGGGCACGAACCCGCTCCACTGGCAGCAATCGACGTCGTCGAGCAGACCGCGTCATTGCCGGTTCGTGAGGCACTCGAAATCGAGGCGCGATTATTCGGGCAGGTGACCGCCGGCGACGTGTGCAAGAACAAAGTCCAGGTGTTTTTTCTCCGCGACGCGGGGAAAAAACGCACACTCGATGGCTGGTTTTTCGCTGCTGCGAAAAACCTGAGTGCACCAAAGCAGACTGATATTGCCAACCGTTTGGCAACTGCCATCACCCGAGGGCAGGGTACCGCGATCCGCCGCGTGGGCGTCGTTGGCGCAGGCGTCATGGGCTCCGGCATCGCGCAATGGCTCGCGGCCCGCGGTCTGGATGTCGTGATCCGCGATGTTCAGCCCGAGTTCGTCGAGCGTGCTCGCACCGTGATTGGCGCTTTGTTCGAAGAGGCGGTGAAACGCGGAAAGATGGCCGCGGTCAACGCGACCGACGGCATGGAGCGGATTTCGTTCACCAACGGATGGGATGGATTCGAGACTTGCGATCTCGTCATCGAGGCGATCGTCGAGGACGTGGCCGCGAAACAAGAGCTTTTCGGCGAAATGGCGGCCGTGGTGAAGAACGACGCACTGCTCGCGTCGAACACGTCCGCATTGCCGATCGAGGAAATCGCCGGTCACGTGCCAAATCCCGGCCGCACGCTCGGTATTCACTTTTTCAATCCCGTCAGCCGGATGCCGCTGGTCGAGTTGGTTCTCGGTCGGGAAACTTCGGCGGCGGCCGCGCAGCGCGCACTTTCGCTCGTCAAGGCCGTCGGGAAATCACCCGTGATCTGCCGCTCGTCGCCGGGCTTCCTGGTCACGCGGGTACTATTTTTCTATCTGAACGAGGCGGTGCGGCTTTGGGAGGAGGGCGCGGCGACGGCAGCCATCGACACGGCGATGCGCGATTTCGGCTGGCCGATGGGTCCGCTGCGTTTGATCGACGAAGTGGGGGTGGACATCACCGTTTCGATTTTCTCCGAGATGGAGCATTATTTTCCGGGCCGGTTCACGCGGACGACCGCGTGCAGCCAGATACTGTTCGCCGGCTTGAAGGGGCGGAAGAACGACACGAGTGCGGGTTTTTACCGGTATGCCGGCAAGGAGTCGCTGAACGATCCCGAAACGCGCCGCATCGCCGGCCGGCGGGGCGAACTCGCGCTGGAACCCGCGGAGATCGAGGAGCGGCTGATGCGCGTGATGGCGGATGATCGTGGTCCCGCCCGCGATGGCGACCTTGTTCATCGGCAAGGCGCACGACCGGATGACGAATGACGGCGGGGTCGTGTATCCGATCGAAGTCATCACGCTGTCGCTGACGTTCGACCACAAGGTCGTGAACGGCGGCGGTGCCGCGGCCTTCTTGAACGAGGTGAAGACGCAACTCGGCGCCTTCGAACTGCCGATGCAACGCGGCGGCCAGAATGCGCCCCCGCGAGTGTCATCTAATGGATGACACTCGGCCGCCCGCGGTCAGACTTCACGGGGTGCGGCAGCGGGTGGACACTGGACCGCTCGGGAGACCAGTCGACTCGGCTTGCGCCAGCGCCGCGTCGCGGCGGTGATGTCTCCCCCCGCCCATGACTCAAACGGTTCGTCGCATCGTCACACTCGCCGTCCTGTGCCCGTCGCTCGCCTTTGCCGCCGACCCCGCCGATGCAGTGGCCAAAGGCGCCCGGCCGAAGCTGATCTTTCCCCCGACGGTCGATCTCTCAGGCGACCCGGCGCGGCAGGTGGTGATCGCCGCAGGGACGCCGACGATTTACCAGGGCCATCCCACGACCGTGCTGCTGCCGGACGGAAGGACGATCTTCTGCGTGTGGACGATCAACCACGGCGGGCCGCTTGGTCCGATGAAGCGCAGCGACGACGGCGGACGGACGTGGGGCGATCTGCTGCCGGTGCCGGAGAATTGGAAGACGACGCGCAATTGTCCGACCATTTACCGGCTGACGAATCCGAGCGGAGTGGCGCGGCTTTTTGTCTTTGCGGGTAGCGGGCCCGGAGGCGACATGCACCAGGCGTATTCCGACGACGACGGGAAGACGTGGACGCCGATGAAGGGCAACGGACTCGTTGGCGTGATGCCGTTCTGCACGATCGTGCCGATCGAGGGCGGGAAACGATTGCTGGGGCTCACCAACATCCGGCGGCCCGGCGAAACCAGGGAGCTGCGCTCCAACGTGCTCGCGCAAAGCCTTTCGACCGATGGCGGGTTCACGTGGTCACCGTGGCGCATCGTGCTTGATCTGCCGGGGCTGAAACCGTGTGAGCCATGGGTGGTGCGTTCGCCGGACGGCCGGCAATTGCTCTGCCTCATTCGCGAAAACGAAAAACGCGCCGCCCTGAAGATGACGAGCGACGACGAGGGGCGCACGTGGTCCGCGGCCACGCCGCTGCCGCCGGGATTGTTCGGCGACCGGCACACGGCGCGCTACGCGCCCGACGGCCGGCTCGTCGTGGTATTTCGCGACACGGGCGGCGATTATGGCAGCCCGACGTCGCCGCACTTTGTGGGCTGGGTGGGACGCTACGACGACATCGTAAATGGACGCGACGGCCAGTATCGGGTGAAGCTGCTGCACAGCCACCGGGGCGGCGACAACGGTTATCCGGGACTGGAACTACTGCCCGACGGCACGTTTGTGGCGACGACATATATCAAGTACCGCGAAGGCCCGGAGAAAAACTCCGTGGTGAGTACGCGATTCAAGCTGGCGGAGACCGACCGGCTTGCCGGTGGCCGCTAAGAGCCACGGTCTCCTCGGGTAACCACTTTAAAAGCGTCGGAACCACGGCGCGTGCGCGCGATATTTCCCGGTGCTCGAATCCCACCGGCCGCGCCGAAACCTCTTCGCAAACCTCATGAAACCCGCACCTCGATTTCATCTGCCATCGTTCCTCACCGGCCTGTGCTGGATGGCGGCAGGCCTGTTTGCCGCCGCCAGCCTGACTCTCTCGTCCCGGGCTCAGCCGGGGGCCGACGGGCTCGGCACAATCGAGGGGCGAATTTTCAACGCCGCGACCGGTTCGGCGGTAGCGAATGCGCGTGTCACCGTCGAGGGCACCACCCGGGAAGTCCTCACGGACGAAACGGGCGCCTATCGGCTGGCGGCGGTGCCGGCCGGCGCAATCCGGATGACCGTTTCATACCTTGGCTTTGAACCGCAGACGCTGGCCATCCAGGTTTCCCCCGGCGGGGTGGTCCAGCGCGACGTCGAACTTGCGCTTCCGGGCGCACGCCCCAAGGCGGAGGGCGAAGTCGTGAAGCTTGATGAGTTCTCCGTCGTCGCGGATCGCGAGATGAGCGCGCAGGCGCTGGCGATGAACGAGCAGCGCTACGCGGCCAACATCAAGAACGTCGTTGCCATCGACGAGTACGGCGACCGCGGCGACGAGAACATCGGCGAGTTCCTGCGTTTTCTCCCGGGGGTGGCCCTCAACGATTCCGGGCACGTCCCAAACGAGGTCACCCTGCGCGGGTTTCCGTCAACCACCTCCAGCGTGACCATCGATGGCGGCGACGTGATGGGGGCGCGCGGCGGCGACACGCGCACCGTCTCGCTGCTCGAGGTGCCGACCGGCAACCTCTCACGCGTCGAAGTCACCAAGGTGCCCACGCCGGACATGCCGGCGAGCGGTCTCGGCGGCTCGCTCAACATCATCAGCAAGGGCGGGTTCGAGGCGAAGAAGCCGGCCTTTTCCTACCAGCTGTATCAGATGTTCCACAACCGCAGCGGCCTCACGCTCGACGGTGGGCCGCGCAACCATGTCGACGCGCTGAGCCCCAAGTACGTTCAGCCCTCGTTCAACTTCAGCTACCTGCACCCGGTGAACAAGAATCTCGCCTTCAGCGTCGGTGGCTCCCGCACCTGGCGGCAGAAGCCGATGGAGCGGGACAGGGATTCCGACGAGACGGCCAACTGGAATCTCGTCGACCTCTTCATTCGCAGCAACGACTGGCAGAGCCTGGCGCAAATCCTCAAGACCTGGTCCGGCCAGGTGGGCGCCGACTGGCGCATCACCCCGAGAGACACCCTGTCCGCGAGCTTCGCGTATCGTGAGTCCGACAGTTACATCACCCGCAGCATTTTCAGCGTGAACTACGGCACCGGCGCCACGGGCGGCCAGGCCTTCACCCAAGGGGCCGCGACGGGCGTCGGGTCCGTCTCCCAGGGCGGCGGCAACAATCAGGACATCCTCACGCACACGAGCCAGGCCGGCCTGAAGTACCGGCATCGCGGCGACGCCTGGCGGCTCGACGCCTCGTTCAACTGGTCGCTGGCCGAATCGCAGTGGAAGGACATCGACCGCGGCCACTTCAACACCACGCCGGCGACCATCACGAACCTGATCATCCGCGGCGATGACATCCCGGCCTCCAGTGGAATCATCCCCACGCGCTATGCCGCGCTGTCCCGCGCCGGCACGCCGGTGGATGTTTTCGATGGCGGCAACTATTCCATCACCAGCGGCAATTCGCTCCAGAACGACTACAACGCGGAAAAGACGGCGGTCCGGGGGGATGTCGCGCGCGAGTTTGCCTGGGCGGTTCCGGTCACGCTGAAAACCGGCGGTCTCATCGATCGCATGGAGCGGGACAACCGCCGCTTTCTGAAGACGTGGAACTTTCGGCCCAACGGCGCCAGCGATGTCACGTCGCGGATGGCCGGGGCCTATGATGTCTTCGACCAGGCGTACAATGCGGAAGCGCCGACGATTTACGGCCAGCCCATGCGCTGGATCAGCGGGGCAAAGCTGTATCAGCTTTTCCAGCAGCAGCCCGGCTGGTTCGTCCTGGACGAGCCGCTCGCGCACCAGAACCTGGTGGCGAATTCGCGCCGGCTGATCGAGACCATCTCGGCCGCGTACCTGCGCGCCGACGTGCGCCTGTTCAAGAACCGCCTGTGGCTGGTCGCCGGCGTGCGTTTCGAAAAAACCGAGGACGAAGGGTGGGGACCCTTGAACGATCCGTCGGCGCAGTACCAGAAGGACGCCTCGGGACGGGTGATCGATGGCAATCCGGCCCAGGCCGGCGTCCAGCCCGTCCCCGTCACCACCGATGCGCTCGCCCTCCGGAAGCTCCGCTACGTCGAGCGTGGCACGCACGCCGAGCGAGACTACAGCGGCTATTACCCGAGCCTCAACACGAGTTTCAGTGTATCCGAAAATCTGGTGCTGCGCGCCGCCTACGCCCGCACCATCGGCCGGCCCAATATCAGCTCGGTTGTGCCCAGCGCCACGTTTACGGAGCCCACGGTGGCAACCCCGACCATCACCCTGACGAACCCCGGACTGAAACCCTGGACGGCCGACAGCTTCGACCTCACCGTCGAGTCGTACCAGCTCAAGGATGGCTTCGGTTCAGTCGGCGTGTTCCGGAAGGACATCAAGAACTTCTTCGGCTCGGTCCGCAGCGCCGTCACCCCGGAGTTGCTCGAACTCTACGGGCTGCCGGACGATCCGGCCTACCTGGCGTACGAGGTGGCCACCACGACGAACACGGGCGATGCCCGGATCACGGGTTTCGAATTCAGCTACCGGCAGTCATTGACGTTTCTGCCGCATTGGGCGCGTGGCTTTCAGGTGTTTGTCAACGGCACGCGGATGTCGCTCGACGGCAGCGCGACCGCGGATTTCACGGGATTCAATCCGAGCGCCTACGCGGGCGGCATCAATTTCATCCGCCCCCGCTACTTCATCAAACTGGCCGTCACGCACCAGGGGGAGACGCGCCGGGGGGCGGTGGGAGTCAGCGCCGCCAACGGCATTCCGGCGGGCACCTACAACTACCAGGACGCGCGCACGCGGTGGAGCATCAGCGCGCAGTACAGCTTGAGCCGGCGCTTCGCCCTGTACGGTTCGGTCACCGATTTCAACGGCGGGTTCAACCCGACGACACTGCGCTACGCGCCGGGCACCCCGAAATACGCCAGGCCGCAGCGGTATCAGGAACTCGGCTACTACACGACGTTCGGAGTGAAGGGAAGCTTCTGATTTCGGATTGCGGATTTTGGCGACGGTTCCCGATGTGCGGGTATCCGCATTCAATCGGACGAGGCCCAGTGCATCTGAGCGCGGCGGGTCCGATCCGGGCGACGGCGCGGTCGGATGATCCGCAATCCGGAATCGGAAACCGCAATCAGGAATCCGGATATCCCCAATCCGCAATCCGAAATCCGAAATCCGCAATCACCCCGCCGGTCCCACCGAGTCCCCTTTCACCAGATTCGGCATGATTCGGATCGCAAAGGCACTCCGGTCGCCGGCGAGAATGCGTTTCAGCGCCTGGTGCAGCGCCTGGGCGAACTTCGCCGGCGGCGTCGAGTAGTAGGCCGGCGTCGGATACATGAAGCGCAGGAACGTTTCCTCGTCGCGGGAGACGATCGATATGTCGCGCGGCACGCGCAGGCCGAGTGAACCCAGGTAACTCAGGACGGTGAGATATGAGTACGAGTTCGAAAGCAGCAGCCCGGTGGGCGGTTCCCGGCGGGCGAGCAGACGGCGAACCTCGCGGATGATCGAGTCCGCGGATCGCTTCGGGGTGCAGACCACCGGTTCGGGCGCGCCGGGCACCGCGGCGAGACCCTCGCGAAAGCCCTGCTCGCTCTCGATATCGCCGCCGTGGCCGCCGTGCTCGAGGAAAAGGGCGAGCCGGCGATGGCCCTGCCGCAGAAACAGCGCCGCGCTATGCCGGCACAATGCGCGGTGATCGACGTCCACGCTCGGCAGCGGAACACCGGGATGCGCCGACCCGGAGATGAGGGTGGGAATGCCGCTGGCGGCGAACCATTCCTGCAGTGGGCGGTTGGAGCGGGCGAGAATCCAGCAGCGGGCCGGGTGCGCTGCGGTGAGTCGCGCGAGTGAGCGGGCGGCATGCGCCCCGAAGTACCTGGCGCCATGGAAAATTTGCAAGGGATCACCGGACGCCTGCAACAGGGTCATGAGCCGGTTGACCCAGAGCGCAGTGAAGGGCCGTGAACCTTCGAGTGACTCGGGCAGCAGGAGCGCAATCCGCTGGCTGGCGAGCCCGTGGTGATGGCGCCGCGTTTTGATGCTCGAACCGCGACTGCGACGGGTGTCGAGCACGCCCACGCTACGCAACGCGGCCAGCGCCTTGCGCACCGTTTTCCGGCTGACCTGGAATCGCTCCGCCAGCTGGCGTTCACCGGGCAGCGCGCGGTTCCACGTGCCACCCGTGATCTCGGCGTGAATCGCTTGGGCGACCTGGGTCGCGATCGATTGAAATTTCAGGGGCATGGACCGGGGGTGCGAACAACCACAATGCGCGGGGGATGATTGGCAAACACCGATTGCCTTGGTTTCCGCAGGAGACCGGCAGGAGGAGGTTGGCACCGCGCGGGTTTGGGCCTTGTGTGGCGTGCATTGCTCCCGCCCTCGGCATGACCACTCTCCCAATCCCCAATCGCGCGCTCGCGAAACTCCGCGCCAATGAACTGGTGAAGCTTTACGTCACCGGCAACTTCGCCTCGCCCCGACACATCGACTTCATCTGCCGCTCGGAGGTGTTCGACGCGATCTGGCTCGACCTCGAGCATTTCGACCTCACGACCCAGGAGGTCGCGGTACTCAACCTCGTGGCGCGCGCTTTTCCGGTCACGACCATCGCGCGGTTCAAGGCGGCGGATTATCAGACCGTGATGCGGATCCTGGAGACGGGCGTCGGGGGGATCATGTGCTCCATGGTGAACAGTGCGGCCGAGGCGCGCCAAATCGTGCAGTGGGCGAAATTCAACAACCCGTCGCCCGCGCCGGGCGAGGCGACCGGCATGCGGGGGTGGAACGGCGGGAACATCGATGGGGCGTATGCCACGCTGCCGGCGCTCGATTATATCCGGCACCAGAATACGCAGACGATGATCATCTGCCAGATTGAGACGGAGGCCGCCGTCGCGGAAGCCGCAGCGATCGCCGCCGTGCCGGGCATCGACGGGTTGTTTTTTGGGCCGGGCGATTTCTCGGTTTCAATCGGGCTGCCGGGCCAGATCGATCACGAACGCGTGCGAGCGGCGGTGCGTCAAGTCGCGGCGGCGGCGAAGGCCGCCGGGAAATGGTGGGGCACCGTGGCGGTCGGTCCGGAGATGTGCGTGCGGGTGCAGGCCCTGGGCGCGCGGCTGATTTGCCCGGGCGGCGACGTAAAAGTCATGCAGTACGGCGTCCGGGAACTGGCCAGGACTTTCGGTCCGGTGGCGGGAAATGGCGGGGCCGTGCCGGCGCCGGCGCCGATCGGCCGGAACGCGAGATTTTGATGGAGTCGCTCACGGCAGATGTGGCGGTGGTTGGCGGCGGGGTGGGTGGGTGCGCGGCCGCGCTCGCGCTCGCCGAGGCCGGCCGGACCGTTGTCCTCACCGACGAGCATGCCTGGATCGGCGGACAGCTCACCTCGCAGGCCGTGCCGCCGGACGAGCACGGCTGGATCGAGCGGTTTGGGTGCACGCGCAGCTACCGGCGCTTTCGGGAGGGCGTGCGCGCGTATTACCGCGAGCACTACCCGCTGTTGCCGAAGTTTCGCGACGATCCGCGGCTGAATCCCGGCAACGGCTGGGTTTCGCCCCTCTGTCACGAGCCGCGGGTGGCGCTGGCGGTGTTGGAATCGATGCTCGCGCCCCACATCTCGACTGGCCGGCTCCGCATCCTCCGCCCGCATCGGCCCATTGCGGCCAGGCCGGATGGCGCGAATCGCGTCGGCGCGGTGGTGGTTCGCGACCCGCTGGGCGGGGCCGAGATCGAGCTGCGCGCACGATATTTTCTCGATGCGACCGAGAACGGCGATCTGCTGGCGCTCGCGGAGATCGAACACGTGACGGGGGCCGAGTCGCGGGCCGACACCGGCGAGCCGGGTGCGCCGGAGAAGCCGGCTCCGGCGAACATCCAGGCGTTTTCCGTCTGCTTCGTCCTGGAGGAGCGGGCGGGCGAAAACCACGTCATCCCGCCCCCGGAACGCTACGGCTTCTGGCGCGGCTATGTCCCGAAGCTGAATCCGCCGTGGCCGGGGCCGTTGCTCGGTTGGACAGGATTGAATCCGCGCACGATGGAGGCGATGCGCTATCATTTCGATCCGCATCGGGAAAAACCGGGACTGTTTTCCGGGCTCTGGGCGTTCCGGCGAATCATCGATCGCTCCCAATTCACGCCCGGCGCTTATGCGAGCGACGTGTGCCTCGTGAACTGGCCGATGATCGATTACCTGGAGGGTGATTTGCTGACGGGCGGGGAGGTCAGCCGGGCCGCGCGGCTGGCCGATGCGAAACAGCTCAGCCTGTCGATGGTGCACTGGCTCCAGACCGAGGCTCCGCGGCCCGACGGCGGCACGGGATGGCCGGGATTGCGGCTGCGCGGCGATCTCCTGGGCACCAGGGACGGGCTGGCGATGGCACCTTACATTCGCGAGTCGCGTCGTATCCGGGCAGTGAAGACGGTGGTGGAACAGGAGGTTTCGGCGCGGTTCCGGCCGGGCGAGACGCTCGGGGAACGCCACGAGGATTCCGTCGGCATCGGTTATTACCGGATCGATCTTCATCCTTCGACCGGCGGCGACAACTACGTCGATGTGCCGTCACTGCCATTCCGAATTCCGCTCGGCGCGCTGATTCCGGTGCGCATGGACAACGTGCTGCCGGCCGCGAAGAACATCGGCACGACGCACATCACGAACGGCTGCCATCGCCTGCACCCGGTGGAATGGAACATCGGCGAGGCGGCCGGCGCACTCTGCGCGTACTGCCTCGAGCACGACCTCACGCCGCGTGCCGCGCACGCGAAGATCGATTGCGTGAGGGCGTTTCAGTCCGCGCTCGAGCGGCGGGGAGTGGAATTGCGCTGGCCGGAAAACCTCAACCTCGATGACGGAGACCCGCATGCCCACGCCCGATAGTTCCTGGTCGCTGGCGTTTCTCGCCCTGGCCTCCGTGTCCGTCCTGCCCGCGGCTGCCCGTCCGCCCGTGCTTCAATGGCGTCAGCTGGATCCTTTGCCGGATCCGGTCGGTCGGAAGGGAATGTATGCGGGAACAAGCAACGGCCATGTCCTCCTCGCGGGCGGGTCGAATTTCCCCGTGCCTCAGCGCGCTGGTGGAAGGAAGACATTTCATCGTGCGGTCTACGTGCGACCATCGCCGCTCGCGGTTTCAGATCCGTGGTCGGTGGCCGCAAACGATCTGCCGGTGGGATTGGGAGAGGGCGCCGCGGTGACGACGGAGCACGGGGTCGCCTGTCTGGGCGGCCACGACGGCGTGAAGCCGGTGTCGTCGGCGTTCCTCCTGGTGTGGGATGCCGCCGGGCGCACCGTCACCCGCCGGGCGCTGCCCGAACTGCCCTCCGCATGTGCGAACGCGGCCTCGGTCTATCGGCACCCATGGATTTATGTCGCCGGCGGTGAGTCGACGACGGGGCCGTTGGCGACATTCTGGCGGCTCGATTTGAACCGCGCGCTCGCCGGGCCGGCGACCGTGAGCTGGGAGTCGCTGCCGCCGTGCCCGGGCCGTCCGCGTTTCGGCGGTATCATGATGTCGGTGACAACGCCCGCGGGCGTGCGACTGCTGTTCGGCGGGGGCCTGCCCGGAGCAGCGAAGAGTCAGGAAGACTACCTCCGTGATGCGTGGCTTTTCGATCTCGCGGCCGGGACCTGGGCGGCGACGGTGGCCCTGCCGCGCGGCGCTGTCCTCGCCGCCGCATTGTCGATCGATGCGGCTCGCGGCCTGGTGCTGGGCGGATCGGACGGACATGATTTCGCGCGGATGAAGGAACAGGGTGATCGCTATCGGATACCCGCGGATGCGCTCCTCTACGATGGATCGACCAATCGCTGGTCGCGCATCGGGACAATGCCGCTTGGGGTGGTGGGTGCCGCCGTGGTCGATCTCGGAGGCAGCTGGCTGGTGGCGGGAGGGGAATATTCGCCGGGGTTGCGCACGCCGCGGACGTTCCAATTGAGCATCCGCGAACCATGACCGCCCTCGATTACATCGTCATCGTCGTTTACTTCGCGGCCACGACGGCGATTGCCCTCGCGCTGGCGGGAAAGCAGGAGTCGCTGAAGGACTTTTTCCTCGGTAACCGCAATGTGCCGTGGTGGCTCGCCGCCTTCTCCGGCATCGCGACGATTGTGAGCGGCGCATCGTATCTCGGCGGCCCCGGCGTGGCGTACAAGGGTGACTACACGCTGCTGCAGTACCGGGTCGCGCTGCCGCTGGCCATCTTTGTGCTCTGTGGTGTCCTGCTGCCGTTTTTCTACCGGCTGCAGGTCTATTCGATCTATGAATATCTCGGCCGGCGCTTCGATCGACGGGTGCGATTTGCCGCGAGCGGCTTGTTCGTGCTGCTGAAGACCGCGTATCTCGCCATCGTCATCTACACGCCGGCGTTGGTGCTGGCCGAGGTGACTGGCGTTCCGGTCGTCGCGATCGTTCTCGCCACCGGGCTCGTCACGACCGCTTACACGCTGACGGGAGGGTTGCGGGCGGTGGTATGGACCGACGCCCTCCAGTTGTTCGTGCTCGCGGGCGGACTGGGCGTCGCGCTTTTCATCATCACGCGCCAGATCGACGGGGGGCTGTCCGGCGTGTGGGCGCAGGCCGAAACCGCCGGCAAACTGCGCTTTTTTAATTTTTCGCTGGCGCCCGGTGATCCTTACACGTTCGCCGGCTGTGTGATTGGTGGCACGTTCCTGATGATCGCACAGTTTGGCGCGGATCAGACGGAGATGCAGCGGTTCCTGAGTACATCATCGCTGCGGCGGGCGCGCTTTGCGCTGGGTTCCTCGATGCTCGTGGCCACGGCTCTCGGGTTTGTACTCTTCTTCGTCGGCACGGCGCTTTTTGTGTTTTACGCGCAGCATCCGGATCGAGGCGGTTCGGGATTCGATTCGAACCGGATCTTCGCGAAGTTCATCGCGGAGGAAGTTCCGTCGGGCGTCACCGGATTGATGGTCGGCGCCGTGCTCGCGGCGTCGATGTCGACGGTCAGCGCGGTGCTCAACTCTCTCGCCACGGTTGCAATCACGGACCTGTATCAGCGCGACGGGAAGCGCGAGGGGACAGTCGGGCTCGCGCGACTGGTGACCTGCGGGTTCGGATTGATCGGAACCGTGGCGGCGTGTTTCGGCGGCATGTTCGGCAATGTGCTGGAGGCCACGATCACGATCAGTAATTTTTTCGGCGGAAGCCTCGTCGGCGTGTTTCTGCTCGGGATGCTGGTGCCGCGCGCCAATGGCACGGGCGCGCTGGCCGGGCTCGTGGGAGGAGTTGTCGTTGTGCTGGCCGTGGCAACGTTCACGACCATCGCGGGCATGTGGTTTGGAGCCGTTTCAGCGCTCTCGGCTTTCGGAATCGGTTTCACCGCGAGTTTGCTGGCGCCGGCTCCCGATCCGGCCACGCGCCTCCTGGTCGTTTGCAGCCAGCCCAAGGTCGATCGGTGATTCGGGAAATCGTCGATGGCGGCGAAGACGCTCAATTCCGTTGGCCGCTGATTTCACCGCTCATCACGGATGGAATGCAGTCAAGCGCGCTGCGCGACCCAGAAGCGGCACTCGTCGGAAAAATCCCGGACGGCGCGCGGCTCCCTCGCTAGTTTCGCACGCATTTCATCGAACTCGTGCCGCCAGCCGGTCGCGGCGAGGTCTTCGAGGATTTCGCGGCGGTCCGGCAGGTGCATGAACGTGCGGCAGGCCTGGTCCTCGAAATAGCGGTCACCGAACTCGACCAGCCGCGGATCCTGTTCGCCGCGTATCCAGCGCAGGGTTTCGAGCCGCCACAGCGCGCATTCGGTGGGCGAGTGATCGCGATCGTGGGTGGTGAAGAGCAGCGGCGCGCCGGGCCGGCAGACGCGGTGCAACTCGCGTAGCGCGACGCGGCGGTTTTCCCGACCGGGAATCTGCATCAGTCCGTTGAACATGAACAACGCGCCGGCAAACGGCACGCCGGCACACTCTGTCCCGCGCTCTTCTTCTTGTGCTGGCCGCTCCCGCCGCGAACCGTGATCCACTTTGTCATCTATTAGATGACATCGGTGGCTGGACTCTCCTATGGGAGGAACTCCCGGTTTGTCATCTAATAGATGACAAAGGCCGGGAGGGAGTTGAGTGGCGTCGGCGTGAAGAAAGCGGATGGGCGTCGCGCCGCGCTCGGTCGCGAGGCTGATCGCCTGATCGATGAGCTCCTGGGCGAAGTCGAACGCAGTGAGCCGGCGATACCCGAGCGACCACAACCCGAGCGTCACGCGGCCGGCACCGCAACCGGCTTCGAGCAGTGGTGCGTCGCGCTCGGGAAAGAAACGCTCGATCAGCAGCCGTTCCGATTTCCACAACCCGAGTTCATGTGCCGCGCGCGTATAGTGTACGACCGCGTGCAGATCGTTGAAGTCGGCGCGAACCTGCGCGGCGGAAATTTTCGCCGGTTTCTCCATGGGATCAGCGCGGTCGCGTCGCCGTTGCCAGCAGCGGTGGTTGGTCGGGAAAACGGGCCCGACCTTGAAGCGCGGATGGGCCGGTGAGTACGGGGTGTGGCGCAGCGGCGAGCCGCGGAAAATCGGCCGGGTTACGTACCAGAACGGCTGCCAGCGGATCGCGGTACGCGAGTTTCCACCCGTTGCGCCGCAGCACATCAACCCCGCCCGACGCGGTGGGCAAGAGCGCCACGGCGGCGCGTGCAAAATCGAGGGCCGGCCCCGGTGGCTCGCCGGCATAGAATCGCCAGTGCGCATCCATCACGGCTCGCGAATACACCGTGTCGAGCCGTCCGTCGAACGACACGGGATTGCGCGGGAGTTCCCAAAGCACCTGCTGGCCCCAGTCGAAGAACGTGATCGTGTTTCCTTCGAGCGCGTGTTCGCGGATGAATGCGATTGCGGAAACTGGATACACATCCGCCGGCACCTCGATGGCGAACGCATGCTCGCGCGGCAGCCGGAGGCTGGCTGCAATCGCGGCGACGCCGGCCGCGGCCAGGCCCAAGCCCACGACGGCCTGCATGGCGGGCTGGTGCAAAGTTTCGATGAGTCCGCGTACATGGACGGCGAGCCGGCTCAGCGCGTCGGCCAGGTGCTCGGGCGTGAAAATCAGGTTCGCCAGCCCGAACAGCGGCGCGTGCCGCTGCTGCAGCACGGCCATCACCGCCAGTACGGCGAGCACGGCCGCCTGCCACCAATGCCGCGGACGCCGGCTCAACATCCAGGCGAGCAAGGTGCTCGCTACGACGAAAAAAAATGGGACGGCGGACAGCGACAGCGGCATCGGCTGCCATTCCGTGATCGACGGCCGCGGCAGCCGCACCGTTTGCAGTGTCCACGCCAGCAGGTGAAATCCCTCGGGGTTCGCGGCGAGCGCGGCGGTGCATGACACCACGAGGAGAAGTGGAGCGGCGAAACTGCGGCCAGCATCCGTGGACGCGCTGCGGTGCGAGAATCGCGTTGCCGTTTCGACGCCGACCGCCAGCAGCAACACGAGCCAGCCGGCAAGATAACCGCCGTGAAAATTCACCCATGCGGCGAACAGCGGCGGCAGCAGCCAGCCCCACGCCAGCCGGCCGGACAGAAAGCGGCGCAACGTCGCCAGGAGCGCGACGAAACCAAGCATCGTGAAGAGCTGCGGCCGCACGGCGTAGCCCATCGCGATGAAGTTCGTGGAAACCGCCAGCAGCGTGAGCGTGACCGCGGCGCGAGCGCGACCACGTGTTCCTTCAACGCCGGCCCACGTGAGCGTCACCGCGGCCATGCCCATCATGAAGAACCACAGTCCGGCACTGCCGCCGGCGCGATGGACGAGCGCGAGCACGAGTTCGGCCGCGGTTTCGTGATTGATCCACCGCTCGCCCGCCGCCGTCCACGAGAGTACGTCTGTCGTCTCGATGCGGCCCAGCGCGAGCATGCGCTGGCCGTAGAGGACGTGACCCCAGAGATCGTTGTCGGCGGTATTATCCGAAAAACGGAGCCAGGCGAACGCGAGGACGGGAAAAACAAAAGCCCATTGCAGCCATCGTGCGACGTGGGGCGACGCGCTCGTGGTTGGGCGGGCGAGCGGCATCAGGTGCGGACCCACGCGGCGATGAACATGCCGTTTGCGTTCAGCTCGTGCGGCCAAAGCGTCACGGCGGGCGCCGACGGCGGTGCGGCGGGAGAGGGTGTGGCGGCGGCGGCGAATACCGCCGATGGCTGCAATTCCGGATGCGCCGCGCTGAAGGCATCAGCCACCGCGCTGGTCTCGCTCCGCGTGAGCGTGCAGACCGAATAAAGCAACCGGCCGCGCGGCTTCAGCGCGGCAGCGGCATGCTCGAGAATGCCGCGTTGCACGCGCGCGAGTTCATGGACGTCATCGATCGTTGCCGACCAGCGGGCGTGTGGATTCCGCTGCCACGTACCGACTCCACTGCACGGGGCATCAATGAGGATGCCGTCGAATTTCGTTTTCGTGGGCAGTTTCGCGGAGCCGTCCCAGAGCGCGGCACGATAATTGAAAATCTCGGCGCGGGCGGCGCGGCGTTTCAGGATCTGCAACCGGCGCTCGCTTCGATCCGACGCCCACACGACGCCCTTGTTCGCCATGAGGGCGGCGAGATGGAGCGTCTTGCCACCTTCGCCGGCACAGGCATCCCACCAGGTTTCGCCCGGCTTGGGCGCGGCGGCATGGCTGACGATTTGGGAGGTGAGATCCTGAATTTCAAATGCACCGCGATGGAACGCGGGCGTCAGGAACAGATCCTGGTGGCCGGTGTAACGGATTGCATCGGGCGCCACGGTGGAGAGCTCACAATGACCGAGTTCCTGCGCCAGTTTCGCCGCCGTGCCCGGCCGCGCGCGCAGCCAGAGGGCAGGCTCGCGTTGCAGTTGCCGCAGGTATTCGGGCGGCACCGCCATTTCCTCGTGCAGCCAGGCCGGAACCGCGCGGGCCGCCAGCGTCTCAACCTTGATCGACTTTTCGTCGGCGCGAAACCGCTCCTGGAGCGTCCACGCGTGGTCGACCTGTTTCTGGAATGACGCCTTGGGATCGAGCCATTGCAGCCAGCGAAAATAGGAGAACACGGCGCGACTGATCGCGCGCTTCTCGCGCGGACCAAGGTGTCGCGTCTCCAGGAAGTAATGACGCAACGCGACATCCGCCGGAATGTCGTCCGTCGCCGCCGCGAGAATCCGCGCCGCGTGGTTGAGCGCGGCGGAGTCAACCGTCGAGCGGGCTGGCTGCGCGTGGGTGGCGGGCGAAAAATTCTGCGGTTTCGTGTCCAAGGGCGGTCACTCTAAACCCAAACGGTGAAACTCCAAATGCAATTTCCCGGGCAACGCCGGGAAATCGAGCCGAACAAACCGCGCTACGCTCGCTTGGCCCAGCGCCGATCCTGCTTCAGCTCGATCCGGCGTGTTTCGATCTGGACGCCCGCGACCGCCGGATGGGACCGCAGGTCTTGAAACGCCGCGGCATTGAGCTTCCACGCGAGGGCGGTACTGGCCTCGGCCACCGGGGCAATCCGGTTCTCGAATACGAAGCCGAACTCCACGCGCGTGTCGCCAGCCTGCTTGTTCAACGTCTCGCGCAGCAGCCGCAGGAACGCGCCCACCTCCGCGTGCTGCGGATGCAGCAGCCACGTCACTTTCTTCACTAATCCCGCCACCTGCGCGTCGAGCGGGTAGCATTCCTTCACGTTGATCCGCGCGCCCTCCTGGTTGACGAGAATGGTCCCCTGCACCAGCACGAGCGCATTCTCGGCGAGCGTCTGGCCGTACGCGGCGTACGCGTCCGCGAACATGTTCAGCCCGAGGGCCGCATGTTTGGTCGCGAGCGTGAACGCCACCCAGGGGCGGTTGTCGCGCTTCGAAAGTTTCTTCACCAGGTTGCTCGCGATGCCGCAGAGCCGGAATTCGGTCCGGTCCGACTGTCCCAGGAGTTCCTCGACCGCGAACGTGTCGATCGCCTCGGCGAGTCCGGCGTAGGTGTTCATCGGGTGGCCGGACACGTAGAACCCGAGCAGTTCCTTCTCGAAGGCGAGCCGCTCGGCGGCGGAAAAATCCTCATCGGTCGCCGGGAGCGCCGGCCCGGGCGAACCCGCGCGATCCGCCGCCCTCGCGCCGCCATTGGTGCCGTTCTTCCTCGGCGCGGGATCCTCCGCCAGAAGATCCATGAAACTGTGCTGACCGGCGGCGCGATCCCGCGCCTGCGCGGCGGCGCCGGCGAGCGCGGAGTCGATGCCGTCGAACAGCTGTTTCCGCGGCGCGCCGCTGAAATCGAACGCGCCTGTCTTCGTCAGGTGTTCGAGCACGCGCTTGTTGATCGCCCGGCCATCCACTCGGCGCGCGAGGTCGGCGAAGTCGGTATACGGCCCGTTTTTCTCGCGTTCCTCGATAATCTTTTGCGCGGCGAGTTCACCGACGCCCTTCACGCCCGCGAGACCGAAGCGGATCTTGGAGCCGACCGGCGTGAACATCTCGCGCGACTCGTTCACGTCGGGTCCGAGTACGGTCAGCCCCATGGCGCCCGCCTCGGCGATGAAGTGGGAAACCTTTTCCGCGTTGCCGAGCTCGGCGCTGAGCATCGCCGCCATGAACTGAACGGGGTAGTTGGCTTTGAGATACGCGGTCTGGTAGCTCAGCATCGCGTAGGCGGCCGAGTGGGATTTGTTGAAGCCGTAGCTGGCGAACTTGTTCAACAGGTCGAAGATTTCGTTCGCCTGCCTCTCATCGATGTTGTTCACGCGCTTTGCGCCGTCGACGAACTTGATCCGCTCCTTCGCCATCGCCTCGGCGTCCTTCTTGCCCATGGCGCGCCGCAGCATGTCGGCGCCGCCCAGCGTGTAGCCGGCGATGATCTTCGCGCACTCCATCACCTGCTCCTGGTAGACGATGATGCCGTAGGTCTCCTTCAGCGACAGTTCGAGCAGCGGGTGCGGATAGGTGACGGTGGACGGATCCTTCTTGCCGCGGGCGTAGTCGGGGATGAACGCCATCGGGCCCGGCCGGTAGAGCGCGCCGATGGCGTTGATGTCGTCGATGTTCGAGACGCCCACGAGCTTGCAGGCGTTCTGCATCCCGGGCGACTCGAGCTGGAACACGCCCACCGTCTTGCCGACATTGAGCAGCGCGTAGGTTTTCGGGTCGTCGAGCGGCAGTTGCTCGATGTCGAACTTCGGGTCCGCCGTTCGGCGGACGTTGTCCACGGCGTCCGCGATCACGGTGAGCGTCTTCAGCCCGAGGAAATCCATCTTCAGCAGGCCGAGTTTGCCCACCGCGTTCATGTCGAACTGCACCGTGACATCGCCCTCCTGCAACGTCAGCGGGACGAACTCGTCGAGCGGCTTGTCCGTGATGATGATGCCGGCCGCGTGCTTGCCGGTGTTGCGCACCATGCCTTCGAGCACGCGCGCCTGGTCGAAGATTCTCTTCGCGACCGGATTCTTGTTCACCTCGTCGCGCAGCTCCGCGCTCCTGGTGATCGAGTCCTCGAGCGTGATATTGAGTTCGTCGGGAATCATCTTCGCCAGCCGATCGGCGTCGGCGAAGGCGAGGTTGTGCACGCGCGAGATGTCGCGGATGACCATCTTCGCGCCGAGCGTGCCATACGTGATGATGTTGGCCACGCACTGGTCGCCGTATTTCTGGCGCACGTAATCGATCACCTCGCCGCGCCGGCGCATGCAGAAGTCGATGTCGAAGTCGGGGGGCGACACGCGCTCCGGGTTGAGGAACCGCTCGAACAGCAGCTTGAACCGGATCGGGTCGAGGTTCGTGATCGCGAGCAGGTAGGCGACGAGACAGCCGGCGCCGGAACCGCGGCCCGGCCCGACCGGCACGCCGTGCTCCTTCGCCCAGTGGATGAAATCCCAGACAACGAGAAAGTAATCGACGAAGCCGGTGACATTGATGATCGCGAGCTCGTAACCCATCCGCACCGCGAGCTCCTCGTCGAGCGCCAGTCCGCTGTAATCGGGCGGCTGCGGTTTCTGGCCGGCCGGCAGGTTGACCAGCTTGGCCAGTCGCTCTGCGACGACCGGCCGCTGGGAAACGGCCTCGAAATCGTAGCCGTAACGAGCCTTCAGCCCCGCGACACACAGATCGTGCAGGTAACCCGCGGGCGTGCGGGTTGACTTCACCTCCGGCGGCAGCGGGTAACGCGGATAGCGTTCGCTGCCCTTCGGAAACGGGATTGAGAGTTCACACATATCGGCCACGAGCTGCGTGTTCGTGACCGACTCCGGCACCTCGATGAACAGCCGCTCCATCTCTTCGCGCGACTTGAGGTAGAATTGCGTTCCGTCGAACCGCATCCGCTTCTCCTCGTCGATTTTCGCGCCCGTCTGGATGCAAAGCATCGCATCGTGCGGCCCGGAATCCTGCGCGCGCACGTAATGGACATCGTTCGTCGCGATCACTTTGAGTCCGAACTCCTCCGCGAGCTTCAACAGGCCGGGAATAATTTTCTTCTGCTCCGCGATGCCGTGATCCTGGATTTCGACGAAATAATTTTCGCGGCCGAAGATTTCCACGAACCGGCCGCAGGCTTTCCGCGCTTCGTCGTAGCGGTCATGGAGCAGGTGCTGCGGCACGAGGGCGGCGAGGCAGCCGGTAAAACCGAGCAGGCCGGCGGAGTGCTTCGCGAGCATCTCGAGATCGGTGCGCGGCTTGTAATAGAAACCTTTGAGGTGCGCGTCCGAGACCAGCTTCAGCAGGTTCTGGTAGCCGGTGAGATTCTTCGCCAGCAGCCCGAGGTGGAAGATCGTTTTTCCCTCGTCGGAACGGCCGTTTTTTTCGAGCCGCGACGTCTCGACGAGGTAGAGTTCGCAGCCGATCAGCGGCTTGATGCCCTTCGCCCTGGCCTGGTTGTAGAACTCGATCGCGCCGAACAGATTTCCATGGTCGGTGAGGGCGAGCGCGCCCATCCCGAGTTCCGTGGCACGCTCCACCAGTCGATCGATCCGGCAGCAGCCGTCGAGCAGACTGTAATCGGTGTGAACGTGGAGGTGGACGAAGTTTTTGTCAGTCGTAGCCAAGACGGACCAAACCAAGTCCGGTGGCGGGGTGGCGCAAGAGTATTAGCCGAACGTTATTGAAACGCCGTGCGGCGCGACAGTCCTGGGAGCGCGGGCAGCCTGCCCGCCGAAGCCTTGGGCGAAGGCTGGGTCCCGCCCGCAACGCTTGCCTGGGAGCGCGGCCGCCCCCGGCCGTAAAGGAATGCGATCGCAATATTCGACCGAATCTGCGGCTGCCCCTCGACAGGCCTCTCGACAAGCTCGAGGCCTTTCAGTCGAAATCACAGATGGCCGTGAGCCCGTCGAATCGGCTCGGGGCCCTAAGCCTGCCGAACGGGGAAGCCGCAGCCACTCGATCAGTGCGGGCAGGCTGCCCGTGCTCGCCAATTATTCTTTCCCTGGCCCGCGGCCTCGGACCGCAATGATGGGGAAAGTCCGTCGGGCGATTGAAACGATCGGGCGGGCGAGACGCCCGCGCTCCCAGGGTGCGATGCTCTGATTGGTTAGCGACGGTTTCGGCGCGGAGATTGTGACGATGCCTGGAGCAGATCACGCGGCCCGAACGCGTCGGGAAGCAACTCGGGGAGCGTTCGTTCGACACGCTGCGCCGAATCGCAGATCGCGATCACCGTGGCATCGGAGCCGAATTCGTGGATGACCTGCCGGCATGCGCCGCACGGCATCGTCGGCGCGGGCGTGGGTGTGTAGACCACGACGGCCTTCAGGTTTCGTTCGCCGGCCGCCGCGGCACTGAAGATCGCTGTTCGTTCCGCGCAGTTGCAGAGTCCGTAGGACGCGTTTTCCACATTGGCGCCGCCATAGATTTTCCCCGAGCCGGTGAGCACCGCGGCACCGACCCGGAATTTCGAGTACGGGGAATACGAGGTGCGGGCAGCGGCCCGCGCAGCCTTTTCGAGCCGGCGCAGCGTGGACGGACGAAGGGTGGAGGCACGAGCGGACGACATGGCATCTGCGTTATGCCCGAGGAACTGGTGTGGCGTCGAGTACTGCCGAGGGGCGAGGGGGCGGAGGAGCGGAGGCGCGGAGGGGCAGAGGCGCGGAAGGCGCGGAGGGGCAGAGGGGCGGAAGGCCAGATGCCAGAAGCCAGATGCCAGAAGCCGGAAGCCAGAGGCCAGACGGCAGACGGCAGACGCCAGATGTCAGAGGTCGGACATCGTCGGAGACGTAGAGGCCAGAAGCCAGAGGCCAGACGTCAGTGTCGACCGGAACTCAGAACTCAGAACGCGAAACCCGAAACGCGAAACCTGCGCCGCCGCGGCGCCGCCTACAGCAACTCCACCTTCACTTCGCGAAACGCCTTGAGTGCGGCGTCCAGGTCCTCGCGGCTGTGGGCGGCGCTCACCTGGGTCCGGATTCGCGCCGCGCCCTGTGGCACCACGGGATAGAAAAAGCCGATTACGTAAACGCCTTTTTCCAGCATCCGCGCCGCGAACTGTTGCGAAAGCGCGGCGTCGCCGAGCATCACCGGCACGATTGGATGCGATCCGGGCCTCAGCGTCAGGCCCGCGGCTTCGAGCCCCGAGCGAAAGTACCGGGTGTTCGCCTCGAGCCGATCGCGCAGTTCCGTCGAGCGCGTGATCAGATCGAGCGCCGCGATGGACGCCGCCACGACCATCGGTGCGACCGTGTTGGAAAAAAGGTACGGGCGCGAGCGCTGTCGTAGCAGATCAACGATGGGCTGCCGCGCGGCGATGTATCCGCCGGTGGCGCCGCCGAGCGCCTTGCCGAGCGTGCCACTGATGATGTCGACGCGCTCCATGACGCCGTAGTGCTCATGCGTGCCCCGGCCGGTCTTGCCCATGAAACCCACCGCGTGGCTGTCATCAATCATCACGAGCGCGCTGTGCTTGTCCGCTAAATCACAGATTTCGCGCAATGGCGCGATGAACCCGTCCATCGAGAAAACGCCGTCCGTGACGATGAGCTTGAACCGCGACTTGGCGCCGGCTTCGTGCAGCTTCGCGTCGAGGTCGTTCATGTCGCAATTGCGGTATCGAAACCGCTGGGCCTTGCACAGCCGGATGCCGTCGATGATCGAGGCATGGTTCAATTCGTCGCTGATGACCGCGTCCTCAGCTGTGAGCAGCGTTTCAAACAACCCGCCATTCGCGTCGAAACACGACGAATACAGAATCGTGTCTTCGGTACCGAGGAATTCGCTCAGCCGCTGCTCCAGTTGCTGGTGGATTTCCTGCGTGCCGCAGATGAAGCGCACGGACGAGAGTCCGTAGCCCCAGCGGTCGAGCGCCTCGTGGGCCGCGCGGATAATCTCGGGATGATCCGCCAGCCCGAGATAATTGTTGGCGCAGAAATTTAGGACCTTGCGTTCGACATGGGTGCCGGCGGCCGGCGGTGTGGCCGAGCCATGGTTCGATACCGTCACGCTCGCGCCCTGCGGCGACGCGATCACCCGCTCGCGTTTATAGAGCCCGGCCGCATCGATTTCATTGAGCGTCTTCTCGAGGTGTCGGCGAAAATCGGAGGTCATGATGCTTCTTGGGATGCGGGGAGAATTCGAGGTCTAGCCAATCGACCACGGATAACACGGATCTACACGGACCGCTAAGCCGTACCAGGTCTTAACCGCGAATGGACGCGAATGGACTCGAATAAAAGCAACCATAGCCAAGGAGGTCAGGGCGTCTCACTGCATCATCAGCCGCGGTCTTGCTGCCTCTGAAATTTGCGTCCATTTGCGTCCATTCGCGGTTGTTCCTCCGCATGGTTACGGCCCTGTCGGCATGGCGGGAAGCGTCCAATTCTTCGGGGTTTCGTTCCAGCTCAATCCCAGCTCAGGACGATTTTCCCGCTCTTGCCGGAACGCATCAGTTCGAAGCCGCGCTGGAATTCGGTGTAGCGCATCCGGTGGGTGATGACCGGCGAGATGTCGAGACCGCTCTGGATTAGCGCGGTCATCTTGTACCAGGTTTCATACATCTCGCGGCCGTAAATGCCGCGGATCGTGAGCATGTTGAAGACAACCTTGTTCCAATCGATCGCCGCCTTGTCCGGCATGATCCCGAGGAGTGCGATGCGACCGCCGTGAAACATGTTGTCGATCATGTCCGCCAGCGCGCGGGGATTGCCGGACATCTCCAATCCGACATCGAAGCCCTCCTTCATGCCGAGTTCGCGCTGCACCTCGGGCAGTTTTTCCTTCGACACGTCGACCACCCGCGTGGCACCTAGCCGCTGCGCGAGCGCGAGGCGATCGGGATTCACGTCCGTCACGACCACATTGCGGGCGCCGGCTTTTTTCGCGATGGCCGCGGCCATGCACCCGATCGGTCCGGCGCCGGTGATCAGCACGTCTTCCCCCACGAGGTCATATTGCAGTGCGGTGTGGACGGCGTTGCCCAGCGGATCGAAACAGGTGAGCACGTCGAGCGGGATCGAGGGATCGACGAGCACCGCATTGCTCGCAGGGATGCAGAGGTATTCTGCAAACGCGCCGTCGCGGTTCACGCCCACGCCCTGGGTGTTTTTGCAAAGGTGACGCCGGCCCGCGAGACAGTTGCGGCAGTGGCCGCAGACGATGTGTCCTTCGCCATCGACGAGGTCGCCCGGCTTGAAGCCCTGGACGTTCGAGCCGACCTGTTCGATCACGCCGACGAATTCATGCCCGATCACCATCGGCGGCCGGATGGTTTTTTGGGCCCATGCGTCCCAATTGTAGATGTGCACGTCGGTGCCGCAGATCGAGGTCTTCCGAACCTTGATCAAAACATCGTTGATATCGGGTGTCGGGACCGGGACCTCGACCAATTCGAGTCCCGGTCCCGGACGAACCTTGGCAATGGCACGCATCGTTTTCGAAGCCATGAGTGCGGTCAGCCTAGTCAGGTTGCGGCGCGAAACAAATCCATCCGCCAGTGCTTCCATTCGCCCGGATCGGCTGCCTAAGCCGACCCCGCGATCGGCCGCGAATTCGGCGTGTATGTCGCCGCGGCATTGTCTATGCTCTGCTCCCCGGATCCATGCCAACGTTCGCAGAGCTGTTTTGCCAGCAGCGCGGTGTCTCCGCGGATCGCTATGTTCAGACGATGTTTTCGTGCGCGCTACACCGACGGGCGCGGTTATTCGCGCCGCTGATCAAAGTGCTGGACTCCGATTATTTCAGTCCGGATTACGAATTGATTCGAGGTGTTGGACAACTGACGAGTTCGCGCGGGCTGAAGGACGAACTGCATGGGTTTTATTCGCATCCGCGAAATCGCGGTTTCTGGCGCGAGCAGCTACGAATGCGGGTTTCAGTGGGCCGCGTGACCAGGCTCATCCGCGAAACGTTTCCCGAATCGATTCCACCTTTCGCCACCGGCGATCGGCAGCCTTGACACCGTCGCGACCTATTCGGACAGCAGCTGCGCCCCTTCGAGCGCGAGCAGCTTGACCTTGGTACTCACGCCGCCGGGGCCGGAGAATCCCGTCATTTTTCCGCTGGCGGCAACGACGCGGTGACAGGGAATCAGCAGCGGCCACGGATTCGCGCCCAAAGCTGAACCGACGGCGCGGCTCGCGCCGAGCGGCTGGCCACTCGAGAGAGCGATGTCGCCATAGCTGGCTGTTTTTCCCGCCTTGATGGCGAGCGTCGCGCGCAGCACCGCGCGGTCGAATTCGGGGACGCGGCTGAAATCGAATGGCACGTCCGCAAAATCCTGCGGTTCGCCCGCCAGGTGGCGACGCACGCGAGCGATGATTTCCTGCACCCACGGCGGCGGATCTGTTTCCGTGTCGCCGCCGGAATGCCGCTCGGGTTCCGGCAGGAGAAAACGCGTGAGTCCAGAGTCGTTCCAGGCAATCGCGCAGGTGCCGAGCGGAGTGGAAAACGTGGAATGGGGCACGGGGTGGTAAGTGAAAGTGAGAGTGAGGAGTGAAAGTGAAAGTGAAAGTGAGGGTGAGGGTGAGGGTGAGGGGGAAGGAGCGGGGAGGAATAAGCGAGGGTCGAAAGCGGCGTCCAGGCGGCCCCGACAAGCCACCCGGGGCACGCAGCCCACCTTTCACCTTTGGCTCGACGTTTCAATCCCGCTTTCGCACCGGGCTCACTTTTTCGCGTTCCGTTCGGGCTCCCTTTCACTCTCACTTTCACCTTCACTCTTTTGACCAACCGGTTCTACAACGCATTCGACAACGAGGCCAGTGGCGGCAGCCGCAAGCACGATTACCGCACGGCTTTCCAGGTTGATCGTGACCGGATCATCCACGCGCATGCGTTTCGCAAGCTTCAGTCGAAGACGCAGGTTTTCCTTTCGGGTGAATACGACTTTTATCGCACGCGGCTGACGCATTCGATGGAAGTGGCACAAATCGGGCGGTCGATTTGCACGCTGCTGCGCTCGCGCGGTGCGCCGTTGCGCGACGATTTTTTCATCGACGGGGATCTCGTGGAAGGCGTGTGTCTCGCCCACGATCTCGGTCATCCGCCGTTCGGTCACTCCGGGGAACGCACCTTGCAGGAGCTGATGGTGAAATGGGGCGGGTTCGAGGGAAACGCCCAGACGCTGCACCTTCTCACCGAGACGATTTACCAGAACGAGGCCGGCGTCCGCGGCATGGCGCCGACACGTGCGCTGCTCGACGGCGTGTTGAAGTACAAGAAACTGTTTCGTGAGTTTCCGTCGCCGCCGACAAATCACTTTCTCTACGACCCGCAGGAGCGGCACCGCGATTTCGTTTTCGGGGGCGTGGCCATTCCGGCGGAGCTGCACGAGGGCGAAAAGCTCAACGCGTTCAAGAGCATCGAATGCCAGATCATGGATTGGGCGGACGACGCGGCGTACTCACTCAACGACATCGTCGATGGCGTCCGGGCGGGCTTCCTAAACATCGAACGCGTCGAAGCGTGGGCGGCCGAAGTGGGCGTGGATGCCGAACAGCAACGGTGGCTCGACCAATTGTTCGCGGCGATTCGCGGTGACCGGCTGGAGAACGCGTTCGCCCAGAGGATTGGGGCGTTCATCACCGCGTGCCGGTTGCGGGAACGGAAGAACTTCATGTCGGCGCACACGAACCGGTACCGATTCGAGCTCGTGATTGGCGCGCCGGCCGAGCGGGAAGCGATGTTCTACAAGAAAATGGCGAACGACATCATTTTCGAGAGCCCGCAACTCCAGCAAATGGAACACAAGGCGCGCAAGGTGCTCTGTGCCTTATGGGATTCGTGCTGGAGCAACTACGTCGAGAAGGGCAAGCGGGTGATCAACATCCTGCCCCCGCGCGTCGGCCGGCTGATCGAGGCGGAGAAGACGGATGCGTGCAAGGCGCGCCAAATCTGCGACTGGCTGTCCGGGCTGACCGACGGCATGATCGTCCGGACGTACCGCCGGCTCTTTGACCCGGAATTCGGCAGCCTGCGGGATTTGAGCTGAACGCCGCGCAGGTCTGCGCTCCGCCGCACGTTCGATGGCGTTCGGCGAAGCTACAATCGCCGGCGGCGAAGTTCCAAGATCCAAGCACCAAGCTCCAGAGAAACACCAAACATCAACCTCCAGTCTCCAATCCTCACTGCGAGGCGTTTTGGTGTTTGGGACTTGGATCTTCTCTGGAGCTTGGATGTTGGAGCTTGGGGCTTAAATCGTGGAGCTTGGATCCGGCCGCCGGCGTTTCGATCCTGGACCGGGACTACAATCAGGCCGCGGCAGCAATGATCTTCACGCTCTGCACTTCAACGCGATCGATCGGCGTGCTTTTTTCGCCACCGCCGCCGGACTTTGTCGGCACGTTCGCGATTTTCTCGAGCACGTCATCGCCTTCCACGAGTTCGCCAAACGCGGTGTATTGCCGGTCGAGGAAACGCGCATCGCCGTGCACGATGAAAAACTGGCAGCCCGCGCTGTCGGGATGCTGGGATCGCGCCATCGAAATCACGCCGCGGACGTGCGGCTTCGCGTTGAACTCAGCTTTGACCTTGTAGCCCGGGTCGCCGGTGCCGGGAATGCTGCCCGCGCCCGCCTTCGTGTTCGGGCAGCCGCCCTGAATCATGAATCCCTTCATGATCCGGTGAAACGCGGTGCCGTCATAGAATCCCTCCCGGGTGAGTTTCTTGAAATTCTCGACCGTCTGCGGGGCGACATCGGGCCAGAAGGAAATCGTCATGTCACCGTAGCTCGTGGAGATTACGGCCTGTTCGTTCGCGGTCGAGGGAGTGCTCATAAGATTTGTGGCAGGTTTTTGCTGCTGCAAAAACCTAGGAGAAATACGCGATTAGCAATGCGTAATTCGGGAAATTCGCCTTGCCTTGAACCCTCTCCTTTGAGCGGCACACCCGGTTGTCAGTGGCCGAAGGTCCGGGATTTTTGCGGAGCAAAAATCATTAGGATTTTGCAGCAGCAAAATCCTCCTCATCGATCCGCTCGCAGAAATGGTGAATCAGGAACAGGTGCGCTTCCTGAGCCGCGGCTCCGCTCTGGCCCGGCATGATGAGATCGCAGGTGGCGATGCCCTTTGCCTTGCCACCGCTGCGGCCGAGAAAAGCGATGCTCTCGATTCCGGCTTTTTTCGCCTCGTGCAGTGCGGCCACGATGTTGGCCGAGTTGCCGCTCGAGGTGAGGACAATTACCAGATCGCCGGCCTTCGCCAGTCCCGAGACCTGGCGGGCAAAAACCTGGTCGTATCCGAAATCGTTGCCGATGCAGCTGAGCAGCGTGCCATCCGAGGACAACGCCATCGCCGGCAATGAGCGGCGGGTCTTCGCGTAACGGCCGACGAGCTCGGTCGCAAAATGCGCCGCCTCCGCCGCGCTGCCGCCGTTGCCGCAGATCAGGAGTTTTCCTCCGCGCCGAAGCGTCGCGAGGATTAGGTCGCCGGCACGATCGATCTGCGCGCGAATCGTGGTCAGCGCCTGGAAGGTCCTGACGGTTTCGGCGAGCGAGGCGTCAAAGGTCATGGCCAAAAGTAGCGAGTAGCGGGTGGCGGGGAGCGAGTAGAAAATCGGCCGGGGATCCAGGGACCAGAGACCAAGGACCAGAGACTAAAGCGCAGCCACGGATTACACAGGGCGCCGCGGCCGCAACCGAAGGGAGATGGATTTTACCGCAAAGAACGCAAGGAACGCAAAGGAGCGGAGAAGCAGTTTCTCTGCGGGCCATGCGTTCTTTGCGGTTAAACTCATGCTCGCGGCTTGTGTGCATTTTCAGAAAGAGTGAACAACTTTTTTTCGAGACTGCGCTCGAAAAAAGTGGCGCGCTGCGCGCGCAGTTGTAGGGCTGCCGTTTATCGGCAGGCCGCAATGTAAAATCGAACGATCGTGCGGCCTGGCGACAAGCGCCAGCCCTACAAATCGTGTGATTCGTTACGACCAATGGCTTTGTCTTGATTCGCGTCCATTCGCGTTCATTCGCGGTGATCATTGCCTGCATTCGCGTGTCGCGCCGCGATTTGTTCTTTAGCCCGCTTACAGTTGCCCACGTAATCCGCGGTCAAGCCATGCGCCTGCGCAAACTCACGCTCCGGCATTTTCGCAACGTGGGCTTTGCCGCGCTCGAATTCTCCGGCCGGCAGCAGTTTTTCGTCGGCCGGAACGGCCAGGGCAAAACGAACCTGCTCGAGGCCGCGGGATACCTGACGGCGCTGCGCTCGTTTCGCACCACGGACAACAAGCTGCTCATCTCCCAGGGCCAGCATAACGCCGCCATCGCCTGCACGCTCGATCACGAGCGGTTCAATGAAACGCACGTGATGATCAACCTGCGACACGACGGCAAGGAGGTGACATGCGACCAGGAGCGGGTGACGAAGCTGGGCGATTACCTCGGCCGGTTTCCCACCGTCGTGTTCTCGTCGCAGGACATCCAACTCGTCCGCGGTTCACCGGCGCAGCGGCGCCGCTGGCTCGATCTCACGCTGGCGGCGATGGACCCGCCATACCTGCAGGCGCTGCAAACGTACACCCGGGCGCTCATGGCGCGGAATGCATTGTTGAAATCCGGACGCGGCACCGACGCCGAGTTCGACGCCTTTGAACCGGCGCTGGCATCGGCGGGCGCCGAACTCATCTCCCGGCGCGACGCCGGATTGCGGACGCTCGGTGAGTGTCTGGTGAAATCCTATGCGGGTCTCACCGAGGACGCCGAGCCCGCGGCGCTGGTCTACGAGCCGAATTTCTCGGAACCCTCGGCCGAGTCATTGCAGGCCCGGCTCGAATCAGGGCGCGCGCGCGATATCCAGTTTCGAAGTACGCTGGTCGGTCCGCATCGCGACGATTTTCACCTGACGGTGAAACACAGCGTGGCGAAGGATTACGGTTCCGAGGGCCAGCAGCGATCGCTCGTGCTCGCGTTGCGGCTCGCCCAGGCCAGATGGTTTCAGGAGCGGAGCGGCGTGCGCCCCGTGCTGCTCGCCGACGACGTGCTTGGCGAATTGGACCCGCTGCGGCGGCGCCGGTTTTGGTCGTCCATCGATCCGGAGTCGCAGGTGCTCGCCACGGGAACCCACCTGCCCGACGCGGAACTTGGCACGTGGCAGGTTTTCGAGGTGGTCGAAGGTGGATTCACGGAGGTGAAACCTTGATTCAACTCGAGCCATGGCAGTGGCTGCTGGCGGTGATCGCAGCGGCGCTGATCGGCGTGGCCAAGACGGGCGTGGCGGGACTCGGCATGCTGTCGGTCGTCCTTTTCGCGCAAATCATGCCGGCAAAGCAGGCGACCGGCATCGTCCTCCCGCTGCTGTGCTTCGGCGACATCGTGGCGACACTGATGTACCGCCAGCACGCGCGCTGGAAGTACCTGTGGCGGTTGTTTCCCTGGACGGCCGCGGGTGTTTTCGCGGGTTACTTCGCGCTCGGGCGATTCAGCGAAACGCAGGCGCGAATCCTGATCGCCGCGATTGTGCTTACGCTGGTGGGACTGCATTTGCTGCGCCGGCACGTCGGTGGACACGAGGCCGAGCACGGCCCGTGGTTTCCGCCCACGGTGGGTGTGTTGGCGGGTTTCACGACGCTGGTCGCAAATGCGGCGGGGCCACTGATGACGATCTACCTGCTGGCCATGCGGCTGCCGAAGATGGATTTCGTCGGCACGGCGGCGGTGTTTTTCCTGCTGCTGAATCTTTTCAAGGTGCCGTTCATGATCGACCTCGGGCTGATCAACGGGGCAAGTTTCACGTTGAATCTTCTGCTCGCGCCTGCGGTGCTCGCCGGAACCTGGCTGGGCGGCAAACTTCTGCTGCGAATCAACCAGCGCGTGTTCGAAAACCTGGCCCTTGGGCTGGCCGCGCTTGCCGGGCTGAAGTTGGTGGTGGGGTAGGCTGACAGATGTCAGACGTCAGACGTCAGACGTCAGAAGCCAGAAGCCAGAGGCCAGACGACGGAGGACAGAGGACGGACAACGGACGACCACCGGCCACTGACGACCGGCCACCGACCACCGACCACATTACTGCAGCTGGCTGTGATTTTCTTTCTCATTCCCTCACTCCACTCTTCATCCTTCCCTTTCACCCTCACTCTCACTTTCACTCCTGCCGTGGCGCGAATGAATGTGCGGCAGATGTGGGCGGCAAAGCTGGCGGGGCGGCCCGTGCCGTCATCACTGCCGGTGCCGGCCAATGGCACCACGACATCGGTCGCGGTGCCGGCGCGCCGGCCATTCCGCGGGCTGGTGCTCGGAATCGATCCGTCGTTGCGGGGTACCGGGCTGGCGTTGATTGATTTTGCACCCTCGCGTGCGCCGGTGCTGTTGCGCTGCCAGACGGTCAAGGTGCCCGCGCGCCACAGCATGGCGATCGCGCTGGCGGAAATCCACCGGGCCGTGACTGCGTTCCTCGTGTCCGGCGAAGTAAGGCACGTGGCCCTCGAACAAACGATCTACGTCCAGAATATCCGGACCGCGCAGATCCTCGGGGCGGCGCGCGGGGCGGCGATTGCCGCGGCCGCGTTGTGTGATTTGCCCGTGTTCGAATATCCACCGTTGCGCGTGAAGCAGGCCGTGGTCGGTGCCGGTCGCGCGAGCAAGGAGCAGGTTGCCCGAACCGTCATGGCTTTGCTGGGACACGGCCGCATGCTGGCGCCCGACGAGGCGGATGCGGCCAGCGTGGCGCTGTGCCACGCGTTCACCTGGCGTGATTTTCCGGCGGCGCCGGAAAATCACTAGAGGAGCACCGATCCGCGGGGAGCAACCTGCGGCAATCCGCAATCCGCAATCTGCAATCCGAAATCCGAAATCCGAAATCCGAAATTGGCTCTCTATCCGGCTTCCGGTTTCCGGGATCCGGTTTCGATCCGGCCGATCAGCCGCAGCAATCCATCCAGAATCGTCAGCGGGTGCGGCGGGCATCCCGGAATGTAGAGGTCGATCGGCACGATCGCGGCGGCGCCCTGGAGGTGTTCCGGATTGCCGATGAATGGTCCGCCGGAGATCGCACAGGCGCCGACGGCGATCACGAGCTTTGGCTCGGGCACCGCGTCCCAGGTTTTTTTCAGCGCGAGGGCCATGTTCTTCGGCACGTTGCCGGCGATCAGCAGCCCGTCGGCATGGCGCGGCGAGGCGACATATTGGATTCCGAAACGGCCAAGGTCCCAGCCAATGGTGCCGAGCACGTTGATGTCGGACTCGCAGCCGTTGCAGCCGCCGGCGCTCACGACACGGAGCCGCAACGACCGGCCAAAGAGCTTCCGCAGTTTTTCGTCGAGCGCGGCGGCAAGCCGAAGCTCCTCCGCGCCCGGCGCGCCCAGCACGAGATCCTCACGGCGGCGCGTCGCCATCCGATGATCGTTCGTCTGGGTGATGGCCCCGGGCGGGCAGGCGGCGATGCATTCCGCACAGAAAATGCACCGGCCGAGATCAAGCGCGATCGGTTGCGCGGTGGCGGCAGCGCCCGGCGAAGCGGCGGAAGCGGGGCGCGTGATCGCCTCGGTCGGACAAACGTCGATGCACTCGTGGCAACCGTCGGTGCACCTCGACGCATCGACGCGCAACGCGCCGCCATGCCGATCCGGCAGCGGGGGTGGCGTCCCTTTCGGATACGCCATGGTTTCACAGCCGCGCTTCAGCCGGTGGGTGAGAGTGTCAATTACGAACATCGGACGAAGGGACGAAGGGACTAAGGGACTAAGGGACCAAAGGACTAAGGGACGAAGGGACTAAGGGACGAAGGGACTAAAGGACGAAGGGACGAAGGGACGAAGGGACCAAGGGACCAAGGGACCAAGGGAGTGAGGAGCGACATTGCGTGAATCGTTTATTGGATTGGGGTCCTTTAGTCTTTTAGTCTCTTAGTCCCTTAGTCCTTGCTTCGGCCTACAAATCGAAACCGCAGTACGATAAATTGAAGCTTTTGTTGCAGAGTGGGAAATCGGAGATCGCCTGGCCGCGCAGGGCGAGCGCGAGTCCGGTCCAGTTGTGGAACGATGGGTCGATGATTTTATAGCGACGGAACCGCCCGGCCGCATCGGTGAGCGCAACGTGGCACACCTCGCCGCGCCAGCCTTCCACGAGGGCGACGGCCAGGGTTTCAGGCGCGGCGGCCGCGATGGGCGCGAAAATTTCGCCATCCGGTGGAGCCGCGAGTTGTTCGGCGAGAAACTGGCCCGAACGCCGCACCTCGAGCCAGCGCACGCGCGCGCGCGCATACACATCACCGCCTGGCCACACGGCGACGGGAGCCTGCGCGAACCGATACCAGCCCGTCGGATGATCGTAGCGCACGTCGCGGACCAGCCCGCAGGCGCGCGCCGCGGGCCCGACCAGCCCGATTTCCGCCGCCTGGCCCGGGAAAACCGAACCCGTATTCTCGAACCGCGTACGCACTGACGCGGAGTCCCACAGCCAGGCCGCGGCTTCCTCCGCCTCGGCAATCGCCGCGCGCGTCTGCTCGAGCATCTGGCTGGCCCGTTTTGGTTCGAGGTCGAGCCGGCAGCCGCCGGGACGCACCAGCCGGCGGCCGAACCGATTGCCGCAAAGCAGCGCGGTGAGGTTCAGGAAGTCGCCGCGGATCTTGCCACACGCCGATGCGGTGGGCAGGAACGCCACGTCGTTGGCGAGCGCACCGATGTCGCCCGTGTGGTTGGCGAGCCGTTCGAGTTCGAGCGCAATCGCCCGCAACCACTGGCCGCGCAGCGGCGGTTCGCCACCGGCGAGCGCCTCGAGTACATTCGCGTAGGCAGTGGCGTGCGCGATCGTCGTGTCGCCGGCCACCGTTTCCATCTGGTTGACGGTGGAGCGGTGCGGACCGCCGAAGGTGGCGTTTTCCGCGCCGCGGTGCTGGTAGCCGAGCGCAATCTCGAGATGCAGCACTTCCTCGCCCGCGCATTGGAATCGAAAATGTCCCGGCTCGATCACGCCGGCGTGTACCGGGCCGACCGCGACCTCGTGGACTTCGCCGCCCTGGACCCGGAAGAATTCGCCCATCGCGGGCGCGTTGCCGGCCGCATTGGTGTGGCGCACGGGTTTCAGCCATGGGTGGCCCACGGGCACGAGCCCGTGCTGCTCCCAGACCTCGCGTTCAAAAAGGTGCGCCGCGGGATGCGTGACCGTGAGCGATGGATAACTGCCAGTAAGCGGCGTGCTGCGGCCGACCGCGAGGGTGTTGTCCGCATCGAACGCGAGCACGGCGACGAGCCTTGTCGCCGAAAGCCCGAGCTCGTTTCCGGTCACGCCAAACCACGCGGACAGCCGGCCGCCACGGTCGAGTTCGGCGCCGGTGGCGCGGACGAACTCGTCCACCGGCGACTCCGGCACGTCGGCCCAGGCCAGGCTGCTGGCGTTTGGAAGCAGGGAGAAAGCGGTGCCGTTGCTCATGGCGCGGGATAAAGTTGTGTGACCGCGGCCGCCCACGCTTCGCGGAGCGTGACCGGCGTCGCCACGCCGAGCCAGAGCGACATGCCGAGGAGAATGAGCGGTGGCAGAATCACGCTCATGCTTTCCGGGAAACGGCGGCCGGTCTCGCGTGAGGCCGCGCGCGGGCGGCCGTCGACAATCGCAAACACGAGCCGCGTCAGCCCGAAGAAGGCGAACAGGAGACAGCCGAGAAACATCGCGGCCGCGCCACCGTGATGGGTCTCGAACGCGGCGCGGATCACGCCGAGCTCGCTGAAGAACGGCCCGAACGGCGGGCAGGCCGTGACCGCGAGCATGCCGGTGACGAAGATGGCCGCCGAGTGCGGCGTGATCACGGCCATGCCGCTGACCTCGTCCATCGTGCGCGCCCCGGCGGCGCGACGGATGTTGCCGCCGCTGAGGAAGAGCGCGCCTTTGGTCAGGCTGTTGCTCCAGACGTGAAAGATGGCGGCGAACGCGCCGGCCGAACCGAGCGCCGCGCCGACACTGAGGATGCCCATGTGTTCGACACTTGAATACGCCAGCATCCGTTTGAAGTCGCGTGTCCCGAGCAGGAACAGCGCCGCCACGAGCATGGAGAAGAGCCCGATGGCGAGCAGCGTGCGATCGGCGATCGGCCCGTCTCCGGCCGCCGCGATGACCGCGCGGATCCGGAGAATGGCGGTGAAGGCCACGGTCGTGACGCCGCCGGCGAGCAGCGCGCCGACGATGCCCGGGGCTTCGCCGTAGGCATCGGGTTTCCAGGTATGCATCGGGGCCAGGCCCATCTTGGTGCCATAGCCGGCGAGCAGCAGGACCCACGCGGTCAGCACCCACGGCCGCGACAATCCGCCGCCTTGCAGAGTCAGCGCGGCAAACGTGAGATCGCCGCCGCCGCCGCCGTGCAGCGAGGCGTAGCCGAGGCAGAACGATCCGAGCAGCGACAACGCGATGCCGGTGCCGCCGACGAGCAGGTATTTCCACGTCGCTTCGAACGCGCGCGGGGTGCCGTTAAAGTGGAGCAGCGGAACCGCCGCGAGCGTCACGGCCTCGGTTGCAATCCAGAGCAATCCGAGATGACGCGCCTGATGGCCCGCGCTCAACAGCCCGAGGACGCCAAGCAGCGCGGCCACGAAGACGCGGTTCGATCGCGCCGAGCGGACGTGCAGGTAGGGAATCGCGTACGCCGCGCAAAGCAGGAAGAGCAGCGAGACTGCGGGCAACACCGCGCGGGCCAGCGGATCGAAGCCCAGCCAGCCGCCGTCGACCAGCGGCGGCGGATTGACGAACATCCAGAACGTCAGCGCGGTGTGCAGCGCCCCGACGATCGGCAGGAGCCATGGCCGCGTTTTTTCCGAGGGCCAGGCGGCGGCGACGGCCGCGCCCAGCAACGGCAGGAAGATGAGGGCGAGTTCTTTCATTCGCGGAGGACGGTGAGCTTGCGCGTATCGAGCGAGTCAAACGCGCGCTGGATCCGGTCGACGATGATGCCGATGACGAACACGCCGACGGTGAGATCGAGGAGGATGCCCGCCTCGACGAGCAGCGGGGTCGAGTGAATCAGCAGCAGCCCGAAAAGGTAGATGCCGTTTTCGAGGATCAAATAGCCGCACACCTGCGAGATCGCCTTCGAGCGGCCGATGAGCAGGACGAACCCGGTCAGCACTGACGCCAGCGCGCCGGGAACGAGCAGCGAACCGGTGTGCTCCGGCAGGAGTGGCAGCGCGCGGGCGAGCGCGACGGCGGCGATGGTGCCGCCCGCTCCGAGCAGGAGCGACGGGACGAAACCGATCGACGGCTCGACCTCGCGATCGATGTTCGCGGTACGCATGGCCCGGCGCAGCAGGGTCGGGATCACAAAACCCTTCAGCCCGACCGTCGCCACGGCCACGAGCAGCACCAGCCACCGGAGCTCATGTTCGATCAGCAGCGGCATGACGCCGAGCGCAATGCCCTGGACGGATACCGCGCCGATCAGGGAGGGCAACCGGCTGCTGGCGAGCGCGAGGAGGTTGAGCCCCATCGCCAGCCCGATGAGTAGATTGAGGGAGGAGCTCACGCCGGACCTCCCTTCCACGCCACGAGCAGCGCGAACAGGCAGAGGAGGAACGCGGTGGTCAGCAGCAACGGCACGCGGCGGAAGGCGAGCCGCGCGAGCAGCGATTCAACCACGCCGACGCCGACCGTGACCGCGAGGACGCCGGCCAGCAGCGCACCCGTGCCGGCGAGGGGCGGCATGGCACCGACCGGCAGCACCGCCTCGGTCAGCAGCACGGCAAACAGGAGCAGTTTGACGGCGGCGCCGTGGAGGATCACGGCGAGCGGCGGTCCGCTGTGATCGAGGATCATCGCCTCGTGAATCATCGTGAGCTCCAGGTGCGTATTGGGATCGTCAAAAGGCACGCGGCAGTTTTCCGCCAGCAGGACGGTGAACAGCCCGCCGGCCAGCAGCACCGCGCCGGGGCCGGCGGCGGGAGTCAGCATTGTCTCCAGGGTGATGCTGCCGGAATGAACGCTGAGTGACAGCACGGCGGTGATGAGCGCGGCCTCGGCCAGTACCGCATAGCTCACTTCGCGCGCCGAGCCCATGCCTTCGAACGCCGAACCGGTTTCCAATGCCGCCCAGGCGGTGCCGAACCGCGCCAGCGCGAGCAGGTAGATCAAGAGGAGAACGTCGCCGCGAAAGCCCACCACCGCGCCCGCGGGGCCGAGCGGGAGCAGCAGCGCGGCGCCGGCAATCGCCACCCAGGCGATCGCCGGGCCCGCGACGAACCCGGGCGAGGCGAGCGTGCTCAGCACGACGCTTTTGCGCCAGAGTCGCGCGAGGTCGAAGTAGAGTTGCAGCACCGGCGGCCCGCGGCGGCCGGCCACCCAGGCCTTCACCTTGTTGATGATGCCCGGCAGCAGCGGCGCCAGCACGAGCCAGCCCGCCAGCCGGAGAATGATTTCGAGGGCAGCGATCATCGCATGGATCCGAAAAGCACGAGCGCGGCGAGGGCCGCGAGACCGACGACGACGTAGAAGATGTAGAACTGGAGCCGGCCGTGCTGAAGCCGCCGCGCCGCGGCGGACACCTGCAGGATCACCCCGCCGACGGGTGTCATCACGCGCTCGAGCACCGTCTCCGGCACGCGTTGCAGCGCGAGCGCTTCGCGGGGAAACAGCCCGCGCGGCCGGCGCAGCGTCCGCTCCGGTTGCAGGATCCAGCCGAACCAGCCGGTGGCGAGCCCGCCGAACGAACCGCTGGTGTACTGCATTCGGGCGCTCGGCAGCGCGTATCCGCAATCCCAGGTCAGCGCGCGCCGCACGCCGCGATGACGGCCGCGTTCCCAGAGCGCCATCGCGACCGTCACGCCCGCGAGCGCGAGGGTCAGTTGCACCGGGCCCAGCGACGCGAACGCCGCCGGCGGCTCGGATGCCTCCCAGGCCGGCCGCCAGGCGCCGACCGCCCGGGCCACGGCCGGCCAGAACGCGAGCGGCGCCAAGGCGACGGCGACGCAACCGGCGGCAAGCACCAGCATCGGTCCTCGCATCCACGGACCGGATTCATGGGCGTGCGCGACGCGCCTGGTCCGGGGCGCACCGAGAAAAATAATCGCGCCGGCCTTGGCGAATGTCGCCAGCGCGAGCGCGCCGGTCATGCCGAGGACGATAATGGCCGGCATGGCGGCCCACGCGGCGGAACCGTGGCTCGTGACGGCGTCGAACAGCCCGACGTAGATCAGCCATTCGCTGACGAATCCGTTGAGCGGCGGCAGCGCGCACACCGCGACGGCGCCGAGAAGAAACAGCGCGGCGGTCCACGGCATGGTGCGCCACAAGCCGCCGAGCCGGCTCATCTCGCGGGTGCCGGTGGCATGCAACACGGAGCCGGCGCTGAAAAACAGCAGCGATTTGAAGAGCCCGTGGTTCCACGCGTGGAGCAGGGCGCCGGCGAGCGCGAGCCGCGCCCAGCCCGCGTCCTCGGGCGGTGCGGCGACGAGGGCGGCGCCGAGGCCGATGGCAATGATGCCCATGTTTTCGACCGACGAGTACGCGAGCAGCCGCTTGTAATCGTTCTGGCCGAGCGCGAAGGCGATCCCGAGCAGCGCCCCCGCCGCACCGAGCCCGAGCACGACCCAACCCGCGGCGGCGGGCACCGGCAGCCAGCCGCTGAAGCGGACGAGCCCATAGAGTCCCATCTTTATCGATACACCGGAGAGAATGGCCGAGACGTGGCTCGGCGCGTTCGCGTGCGCGGAGGGGAGCCAGATGTGCAGCGGAAACAAGCCGGCCTTCAGGCCAAACCCGGCGAGCGCGAGCCAGAAGAGCCAGGCGGTCGCGGGATCGTCGCGCATCGGGCCGAGCTCCCACGTGCCATGGTGCGCGGCGATGGCGGCAAAGAACGCGAAAAGGCAGAGCGTGCCGAAATGCGACGCCGCGAAAAACAACCAGCCCGCCGCCCTCACGTCACGCCGCTGCCGGTCCAGGGTGATCAGGAAATACGAGCTGACGGCGAACAGCTCCCACGCGATGAGGAAATGCAGGCCGTTGGACGACAGCAGCACCATGCCCATGCTCAGCACCAGCGCGCTCCACCACATCCGGCCGCGGCCGGCGGATTTGGGATAGCGCTCGTCCGTCCAATACTCGTGCGAGTACGCGGCGCCGAGCCCGCCAATCAAGCTGAGCAGCGCGAGAAAAAAACTGCTCACGCCGTCGAGCCGCAGGTGAAATTCCTCGCCGGCGAAGTCGAACCCGCTGCGCCATTCCCATGCGGGCGCGCCGAGCAGGATCGTTCCCGCCGCGAGCAGGCCGGCAGTCGTGGCGACCAGGGTGAGCGCGAGCCACAGCCGGGGTTGCGCTCGGCCCATGACAATCCCCGCCGCGAGGCCCGCCGCGGCAATCAGCAGCAGCGGTCCCGCGGTCATGACGCGGCCTCCCGGCCCGCCGTGCCGAGCGGATTCGACGCATCGGCTTCGCCGACCGCGAGGAAGATTTCCTGATCGTCCGCATTGCGGGCGATGAGTTCGCGCACCGGCCCGCGCGCGAGCACCCGGCTGAGCCGGCCGAGCAAATCGAGGTGCGCCCGCGGCGAAGGCGCGATGAAAAACAGCAATCGTGTGACCGGCGTGTCGTCGGGCGGCGGCTCTGCCATCGGAAGGGGCTCGCGCAGCATGAGCAGTGCGACCGTACCCGAGTCGCGGCCGAGCGCGACGCGGGCGCTCGGGTGGGGCAGCGCGAAGCCGCCGCCGACCGGCGCAATCGTGACGCCGCCGGGTGCGAGCAGCCGCTGGATCACGAGCCGGCGAACGGCAGGCGTCGTGCCGGGCAGCGTTTCGACGATGCGGGTGAGCGTCGCGGGCACGTCGGCCGCGGCGACATTACGCCTGATGCCGCCAGCGCGGAGCAGCGGTTCGAGCCGCCATCCGGTCGCAAACGCGGGATTGGTGTTGGCGAGGAAACCCACCTGCGCCGCGAGGCCGCGCGCGGCCGCCCAGTTGGCCACCTGCGTGCGATCGAACAGGAGCCGGCTGCGCTCGGAAATGTGCGGCAAGCCCTCGCTCCGAATCCAGTCGGCTATGACTTTTTCGGAGACACCGAACGATTCGGCAATCTGGACGAGGTTCAGATACATGAGATCAAGATTCCAAGCGCCAAAGCGCCATATTCCAAATAAATCTCAATGGGCGCCATTTGGAGTTTGGACGTTTGCGATTTGGAAATTCCACGGCATTTCATGGCCGGTCCTCGAGCAGCACGACCGCCGCGAGCGCCGCGACACCCACGATCAGGTAAAGCAGATAAGCGTTGAGCCGCCCGTGTTGCAGTCGTCGCACCAGGGTCGCGAGGCGCATGACCGCGGCCCCGGCGGGCTCGACGACATGCTCGAGCACGGTTTCGGGCGTGTGCTCCTCGAAGTGGGCGGCGGCGGGAAACACGTCGACGGGGCAGTGCGCGTGCCGCTGTGGTCGCAGGATCCAGGCGAACCATCCCGTGATGATGCCGGCAAAGGATCCGGCCGTGTATTGCATCGTCGCGCTGGGCATCTCGTATCCGCAATCCCACGTCACCGCCCGCTGCAGCCCGCGCCGGGTCCGTTGCCAGAGCCAGGTGGCGGCGGCCAGCCCCACCGCGGCGAGGACGCCGTGCGCCCAGCTCAACGCGAAAAGCGAGTCCGGCACGATGGTGGCCGCGTCCGCCCAGCCGGGCCGCCAGGCGCCGACCGCGGTCGCGACCGCCGGCCAGAAGACCACGGGGGCGAGCCCGATGGCCACGCAGCCGGCGGCCAGCACGAGCATCGGGGCGCGCATCGCGAGCCCGCTCTCGTGGGCATGCGTGACGGCGCGCGAACGCGGCGCGCCGAGGAACACCACCCCGCACACCTTGATGAAGCACGCCAGGGCAAGCGCACCGGTGACCCCGAGCAGGATCGCCGCGAGCACGAGAGGCCAGGCGATGGGCCCGCGCGCGATCGCGCCGTCGAAAAGCCCAAGATAGACGAGCCACTCGCTCACGAATCCGTTCAGCGGCGGCAGGCCCGAAATCGCGGCGGCGCCGAGCGCGAAGAGCGAGGCCGTCCACGGCATCGCGCGCCACAAGCCGCCGAGCCGGCTCATTTCGCGCGTGCCCGTCGCATGCAGCACGGAACCGGCGCCGAGGAAAAGCAGCGCCTTGAACAAGCCGTGATTCCAGATGTGGAGCAACCCGCCCGCGAGGGCCAGCCGGCCCCAGTCGCCGCCATCGGTTGCGGTGGCGACGACCGCGAAGCCGAGCCCGATCAGGATGATGCCGATGTTCTCCACGCTGTGATACGCGAGCAATCGCTTGAGATCGTGCTGGCCGAGCGCAAACGCGACGCCGAGCACGGCGCTCGCCACGCCCAGAGCCGCGATGACCCAGCCGGCGATATCGGGCACGGGCATCCAGCCGGTGAACCGCACCAGGCCGTAGATGCCGATCTTGATCGTGACGCCGGAAAAAAGCGCGGACACGTGGCTCGGGGCGCTGGCGTGCGCAGAGGGCAGCCAGATGTGCAGCGGGAACATGCCGGACTTCAGGCCGAAGCCGAAGAGCGCGAGCCAGAAAAACGGCGCGAGGTCCGTGTGCTCGCGCATTGGCCCGAGTTCCCAGCTGCCGTTGTGCGACGCCACGGCCGCGAAAAACGCGAACAGGCACACGGTGCCGGCGTGTGATGCCGCCAGATACAGCCAGCCGGCGGCGCGCACTTCGCGCCGGTGGCGATCCAGTGTGATGAGAAAATAACCGGCGAACGTGAATGCTTCCCACGCGAGCAGGAAATGGAGGCCGTTGGATGTCACGAGCACGAACGCGAGGCTCGCGAGCATGACATTCCACCACGCGCGCCCCGCCGTCGCGGATCGTGGATGAGCCTTGTCTGGCCAATACTCCGAGGCGTAGACCGCGCCCGCGCCGCCGAGGACGGCGAGCAGCGCCAGGAAAAGTGCGCTCACACCGTCGAGCCGAAGATACAGGAATTCGCCGCCAACGAGAAAGCTGCTCCGCCACTCCCACTCCGCGCCCTGAAACAGGACGCTTCCGGCCGTGGCCAGCGCGGCGACGGCACCGAGCACGGTCGACACCAGCCAAAATCGTGGCATGCGCCGGCCGGCGAGGGCGGCGAGTTGGCCCAGTGCAGCGCTGAAAAGCAGCGGTCCAAGACTCACGGCCGCAGACCATGAAGTAACGCTCGGGGCGTGGCCAGAACTCTCCGAGTCAACCACCTCCACCTATTAGCAGCGCCCGCGCCGCTCCGCAGCGAAACGAATTTCCGCGGCCGATTTCGGATACCGGATACCGGATATCGGATATCGGAAACCGGAAACCGGAAACCGGAAACCGGATAGCGGATAGCGGACCTTCGTAGTCGCCCGAGTCACGGGCACCGCTGACCGGGTGGCCGCCGTGGCGGCTGAATCCGCAATCCGCAATCCGAAATCGCCCGCCCATCTGCCGTCCGACGCCGAACGGAGTCACGTTCTCTCCGGCAGCCGATCGATTGCCAGCAGGATTCCGTGCAGCAGCGCGTGGGGATTCGGCGGGCAGCCGGGAATATAAACATCCACCGGCAGAATCGCGTCGACGGCTCCACGCGTGGCGTAGTTTTCGCCGAAGATGCCGCCGCTGCACCCGCAGGCGCCGACGGCGACCACGAGTCGTGGCGCGGGCATCGCGTCGTAGGTCTTCTTGAGCGCGAGCTCCATGTTGCGCGTCACGGGCCCGGTCACGAGCAGCATGTCGGCATGACGCGGCGAAGCGACGAAATGGATGCCGAACCGCTCGAGATCGTAGACGGGGCTGTTGAGGTTCACGATTTCCACCTCGCAGCCGTTGCACGAGCCCGCGTCGACTTCGCGGATGTGGAGCGAGCGGCCAAGCAGTTTGCGAGTACGCGCCTGAATTTCACGGGCCACATCGTCGAGCGGCAACGTGCGCGATGACGGCGGTGAAATCATGCGGTCGTGCGCGCCGTCCGGCTTCAAAGTGTATCCCGCCTCCGTGATCAAATCGCCGCGGCTGCGGGCGGCGCATTCGCAGATATTGGTCATGCGAATCGAGGTGTCGGCCTCGGCGCACAGCCCGCAAAAAATGCATTTCCCCAAATCAAATTGCACCGTGCGGCGGCCGTCGTGGTCGACATGCGAAATCGCGCCGGTCGGGCAGACCGCGGCCGCGGGCCGCACATCACGCCAGCCGGACCAGTCGATTTCCGGCCGGCCCCGCGTGTGGGGTGACACCGCCGCCGGCGTGGCGGGGTAGCTGGTCGTCACGATGCCGGCGCGGAGACTTTCACGGAGGAGGTTAAACAAGGAGGAATTTGCGGGTTGAGGGTTTGGAGATGGGAGGGATTTGAAGATCAGTGCGCGCGGGTAACGGCCCGCTCCCGCAAATTCCTTGGTTCGCCGCGTGGCGGCGAAACGCGAACGACCCTGTGGGGTTGTCTTCCCAGCGCGCAGCGCTGGCTAAGGAATTTGCCGGGGACGGAGGTGTCCATCGCGATTGATTTTAGAATTGTTGGCGTGCCGATGTGGCGCTCCCCGGCAAATTCCTAACGGTCCGTGCCGGAGTAGGAGAGGTTGAAGCTCTTGTTCACGACGGGGAAGTCGGGCACGATGTTGCCGAGGATCGCCTCGGTGAGCGCCGGCCAGTTTTGCAGGGAGGGATCCTTCACCTTGCAGCGGGCAAGCCGGTTGCCGGGCGCGGTGCGGACCCAGTGGAAGATTTCGCCCCGCCAGCCTTCGACGTAGCCGAGAGCAGTCCGGTCCGGCGGAATGTCGCCGACCGCGGTGCGGATCGGGCCATCGGGCATCCCGGCCGCGACCTGGTTGATGATGGCGAACGACTGGAAAATTTCCTCGCGGCGCAACGCGAGCCGGCTCTGCACATCACCCGCCGTGAGTACAGGAATGTCGAAACGGAGCTGCTCGTAGAACGCGTGGGGAAAATCACGCCGCAGATCGCGGTCGACGCCGGAAGCGCGGCCGGCGAGCCCGACAATCCCGAGATCGCGCGCCACGTCGGGCGTCAACACCCCCGTGGTTTCGAGTCGATCGCGCGTGCCGGACGAATCGCGGATTAGTTCGACCAGCGCCGCGAACTCGGGCTGAAGCGTGGCGACCAGTTGCGCGAGTTGTTCGAGCTGGCTCTCATCAAAGTCGAAGCGGACGCCGCCCAGGCAGGCCATGCCGCGGAGGAGCCGGTTGCCGGTGAGATGCTCATTGAGGCGCATGACGCGCTCCTTGAGCCGCAGGGCGTGCATGTGCGCCGTGACGAAAGCGACGTCGGTGCAAATCGCGCCGATGTCGCCGAGGTGATTGTAGATCCGCTCCAGTTCGAGACAAAGCGTGCGCAGCGCGCGGGCGCGAGGCGGCGGTTCAATTTCCGCGGCGCGTTCGACCGCGTGGCAAAACGCGGTGGCATGCGCAAAACTCGAATCGCCTGAAATACTTTCGGCGAGCCGGACGCCGTGCGCGACCGGCAGGCTCTCGAAGAGTTTTTCCGTGCCCTTGTGCACGTAGAACATCCGCAGCTGCAGGTAGAGCACGGGTTCGCCGGCGACGCTGAAAAGAAAATGTCCGGGCTCGATGATGCCGGCGTGGACCGGCCCGACCGGAACCTGAAAAACACCTTCGCCCTCCACCTCGCGGAATTTGTGCCGCGGGCCCTGGAACGGCGGCAGCTTGGTGCGCAGATCGAAGTCCTTGCGCAGCGGGAAAACCTCGGGCCAGTCGTCGTGGAGCGCGCAGCGGCGCGGATTGGGGTGACCGAGCAGCTTCAGCCCGAAGAGATCCTGGATTTCGCGCTCCTGCCAGTTCACGCCGTGCACGGCGTCGGTGAGCGACGGAAACTCCGGCTTGTCCGCCGGCACCGCGGCGCGCGCGATGATGAACCCGTGCCGCTGATCGAGGGCGTAAACGTAATAGAGATGAAAAACGCCGCGGTGAGGCACGCCGGCAGCCACGCCCCGGGGTTTTGCATCGTCGCCGGTCCGTTCCGTCGTCCCGCCGTTCGGTGGCACCGCTGGCGCGCCGCTGCCGCCGGGAGGGAAAGACGCGAGGCCGTCGACGCCGGGAAAAGGAAAGGCGGTGTTCATGGCGTCCCGGACGTCATCGGCAAAAACGCTGACCAGCCGCGCCGACCATTTTCGGTGGAGGTGGGCGCAAAAACCCGCGGCGAGGTCGAGCGGAATGTCGACGTAGAGTTCGTTCGGACGCGGCGCGTGCACGGTGCCGATCCGGTCGCGAAACATTTTTCGCACCTCGGCGAGCGGCCGCTGGAGGCCGGCAACAATGTTGAATTCAGTCGTCACGGTTTTCCTCCGACAATCGCGGCGGCCTGATGCAGCAGCGTTAGCAGCGGGGCGGGCAGCCATACGCTGAATACGACGAGGACCACGAGCAGCAGTGCCATGGCGGGCATGCCGTCGAATGGCCGGGTGTCACGTGCCGGCAGCCGGCCGCGGGTGGGTTCACCGAGGAGGATGCGCGTGAACTGCTGGAGGAGTCCGCAGAAGGACGCGACCAGCGCTGCCAGCACGAGCAGGCTGAGGACGGGCCGGTGGGCTTCGATCCCGCCCGCAATCACCGTGAGCTCGCTGTAGAACAACCCGAACGGCGGCAGCCCCACGGCAGCAGCCGCGGCCAGCGCGAGGAGACCGGCGGTGACCGGCAGCGTCTTCACCAGTCCGCGGCCGATGAGCCGGAATTCATGGGTGTGAAATGCCTGGTGGATGTTGCCGGCGGCGATGAACAGCACCGGCTTCGCCGCGGCGTGGTAGCCCATGTGCAGCAGCGCGCCGAAGATCGTGAGCGGTGTGTTGAGGCCGATGCCGGCGCAGATCAGGCCGACGTGCTCGAGGCTTGAATACGCGAGCATCCGCTTGAGGTTGCGCTGCACGAGGATGAAGGGCGGGGCGAGAAACATCGAGAAGAGTCCCAGGGCGAGGAGCAGGTTGCAGCTGAACGCCGGTCCCAGACACGCGGTCGCGAGGATGTGAAAGCGCAGCAGCGCATAGAGCGCGATTTTCAGCGAGATGCCGGAGAGCATGGCGCTGGTGGGTGACGGCGCTTCGCTGTGGGCGTCCGGCAGCCAGGTGTGCATCGGCGCCAGACCCGCCTTGGTGCCGTAACCAACGAGCGCGAGCACGAAGGCCAGCTGCATCAGCCGGTGGTCGAGGTGCGGCGCCATTTCCAGCAGGCGCGACCAGTTGAAGCTCGGCAGCTGCTCCGACGCGTGCGGCCCAACTGCGGCGGCGTAAACAAACACCGTGCCGAGCAGCGCGAGCGCGAGCCCGAGGCTGCCGAGGATGATGTATTTCCACGCCGCCTCGAGCGACGTCGGCCGGTTGTACAGCGCCACCAGCAGCACCGACGAGAGGGCGGTGGCCTCGACCGCAAACCACATCAGGCCGAGGCTGTTCACCAGGACCACGAAGAACATGCCCGCGGCGAAGATTGGCGTCAGGACGTAGTATTCGCGGACGCGGCCGGCGGTCAGGGTGCCCGCCGCCAATTCGCGGCGGAAGTAGCCGCCGGCCGACAGCGAGGCGCCGAGGGAAACGAGGGAAACCAGCAGCACCATCCACGTGCTCAACGCGTCGGCGGAGAGAAACTCATCGTATTCGGTGACGACGCCGCGCGCGATGACGTCGGGCAGCAGCCGGATGCCGAGCGCCAGCGTGGCCGCGAACGCCGCGACCCCAACCGCGGCCATGAGCCGGTGCGAGCGGAGCACCAGGCACGCGAGACCGGCGGCGACCGGGATGAGAATGAGCGGCGCGAGGGTCATCAGAAAATCAGGTTTTTGGCGCGGGGAAAACCTACCCCTTGAGCTGCCTCAGCTTGCTGGTGTCCATCGACGCGAACGTGTCGCGGATGCGATAGACGAGAATGCCGAGCACCATCACGGCGACGATGACGTCGAAGAAAATGCCGAGTTCGACGACGAGCGGCATGCCGTAGGTGGTCAGCGCCACGGCGGCGAGCATGACACCGTTTTCCACCGTGAGCCAGGCCAGCACCTGCGTGATGGCCTTGCGCCGGTTGAACATCAAAAAAATGCCCGTGAGCACGAGCGCCATGGCGACGGCGAGCGTGTTGTTGCCGAGCCGCTCGAGCGCGGTGAACGGCCGCGCCAGGATGTAGCCGAACAACGTCAGCGCGGCGCAGACGACCATCGAGGTGGGAAAGTTCAGCAGCGGCTCGATTTCCTGCCCGATGCGCATGCGCCGCACCTGCCGGTCGAGCAGCCAGGGGAGAAACAGCACCTTGCCGGCGACGGTGAGAACCGCGACGACGAAGACGTGGAACGCGCCATGGAAGAACGCGATCACGGCGGCGATGCCGGCGAGGAACAGCGACTGGAGCGCGAAGAGCCGGATGCTCGTCAGCAACATCCGCTGGCCGACGAGCAGCAGTTGCAGCACGAGCATCAACACCGCGAACAACGCGATGAGCTGGGCGGCGATGGCGGAGGAGGCGGCGGGTGCGGTCATGGAAAGAGGAACGTCGAAAACAGCGCGAGGAGCGCGACGGCGAAGGCGATGCTCAGCAGATCCGGCACCCGGAAGAGCCGCAGCTTCGCGTTGGTCGTCTCGACCAGCACGATCGCGGTCGAGAGCAGGAGTAGCTTGGCCGCGTAGGCGAGCAGCCCGGCACCGAGCGCGGTGGGCGTGATCTCCGTCGCGATGCCGGCGGGGAAGAATATGTTCACGAGCAGCGTCATCAGCACGAGTTGCTTGATGGAGGCGCCCCATTCCATCAGGGCGAGCTGGCGGCCGGAGTATTCCAGCAGCATCGCCTCGTGGATCATCGTCAGCTCGAGATGGGTCGCCGGGTTGTCGATCGGAATGCGGCCGGTTTCGGCGAGCAGCACGATGAACAAGGCGGCGAATGCCAGCACGTGCATCGGGTTGGCCAGGCCCCAGGCCGGCTCGAGCGTGGTTTGGACGATGCGGGTCAGGTCGGTCGAACCGGCGGCAAGGGCGACGGTGAAAATCGCGAGCATCATCGCGGGCTCGGCGATCGCCGCGATCGTCATCTCGCGACTGCTGCCCATGCCGCCGAATGCGCTCGCGGGATCAAGTCCGCCGAGCGCCAGGAAAAAACGACCGAGCGCGAGCAGGCCAACGAGCGCCAGCGCGCCGCCGAAGAGGCTGAGTGGGGCGGCGACGCTGACCATCGGCACCATCAGCCCGGCGAGCAGCGCGGTGACAAAGACGATGTAGGGAGCGACGGAAAAAATCCACGAGGCGTGCTCGGATACGACCATGTCCTTGCGCAGGAACTTCGCGAGGTCGGCATACGGCTGCCACAGGGGCGGGCCACGGCGGTTTTGCAGCCTCGCCTTGCCGAGCCTGATTGCGCCGGTGACCAGCGGCGAGAGCCCGAGCAGCAACAGTGTTTGCAGGGCGAGCGCGATCATAACGCGAAGAGCAGGAGCCCGAGCAGCATGGCAAAGACGTACATCAGGTACGCCTGGAGGCTGCCGGCCTGGAGCGCGCGCAGCCGGCGGGAGAAACGCAGCACGAATCCGTGCAGGGGGCGGTAAATGCGCGTCTGGAAAATCTCCTCCGTATGGCTCTCGAAGCGGAGCGTCTTGGCGAAATACGGGGAGAAATCGTATTCGCGCTGCACTTCGCGATGCGGCCGGAACAGCGCCTTGAAGATCATCCGGATGGGTTTCGAGAAACCGGTCGCGGTGTATTCCATCCGCGGCGTGAGCCCGGCGAGCCCGCAATCCCAGGTGGGGCCGGTTCGCGTCTGCTCGCGTCTCGCGTGGACGAGCCGCCACGCGAGCGGAAGCGACAGCAGTGCGACGCCGGTCATCAGAATGCCAAGCGTGGACACCGTGCCCGGGCCGGCAGCGCCGCTCGAGAGCACGAGCCCGCCCGCCAGGCTCAACTCGGCGGCGAGCGGGTGACCGGCGAGCTGCGCGATCACCGGATCGAGCAGCGTGAGGAACGCGACGGGGAACAACCCGAGCAGCACGCACGCACCGGCAAGGATGCCCTGGCCGATGAGCATGGCGGGACCGACTTCGTGCGCGCGGGCCGCGGCCTCGCTGCGGGGTTGGGCGAGAAACGTGATCCCGAACGCCTTCACGAAGCACGCGGCGGCGAGCGCACCCGTCAGCGCGAGCATGGCGCCCGCCAATGGAAACATCAGCCGGAACAGGCTCGGCGTCGCGTCGAAGCCGCGCAGCAACGCCTGGTAGGTCAGCCATTCGCTGACGAAGCCGTTCAGTGGCGGCAGCGCGGAGATGGCGACGGCCCCCACCAGAAAGAAGAACGCGGTGCGTGGCAGCCGCCGGATCAGCCCGCCCATTTCCTCCATGTTGCGCGTGCCCGTCGACTGGAGCACGGCTCCAGCGCCAAGGAAGAGCAGCGCCTTGAAGACCGCGTGGTTGATCGTGTGATACAGACCCGCGGCCAGGGCGAGCGCGGCCAGCGCCTTATGGCCGGTGTGGAGAAACATCAGCGATGCGCCGAGGCCCATGAGAATGATCCCGATGTTCTCGACGCTGTGGTAGGCGAGCAGGCGCTTGAGGTCGTGTTCCATCAGCGCGTAGAGCACGCCGAGCACGGCGGAAACGGTGCCCAGCGCGAGCACCGTCACGCCCCACCAGTTCGGCGGCGTGCCCATGAAGTCGAAAAGCACGCGGGCGAGCCCGTAGATTCCGGTCTTGATCAGCACGCCGGACATCAGCGCGGAGACGTTGCTCGGCGCGACCGGATGCGCCGCGGGCAGCCACACATGCACCGGAACGATGCCGGCCTTGATCCCGAAGCCGGCGAGGAAAAGCAGGAACGCGGCATTCCGCGGACCAGCGGCCATTTTTTCGCCGAGCGCGTGAAAGCTCGCGAAGTTGTACGCGCCGGCAGCCTGCGACAGCAAAAAGAAACCGAGGATCAGGCAGCCGGTGCCGATGTGCGACATCACGAAGTAAAGCACGCCCGCACTCCGCGCCTCGTCCACCTCGTGCTCGAAACTGACGAGACAATACGCGGACAGCGCCATGATCTCCCACGCGAGAAGAAAGAAAAACACGTTGTCCGCGAGAAAAACGAGCGTGGTGGCCAGCAGCAGCAGATTGAAGAACGCGCCGAGGATCCCGACATTCTTTCGCCCAACGTAATGGCGCGCGTAACCCACCGAATAAATCGAGAGCGCCAGCGCGACGAGCGAGACGATCACGGCGAAAAACGCACCGAGCGGATCGAGCCGAATCGAGAATCGCAGCGATGGTATCATCGTCGGGAGGAGCTGCAGCGTCGCATCGTTTCCGGCGGAATGGGTCAGGAGCGATACCATGGCGGCCGCGCCGACGCTCGCCGCCGCCATCGCGCCGAGCCCGAAGCTCAACGTCACCGCGATCGCTCCGCGCCTTGCCGTCAACAGGCCCGCCGCCGCCGCAACGACGTAGCCGGACAAACCGGCTGCGAGCAGGAGCGCGCCAAGAGCGTCCATCGTTGCCGCTCAGCCCGCGCTGCTTCCGACCGCGACGGGACCGGGCCGGAATCGCCGCGGTTTTGCCGCCGGTCGAAGGATGGTGTGTTCTCGAGCCAGCGCCGGCCACAGCCGGCAATCCAGCGGCGCCGACGGCCATTCTGCCGTCGCATCGTCTGGAATCGAGTGAGGAGACATCGCACCTGCGGGCTGGTCCGCGCAGTAGCTGCGATTGTCTCCGCGCGCGCCGCCGTGGCGATGATAAAAATGCGGGTCGGTCTGCGGGAAAAACTTTCCGGGAATACCGGCGTAAAATGTGGTCCGCAAAGCTGGGGGCAGCGGCAGGCGCGACCGATTATCGAAGTGCAGAGACCAAGAGGTTGGTCGTAACGAAAACCGGCTGTAGGTTGCGACCTCGTGTCGCAACGACGGCATGCATGCCGAATCTTGTTGCGCGGCGAGCGCGCAACCTACGGCTGCGCGCTCCACCTTGCAACGCTACCCGAGCACCGTCTTCAAGACCTTGCCGAGCTCGGTGACGCGATACGGTTTCGTGAGATAACCGCAGAAGCCGCGGTCGAGGAACTGGCGCGCCATGTCCTCGTTGTCGTAGCCGCTGGCCACGATCGCGCGCACCTCCGGATCCAGTTTTCTCAACTCGCCAAAGCATTCCTCGCCGCCCATTCCACCCACCACGGTGAGATCCATGATCACGGCGTCATAGGGCCGGCCGATGTTCTGGTACCGTTTGTACAAGGCGATCGCCTCCTCGCCGTTTTTCGCGAGGTCAAATTTGTAGTCGAGGCTCTGCAGCATCGTGGCGGTCAGCGCCGAAATCTTCGCGTCGTCGTCCATGAACAGGACGCGCCCGGTGCCAAATCGCAGCGAGGCGGCTCGCCGGGCCTGTATCTCCACCGGCTTGTCCGCCTTCGGGAGGTAAACCGTGAACGCGGTCCCGACCCCCACCTGCGTGTCCAGTGCCAGCTGGCCGCCGTGCTTGCGCGCGATCGAAAGCACGGTCGCCAGGCCCAGCCCGGTGCCGTGTTTCTTGGTGGTGAAGAACGGATCAAAAATTTTCTCCACGTGCTCGGGCTTGATGCCGGACCCGTTGTCGCGGACCTCGAACTCGACGTATTCACCCGCCGACAGGCTCGGCACCTGGTTTTCCGCCAGCGTGACGTTGCTGGCGCGGATTTGAAGTTGCGGTCGATGCGGCGGCGGCGGCATCGCCTGGAGCGCATTGACGATCAGGTTTTGGAAAACCTGCAATATCTGGGCGCGGTCAACCTGCACCGGCTCGACGCCCTCCGGCACTTCGAGCGTGATGGACGCGGTTGAACCGGCGGCGGCAATCTTGATCGAGTCCTCGAGGATGTCCTTCGCCGCACAAACCGTCTGCGTGCCGGCGCCGCCTTTGGCGAACGCGAGCAACTGCTTCGTCAGCCCCTTCGCGGTCATGCACGCCTTCTCCGCGTCACCCAGCGCCGTGTAATCGCGGTTGTCCTTGGCGAGCGACACCGCTCCGAGAATGGTCGTGAGGAGATTGTTGAAGTCGTGCGCGATGCCGCCGGCGAGCAATCCCAGGCCCTCGAACCGGTTTGCCTTCACCAGTTCCTCCGGCGTCAGCGTCATCTCCTCGGGGTTGCGGAAGACGATAACGACGCCGCTCGGCTTGTTGTCCGGGCCGTAGACCGCGCGCGCGGTCCAGACCACGGGGATCGGGGTGGTGCCCTCGGCGTGCGCCGCGAGCGCGTCGTCACTGATCAACGGCAGCGGCTTGTCGGCCGAGAGCGCCCGCTCCACCGGGTCATCACCAGGCCGCAGGCTCTGGCGGTTGACGAGCCGGAAGACGTCACCCACCGGCTGGCCGCGGACCTGCGGTGCGGAAACCTGGAGGAGGCGCGCCGCCGTCGCGTTCACGAAAACCAGTTTCCCGCGCGCGTCGGTGATGACGACACCCTCGGCCAGCGCGCCGAATGCCTCCCCGCTCATGCTCGAGGAGACGCCGCCTTCGGCCACGGCGGCGTCCGCCGGCAAGGCGCAGGCAAAACCGACGACACGCGTGAGTTCGCGCTTGCGCGTCACCGTGCGATGGGCGCCCAGCAGCACTGGCACCGGTTTCCCGTCCTTCGCGCGAAGCCGGACGGCTTCGAGGAATTCGGACTTGCCCGGGGCGCGCGCGAGCAGCCAGGCCTCGACTCCGGCCGAGGCTTCTTCGGCCGGGAGCGCGGCCGCAAACGCGGAGAGCTCGGGCGCGACTTCGTCTTCCTCGTAGCCGAGGAGGTTCGCCCAGGCCGGCGAGAACCAGAAATTTTTGCCGGCGAAATCCAGCTCGAACGCGGCCAGCGGGCCACTTGTGCTCAGATCCTGGAGACGCGCATCGTTCGCCACGAGAGCCTCCTCGACTTCCTTGCGCTCGCCGATGTCGAGATGCAGGCCGACGACCCGCTCGAGTTCGCCGGACGCGCCGATCTGCTGGAGCCCGAGACATTGGATCCAGATCCAGTGCCCGCGCTGATGCTTCATCCGGAACTCGAGATTGAAGGGCCGCGAACCCGGGGCCGCCTTCTTGGCCACCTTGTCGGGTGCGGCCGCGGAGTCGTCCGGATGGATCAGCTGATGCCACGTATCAATCGTATCGGGAAGTTCGGCGGCGGCATAACCGAGAAGCTTTTTCCACCCCGGGGAAAAGTGGAAAGACCGCGCCTTGAACTGCAGGTCGAAAAAACCGATCGTGCCTTTCTCGGCCAGGAGTCGAAACGCGGCGTCATCGCGGCCCGCGGCTTCGGGCGCCGCGGCCGGCAGCGGCGGCTGCACGGTGGCGATATAGCCGCCGGTTCCGCCAAGAAACTTTTCCAGCCGCACCGCGACTTCACGCGGCGCGCCCTCGCGCGGATGCGCACTCAACGTCGCGTGGCGATCCAGCACGCTGGCCAGCACGACCTCCCACTGCGCTTCGAGAAACTCGGGATCGCTTGACACCACCTCGAATGCGAACAGCGAGACGAAGTGCTCGCCGGCGAGCTCGTTTTCGCCGGTTTGCCAAAGATTCCGGGCCGAGGTGTTGGCCGCCGTGACGCGACCCGCCGCGTCCAGCAAGAGCACGGCGCAGGCCTCGGGACTGCGGAGGCGGGCGTCGGTACTGGCGGAACTGGTGGTGGACGTTGAAGCGGGATCGTTCACACGCGAGCGCGAGTGAGCCACTGTTGCGAACGCTTGGCGAGAAAATCGATGTAAGCGGGATGGTCGTTCAGGCAGGGAATCTGGCTAAACGATTGGCCGCCAGCGGCCATGAAGGTGTGCTTTCCCTCACCGCTGATCTCCTCGAGCGTTTCCAGGCAGTCGGCGACGAAAGCCGGGCAGAGGATCAGTAACCGCTTCTTTCCCTCCTTTGGCAGCCGCTGTAATTCATGGTCCGTGTACGGTGTCAGCCAGGGCTCGCCGACCAGACGCGACTGGAACGAAACCGAGTGACGTTCCGTCGCGATCCCGGCCCGCGCGACCAGCGCGCGGGTGGTCGCATAGATTTGCGCGCGGTAACACGTGGCGTGAATGGGCGAGGGTGTCGTGCAGCAATCGGGCGCGTGCAGACAATGGGCCTTCGAGCTGTCCGCTTTGCGCAGGTGTCGCTCGGGTATGCCGTGATAACTGAAGAGTACGAAGTCGTGCGGTTGGGCGAGAAACGGGGCGCAGACCGCGTGCATCGCTTCGATGTAATCCGCATCGGCGTAGAACGGCTGCATGGTGATGAACCGGACCGGCCGCGGCAGCCGCGCAATTTCCTCCTGCACCTTCACCACCACGGTCTCCCACGACGACATCGCGTAATGCGGATATTGCGGAATGAGCAGGATGTCATCGACGCCGTCGGCCGTCACCTGCGCCAGCACGGACGCAATCGAGGGGTTGCCGTAACGCATGGCCAGATACACCGGCAGCTGCGGGCCGAGCGCCACGGCGAGTTTCTGCTGGACGCGGCGCGAGATGGCGATGAGCGGCGAACCATCCTTGTCCCAGATTTGCTCATACGCATGCGCCGATTTCGGCGCGCGCTTCGGGATGACGATGCGCTTGAACAGCAGGGAGCGGAACGGTTCGGCGGGTCGATCGATGACGCGTTCGTCGCCGAGGAACTCCTCGAGATAACGGCGCACGTCTGGAACCGACGTGGAGTCGGGGGAACCGAGGTTGACCAGCAGGACGGCGCGCTTGGGCATGGCAGGTTTCTGTTGCGCAGAAACCTCGATTTGGCTTTCCGCCGCAAGGCGGAAAGCTACGCCAGGCCGCCGCAGAATCGCAGTTGCGCGATCAGCCGGTGAACGTTTTCAGGTGCGATCCGATCCGTGATCACCGAACGGGGAAAATTCGGCTGCACGTCCAGCCGGACGCCGTCCTCCGTGCCCGGGCGGACAAAATCCTCGACGAAATCCATTCCGCCGCGCGGCTTGATCCACCGCCAATACGGATCGGGGTCCTCCGACTCGATGACGATGTCCGCCTTCAGAAAAATGTGACAGTAGAGGGTAAGGTCGCGAAACGAGGAAAACCACGTCGGCGGCGTTACCAGTTGGTCTCGAATGATGAGGGGCATCGTCCGTTTCCGATTGCAGGGTTAACGCCAAGTTCGACCGGAGCCAGAAAAATTTGGTCCACCAGGAATTTGGCGGCGGCGATGCAGATACAGGGAACAAATTCCGGCGTGCATTGCGCAAGCGCCGGAACAATTCAGTTCAACCGCGAATAGACGCCAATTCACGCGAATGGAGAGGGCGTCCTTGGGGAGCGTGGAAACGATTAACCAAATGGTGACCATGATTTCACTTGGGCAAACCTCCCCCTCCTCCTGGAATTTGCGTCCATTCGCGTTCATTCGCGGTTGTCCATTTAATCGACACGGCTGCGAGATTTTGCTCCGAAAAACGCGGGCCCTGCGGGCGGAGCTGCAAATGCTCGTTGAACTTTTGGGGCGGGCAGCCGAAGTAATTGGGCTTTTGTGAAACAAAGACCTCCCGTCCTCCTCCTGATCCGCGATGGTTGGGGCAAGAATCCCGATCCCGCGCAAGACGCCACCAACGCGGTGGTGCTCGCGCACAAGCCGTGCGACGACATGTTGCATGCGCGCTACCCGCACACGCTCGTGCGAGCGTCGGGTCTCGATGTGGGATTGCCGGTCGGTGTGATGGGCAACAGCGAGGTCGGCCATGAAAACATCGGCGCGGGCCGGATCGTCGATCAGGAGCTCGTCCGGTTGAACAAACTTTTCCTGGAGGGAAAACTCGCGACCAACCCCGTGTGGCGTGCCGTGGTCGACCGCGTGAAAACCCGCCCCGGTGCGCGAGTCCACCTGATGGGAATCGTCAGCGACGCGGGAGTGCACGGGATGCTTGAGCATCTTTACGGCATCCTGCGGCAGGCGAAGGCCGACGGGCTCGCCGCCGGCCAGGTGTTCATTCACGCGTTCACCGATGGCCGCGACACGCCGCCCCACAGCGGGCTCGGCTACGTGCGGCAGGTCGATGAACAATGCCGGAAAATCGGCGTCGGCCAAATCGCCAGCGTGTGCGGCCGTTTCTGGGCGATGGACCGCGACAACCGCTGGGATCGCGTGAGCAAGGCCTACGCGATGCTCACCGGAAAAAAAGCCGAGGCGACCGCGCCGAACGCGGCCGCGGCGGTGCAGGCTTATTACGACAAGCCGGCGAACGATTCCCAGAAAGGCGACGAGTTCATCGTGCCAACGTGGGTGGTCGGCGGCGATGGCAAGCCCGTGGCGACGATTCGCGATGGCGACGCGGTCGTGTTCTATAATTACCGCGGCGACCGTCCCCGCGAACTGACCAAGGCATTCGTGATCGACGGTTTCAAGGACTTCGACTGCGGGCCGAAGCTGGATCTCTACTACGCGACGATGACGGAATACGAGAAGGGACTGCCGGTGAATGTCATCTCGGGCAAACCCGAGGCGTTGAAGAACATCCTCGGCCAGGTCGTGAGCGACGCGGGCATCGCACAATTCCGCTGTGCGGAGACCGAGAAAAACCCGCACGTGACATTTTTCTTCAACAATTATCGGAAGGACGCGTTTCCCGGTGAAGAGCGCGCGTGTCCGCCGAGCCCGAAAGTGCCGACCTACGATTTGCAGCCGGAGATGTCGGCCGCGGACGTGACGCGCGTCGCGAAGGAGGCAATTCTCTCCGGCAAGTACGGGTTGGTCGTCGTGAATTACGCGAATCCCGACATGGTCGGCCACACCGGTTCGCTGCCGGCCACGGTGAAAGCGGTCGAGGCGACCGATCGTGGCGTGGGCGAGTTGTTGGGTGCGCTCGAAAGGGTCGGCGGTCGCGCGGTGGTGCTCGCGGACCATGGCAACGCGGAGCAAATGTGGGACCCGACGGTGAACGGCCCGCACACCGCGCACACGTTGAACCTGGTGGAGACCTTTGTCGTGGGCGAAGGCTTCGAGGCGGGGAAAACGAAACTGCGGGATGGCGGCCGGCTGGCGGACATCGCGCCCACGGTGTTGCAGCTGATGGGACTCCCGCAGCCGCCGGAGATGACGGGCAAGAGTTTGATCGCCTGACGTCGACGACAGCATGGGGCCACGATCGTGGCGCGACGTGCATCTGGGCTGGCGAAAGGGCTCGAAGGGGCGGGGAGTCTGTTGCCAGTGATCAGGCGAACGGAAAGCCGCCGCGTCGCGCAAAGATTCCCGGCGCGGCCAGGCATCTCGCTACTGCGCGTTGCCCCAAGGCGCGCCCGAATCGGCGGCACGCGTCGGTACTGGCAGCAGCGCAGCGGTGAGCAGGACGACAAAGCAGGTCCGGGGCGCACGGCTTCCAGCCCTTGATCCGAAACGGTTTTTCCTGGGAGCGCGGGCGTCCCGCCCGCATGGAACAATGAATGCAGTGGCGGGCGAGACGCCCGCGCTCCCGGGGAAGCGGTGTTCGGGAAATTCAGAACGATCAAAAGTTCACCGGCGGGATGCCCGTGCCACACTCGAGCCAGGACAGGGCCGGGAGAATCTGTTTGCCCGCCGCCGCGGCGGGCCGCTTAGTTTGCGGGTTTCAGCCGCAAACTATTCCATGAAGCACACGCATCATTGTGCCCAGCTCTCCACTGCCGACCTCGACCGCACGGCGTCGCTCGTCGGCTGGGTCGACACCATCCGCGACCAGGGCGGGATTATCTTCGTCGATCTGCGCGATCGGAAAGGCATCACGCAGATTCAGCTCGAGCCGCGCGAGAATGCGAAACTGGCCGAGCAGCTGAAGCAGTTGAAACCCGAGTCGGTCATCGGCGTGAGCGGCAAGGTCGTGCGCCGCCCGGCCGGCACCGAAAATGCCAACCTGCCGACGGGACAGGTGGAGATCGTCGCGTCCGAACTCGAAATCTTCAACATTTCCGACACACCGCCGTTTCCGCTCGACGATGTGGGCGGGGACAAGGTCAACGAGGACCTGCGGCTGACGTACCGTTATCTCGACCTGCGCCGGCCGAAGATGCGGCAGAACCTGCTCGTGCGGCACCGGGCGACGAAATCGATCCGCGATTATTTCGACGCCCAGGATTTCATCGAGGTCGAGACGCCCGCGCTGTTCAAGAGCACGCCGGAAGGCGCGCGTGAATACCTCGTGCCGTCGCGGATCCATCCCGGCCAGTTCTACGCGCTCTCGCAATCACCGCAGCAGTTCAAACAGATTCTGATGGTCGCGGGCGTGGAGCGGTATTTCCAAATCGCGCGCTGTTTCCGCGACGAGGATCTGCGGGCGGATCGGCAGATGGAATTCACCCAGGTCGACGTCGAGGCGTCGTTCGTCACGCGCGAGGATATTTACGCGCTGTTCGAAGGCATGCTGAAGAAGACGTGGAAGGACGTGCTCGGGATCGACATCCCGACCCCGTTCCCGCGCATGGCGTTCGTCGACGCGATGAATCGCTACGGCGTGGACAAGCCCGATATGCGCTTCGGACTCGAACTCGTCGACCTGACTGACACGTTCGAAAAATCGTCCTTCAAGGTGTTCCAGCAAACCGTCGCGGGTGGTGGCGTAATCAAGGCGCTGAACGCGAAGGGTCTCTCGGACATCACGCAGGGCGAGCTGAAGAATTTCGAGGACATCGCAAAATCGCTCGGGGCGAAAGGTCTCGCCTTCATCAAGGTCGAGGGCGGCGAGTGGAAATCGCCGATCGTGAAATTCTTCTCCGAGGCGGAGAAGGCGGAGCTGACGAAGAAACTGAGCATCGGGGAGGGTGACCTCATCTTCTTTGCCGCGGCGCCGTGGGGAAAGGCGTGCGCGATCCTCGGGCGGCTGCGGCTCGAATCGGCCGCGCTGTTGCAGAAGCGGGGCAAGCTGTCGATTCGGGCCGACGACTGGAAATTCCTCTGGGTGATCGATTTTCCGCTGATGAGCCACGACGAGGCGGAGAACCGCTACGTCGCCACGCACCATCCCTTCACGGCGCCGGTGCCGGAGGACATTGCATTTCTCGATTCGAATCCGAAGGCGGTTCGCGGCCAGCACTATGACGTCGTCCTGAACGGCATGGAGCTGGGCGGCGGCTCGATTCGAATCCATCAACCCGCGCTCCAGAAAAAAGTCTTCGAGGAAGTGCTGAAGATTCCGGCCGACGTCGTGGAAAGTCGTTTCGGGTACCTGCTGAAGGCATTCACCTACGGCGCGCCGCCGCATGGCGGCATTGCGTTCGGACTCGACCGCATGGTGGCGCTGCTCTGCGGCACGACGAGTATCCGTGACGTCATCGCGTTTCCGAAGACGCAGAAAGGCCAGGATCTCATGGCGCAGAGCCCGACGCCCGTCACCGCGCGGCAGCTGAAGGAACTGCACATCCAGGTGGTCGAGGTTTCGGCTCAGGTTTCTGCTCCGCCGAAACCTTAGGCCGCGCTGCGGCGCGGCGGGTGGAAAGGGCTGAGCCAACGCTCCACCTTTCAGGGTGTGCGTTTTCAGAGCAGGAACATGCCTCGTCTGCATGAGTCCGGCTAGGTCCGGCGGGAGTCACGATGAGCGCCCCGATCGACCTCGCGCGCGGGTGATTGCCGGCGAACAACGGCGCAGCGCAGGAACGATTTCTTGCGCTGGTTCCGGCCCGCGCCACACTGCACCAGCGACCTCCATTATCAACGTCCCTTTCGCATGAAACTCATCATCGCCATCATCAAACCGTTCAAACTCGAAGAGGTGAAGGAGGCGCTCAGTGCCGCCGGCATCGAGGGTATGACGGTTACCGAGGTCAAGGGCTTCGGCCGCCAGAAGGGCCACACCGAGATCTACCGGGGTAGCGAATACACCGTGGATTTCCTGCCGAAGGTGAAAGTCGAGGTTGCCGTGGCGGATGAGATGGCCGGGAAAGTCGTGGAAGCCATCGTGAAGTCTGCGAAGACCGGAAAAATCGGCGACGGCAAAGTCTTTGTCATGCCCCTCGAGGAAGTGGTCCGGATTCGGACCGACGAGCGCGGCGAAGCGGCGCTGTAACCACTGGACGTTTTTCGATCGGGCCGGATCGCGTGAGCGGTCCGGCCTGCTTGTTTTCAGGCCGGCGCGTCGAGCTCGAATCCGCGTGCCGGACGCGTTGCCAAATGGCTGTGGAAGAGGAATCCGCAGAAATTTTTGCAATTCGTGCATCATTTTCAAACTCGGCATCGATTTTGCTCATGGGACGTGCCCACTCCTCATGAACACACTTCGACTTCAACCCCTTGGCCTGCTCTTCGCGGCCGCGCTTGCCCTCGCCGCCAGCGTGTCCGCCTTCGCCCAAGCCGCTGCGCCCGCCGCCGCCGCTCCCCCGCCGCCGGCGCCCACGCTCGAGCAGCGTGTCGCCGGGCTCGAGGCGTACCTCAACAACACCGATCCGTCGGGTCCGTTGAAGGACGCGAAGGGCAACGTGCCCACCGGACTGACCACGCCCGTCGTCGGCATCGCGGGCCCGGGGCACAACGGCTGGATGATGACGTGTGCCGCGCTCGTGTTGTTCATGACGCTGCCGGGCCTGGCGCTGTTCTACGGCGGCCTGGTGCGCACGAAGAACGTGCTCTCGGTGATGGCGCAGTGCCTCGGCCTCGCCGCGTTGGTCACCGTCCTATGGTGGGCTTTTGGTTACAGCCTCGTATTCGGGAAGAGTTTCAACAGCCCGTTCCTAGGGGGCTCGGAATTCTTTTTCCTGCGGGGCGTCGATAGCGTGCCGAACACCGACTACGCCGCATGGGTTTCGCAGAATGTCTTTTCAATGTATCAGCTCATGTTCGCGATTATCACCCCGGCGCTGATCGTCGGCGCGATCGCGGAGCGCATGAAGTTCTCGGCCCTCGTCCTGTTCATGACGGGCTGGATGTTTCTGGTTTACTTCCCGCTCGCCCACATGATCTGGGGCGTCAATGGCTTCATGAACGGCGTGTGGAACGCCTCCGCCACGATCAAGGCGATCGACTTCGCCGGCGGCACGGTGGTGCACATGTCCTCCGGTTGGTCCGCGCTGATCCTCTGCCTGATCCTCGGGCCCCGGCTTGGCTTCGGCAAAACGCCGATGCCTCCGCACAGCCTCGTGCTCTGCATGGTTGGCACCGGCATGCTCTGGGTCGGGTGGTACGGGTTCAACGCCGGCTCGGCCGTGGCGGCGGACGGTGTATCCGCGAACGCGTTCACCACGACGACGCTCGCGACTGCGGTCGCGTGTGGCACGTGGGCGCTGCTCGAGTACATCACGCGTCGCAAGGCGAGCGTGCTCGGATTTTGCTCCGGTGCGGTCTCCGGACTCGTCGTCGTCACGCCCGCCTGCGGTTTCATCACCCCGAGCATGGCCGTCCCGCTCGGCCTGCTCGCCGGCGCGTTGCCGTTTTTCGCCTGCACCAAGCTGAAGGGAATGCTTGGATACGACGATGCGCTCGACACGTTCGGCGTCCACGCCGTGGGCGGAACGCTCGGCGCGTTTCTCACCGGCATCTTCGCCAACCCGGTGGTGAACTCGAACCTGAGCACCAACCTGAAGGACGTGGTCGGCAAAACGCTCTGGCTCGAGCAGATCAAGGCCATCGCGGTGACGCTCCTGCTCGCGGTCATCGCGACCACCATCCTCGGCCTGCTGATCCGTGCGCTCATCGGTCTGCGTCCCACGGTGGAAGCAGAGCAGGAGGGCCTCGACCTCAGCGACCACGGGGAAGAGGGCTACATCTTCGAGCCGAAGTCCTAATTTCCCCAACCTGAGCTTCAACCTCACTGCCCATGAAATTGATCATCGCCATCATCAAGCCTTTCAAACTCGAGGAAGTTAAAGCCGCCCTCGCCGAAGTCGGCGTCGAAGGCATGACCGTCACCGAGGTGAAAGGCTTCGGCCGCCAGAAGGGTCACACCGAAATCTACCGCGGCAGCGAGTACACCGTCGACTTCCTGCCCAAGGTGAAAATCGAGGTCGCACTGGCCGACGAATCCGTCGCGAAGGCAATCGATGCCATCGTCACTTCGGCCAAGACCGGCAAAATTGGAGACGGCAAAGTCTTCGTCGTCCCGTTGGATGAGGTCGTCCGGATCCGCACCGACGAGCGCGGAGAGACGGCGATTTAGCCGGCTTTGTTCCCGCAGCCGGTCGAGGCGAAGCCTCGGCCGGCTGTTTGTTGTCTCCAGTCGGTTGAAAAAAAACGCGCACGGTACGCAGTTGAAGGTTTGAGCGCTAGCCGCTCAATCGGGATCGCTCCTGGGAGGGCGGGCGTCTCGCCCGCATTGGTTGGTGTTCGCCGGCAAGGTGTGCCTGCGCCACGTCCGGAAGGGACACGCAAACCTCATCACGGGCAGGATGCCCGTGCCACTGCGGAAGATGCGGGCAAGATGCCCGCGCTCCCAGGTTGCGGCTGGAGGCGCCGCGCAATCAGGCATTCGCCGGCTTCTTCTTGTCCGGCAGCGAACGCGAGGCGACTTCCGCTTTCACCTTCGCCACGAACGTATCCGCTGTCATCACACCTTCATCGCCGCGGGCGCGTGAGCGCACGGATACGCTGTTCGCCTCCGCCTCCTTCTGGCCAATGACGAGCGTGTAGGGCACCTTGTCGAGCTCGGCCCGGCGAATCTTTGCGCCGAGCTTGTCGCTGTGCTCGTCGAGCGTCGCCCGCAGGTTGTCGGCCTTCAGCCGGCCGAGCAGCGTGCGCGTATAATCGATCACCTTGTCGCTGATCGGCACGAGCCGGATTTGCTCGGGCGCGAGCCAGGCGGGGAAATCGCCGCCGAAATGTTCGATCAGCACGCCGCAGAAACGCTCCATCGAGCCGAACGGCGCGCGGTGAATCATCACCGGCCGGTGCGCCTGGTTGTCCGCGCCAATGTAGGAGAGATCGAACCGGATCGGCAGGTTGTAGTCGACCTGCACGGTGCCCAGCTGCCACTCGCGGCCGATCACGTCCCGGACCACGAAGTCGATCTTCGGGCCGTAGAACGCCGCCTCGCCCGGCTCCTCGGTGAAGGGCACGCCCAGGGTCTTCGCCGCCTCGCGGCACGCCGACTCGGCCTTGTCCCAGTTCGCCGTGTCGCCCGTGTACTTGTTCGAGTCCGGATCGCGGAGTCCGACGCGCACGCGGTAGTCCTGCATGCCGAGCGTCGTCAGCACGATTTTCACGAGCGACAGACAGCCGAGCAGTTCGGCGGCAACCTGTTCCTCGGTGCAGAAGAGATGGGCGTCGTCCTGCGTGAACCCGCGGACACGCGTCATGCCATTGAGCTCGCCGCTCTGTTCCCAGCGGTAGACGGTGCCGAACTCCGCCAGCCGGACCGGCAGGTCGCGATACGAATGCGGCTGCGAGGCGAAAATCTTGATGTGATGCGGGCAGTTCATCGGCTTCAACATGAAGCCATCGAGCAGTTGGTCATCGGGCCGGACCCGGTCGGGCGTGATCACCTCGCGGCCGGAACGCGCGTTGATCTGGTCGCGCAGGTTCGCGGAAACCGCCTCGAGCCGCGCATAGACCTCGGCGCACGAGCAGTTCTCGGCGATGACCTTCGCCAGCGACTCGGTTTCCACCATGGGAGAGAACTGCGACTCCTTGTAATACGGGAAGTGTCCGGAAGTCTTATACAGCTCGAGTTTGCCGATGTGGGGCGTGAACACCTGCGAGTATCCCTGCTTGCGCAACTCCTCGCTGATGAAGTTCTGCAATTCCTGGCGGAGGACCGCACCGTTCGGCATCCAGAGAATCAGCCCCTGGCCCACGTCCTCGTCGATGTGGAAGAGCTTGAGATCGCGGCCGAGTTTCCGGTGATCGCGCAATTTCGCCTGCTCGAGCTGCGTGAGGTAGTTCGCGAGTTCCTCCTTCGACGGAAACGCGGTGCCGTAGATCCGCTGGAGCTGCTTGTTCTTTTCGTCCCCGCGATGATACGCGCCGGCGATCGAGAGCAGCTTGAATGCCTTCAGCTTCGAGGAGTAGCGGACGTGGGTGCCTGCGCAGAGATCGATGAACTCACCGTTCTGGTAGAACGAAATTTTCTCGTCGGCCGGGATGTCCTCGAGCCGGCCGAGCTTGTAGCGCTCCTGCCCGATTTTCCTGATGATCTCGACGGCCTCGTCGCGCGGCACCTCCTTGCGGATGAACGGCTGGTTCTCGTCCGCGACTTTTTTCATCTCAACCTCGATCCTCGCCAGGTCCTCGGTCGTGAGTTTGTGCTCGAGATCGAAATCGTAATAGAAGCCGGTGTCTGTCGGCGGGCCGATGTCGAGTTTGGCATCGGGGAAGATGCGGAGCAGCGCGGTCGCCAGCACGTGCGAGCACGAGTGGCGGAGTTCTTCGAGCGGAGTCATCGGCATGGCGGGGGAGTCGGGCGGGACACAGAGATCACAGAGGTGACACGGAGGTCACGGAGAAAACCTTTCGCTCCGTGCGCTCTGTGCTGCCTCTGTGGCCTCTGTGACCAAAGGATTGGTTTTTCCTATTTCTTCAATGGTTCCAGCGAATAGCCGTCTTTGCGGTCGAGCATCGACCAGCCGGCGGCGGTGAGTTCGTTCCGGAGCGCGTCGGCGGTCGCGAAATCCTTTATCTGCTTCGCCGCCCAGCGCCGTTCGGCGATGGCATTTACCGCCGCGGGAGCCTGAACCTTCACCGGAACCGGGGCGTCGAGCTTCAAGCCCAGGGCGAAGATCACGCGGTCGAACGCCGCTGCATCGATCCCGCCACTGCCGCGATTCACGATACTGAAAAATGCGCCGAGCGCAGCCGGCGTGTTCAAGTCGTCGTGCAGGTTTTCAAAAACGGTGGAGAACGCGTCCGGCGCGCCGCCCGCGGCCGGCAGCGTTGCGCGATACGCGCGCAGGGTGGCCAGCGCGCTCTCCGCCGCATGCAGCGAATCGAGCGTGAAGTTCAGCTGCTTGCGTGGATGACCAGTCAGCAGCGCATAGCGCAGCGCCATCGGCGAGAACCCCTTCGCGACGAGATCGTCGAGCGTGTAGAGGTTGCCCAGCGACTTGCTCATCTTCTTTCCGTCCACGAGCAGGAACTCGCTGTGATACCAATGGCGCGCGAACGTCGCGCCGTTGCAGCATTCGCTCTGCGCAATCTCATTCTCGTGATGCGGGAACAGCAGGTCCACGCCGCCGGTGTGGAGATCGATCGTGTCGCCGAGATGTTTCTTGCTCATCGCGCTGCACTCGATGTGCCAGCCGGGCCGGCCAGAGGTCGCCTCCGGCCCCGGCCATTGCACGTCGCCGTCCTCGGGCTTCCACGCCTTCCAGAGCGCAAAGTCGCTCACGTCCTCCTTCTCGTCCGCGTCCGCGGCGTGGACTTTTCCCGCGAGGGCGCTGCTCGCCTGCAACTCGCGCTCCTTCACGCGCGACAGCCGGCCATAATGGTCGAAGGACGACACCTTGAAATAGACCGAGCCGTCAGCGGCGCGATACGCGTTTCCCTTCCGCATCAGCACCTCGATCATGTCGACCTGCTCGCGGATGTGTTCCGTGGCGGCGGGTTCGACGTGCGGCGGCAGGCAGTTGAGTGCTGCGCAGTCGGCGTGGAATTTATCGGTCCATTCTCTCGTGACCTCCCACAGCGGCCGGCGCTCCTCGCGCGCGCGCTTGATCGTCTTGTCGTCCACGTCGGTGACGTTGCGCACGTGCTTCACCTTGTCGCGTCCCAGCTCCAGTTCGAGGAGCCGCCGCAAGACGTCGTTCACCACAAACGTCCGGAAGTTGCCGATGTGCGCGGGCGCATAGACGGTCGGTCCGCAGGTATAGAAGCGGAAGACGCCGTCCGGGTGGGCGGGTTTGAGTTCGCGCAGTTCGCGGGAGAGTGAGTCGAAGAGTCGGAGAGCCATGAACGTCGGATGAAAGGTGAGGAGCTAACAGGTTTTCCGCGGAAGCGGAATTGTCTTTTTCGCGCGGGTTTCCTGGGAGCGCGGGCCTCCGGCCCGCTTCAGCTACCGCGGTGAGACTGACCTCCCTCCTTCGCCGAGAGGGACTCGCCCGCCCTCGCAGTTCCCGACACTCAGGCCGCGAGGCACGTCGCCGGCACCGGCTGTCGGCCGCACAATTCACCGCGGTCGAGCACGCTGGACCACGGCAGTGGGTGCTGGCCGCCCAGTCCCAGTGTAAACACCTTCGTCGGCCGCCCGCACTCGTTTGACCGACTACCGGCTCGAAACCGTTTCGACGTTCGTCGCCGGCGATTCCGTCTTCTCTCTCGTCAGTTCACCGGCTGCGCGACCGGGAAAATAATATTCGACGTAGCCCAACATCATCTCGTCGAAGGTCTGCGGCCCCCAACGCACCAGTCGTTGCTTGCCGCGACACCGTTCGGGACCTTTGCTGCCGGCGTGAACGGGATCGAACAGCTTCGCCGCTGGCGCCTCACCGGCGCATGGCTTGGCGCGTGGATTTTCACCGCGATGATTGCCGGGGCGGCCGTGCCGACGCCGGTTCTCTTCGAGTGGGAACGTGGCTTCGGGTTGCGAATCCCGGGCGAGCCGGAGGCGGACATGTTTTTTTGGATATACGAGTGGAACATGTTCGATGCGATGCAGCCCGGACAAAACACACACGGCACGTACAAACTCGAGCGGCGGATCAACCCCGCGGCCAGCGAGTCGGAAGTCACTTCCGCCTCGCTTCAGCTCAAAATGCGCGCCGTGGCCGACGGCGCAGAGCTCGAACTGCGGGTGACGAATCGCACCGACGCAACCTGGCCGGAAGTGGCCGGCATCCTTCCATGCTGGAATCCGGGCCAGCAGACCGGCTCACACCCTTCGGTGCCGCTGCCGCTCAACCGCAACTTCTCCGACCCGTGGCGGAGCCGGACATTTTTCGTCTCGAGCGGCGGGCTCACCCCGCTCACCTCGCGCGCATTGCATTTCAACGTCGCGTACCGCGCCGCGGCGGAACGGCGGTCGGACGGTGGCCGTTTTGCGTTTTCCCAAAAGTGGCCGACGTCCGGCGACGATGCCGTGGCCGGATTGCTCGTGCGCGAGTCGGAGGACGGCCGCTGGGTGACCGGCGTGGCTTGGGCGGATTTCCTCTCGGTGCAGGGGCACAACCCGTGGAGTTGCCTGCACGCCTGCGCACGAATCGGCGCGTTGAAACCCGATGAGTCGCGAACGGTCCGCGGCCGGCTTTATTTGTTTCGCGGCACCAAGGAAGACTGTCTCGCGCGGTTCGAGAAGGATTTCCGGCGCTAGCAGCCCGTCGGACTTGCGTCGGAGGATTGGGTTTTTGGGCCGGCAGTTCTTTTCGCGATTCGTGCGTCTTCCCGGACGGGCTGCTTATGCCGCGCTGCGCGCGGCCAGGCTCGACTTGCTCCGCTTGGGTGAGCCGTTGTTGGGCCAATGGACGGTGGGCGCGTCATTTGGCCGCACGGATTTGGCCGGTCTTTTTTGCCGCTTGTGCCGCCTTGCGCCGCGTATCCTCGTCCTTCTCGCTGGCGGCGATTCTTTCCAGCAGCTGTCTTACCGCGCCGCCTTGTTCCGAGGCCAGCAGCGCGGGTGCGATTTTCACCACGGCCAGTGCCGCTTCCGTGTGCACCGTTGGATCATCGAGGTAGGTTTGCAGCATCTGCACCGCCTCGATTCGCTCGAGGCTGGCGAGCCCGGAAACGAGCATCAACTTCTCGGCCTGGCTGCGGACGATGCCGTTGACCGTCTTGAAAACGGCGAGCGCATCGAGCGGTGTCCGATCGCGGCCGGCCGCGACGTTTGCCGCCATGCGCGTCGCGCCGCGCAGCCCGATTTCGCGTTGCACCGGTGTGGCATCGCGGCGGGTGGCGACCTCCAGCAACGTCATGCCGGGCGCGGCGCTGGGCCAGTCGGCGAGAGTGCGGAGCGCCGCGTCGCGAACGCGCTCCGAGTTGTCAGTCAGCATGGATGTGATGACGGGGAGGGCTTCGGCGCTCCCGCCGATCGATCGCACGATTGCACCCAGCGGCAGCAGCAACGAGATCCTGGCATTCTCGTTCGTGGCCTGCCGAAGCTGCGAGAGCACCGCATCGACCCGGCGCCCGACCTCGGGCACTCGCATCGCGGTGGTGGCGATGGCTCGGGCGGCGAGCGTCTTTCGCTCTTCATCGGGCATCGCCACGGCCATGCGAATCAACTCGGGCAGATCATCCGGGCGGGCGGCGGCCGCGAGTGCACGAAGTGATGCCTTGCTGGTTTCGGTGTCCGGGTTTTGCGCGAGCTCGAGCAACGCCGCTCCCGCCCCCCGGGCGTTTCGTTCCCCGATCACCGCGATCAACCGGGCGCGCAACGCGGGGGCCGTGGCGGGCAGGATTTGGAGGATCTCCGCCTGTGTATCCGGCGCGTTGATGCGGGCGAGGCTGGCGAATGCGGCAGCGGTTTCGCGATTCGACGGAGCACGGGTTGCCTGCAGCAGGAGCGGCAGGCTCGAATTTCGCCCGATCCGGCCCAGGGCCTGCACGGCCGCCACGCGCACCTCCTCGGAGGGAGCCCTGGCCTTCGCCTCGATGGCCGCAAGCACTTGCCCGCTCTCGCGGTCGGCCAGCGCGGGGATGAGCAGCGCTTGCAGGTCCGGTTCGGCTGTTTCCAGTTCGGCGACGAGGATGGCGGTCACCGGCGGATCCGGCAGCTCGCGGATCGACGCGAGGGCGGCATCGCGCATGGAGATTTCGGTGGCGTGAAGCTGTTCGACCAACAGCGTGCGGCCGGCGGCGCCGCGTGCGACGATCGCGCCGCGTGTGGCGGTTGCGCGCAGCTGGGCGGCCACCGGCGCGCCACGAACCGCGTCGTAAAGCCCGGTCGCGTCGTCGCGCCTGCCATCGGCCAGGTGTCGCGCGGCAACGAGGAGGCAGCCTTCCGCGGCCGGGTCCCGGAGGTCATCGCGTCCGCCCCCGAGCGCATGCTGGAGAACGCGGATTGCCTCCGGACCTCCGATCCTGCCCAACGCGAGCAGCGCCGCGGTGGCGACTTGCGAGTCAGCCTCGGTGACTAGCGGCGCCAGCGCGCCGGCTGCGTCCGGTTCGCGGCGCATCCCGAGAGAATTCACGACGCCGACCAGCAGGCTGCCCTCGAGCGTGCGCAGCGCGCCGCACAGTGCTTCCCCGGCTGCCGGGTGGGGGATGGCCTCGAGGGCCTCGCGGGCGTAGTGGCTGAGTGCAGGGTCGGACAGCAGTGCGGCCAGCGCCGGCACCGCCTCGTCGCCGCCGACAACCGCGAGCCGACGGCAGGCCTGGGCGCGCTCAAACAACGGCGCGTCGGACTGAAGCATGGCAATCCACGGGCGGCTCTGCTGTGCCTGGAGCGATTCCGTTGCAGCCATCGCGGCCAGCCAGCCGCTCCCGATGGCGACCACGACAACGAGAATCTTCATCGGACACTGCCCTGCTGCCGGCTCGTTTCGCCCTTCTCCGCGGCGCACGGTTCGAACCGTCGCTGACCCTTTCGGTTGTGGCTGCGCCGTCATACATGCCAGGGCTGCCGCAGCGCGCGGGAGCGCATCCGGTTCGCTTCATCGTCACCGACGAATTCCTCTTTGACCGGGTCGAAATCAACTTTGCGGCCGAGCTGCCAGGCGATCGACGCCGCGTGGCAGGCGATATGCGAATGGCGCATGACGTTGTGGTTGGCGGCCGGGAGTCGCCGCGATTTCACGCAGTCGAGAAACTCGCGCGTGTGCAGCGAGGGATCGGTGCCGCGCATGGTGAAGGACTGCCACTCGTTGCGCAGTGAGGCCGGGTGCAGCTCGATTGCGCCGTAGCCACCCGTCTCAACCCAGCCCTCGTCGCCCTCGAACCGGATCGGGCACGTGCCGGTGGATCCATATTCGCCGTCGCCCGAGGTCTGGCCGCGCTGACCAATCCAGCCCGCCGGGCGGAATTCCAGTTTCACGCCATTCGCGTACCGCGCGTGAATGGCTCCGCCCTCCGGCTCGTATTCGATTGGCGCGGTGTTGTCCGCCTGGTTCGCCCACTGGCAAATATCAATGCTGTGCGCGCCGTGCTCGAGCAGATTGGCGCCGGAAATGAAGCCATGGTAGTTCTTCCACTTCCGGCCGGCCACATAGGCCGCGTTGTAGGGGCGCCAGCCAGCCGGCCCGAGAAAGAGATCCCAGTCCACTTCGTTTTTCATCGGCTCGGGTTCCGCCGGCAGCCATTCGTGCAGCCGCCCGAGTTTGAGGATGCCGCCGTGCAGGGTGTGCAGTCGTCCCAGTTTGCCACTGTGCGCCAGGTGCACTGCGAACTGGTAATTGGGAACGTTGCGCCGCTGGGTGCCGGCCTGGAAAACCCGCCCCGTGCTGCGAATCACGTCCGACAGCGCCTGGCACTCGCCGATGGAAAGCCCGCACGGTTTTTCGCCATAAACATCCTTGCCGGCTTTGGCGGCGAGAATTGGGCCAAGCGCCTGCCACCGATCGCCCGCGGCGATGATGACGGCATCGATGTCCGGGCGGGAAAGAAGCTCACGCATGTCGCGATACGTGGCGCAGTCCTTGTTGGCGTAGGTTTCGTCCACCATCGCTTTGACCGATTGGCGGAGCCGCGCCTGGACGTCGCACGTCGCGACGAACTGGACGTCCTTTTCGGCCATCATCACTTCCAACACCTGTCGACCGCGGTTGCCGATGCCGATGCCGCCCAGAACAACGCGGTTGCTCGGAGCCACTCCTCCGTCGCGCCCGAGGACGCGGGCGGGAACAACCAGAGGTGCCAGGGTCACGCCAACGGCCGACACCGCCGTTTTCAAGAACGCGCGGCGGGTGGCGAGCGGGGCAGCGCGGTTTTTCGAATTCATTGAAATCGCTCCGGTTGAATTAACCACGAAGGGGGAAGGCTCAATGGGGCCCGGTGAAATATTTCAGTCGATCGGAAACCGAATGCAGAGCGAATCCTGCTGTGCTCCTGGCAGGGGGCAAGGTTTGTCGTCACCCGGCCGATCCGGCCTTGCCAAACGAAACGGACGGGCATCGCATTCGCGGAGCCACTCCTGCCCGCGGAAAAAGTTCTCGTTAGCCACCGTCATGAACTACCCCAACGTTTGCATGCGGTGCGGCGCGTTCGCACTGCTCTCAATCGGAGCCGTTTCGCTGTTCGGCCAGGCTCCTGCGACAGATCCGTCAACGCTCGCGAAATACGACTCGAACCGAAACGGTGTCCTCGACCCCTCCGAGCTCGCCGCGATGGCGGCGGAGCAGAAAAAAGACATTCCGGTTTCGCCGGCCTCCGCGTCCGACCAGGGCAGGAAGGCGGATGAGACCATCGTCATGTCCCCATTCGAAGTGGTGACGGATACGAAGGGCTACTACGCCGCGACTACGATGTCGGGCACGCGTTTCAACACGAAGCTGGAGGACCTGGCTTCCTCGATCACCGTCATGACCAAGGAGCAGATGACCGATTTCGGTCTCCTGGACATCAACGATATCTTCGACTACATGGCCAGCACCGAGGGAACGGGGACCTATACCGACTTCGAGGTCGACCGGAACGGCAGCGTCAGCGACAACGTGCAGCTCAACCCCACCCAGGCGAACCGCGTCCGCGGCATCTCGTCGGCCAACATCTCCCTCGGGAACATGGAGACGAGCGGCCGCACCCCGGTCGATCCGCTCGCCATCGATGCCATCGAACTCAGCCGCGGCCCCAACGCGACCATCTTCGGTCTCGGAGCCCCGTCCGGCACGGTCAACATGGTGCCGTCATCGGCCAACCTGACGCGCAACCGCGCGCAGTATCAGCTTCGTGGCGACAGCAACGGCGGATATCGGACGAGCCTCGATGTGAACCGCGTGTTGAAGGATCGTGTTCTCGCCATCCGCGGGAGCGGGTCGTTCCAGCACGACGGTTTCGAGCGGAAGCCCTCCGGCGTGAACACGGTTCGTTACAACGGCATGGTCAGGTACCAGCCGTTCAAGACCACGACGATCACCGGTTCGTACTCGTATTACCGGATGTACGGCACCCGGCCAAACTTCAGCCCGCCCCGCGACAATCTCACGAATTGGATCGCGTCCGGCAAACCCGGCTGGGACCCGGTGACGCAACGCGTGCAACTCAATGGAACGACGCTCGGGCCGTTCACGACCGACAGCAGCCTGCCCGGCTATTTCACGAACTCGCACTATGGCGCAAAATCCGGGCAAAACCTCGGGTTCTGGTATATCGGGCCCGGCGGGCTCGAGTACTGGTCGACGCAGGGCACCAACAGCGGCGCCAGCCCCGATTCGACCGGTACGATTCGCTTCGTTTCGTCGAACGCCGTGACGGGCGGCTCGGGTGGGGTCGTGAGCGCGAACCAGCCGCTGTTTTCCACCACGCCCACGGTGTCGGACAAGTCGATCTACGACTGGACCTCGATCAACATCGCGGCGGTGAACCGCGCGCGCGACGTGACCGAGACCTCCTCCTTCCAGATCGACCAGATTTTCCTCAGCACGCCGCGCCACACCATCGCCGCCCAGGCGGCCTTCCGGCGCGAGGATTCGGAGCGCTACAAGCGCAACATGATCGGCGTGGCCAATGACAACGGCCAGTCGGGCCAGCTTTTCGTCGACGTCAACCTGCGGCTGCTGGACGGCTCGCCCAACCCGTATTTTGGCCGGCCCTACATCGGAGTGGCGCAGCCGTGGACCCAGCGGCAGCCACTGCGCTACGACACGTCGCGACTCCAGGGGGCGTACCGCATGGACCTGTCGGGGGAGAAAAACGTCCTCCGCTGGCTGGGTACGCACCAGCTGTCGGGATACTATGAATACAAGTACCGCACGACCCGGACGCGCACCTACCGCGACGCGGTGGTCGACAATCATTCCTGGATTCCCGCCGGCGTCTCGCGCGGGGCGGGCAACATCTTCAGCGCGCGCGGCTACCACCGTTATTACCTGGGCGATGCCAACGGCCACAACGTCGACTACGCGCCCGGCGAGCTGACCTACGGCACCCATCCGTTCGTGTGGGGGAATTTTGCGACCGGCGCGATCAATCGCGAGCCCGCCGAGATCGGGTTGGTGGCGATCACCAGCTCGACCAGCGGCAACAAGAGCATCCTGAAGACGCGCGGCGGCGTGCTCCAGAGCCATTTCCTCGGGGATCGGATCGTCACGACCTTCGGCCTGCGCGACGACGCCATCTACAGCAAGGGCGGGGCGCCGGCGCGATTGAATCCCGACGGCATGACGTTCGACGACTCGATCAACCACTGGGCGGTGGGCGACTATGCGTTCCGCTCGGGCAAGACCGAGCAGCGGGGCGTCGTGGTGCGGCCGTTCCGCGGACTCGGCATGGTCCGGCGAATCGACGGCGGCAGCGGGGTGTCGCATGTGCTCGCGAGCGTCTTGAATGGCCTGGCGATCACCTACAACGAGTCGGACAGCTTCACGCCGATGAGCCCGGCGCAGGATATCTTCCTGCGGCCGCTGCCGCACACGACCGGCGAGGGCAAGGACTACGGGATCGCCCTGAACGTGCTCGATGGCAGGTTCGTGCTGCGCGTGAACCGGTATGAGACGCGTCAATACAACCTGAGCGGCGGCGATGCGAACACGCTGTCGCGACGCGTGCTGCGCTACGACATCCCGACGCCGGCGGCCCAGAGCACCGCGTATATGCTTTCCGATCGTGCGTTCGACTGGACCAAGGTGCAGCACCCGACCTGGACCGACCAGCAGATTGAGGAGGACGTCGCCAAGCAAATCGGCATTCCACTCGAATTGCAGCGGGGCCTGGAGATCCAGGACCCCAGCCTGGGTGCCCGGAACAACCGCCTGGCGAAGGGCACGGAAATCGAACTCAACTTCAACCCGAGCCGTTACTGGACGATGGCGGCTTCCGCGACCGAGACCCAATCGATCGAGAGCGGCGTCGGCACGGCGCTGGCGGAATGGATTGGGCAACGGATGCCGATCTGGACGACGATCCGGGACCCGCGGTCGGGCAACCTGTGGTGGACGACCAATTACGGCGGAAACCAGACCGCCGCGCAAAACTACGCGGCGTACGTGGGAGCGCCCTTCGGCATCATGCAGCAGTTGGAGGGCAAACCGAAGTCGCAGGTTCGTCGTTACAACGCAAAATTCAGCACCCGGGTTGACCTCGCCGGCTTCGTCGAGCGGCCGCTGCTCAAGCGCTTCAACGTCGGCGGCTCCGTGCGCTGGGCGGACAAGGCGGCGATCGGTTTTAGTGGCAAACAGTCGCTGCCCGCGTCGATCACCGAGCTCGATGCGACCCGGCCGATTTACGACGAGGCTCAGTACTACGTGGATGCCTTCATCAGTTATCGCACGAAACTCTGGGCCAATCGCGTATCCGCAACATTTCAGCTGAACGCCCGAAACATCCAGGAAAGCGGCCGACTACAACCGATCGGCGTGTATCCGGATGGGACACCTCACACCTATCGAATCGTCGATCCCCGCCAGTTCATCGCGACGGCGACATTCGATTTCTAGCGAATTTCCGTTCTCGAGGGACGGCGTTTTGGTAGCGGCGAGCGCCAACGTTTTCGAATGGAACCGTGATCGTGCAGGTGCCGAGGCACACCGTCATCAATGCTTACACGATGGGTTATATTGCGAAGGTCGCGGGACTGACGCCGGATCAATTCCGCGCTCTGGGGGCTCCCGCAAGGGGACATGTGGTGAATCGTGACAGTGTAGCTTCCTGCGCAAAGACATCCGCCCGGTAATTGCCGCGGCTGATCACGTGGTATACCGCTCGCGCGAATTCCAATCTCAGTTTTCGCGGCATCCGGCGCTCAACACCTCAGCGACCTCGCCGTCGAGTGCAAAGTGCAAAGTTTGACCATCACCGGGTCCTGGTTTGGCTCACGCCGCTGAGGAAAGACTAATACCAATGCGCTGGCCTGTTTCCCATTGCCACCCGGTGCCGGCGCAGGCAGGTTGACCCAGCCCCGCACGACAGTGGACGTCCGCTCAACCCCAAGGTTCCCATGTCATTGAATGGTAAATACGCACTGATCACCGGTAGTTCGCGCGGCATTGGCCGGGGCATCGTCTTGAAGCTGGCCGAGGCGGGAGCCAAGGTCGCCGTGCATTACTATCAAAACGAGGCTGCCGCCCAGGAGACACTGGCAATGGTGCGGGAACGCGGGGCGCAGGGCATGATCGTGCAGGCTGACGTTTCCAAGCCGGACCAAGTCGTGCAAATGATCGGCCGGGTGCACGCCGAATTCGGGGCGCTCGACGTGTTCGTCAGCAATGCCCGACCCGAAGTCCCGCGATTTTTCCAAGCACCGATGGATATCACATTGGAGCAATGGGACGCCGCGTTCGACACGCAGGCCAAGGCATTCCTGGTCGGCGCCAGGGAAGCCGCGCGGGTCATGAACGACGGCGGCAGGATCTTCGCCATTACCTATGCCACCGGGAGTCGCACCGGAGGCTTTCAACCTTGGGTGGGGATGGGATCGGCCAAGGCGGCCATGGAATCGCTCGTCCGCTACTTCGCCGTGGCGCTGGCGCGGCGTGGGATCACCGTGAATGCAATCAGTCCCAGCTGGACCGAAGACAGCGTGCTGAACACCCTCCCGGATGCGGTGCAGACTCTGATTAGAAACTGGCACGAAAAAGGGTGGACGCCAATGCGCCGATTGAGCACGCCCGCTGATGTCGGAGACGTGGTGGCGCTGTTCTGTGCGGCTGGCGCAAAATGGATAACCGGTCAGGTCATCTATGCCGACGGCGGAGCCTCATTGATGAATCCCGAGGTGCCCCCGGAGATGCAGCTTGGATAGTCGGTGGCCGTATCCGCGCGCCGGGAATGACGTGTCGAAACGGTGCAATACGACGACGGCCGCCATTTTTCGGCCGGCGTGTCCGCTCATCCGTAGGTCAAACGACGGAGGTCAAACGACGGGGTCAGGTTGCTAATCTTTCACTCAACTGTTTAAAAATCCCAGCTGCCGGCGAGGTTGGCTGCCGCGCGACGGCACCGACAACCTGGCTCACGCGGGTGGCGCTGCCCATTTTCAATCGCTCCGCGAGCCAGCCGTTGGGCGCGTCGGTCTCCTGTTTCATCCATGCGGCCACGGCGACTTTCCACGCCGCACCCTTTGGCTCGTCGGCCACCGTCGCCCGCGGCTTGCCGGCCGCTCGCAAACACGCCTGCAACTGCGCTTCGCAACGCAAGCTCCGCACTTCGTGCGCGCGCCGGCCACCTCCCAGGCACGCGCCGTCGCCGCCAAGTCGAAATCCTTGACCAGCGCCATTCGCCCAGACGCTCCACCGGCACGATTCCCGCCCGCACCGGATTGAGATGGAGGTAGTCGCACACCATGCCCAGCGGCGCGCCCGCCTGCACCACCAGCGCCT
>JAUSID010000128.1 GCA_030648295.1 Opitutaceae bacterium | reverse complement strand
AAGACCCGGACATTTTACAGGAGATCGCAGAGGCAGCAGAGGCTTCTGACCAGTCTTGCTCTGCTCCCTCTGCTTCCTCCTGTAAAATGGTTTGGTTGCGGCTGCCGCGGTGGGAAATAACCGGGCTAGCTGCAGGCATCCGGTCGAACTTGGGGCGGCGCGGGCCCGTTCCTTATTAGCCGCGAACCGGCGATGCCTCTTTCCGCCGGCCCGATTCGCGCGGATTGAAACCGCCGGGATCCTCCGCCTGACTCCGTGCCGCATGAATCTTTCCCACGAAGTCTGCGTCGTCACGGGGGCAGCGAAAGGCATTGGGCTCGCGCTGGTGTCCGCGCTCACCGCCACGGGAGCGAAGGTGGTCGCCTGTGATATCGATGGCGCGGCGCTCGCATCCGCCGCCGGTGCGTTCAATGCGAAACGCGTTTTGCCTGTCACGGCCAGCGTCGCCCTGCCCTCCGACATGGTCCGGCTCGTGCGCGAGACTGAACGGGCGTTCGGCGCGCCCAGCGTGTGGATCAATAACGCCGGGCTGGCACGGCACCGCGCGATTGTCGATTACACCGCCGATGAGATCGATCTGATGCTCGATGTGAACCTGAAGGGCGCGATCCTCGGCAGTCAGGCGGCGTTCCGCAGCATGCAGCCGCAACGGCGCGGACACATCGTCAACATCATCTCGACGGCGAGTCTGCGCGGCATCCCGACCGAGACGGTGTATTGCGCGGCGAAATGGGGCGTGCGCGGATTCACGCAAGGGCTGCGCGAGGAAGCGGCCGCGTTCGGGATCCGGGTAACCGCGGTGCTGCCGGGCGGGGTCGACACGGGTTTCTGGCGCGATGCCGTCAGCCGGCAGATGCCGGTCGAAAAATTCCTCAGCGCGAAACACGTCGCAGACGCCGTCGTGTCGCTGCTCCAGATGGACGACCGCATCGTGCCGCAGGAACTCGTGCTCCGCGCGATGGAGGATCGCGACTTCGCCACGTGAACGGTACATGTTTCCCGGGGTGAGCCCCCAAAGAGTTGCCGGCATCCTACCTTCCCGGTCCGGCATTCGCGGCGCTGCGATCGGTTCGTCCGCCGCTTTCGGCAGAGCGGGGCGGCGGAGACGCGCGATTTCAAGCGCGCTTTGTCAAGAGTCAAGACATGACCCTTTCCGCTGCTTCGATGGCTGCTTCCGGAAGAAATTTGTCTCACACCCGCCGATTTGATGCGGCCGGCGACTGGCTTGACGGTCGGCGAAAAATTCCACCGAATGAAGGGCCGCCGCCCCGGCCGGAGTCTCCCTACCGCCTCACGTTTATGCCCCACCTCAGCGCCAACAAGCTGTCGCTTTCTCTTCACTCATTGGAGGATCGCATTGAAACACTGGATACACGGCCCTCCAGCTCCGAGCGCGCGAGGCACCACGCCGTCGCCGCGCCGGGCGGCTGGCTCCCGCCTGCCCGCCGCGCACGCGCGGCCGGCGGCTGGCTTGCGGGCATGCTGGCCGTCGCAATCGCGGCGCACGCGGCGGAGTCACCTGCGACCGGAACGATCGAAGGCCGGATCATGAACTCGGCCACGGGCGAAAATCTCGAGAACGCCCGGGTCACCGTGTCCGGCACGCCCCTGGAGACGTTCTCGGGCTTCGGGGGCCACTACCGCGTCTCCGGCGTGCCGGCAGGGGCCGTGCAACTGAGGGTGTTCTACACCGGATTGCCACTCGCAGTGGAGAACGTTACCATGGAGGCCGGCCGCACGGTGCAGCGCGAGGTCGATCTCGCCGCCACCGGTGCCGAAGGTGCGGCGACGGCAGACGGCGTGCTGAAAATGTCGCGGTTCACGGTATCGTCCTCGAAGGAGATGAGCGGCGCGGCGATTGCGATCAACGAGCAGCGCTTCGCCCCGAACGTGAAGACGGTGGTGTCCACGGACGAGTTCGGTACCGTCGCGGAGGGCCACGCGGGCGAATTCCTGAAATTTCTGCCGGGGATTGCGATGGACTACGCCGGCGGCAATGCGCGGGGCGTCTCGATCAATGGCGTGCCGGCCGATTACGTGCCGGTGACGGTCGACGGCTTTAATCTCGCCACAGCGATTGGAGACAACACGAGCCGCACGGCCGCGGTCGACATGGTGTCGATCAACAGCTTGTCGCGGATCGAGGTGCTGTATTCGCCGACGCCCGAGTCGCCAGGCTCCGCGCTCGCGGGATCCGTGAATATGGTTCCGCGCAGTGCCTTCGACCGCGCGCGCCCGGAATTCAATGGCAGCGTGTACCTGATGATGCGGGACCAAGCCCGGGATTTCGGCCGGTCGCCGAGCCCGCGCGAACGGCCTACCCGGAAGGTGTTCCCCGGATTCGACTTCTCGTATGCGCGGCCGGTGAACCGGCGGTTTGGGTTCACGGTGTCGGGCGGACACTCGACGCAATACGCCGGCCAGGATTTCTCCCAGAACACGTGGCGCGGCGCCAGCGCAGCCACCAACGGCAACGCGTTTCCGCACACCACGCCCGACCAGCCGTACCTCACGGACTACACCGTCCGAGATGGCGGCAAGATCACCCGCCGCAATTCGCTCGGCGCAACCGTCGACTACAAGTTCACGCCCCATGACACGGTCACGGTCTCACTGCAGGCCTCGTCATTCGTCGAGGAGTTCAACCAGCGCGCGCTCGCCCTCGCCGTGGGCCGGGTCCAACCCGGAAACTTCAGCTCGACCGCGACGCGTGGCGCGGCCGGCGCGGGCACGCTGCAGGCGACCAACCAAGGCAACGACCGGCTGAACCGGACGTATATGCCGACCATCACATGGCGACACAGCGGTCCCGTATGGAAAGCCGACGCCGGGCTCGGGCTCTCGCACGCGACGTACGAGGGCAGCGACGCCAGCGATGGATTCTTCAACAGCAGCACGGTTCGGCGCACCGGCGTGACGGTGTCGTTCGACGACATCTTCTACCTCCGCCCGAACACCATCACGGTGACGGACGGCGCCACGGGCGTCCCCGTCGATCCGTATCGACTCGACAGTTACGTGGTCACCGCGGTCGGCGGCAACATCCGCGACTCGGCTGACACGCAGCGCACTGCGTTTCTTAACGCGCGGCGGGATTTCGCGACTGCCGTGCCGTTTGCGCTGAAAGGCGGCCTGGACGTGCGGCAGTCGATCCGCGATCTGCGGCCCAGCCAGCCCTCGCTGTCGTTCGTCGGACGCGACAGCCGGCCGAGTACCGTGCCGCAGGGCAGCGACGATCTGGCGGCTGCATTCTGGGCGCCGGGTTTTTCGCAGCGGCCGGCACCCTACGGGTTCCCTCGGATCGAGTGGGTGAGCAATTACGCGCTGCACGACTACTACACGGCAAACCCGGCCCATTTCACCGCCGACCCTCTCGCCACGTATCGCAATGAGGTCAACAACTCCAAGCACGCCGAGGAAATCATCTCGGCCGCCTACATCCGGAGCGATGTGCAATTGTTACAGCGGCGGCTGAAGCTGATCGGCGGGCTACGCGTCGAACAAACCAATGTCGAGGCGGAGGGGCCGCTCACGGACCCCACCCGGAACGTCCAGCGCGACGCCGCCGGCCGGCCGGTGACGGGACCGAATGGCCGGCCGCTGCCGCTCACCACGGATCCGCTGGAGGCGCTCAATCTGACGCTCGTCGAGCGGGGCGCGCGCACCGAGAAGGAGTACCTGCGGCTTTTCCCAAACCTCAACGCGAACTACAGCCTGCGCGAGAACCTGATCGTGCGCGGCTCGTATTATTTCTCGGTTGGACGGCCGAACTTCAACCAGTATGCGGGCGGGATCACGCTGCCCGACATGGATTCGCCGCCCACCGCCGGCAACCGGATCACGGTGAACAACGCCGGCATCAAGGCCTGGAGCGCGCGTTCGATGAACGCGCGACTCGAATATTATTTCGAGGGCGTCGGGCAGGTCTCGGTTGGTGCCTTTCGCCGCGACATCGAGAATTTTTTCGGCAGCACCGTCTTTGCTCCCACCCCGGAATTCCTCGCGCTGTATGGATTGGATCCGGCCATTTACGGCGAGTATGACGTCGCGACCCAGCGGAACCTGCCCGGGACCGTGCGGATGACCGGGGTGGACGTGAGCTACAAGCAGGCGCTCACCTTCCTGCCGGCGTGGGCCCGCGGCGTACAAGTGTTCGCCAATGGCAGCGCGCAACGCGCCACGGGGGAGGCGTCGGACAACTTCGCCGGCTACCTGCCGCGCAGCGGGAGCTGGGGAGTGAGCCTGACGCGGCCCGCTTACAATCTGCGCGTCAACTGGAATTACCGTGGCCGCCACCGGCGCGGGGTGGTTGCAACCGGGGGCAGCATCGAACCTGGCACCTACAACTGGGGAGGAAAACGGCTCTATGTCGACGTCTCCGGTGAGTATTACGTCTGGAAGCGGCTCGCGCTCTTCATGAACCTGCGCAATATCGGTGACGCGACCGAGGACGCGAAGGTCTACGGCCCGAGCACGCCCGCCCACGCGAATTTCCGCAGCCGACTCGATTTTGGCTCGCTGTGGACGTTTGGCCTGAAAGGCAGATTTTGATGCCGTCGCGGTCCGCAGAGCCGCCACGATTGACGGCGGCTCGCCGGTGCACGGAAGAAGCCGCGAGGCCGGCCCGATCTGGCGTACTGGCGCGAGCGGCAACAGATAAACCCCTCCCGCTGAGAATCCGATTTCCTATCAGCCCCCGCCCCAAAATCGGATTTTGGCCGTGACAGAAAGAAACAGCGTGCGCTAAGGCAAACGACGGGGTCAGGTTGCTAATCTTTCACTCAACGGGTTAAAAATCTCAGCCGACGGCGAAGTTGGCTGCCGCGCGACGGCACCGACGACCTGGCTCACGCGGGTGGCGCTGCCCATTTTCAATCGCTCCGCCAGCCAGCCGTTCGGGACGTCCGTCGTCGCTTTCAGATGCGCCGCGACCGCCACTTTCCACGGCGCGGATTTGCGCTCATCTGTCCTCGCCGACACTGGCACTCCCGCCAACGTGGCGTTCAGCGCCTTTCGCCAGTGGGCGTCGCGGTCCGGCAGTTGTCCCGCGGCCGCCAAGGCCGTTTCCACTCGCCTAAACGTCGGCCGCCCTTTCGCACCGGATCAGATACCAATAGCTCGAAGGTCGAAATTCGCCCAACCGCCCGACCGGCACGATGCCTGCTCGCACGGGATTCAAGTGCACGTGATAAATGGCTCCGGAAAATTCCAGTCGCAGCTTGAGCGCCATCCCGGAAAACTGGCCGCTCAACCGAACGAGGCAAGGTGGCAGCGCCGCATTCTTCATCCAACCTCTATTCGCCGTACACCCGTCCCCTTGTCTCCTGATGTCATCCGACGCCTTCCGCACGATTGAGATCTCCGATCCGCAGTACGAGACCGAGGAACTGCGCGAAGTGACGGTCAAGAGCAGCGCGCTCGGTGGCCGGGGCGACATCACGTTGCACGTGCCGCGAGTCGCACGCACGACGTCCGATGTGCCCCTCATCATTCTGCTGCATGGCGTCTATGGCAGCCATTGGGCGTGGGTGAGGAAAGCGGGCGCGCACCGGATCGCGTCCCAGCTTCAAGCCGCGGGAAAACTTGCCCCCTGCGTGCTCGCGATGCCCTCGGATGGTTTGTGGGGCGATGGCAGCGGCTACCTGCCGCATCGGGCGCAGAATTTCGAGCGCTGGATTGTGGAAGACGTCGTCGCCGCGGCGCGACTCGCGGCCCCATCGGTGACGGAGCGCTCGCACGTTTGCATCGCGGGACTCTCGATGGGCGGCTTCGGTGCGTTGCGCCTCGCGGCAAAATTCCCCAACCGGTTCGTGGCGGCCGCCGGGCTGTCGTCCATCACGCATTTCAACCAGATGGCCCGTTTCGTCGAGGAGCCACTGGATTCGTACGCTGCGCCCATCGGGGACCATTCAATCCTCGAGACGATGCAACGTCACCGTCGGCCGTTGCCGGCGCTGCGCTTCGATTGCGGCATCGACGATCCATTGCTCGAGGCGAATCGTGAACTGCACACCGGCCTGGATGCTGCCGGGATCGCGCATCAGTATGCCGAATACGCCGGCGGCCATAACTGGGATTATTGGACGACGCACCTGCCCGAGATGCTGTTGTTCTTCGCCCACGTATTGAGCGGGGACCATCAACCGTAGCAGCCGAGGTAACGAGGCTGGGCTTTCTGCTCCGACCAAAGGCGTGGCGTGCCGTCGCAACACGAGGGCTCGCCATCCCCCTTCTCCGAGGTTACAGCACCCCAGCAGCCTGACCACTGACCACTGACCACTGACCACTGACCACTGACCACCGACCACCGACCACCGACCACCGACCACTGACCACTGACCATGAAGTCCAGCCCTTCGTTGGTTCTGCTCTTTGCTTTTCTCTTCCCCGCCGCGCTCTCGGCGCGCGAATATCATGTCTCGCCCGCCGGCAAACCGGCCAACGACGGCTCTGCCGCCAGTCCGTTTCCGACCATCTCCGCGGCGGCGAAGGTGGTCCAGCCGGGCGACACGATCACGGTGCACGAGGGCGTCTACCGCGAACGGGTCACGCCGCCACGCGGCGGCGAATCCGACGCGAAGCGAATCACCTACCAGGCCGCGCCCGGCGAGACGGTGGTCATCAAGGGCTCCGAGGTTGCGCGCGGCTGGACCCGGTTCACCGGCGACGTTTGGAAGCTGACGCTGCCGCGCTCCTTCTTTGGCCGGTACAACCCGTATCAGGATCTCATCAACGGCGACTGGTTCACCGACCGCGGTCGCCCGCACCACACGGGCGAGGTCTACCTCAACGGCAAATCGCTTTACGAATCACACCTCCTCCAGCGCGTACTGGAGCCGGCGACGGAGCCGGACAGCCGCGATCCCGAGGGCTCCACGTGGACCTGGTTCTGCGAGAGTGACGGGAAGAACACCTACATTTACGCGAACTTCCACGGCCGGAATCCGAATGATGAACTGGTGGAAATCAACGTGCGCGACAGTTGTTTCTACCCGGACAAGCCGGGCTGCGACTTCATCACGGTGCGCGGGTTCCGGATGGCGCAGACCGCGACACAATGGGCCGCGCCGACAGCCGAGCAGATCGGATTGATCGGCACGCATTGGAGCAAGGGCTGGATCATCGAACACAATGTCATCAGCGATTCAAAATGCTCGGGCATCACGCTCGGGAAGGATCGCGCGACGGGTCACAACGTCTGGAACAACGATCGCAGCAAGGATGGCGCCACCCACTACAACGAGGTCATCGTGCGCGCGCTCGCCGCCGGCTGGGCTCGCGCGAAGATCGGCTCCCACATCGTCCGCGACAACGTGATCTTCAACTGCGAGCAGACGGGGATCTGCGGCAGCCTCGGGGCGGTGTACAGCGAGATCTCGCGCAATCACATCCACCATATCTGGACCAAGCGGCAGTTCCGGGGGGCCGAGATCGCGGGCATCAAACTGCACGGAGCGATCGATGTGCGAATCCAGAACAACCGGATTCACAACGCCGGCCGCGGACTGTGGATGGACTGGATGGCGCAGGGGACGCGCATCACCGCCAACCTTTGCTACGACAACACCACGGATGATCTCTTCGTCGAGGTGAACCACGGCCCGTTTGTGGTCGACAACAACGTGTTTCTCTCCGCGGTGAGTTTGAACGACATGTCCGAGGGTGGTGCGTATGCCCACAACCTCCTGGCCGGTCGAATCGACAGCCGGCCGGAGCCGGGCCGCTCGACGCCCTTTCAGGTCGCGCACGAGACGACCCTTGGTGGGCTGAGCACGACCGCCGGCGGCGACGATCGTTTTTTTAACAACATCATCTTCGGCGGCGACAGTCCGCCCGTTCCGTCGAAACCCGCCGGAACGAAGGCCACGTCGCGAGCGATTGGATACGGGCTGTGGGTTTACGATGGTCGCGCAGCCCCCCTGCAAGCAGCGGGCAACGTGTTTCTCAACGGTGCCAGGCCCTATGCCGCGGAATCGAAGGCGTTGGCGCCGGCCGGCAATCATGCTCCGCCGCGGATCACCGAGGAAGCTGGCGCGGTGTTTCTCCACCTCGAGCCGGTCGCCGGCTTGAAGGACGCGGCCACCGTGCGGGTCACGACGGCGTTGCTCGGCCGCGCGAAGGTGCCGGACCTGCCCTATGAGAATCCGGACGGTTCGCCGCTCGCGCTCGATCAGGATTTCTTTGGCAAGACGAGGCCGGCGAAACGTCCCCTCGCCGGGCCCTTCGAACTCGGCGAGGCCGGCGCGGTCAAGTTAAAGGTCTGGTGATTACTTTCCCAGTTTCCGCATCGCCTTGTTGATCTTATCGAGATCGCAGAGTTCGGGATTGTAGTCGGGTCCGAGCCACTCGAGCCACTCGTGGCCCAGTTCGGTGTGCGGCTCCTTGATGCACGCGAGCATGTCGTGAAAAGCCTCGACGCCGCCGCAATCCTCGGGCGGGCCGGCCCGCTCACCCGCGGTGCAGGCGGGATAATGGATTCCTTTTTCAACCGTGCCGCTCTTCTCCACCTTCACATCGATCTGCCAGCCCTCGCCGAAATGGTAGCCATAGGTGAACCGTTCGCGGTGATCGAGATCGAGGTCGGCGAGCGTCACATCACGGTCGTCCTCGATCGTGATTTCATCCCGCTTCAATGGATTTCCAAACCGCAGGTCGTCGAGCGTGAACGAGTGGGTCTGATAGTCGAACCAGTCGAAAAGAATCTGGATGCTGTCGTGCAGCCGCGAGAGCCACATCGATTCGCGGACCTGGAGCCGGCGCCAAATCCGCGGCTGGCATCCAATCACGTGCATCCGCAGCGTAAACACGCGCTCAGGCGGCTTCTTGATCTTCGAGCCCTTGCCTTCGTGCAGCGAAATCATGGATCGACCACAAAAACGGACGTGCGGGTATTCCGCAAGCGGACGTTGGCCGCCCGCGCCGCCGAGGTGCGCATCTCCGTGGATACGTTGCTGGAGCGCCAGATCGACCCCTTCCTTCTCCGGGCGCATCTGTCGGTTGGCGGGTATTGGTAGGTGGCGCGCTCGCCGCGCCACGATGCGCGGCAAGCGCGCAACCTACACGAGCCACCGCCAACTCGGAGATGCGCCCTCCTACTCCCGGCGGAAAACATACGGGTTGCACCCGCGTCCCGCTCCGGCAAGGGTCGTCGGCGCCACCCTGGCCGACGTGTTCCCCATCCCGGCACGTTTGGCGGCCCCAAGTCCAATATCCCGGGGGCGTGATCGCCACGGCGCGCAGGCCGACTCGGATCAGACGGTGACTGGGCCCGATTCACATCATTCGTGCGCCGCGCTTTCCACCTGCGCAGCCCAGCGATGCGGCACAGCAGCGGGACTGCCGTAGGCGCGAACACGCGGTCCCGAAAAATATCCGCGGCGGAGCAAAAGAAATGATCCGCTACGCCACGGAATCTCGCATGAGGGGAAAGAACCAGCCGGCTCTCAACCGCCCGTCTCACGCTCCCGCCACCGCGTGGCGTCCTTCCCCAGCTTGTCCCGACAACCCAGATTTCGCGGGTTCGTGCCGTCCGCCCGACCCGCGGCGCAAACTGCCTCTTTCCGCCATCTTTGCGAACGTGGTGCGCGGTCATCTCCGTGCACCACGGACGCACAGTCATAAACACCCCAAAACACAAGGAGAGCATCCGATGAATCCCCGCTCAATATCATGTCTCGCCGTCGCCATGACGCTTCTCGTCACGGCCGAAGTTCACGCCCGCAGCTATATCCTCGTGGCCGAGGAGCTCGCTTTGCCGGTAAATCTCGAAACGTCCGTGCTCGCCGCGGGTGGCACGGTCACGCTCTTCCTCCCGCAGATTGGCGTGGCGGTCGTCGAATCCGACCGCGATGAGTTTGCCCCGGCGGCGGGTGCGATCATCGGGATCGGCTCGGTTCTGCCGGACGTGACGGTGCAGGGCGCAGAGCCGTTCTATGAAGCGAGCGAAGCGGTCGCGGACGGCGAACTCGTGGCCGACGCCGTTTCGTTGGTCATCACCGATCCCCGGTTTCCCATTCAATGGGGCCTCGCCGCAATCAACGCCCCGGGTGCCTGGGCCGCCGGCCACTTCGGCGCCGGTGTCCGGGTTGCGGTCCTCGATAGCGGGATTGCGTCCAGCCACATCGATCTCGCCGCCAGCGTGAACAACGTGCTCAGCAGATCGTTCGTGCCAGGTGAGGCGTACAACTACACCTACGCCGGACCGGGGACCACCACGTTCAACCACGGCACGCATGTGGCCGGGATCATCGCGTCGCGGATGAATAACGCGGGGGGCGTCGGCGTCGCGCCACAGGCCGAGATTGTGGCCGTCAAGGTGGTTCGCACCAAGACCGGCAGCGGTTCGCTGTCCTGGGTCATGGCGGGGATCGTGTACGCCGCCGACATCGAAGCCGACGTCATCAACATGAGTCTCGGGGCACTGTTCCCGCGACGCGGATACCTTGTCGATGTCAACCACACCCCCGGCAATCCCGCCGACGATATCAAGATCGGGGCCGATCAGGTTTCCGAAATGGTCACGGCGCTGGGCCGCGCCACGAACTACGCCCACCAGCGCGGCACGACGATCATCGCGTCGGCCGGCAACTCGGCGCTCGACCGCGATCACGATGCCGACATGTGGGCGACCCCGGCGGACATCCCGCACGTCATCGCCGTTGCGGCAACGGCACCGTTTGGCTGGGCCAAGAATCCGGCCGGTACGTTTCTTGATAATCCGGCGCACTATTCGAATTACGGCCAGTCGCGGATCGATTTTGCCGCCCCCGGCGGCGATTCGCTCTATACCCCGAAGGACGAGTTCAGTACGATCGGCACCGCTACAGCGAAAACGTACGTATTCGATATGGTCTATAGCCCTTCGAACCGTTATCTCGCGGCGGACGGCAAGACATACACGGTCTGGTCGTGGGCGTCGGGCACGAGCATGGCCGCACCGCATGTCAGTGGCGTCGCCGCCCTGATTATCGGGAAGAACGGCGGGCGAATGGCTCCCGCTGCCGTCGAGGCCGCGCTGCGCGCATCGGCCGACGATCTCGGCAAGCCCGGCAAGGACGACTTCTATGGTCACGGTCGCGTGAATGCCGCGAGAGCCGTGCAGTGACGAGGGACGATCCTGATCCGCTTGGCTGCGAAATCACGCATGCAGCCAGGCATGAAAGCCGACCTCCCTCCATTCGTGCGGCTGACCATCATGGTGGCTTTGCCTTTCCTGATGGCCAGCTGCGTCAGCGCGCCGCATCACCGGGCGGCGGTTCGGGATGACACGGTTGATCGGTTAACGGTCGGTGTGGTGCAGAAAGGGATTCGGGTCGGCATGACCGGGGCCGAGGTGATCGCACTGCTGGGCAGCCCGAACATCGTCACGACCGACGAGGAGCGGCGCGAAGTCTGGACCTACGACAAAGTCTCGACCGAAACCGTCACCTCTTCTGGCAGTGTCGGGCTGCTTCGAAACCGCGGCTTGCCACCTCCCCACCCACCTGCGCGGTGTCCCCGCGATTGCGGCCCTCACGCTTGTTCTCGCCCCGCTGAACGCCGATGTCGTCACCGACCGGAACGCGGCGCTTACCCGTTTTTTCGCGAAGGAAGGCACGACGGTGACGCTGCACCGGCAGGTGCGCACGTACGCCATCCTTCACCTGGCGATGCACTCGGCCATCGTGTCTCCGCAGTCCGGAGCGGCCACGCGCTCCGTTCACCGAGCGGCTGGCAACGCCTGTCCCGCGGTTCGACGACTACCCGGATCCCGCGCAGCCGAAAGCCTTCCGCAAGGAATTGCATCGGGCGCTTGCCGTTGCTCGCCAAGACAATCCCGCCACGCGCTGATGAATCGATACGTAAAGCGCGTCCTGTATTCGCTCGGGGGAATCACGGTCGCCGCGGTTCTCACGGGGTACGTCTATTTACGCTCCACCTTTGATTTGGGGCCAATCGAGATCGACTGGGGCTTGAGCAGTCCCGCATCGGCCGCCTTTCTGCACCCAGGGTTAATCCGACGAGCGCCAAGGCCACCGGGTTCGATGTTGCATCGCCAATGGCGGAGGGCGAAGCGATCCGATCTTCACCGGAATCTCGCATGAAGAGGCGATCCCATGATCGCCTTCGTCGCAGTCGCCGCGCTCCTCACGTTTTTCATCCTGTTCGGTGATGCATGGAGCGGGCGAGCGCCGCGCGAAAGTGAAACCGAACCGCAGCCAGTCGCGCACGCCGGTGCCCGGCCAAGCAACCACGACATGGCGGCAGAAGGATCAACGACGAATCCAAGCTTGCATCGATTCAAAGCCGGCCGCCGGTGCGCCCGGCGCGGAATCACCGCGATCATGCTGCTGGCCGGAGCCGGCTGCGCCCATGGGCCGGCGTGGAGCCACGAGGCCGTTTCCAGGCCCAACATGATTTTTCACGACCGCGGCGTGTTTGTTTACGGTCCGCGGCAAAACGCGCAGCTCGAACCCGGCGCGGCCGGCAGCAGTGGAGCGACCGTCGCCGGCTGCACCTCCTGCAAGTGAACGCCCGGGCCAACACTCCATCGGTTGCGCGCGCCGCGCTCGCCTGGACGGCGATCCTCACCTGCTCGGGCGCAGCTGAACTTCCCGAGTTGTGGGACGTGGGGCTCGATGCCGAGACCCTCGCCGCGTCCGACGTGCGTCTCGACAGCGTCAAGGCCGATGCACTCTGGATGCACCGGGGCGGCGAAACCACGCTGACGGCAGACTGGAGCCGGCAGGCAGTCGACTATACTCCCGCCCCGACCGACATCATCACGCAGCCGGCCCGGCGAAAAGAAGTGCGCCGATCCGCGCAGTTCGACACGAGGTGGGCCGCCAGCCCCCGCCACGCGTGGCTCGGGAGTGCAGGGCTTCACCGCGGCTTCAGCGACTACCGCGCCGTCTGGATCGACGAGCACGACCGCCAGCTCTTTGAAGGCGCGCCAAACTTTCGCTCCGCCGACCCGCACGGCTGGAATGCCACGGCGGGCGCCCGCTGGACTTCCGTGCCCGGCAACCGGCAGGCGACGTTTTCGGTGACGCACGAGCGGAACGCCGTCGCGCCCGGGTATGAGCCGCGCATTGGCGAGCCACTCGTGCGCGGGCGCGAGCGGCTGCGCACGTGGTCCGGCCGCTTGTCGCTCGATCAAGTCGTCACCCCGCGCCTGCGGCTTCGGCTCGACACCTCGGTCGCCGACACAACCGGCCGCGACCGGCGCTACGGGATTGTTGCTTTCGCCAACTGGGCGCTGGCGGAACATTGGGTGGTGCGAACCTCCGCCGGCTTGACCCGGGAGGACCCGTTGCTCTCCGCCCGTTTTGCCCAACTGACCGTGGAACGCGACTGGGCGGGCAAATGGTTCGCGGGCGTCACGGCCCACGGTTATCGCGACGACGGAGAAGTCGTCGATCCGCTCGTCCTCTCGAGCGCCGCGCCCGCGCTGCGCACGCTCCACTTCGCCGCCAGTCTGCGCTGGCAGGATGGCCGCAACGCCTGGCGCGTGGAAGCCGGGCCGTACCGAACCGACTATGCAACGCCCGCCACGCCGGGGGCGCAGTTCACCCGCCTGTATCGCGACCGCCACTGGCTCCGCGCCCAGGTCGCGTTCAGCCGCACCCTTTGAGTTTTCCCCCAACCCCCATTTGTATCATGAAAATAATTACCGCCTTTCTTCGGCCCGCGCTTCGCCTCAGCCTGCTCGCGCTCCTCGCCCTGCCGCTCGTCCCCGCGCTCGCCCAACCCGTCGACACCGGCGGCATTGCCCGCAACTTCACGCTGCGGAACCGCGCGACCGGCGAACCGGTGTCATTGCATGACTTCGCCGGGCACATTGTGGTGCTCGATTTCTTCGCCTATTGGTGCCCGCCGTGCCAGACATCGTCGCCAGAACTGGAACAGAATGTGCACCGCTACTACGCCGCCCGCGGCGGCAACGCGAACGGCATTCCGGTCCAGGTGATCGGAGTGAATATCGAGTCGGCCAATCCGTCGCTGACCGACCAATTCGTGCGCCAGGTGGGGGCGAACCTCGCGGTGGATGATCTCCAGCTCCAGGCTTACGGGCAGTTCCTCGTTGGGCAGAACGCGATCCCGCGCTTTGTGATCATCAATGGAACCGCCGGTTCCACCACCCATCGCCAGTGGGAAGTTGTGCTCAACACCATTGGGTGGGGTGGAAACAACAACACGACCTCGTTCCGCCGGTTAATCGACAACGTGCAGACTGTCCGGTCGCCGACGATGACGGTTCAGCCGCAGTCGCAGCACGTCAGCCCCGGCGCGAGTGTCACGTTCAATGCGGCAGCCAACGGGACCGGCCTCGGTTTCCAATGGCGCAAGGATGGCGTGGCCATCGCGGGGGCGACCGGTTCGACCTTTGCCGTGACCAGCGCGTCGGCACGCGACATGGGCTTCTATACCGTGGCGGTTAGCAACGCCGGGGGTACCACGGAATCCACGGCCGCGACATTGACGATTGCGACGGATGGCACGTCCCGGCCCGTGAATCTCTCCACGCGTGGTCTCGTGCCGGCGGGTGGCGATCTCACCCCGGGCTTTGTGATTGCCGGGACGGGCAACAAGTGGCTGCTCGTGCGCGCAATCGGGCCGGGGCTGGCCGCATTTGGCATCACGGATTACCTGGCGGATCCCCAGTTGGAAATCATTCCCCAGGCTGGCGCCGCCGTCGCAGCGAACAACGATTGGGCCGCCGCGGGAATCGACAACGCCGAACTCTCTGCCGCCGCGGCCGGGGTCGGTGCTTTTCCGCTGGTTGCCGGTTCGAGGGACGCCGCCGCGCTGGTCAGCCTCGCGCCGGGCGGCTACACCGTGCGCGTGACGGGCGTTGGCGGCGTGTCGGGACTGGCGCTGGTCGAAATCTACGACGTCGATTTGGCCGGTTCCTCCAGCCGGCTGGTCAACCTGTCGGCGCGGGCGTTCGTCGGCACGGGCGCCGCTGAACTCGTTCCCGGCTTCGTGGTTCACGGTGCGGCGCCGCGGCAGCTGCTGATCCGCGCGGTCGGCCCGAGCCTGGCCCAGTTTGGCGTGACGGAATTGCTCGCCGATCCTCAGCTCGCCGTGATCCCGCTGGGCCGGAATTTCAGCGTGGCAAACTGCAATGACTGGGGCGGCGCAACTCCGCTGCGAGCCGCGTTCGCTTCCGCGGGCGCCTTCACCCTGTCGAACAACACCACCGACGCCGCCATCGTCGTGCGGCTGCCGCCTGGCGCGTACACCGTCGCGGTCTCCGGCGTGGGCCGGACCACCGGAACCGCGCTCGTGGAAATCTACGATCTCGATCCGTGATGGGCACTCCCGCCCCCTGAGAATCATCGGGCGGGTGCGTGGAATTCGCCACGCCCTTCACCGCCATTATTGCAGCAAACCCAAAATCGAGGAGGAATTCGCCCGCCGGTCACTGGTGCTGCCCCGTTCTCACGACTCGTTCCCCCGCGATCGGGAACAGGCGGGAACGAGAACGATTAGGAAAACGGGAACGAATCGCGCGGCGCGGACGATGCAATTTCCGGAGGCTCAGAACCGATACGCCGCCGTGACGCCGATTTGCCGTGGATCGGCCCGATCCTCGTAACGCTTCGGAATGTAGTCCGGATCCTCGTTGCCGAATAAAAACACGCGCTTGTCGTAGTGCTCGCCGAACAGGTTCCGGCCCCACACCGTCACGCTCCAGGGTCCCCACGCATATCCGAGCGTGGCATTCACCACGTTGAAACTGCGACGCGGCTCATCGTGGTTGTTGGAATCGAACTGGCGGCCGCGGCCAACGAGCTCGAGCTGCCCGAACAGCCCCGGTGTCGCACGGTAGCGGATACCGGCCGTGTAGCCGTACGGCGGCGTGTTCGCCATCCGGCGGCCCCCGCCGGCGCTGCCATTCGCGAGCACGAACCGGTTGAGCGTTGATTCCATCAACCCGAGTGAGCCGTGAACCGACCAGTGGCTCGTCAGGGCGTAGGCACCCGAAGCCTCCAGCCCGTAGACCTTCGCGCGCACCGCGTTGGCGGTGAAGAAACGGTAGCTGCCGCCAAATCCCGCCGAGTCGCGGACCTGCGGATCGCGGCGCTGCAGGTAAAACGCGGTGAACTCGCCGGTCAGCCGCTGCTCGAGCCAGCTGCCGCGCACCCCCGCCTCGTAGTTCCACAGGTACTCCGTGGCGTAGGTCAGCGGATCGGCCGGCGGGTTGATGCGCGCATCGATGTTCACGCCGCCCGCCTTGTATCCGCGTGTCAGTGACGCAAACGCCAGCTGGTGTTCGCCGATGCCCCGCTCCAGGGTGATTTTCCCGCCCAGCAGCGTGTCCTTGAACCGGGGTTGGAATGTGGCCACGGGATCATACGTGCCGCGGCTCTTGCGGAACCGCGTGCGCGTGCCGCGGCCGTCGAGATCGACCCGTTCCGCCCGCAGGCCCACGACCAGGCGCGTGCGGGAACCGAAATCGTGCGCGGCCTGGCCGAACAAGGCCTGGTTCTGCGCGGTGTAATCCGTCTGCAGCCCGCGCAGGTTGCCGGGATCTTCGTTGGTGTACGCGCTGTCCTCATCGGTCCGGGACACGTAGGCACCCAGGGTCCAGCGGTCGATCCACCCCGCCGCGCCCCGGTTCGCCGCCGAGTCGAGTCGTAACTCCTCTGCGAATACATCACGGTCCCGGCGCAGGTCGCTGAAACCCTCGTAGGATGCGGCCGTCCAGTCGTCATCGTAGCTGTACACCGAGTCGGTCCAGCTGCCGCTCGTCACCGTCGTGAGCCGCACGCCAGTGAAACCGGTGTAGGTGCCACGCAGGCTCGCGCCGGTCGAGCGCTGCTGGTCGCGCCCCGGCTGGTCGCTGAAGGTGCGGCGGCCGTTGTTATCGAGGGCAAATTCGTCAAAACCGTTGTCGACGTCGGCGAAAAGTACCGCCGCATCCCAGCGCCAGGCCGGACCCGGGTTGAACGTGACGCGCAGCCGGGCCGTGAATTCGTCGCGATCGTTCGTCTCGCGGTTGAGCGTGACGTTGCGGCGGAAGCCGTCGCTCACATGCTGCTGCACGGCGAGCCGGGCCATCAATTGGTCGGGCCGGCCGCCGAGCAGCGGCCCGCCGACCGCAAACCCACCCACGCGAAGTCCGTCCTCTCCGGCCGTGCCCTCGACCTGTCCCGACCAGAACGGCGTCGGCGCATTCGTCACGAGTCGCACCACACCGCCGGCAGCGTTGGCGCCAAATGCGCCCGCCTGCGGCCCGCGCAGCACTTCCACCTGACGGACATCGAACGCGCTGCCGAGCGTGCCGAGCCCGGTGAAATCGAGGTCGTCGACAAGGAAGCGAACGGTCGAGTCCGGCGTCTCCCCTTCATACTGCGAATTCTCGCCGATGCCGCGGATCTGGAGATATCGCGGCCGCGAGGTTCCCCCGGTCCAGGTTAGATTCGGAACCTGATCAACCAGATCGCTGAAGTGACGCACCGCGCCGGCACGAAGCGATGGTTCGTCGTAGACGCTCACGCTGGCCGGCATCCGGTCGAGCGGCGACTCCCACAAATCGGCGGTGACCATCAGCGGCTCCATTTTGACTGGCGCCGCACCGGGCGCAGATGACACGGAGGGGACCGTTTGCGCATGCACGGCGGGGAGAATCGCGGCGGCAGGAGCGAACGCGATCGCGGCGAGGGTCGCGATGGGGAGGAGCGGAATCCGGAGTTTCATGGTTTTGGTGCCCGGCCCCGACCGGACTCCCAATGAAGGGGCGCCCCGGCGCCACCCATGGCGCTCTTCGCGGCGCCTGCTGTTTCCTTCGTCGGCATGATCCGTCCAGGTTCAAAGGGTCGAGCAGCCGAGCGTGCCGCAATCTCAGTCCTACGCGGAGGACACCCCTACAGGCAGTGCGGACAAAACGCCCCCCGCCGACACAAGCAAGCGGAAACTGCGGCTTACCATGACCGCCAAAACACAGCCGAACGGCTACGGCAGATCGTAAACCTCGAGCAGCGCCGCACCAGGCCGGCCGTCGCCGCTGCTCACTTGAACCGTATACGGTCCGGGCGGCAGGCTGAGGAAAAGCGCCGCATCGCGGCTGTCGGTATCGATCAACCGGAACGCTCCCGCCCGATCGAAGGCGCCCGTCATGCGGTCGACTTGCTCCGTCGATCCGCCCCAGGCCTCGTTCGTCGCGACAAGTTTTGAGCCTTGGAACACGGCGAGTTGCGGCCGCATCAGTGGATCGGAAACACCGAATCCCGCCAGCGTCGGGCCGACGGCGCGAACGAGCACCGCGCGATCCGAAGTACCCGAAATGACGAAGCCGCTCACGAGCGGATCGGTTTCCGAGGCCACCCGGCTGAGGGTGGAAATATTGACGAGCGCGTGCTGCGGATTTCCCGCGGCCGACGCACTGAAGATGAAACTCATCTTCTGCCCGTCACGGGCGTGCATGCCGAGAAACCGGCAGGCGACACTCGGTCCACCGGTGTCGTAGACTTCAAGGATGCCGTACTGCTGCGATCCCGGAATCGCGCCGCCGGAATACGGGCCACCTTTATTCGAAGCGTCAGCGGTGAGCGCAGCCGCGTGGAGCACCACCATCTTCGCGCCGCCACCGGTGGCATAATCCGAATTGGAGCCATCATCGTAGGCCAGCCCGTGCATGTCGCCCGAGAGCATCACGACGTTGTTGACGCGATTATCGCGAATGAAATTGGCGATTTCCGTCCGCTCGGTCGAGTGGCCGCCCCACGAGTCATCACCGAGACTAGCCGGCGCAATCCACGGATCCGGAGAGACCCACAACACCAGCGGAAATCCACCGTCGCGCGCATTGATCAGCTCCTGTTTGAACCAGATTTTCTGCGATGCTCCCATCCGGCTCTTGGAGGCCGATTCCCTCTGGCCGTACGGACTCGAGGCGCTGCGCAAATCGGTCATGATCACACGCACTCGCCCGATGGTGAACGCCTGGGCAACGGCGCCACCAGCGGCCCCAATCGGATAATGAGGTACGCGTTCGCGGAAAACCGCGCGCGCGGTGTCACGACCGGCGGCGGTGGTATCGGAATCATTGCCGGAGAAATCGTGATCGTCCCAGACATAGGCCACCGGAACGCCGCGAAAGAGTGCCGCCTGGTTTGGGTGACTCAGAACACCGTCGTAATTCAGCCGGTAGTCGTCCGCCACGGTCGAATTCGTGTCACTGTAGTGCAGGTCGCCGGTCACGATGAAAAGAAGCGGCCGCTCGCGCAAAATCGCATCGTAGGCGGATTGGTTCGCGTGCCGGTAATCACCGCAAGACGCGAAGGCGATTTTGAACGAACCGCGTCCGAAGGGAAAGGTGCGGAAGCGCCCACGTGATTCCGGTTCCGACCGCAGCACGCCCGCGACTTCGACGCCGTAATAATAATCCGTGTCCGGCTGCAAACCCTGGACGGTGAGCTTCGCGGTGTGCCCCAAATTCCCCGACGTGGTGACGAATGGCGAATAGACCGGCGAGTTCAGGGCCGGGTTCGTACTCACGTGCAACCGCACCCGCAGCGACGGACTCGTGAGGCGAATCGCCACCGTCCCGCTGGTAGAGCTGACATTGCCGCTCCACACTCCGCCAATGAACGGCGTCTCCAATTGCGCCAACAGCGGCAGACAGGAGAAGAAGGAGAGTACTAGAAGCCGAAGCAACATCGGGGGTTTCCCCCTACATTCGGACAGGAGTGAGCGCCGGCAAGGGTAAATTGCGCATATGAGGCTGGCTTCTCTCGCTTCTCAGCCAGCAGAAAAGCCCAAACAGACAGCCGTGCAAAAAATGCCTGGGGCTAATACCCGGGGCGCCTCTAGGGAATACTCCTTGGTCACATTTAACCCGATCGATGACCTGCGCGTCAGTGTTCGTCCGCATGAAATCGTCAGCCAAATCCGGCAGCCCGGCATAATTCGTTCCGCTGTTTGTGAGTCGCAACCAGCAGTTTCACCACTTCTAAAAACCTGTACTTAACCGCAGTCATTCGTTGCCGTCTCGTAGCCACCTTCAATGTTTCCGTTCCTCTCAGCCCAATTCGCCCGTCTGCCGCGGCTCGTCGCCGGGGTGACGGCGGCGGTCTGGATAACCACAGCGTCCGCCGAACCGATTATTTCCGAATTCGTTGCGGCCAACACTTCCGGATTGGTCAATGAGGACGGCGGGTATTCCGACTGGATCGAGATTCACAACCCGGATGCCGCCGCCATTAGCCTCAACGGCTGGTACTTGACCGACAATGCCACACGGAAAACGAAGTGGGCCTTCCCCGCGGTCACAGTCCCGGCCAAGGGTTACGTCGTTGTTTTCGCTTCGGGCAAGGACCGCCGCGAAACCTCCAGCGCGCTGCACACGAACTTCAGCTTGAACGCCGAGGGTGAATACCTCGCGTTGGTGCGGCCGGACGGGATGTCCACGGCCACCGAACTCGCGCCGGAATACCCTGCGCAGTATCCGGATATTTCCTACGGCCTCGGCCGGACCACCGGCGGTCTGGCGGCGACGATGAGCTTCCTGCGCCAGCCGACGCCGGGCGCGGAAAATGCCGAGGCGGACAAACCGCCGCTGGGCAGCATGGTGCAGTTCTCCCGTGCGGCGGGACTATTCTCCGCCCCGTTCGTGCTGTCGCTTTCCGGCGCCTCCGCCGACGAGCAGATTCGATACGTCGCGGTGCCCATGACGAGCCAGGGTGCTGCGCCCGCGCTCGAGCCGAACGCCGAGTCGCCGGGGTACACCGGGCCACTTCAAATCACGGATTCCGTCATCATTCGCGCCGCGGTCTTCTCGGCCGACGATCAGAAGCGCGGTCCCTCGACCGTCGTTCACTACCTCAAGCTGGCGAACAGCGGTTCGGCGCGGGCGGACCTCTTCACCAGCGCCCTGCCCGTGGTCGTGGTGGGCACACACGGTTATGGTGACCTGGAGGAAAACGGCACGCGGTATCCCGGCTGGGCGCACGTGTTCACCGCCGGCGGCGGGACGCCCGCCTTTGCGGCGCCGCCGGTCGTTTCGTCCCCCGCCCTGCTCCGCATCCGCGGCAACAGCTCGTCGTCGTTTCCAAAAAAAGGATACAGTCTGAACCTCGACGACGGCTTGGGCGACGGCAACCCGGAGTCACTGCTCGGGATGTCGCGCTCGGATGAGTGGGCACTGATCTCGCCTTGGAATTACGACCGCACTTATGTCCACAACGCCTACGTCTACGCGCTGAGCCACAGCCTCGGCCGCTGGGCGCCGCAAACGCGCTTCGTCGAGGTTTTCTTCGATGGCGACGGCAAGCTCGACGCCACCGACTACGCGGGCATCTCGCTGCTCACGGAACGGATGAATGTCGATGCCGACCGGATTGATATCACGCCGCTGTCGCCCAATGATGTGAGTGGCGACGCGATTACCGGCGGTTACCTGCTGAAAATCGATGTGCCGGATGCGGACGAATGGAGTTTCCTGACCAAACGCGGCATTCCTGATCTCGACAGCGCCGCCGTGATCGTGGCCGAGCCGAAGGCCGCCAAGCTGCCGCAAGCGCAGCGCGACTACATCCGCGGTTATGTCCAGGGCATGGAGGACGCGCTTTTCGCCGGCCAGGCATCCGGCTGGAGCGATCGAAGTTACCTCGACTACATCGACGTCGACTCGTGGGTCGACCACCACCTGCTCGAAGTTTTCAGCGGCAACATCGACGGACTCTCGCACTCGGATTACTTTCACAAGGATCGCGGCGGCAAACTGGCCGCCGGTCCGGTTTGGGATTTTGATCGCGCGCTCGGCTCCTACGACGAGCGCACGCGCAACTGGGACTCTTGGAATGGCGGTCCGGTCGATGTTTGGAAATACGGTTGGTATGGCGTCATCGCGACCGATCCGGAATTCAGGCAGGCTTGGGTCGATCGCTGGCAGTCCCTCCGGCAGGACGAGTTTTCGACCGAGACACTCGGCGGGCTCGTCGACAGCCTCGCGGCCAGTGTGACGCCGGAGGCCGCGGCGCGCGATTCGGCGCGCTGGCCGGACAATATCAGCCCGACCGGCCGCGGTTTCGCGGGCGAAATCGAGCGGTTGAAGAATTGGGTCACGCAGCGCAGCGCGTGGATCGATCGCCAGTTCGTCGTACCGCCGACGAAGATCGAGAACGGCAGCACCGTCGTTTTCGCGGCGCCGGCTGGGGCGAAGCTCGCCTACACTCTGGACGGCTCCGATCCACGTTCGCTCGGTGGCGACATCGCGCCCAACGCCCAGCTTGTCGCCGGTCCGCTGACCCTGCCGGCGACGAGCAATGTGCATGTGCGGAGCTACAAGGCGGAGTGGAAGGACGTGTTTCCCGGCAGCCCGTGGAGTTCCGCGGTTGGCGGAGCCTCGTCGTCGCCGTTATTGCCGAAGGCGCGGCTGATAAATATTTCGACCCGCGGTACAGTCGGAGCAGGTGCGAACGCATTGATTGCAGGTGTCGTCGTCGCCGATACCGGCGGGAAACGTTATCTCGCGCGCGCCGTCGGGCCCGGGCTGACCGCGTTTGGTGCGGCGGGCGCAGTGGTCGATCCGCAGCTGAGCATTTTCTCGAGCGAAGGCGTCGAAATCTATCGCAACAACGGATGGCAGAACGGACCCGATTCCGCGTTGATGCCGGCGTATGCGAAATCGGTCGGCGCATTCCCCCTGGCGCCCGGCAGCGCCGACTCCGCGCTCGCGAACGAACTGGGACGTGGTCTTTACACGGTGCAGATCACGACACCGTCGCAACAGCCTGGAATCGGGCTCGCCGAACTTTACGAACTCGATGGCAACGGCCGGACGGTGAACCTCTCGACCCGCGCCCAAGTCCGCACCGGCGACGGCGTGCTCATCGGGGGTTTTGTGGTGCAGGGTCCCGCGTACAAACGCATGCTCATCCGCGCCGTCGGTCCGACGCTGGGCGCGTTCGGAGTATCCGCCGCGCTCATGGATCCCATCCTGACGATTTACTCCGGACAAACCGTGGTTGCATCCAATGATCGCTGGTCCGAAGGCGAAAGCAGCGCGGTCGTAGCCACGGCCGGCAAATCGGTGGGGGCGTTTGCCCTCGCCGAAGGCAGTGAAGACGCGGCGCTCCTGATCACGCTGCCTCCCGGCGCTTTTACCATCGAGGTGAGGGGCAAGAACAACACCGAGGGCGTGGCGCTGCTCGAAATCTACGACCTGCCGTAACTGCGGGTGCGTAACGAATCCAGCCAACGCCTGGCCTCGTTTCGCAACTCAGGAAAACCAAAGACTTGTCTTGCGGTCTTGGACCTTGGTCTTCGCAGCAGCGAAAACCAGAAACACAAGAGCCGCCCCTCGAAAGGGGCGGCCCGTGTGACCTAACACCAAGCAAACCGTTAGAACTACAAACATTCACCGTCTTACCAGGACGGTGCTGACTACGCGGAGATAGACGAGGCGTGATCCCAAACGCTCAAAATTCCTGAAAAAAATTTTAGGGCGGGACGGAAATTGGGCCAACCGGCTGATGATCAATTTCTTGATCGCCAGTCCCGCACGTGAATAACTCCGTTCGCTTTCCAACCACTTCGCGTTTGGGTTGGATTACTCCACCAGGATGTAGGAGCCGGCTTGCAGTCGATTTTCGACGGACTCAGTGGACGATGATCGACTCGATGCCGGGCACCTCGAGCGGCGCACCATCGGTACCCTTGGCGGCACCGGCTTTGAGCGGATAGCGGAAAATCCTTCCTTCGAAATTGCGAAACACGACTTCGTCCTCGGTGATCGCCTCGACGTAGTCCGGATTGATCGGCACTTTTCCGCCGCCTCCGGGTGCATCGATGACGTATTGCGGGACCGCATAACCCGTCGTGTGCCCGCGCAAGGCCCGGATGATCTCGATCCCCTTCCGGACATCCACCTTGAAGTGGGAGCCACCGGTGATCAGGTCCATCTGGTAGAGGTAATATGGCCGCACGCGCATCCGGAGCAGCCGGTGGACAAGCGCCTTCATCACCTCCGCGTCATCGTTCACGCCGCGCAACAGCACGCTTTGGTTGCCCAACGGCACGCCGGCAAACGACAGCCGGTCGCACGCCGCGCGCAGCTCGGCCGTGCACTCCTTCGGATGATTGACGTGGATGCTCATCCAAATCGGCCCGTACTTTTTAAAGATGTCGGCGAGCGCGGGCGTGATCCGCTGCGGCAGGAATACCGGGATCCTCGATCCAATCCGGATGAACTCCACGTGCTTGATTTCACGGAGTCGCGCGAGCAGGTGTTCGAGCTTCTTGTCCGAGAGCAGCAGTGGATCACCGCCGGAGAGCAACACGTCGCGGATTTCGGGATGCGCCTCGATGTAGCGCAATCCCTGCTCGTACTCCGGGTGAAAGTTGTAGTCCTGCGCGTTCGAAACCAGCCGGCTGCGCGTGCAATAGCGGCAGTACGCCGCACACCGGTCCGTGACGAGGAACAGCACACGGTCGGGGTAGCGATGAACCAGCCCGGCAACAGGCGAGTGCTCATCCTCGCCGAGGGAGTCCAGCATTTCGCCATCCGAAATGACCATTTCGCCGGCTCGCGGAATGACCTGCTTGCGGATCGGGCAGTCCGGATCCGATCGATCGATCAGGTTGAAAAAATACGGTGTGATGGCGAGCGCCAGCTTCTGATTCGCGAACGCGCATCCGGCCTTCTCCTCGGCCGTCAACGTCATGAACTGTTCGAGCTGCGCGACGGTGGTAATCCGGTTTTTCAGCTGCCAGGTCCAGTCGCGCCAGTCGCTTTCGGGAATGTGCTGCCAGAGGCCCTGGCCCTCGAACCAGGAGTTATTCCCGTCCGAGCCCGGTAAAAACTCAGCGCTCTGGCAAGCGACTCCGTCCATTGGTTGGCAGCGCTCTGCCGCGTTTTCGGCACTGTCACTTGGACGCATTTTTGTGTGTTCTCGCAAATCGCGAAGGGCCAGAGTCTGCGGCCGAATCCGTCCCTGTCAAATGATGCGGGGAATTCATCCCGCGCCCCTTGGGCACAGCGACCTCCCTGGAGTCGAAGAACAGCGCGGCGGCAATGGTCTGTTCGGGCGATGGGATTTTCCTCAAGTTTCCACCGGCGGCGGAAAACTTTGGTTTTGCCCCGGGTTTTTGTTCGCAAAAGCCCGGGCCAAAACCTTTCGTTCGACCTTAATGCCTACACGGAAGCCCGCCCTTCTGGCCCTCGAGGATGGCTCGATTTTTCGCGGTCGAGCCTTTGGTGCCGACGTCACCGTGTCGGGGGAGTGCGTCTTCAACACCTCGATGACGGGGTATCAGGAGATTCTCACCGACCCATCGTATTTCGGGCAGATCGTGACGATGACCGCCGTCCAGATTGGCAACTATGGCGTCAACGATGAGGACACCGAGGCATCCGTCCCGAAATGCAGCGGCTTGGTGGTGCGGGAACTTTCTCCGGTCGTCAGCAACTGGCGCAGCAAACTTTCCCTGGACGACTACCTGCGGAAATACGGCATCCCTTGCATCAGCGAAGTCGATACGAGGGCATTGACGAAAAAACTGCGCGTCGATGGCGCGATGAAATGCTGTCTCAGCACGCTCCCGGTATCGGAGGCCGACGCCGTGGCCTGCGCGCGGGCGTGGCGCGACATGGCGGGGACGGACTACGTCAAGGATGTGACCACGCGCGAGCCCTACATCTGGCGCCCGGATGATCCGGCAAACCATAACCAGCCGTATTTCCCCGTGGGCACGACGATGAACGCGCCCAGCGCACCGACGCGGAAGTTTCGCGTGGCAGCCTTCGATTACGGCGCGAAACACAGCATTTTTCGCAAGCTGGTGAACCACGGGTTCGGGGTGCAGGTGTTCCCCGCGACCGCGACGGCGGAAATGGTGCGCGAGCAGAACCCCGACGCGGTGTTCCTCTCGAACGGGCCCGGCGACCCGGCGGCGCTGCCATATATCCACAAAACCGTGACAGCATTGCTGCCGGAATTCCCGATGTTCGGGATCTGTCTCGGCCACCAGATGCTCACGCACGCGCTGGGCGGCGAGACATTCAAGCTGAAGTTCGGTCATCGTGGCGGCAACCAGCCGGTGAAAAACCTGGAGACCGGAAAGGTTTCGATCACGGCCCAGAACCACGGTTTCGCCACCGACCCGAAATCGATCGAGAACCGCGGCGCGAAGATCACGGAGATCAATCTCAACGACAACACCGTCGAAGGCCTGCGTCACAAGACGCTGCCGGTGTTCAGCGTTCAATACCACCCCGAGGCCGCGCCGGGCCCGAACGACGCCGATCCCCTGTTCGTCGACTTCTACCGGATGGTGGAAGCGCGCAAAGCGGGCAAAATCTAGCAAGGTTCCGCCGCAGACCCGACACAATTCCCAGTTTGTCATTCTGAGGCTTGGCGAAGAATCCAGCACGATGCTCGCAGCCGGACGCGCCACTGGATTCTTCGGCGGCCCTCAGAATGACAGTTTAGGAATTTTCGAAAACCCTGGTCGCCTTCGGCGCCGCCGCAGGCGGGTAAACCCTGGCCGCCTACGGCGCCGCCGAAGGCGGGCAAGCTTGACCTGTTCACAATAACTTTCGCGTTTCAAGGAATCTAGCGATTTGCGGGTTTCGGGTTCTCGCGCTGCGCGCGCGGTTCGGTACTGGGTTCTGGGTTCTGAGTTTTGGGTTCTGAGGTCTGAGTTGCCGGTTGTTCGTGATGAGGCCCCTCGCGCCAAATTCGATTCGGATTTCCACCCGAAACTCGAAACGCGAAACCCGAAACAAACTCAGAACCCAAAACCCAGAACCGCCGCGCAACGGCTACGCGCCGATACTGCGCTCGAAAAGCACCGCGTCTTCCGGCGTGTCGACGCCGATGGTCGGATCCTCGGTAATGTCGCACGCGATCTCATAACCGTTCTCGAGTACCCGGAGCTGCTCGAGTTTCTCGATTTGCTCGAGCCGCCCGGGCGGCAGCGTGGCATACTTTTGCAGCAGCTCGTCGCTGTAACCGTAAAGCCCGAGATGTTTGTAGCACGCGTGTGCATTCACCCAAGCGTCGTCCACCGCGCCGCCGCGATCACGGGCGAACGGAATCGGCGAGCGGGAAAAAAACAGCGCCCTCCGCGCCGCCATGGCGAGGACCACCTTCACTTGGTTTGGGTTGGTGAAATCCGCGGCGCGCCGGAACGCGGTCGCGAGCGTCGCCATCGGCGCGCCTCCGCTCAAAAGCCGCGCCAGCATCCGGATTTGCGCGCCCGTCACCAGCGGCTCGTCCGCCTGGACGTTGACCACGAAGTCCGCGCGCACCGCCCGGTTTGCCTCCGCCAGCCGATCGGTGCCGGTTTGATGCGAGGGAGCCGTCATCAACGCGCGAAATCCCGCGCCGGCCACACAATCACGCAACAACTCGTGATCGACCGCGAACCAGAGTGGAAATTCGGGCGCCTCGCGAGCGATTCGCTCCGCCACCCACAGCACAAGCGGCTTGCCTCTAATCATGTGCAACAGCTTGCGGGGGAATCGCGTGGATTCGAGGCGACATGGGACGATGATCGCGGTCTGTGCCATCGAGGCGCAGCCTGACTTTCGGTTTTTGGGTTGCAAGCCGCCGCCACCGCCCGGAATTTGGCCGGTCTTTTCAGCATCCATGAACAAAAGCGACGCGTCGGCGGCCCTCCAGCCCGTTACAAAGGAGTTGGTCGTGCAGAACAAAATGGGAATTCACGCCCGCCCCGCCGCCATGATCGTCCGGGTTACCAATAAATTTAAGTCGGAGGTGTTCGTGGAAAAGGACGAGGAACAGGTAAACGGCAAGAGCATCATGGGTTTGATGATGCTCGCGGCGGGCAAAGGCTCCAAAGTGAAGTTCATCGCCACGGGCGAGGACGCCAGCGGGATGCTGGCCGAAATCGACGCGCTTTTTGCACGCAAGTTCGACGAGGCCTGAGGTTTTCGCGGCGCGAAAACCTAGAGTGAGAAGAATTGGCGGGCGTTACCGGACGCGCATCCGGAAAGTTCGTCGTAGCTGACGCCAAATACTTCGGCGGCCGCGAATTCCGCCGTGTGCCGGACGAACGCGGGCTCGTTCGGCTTTCCGCGATGCGGCATCGGTGTGAGATATGGCGCGTCGGTTTCCACCATGAACTTCCCGAGTCCCTGCGTTTTCGCCGCCGCCCGAATTGAATCCGCGTTCTTGTAGGTCAGGATTCCGGTGAACGATCCAACTCCGCCGCGGCGGGTCAACTCGGCCATCTCCGCCTCGCCTTCCGTAAAGCAGTGAAACACGACGCGGCGCCAATCGACGCCGCTCGCATCGATGATGTCCACGCACTCGCGGAAGGCACCGCGCGAATGTACCACCACCGGGCACGCGAGCCGCTTCGTGATCGCGAGCTGCTCGACAAAGGCCGCGCGCTGCCACTGGAAAATCTTTTCAGCCTCCGCGGGCTCCGTCGGCAAATGAAACCGGTCGAGTCCGCACTCGCCGAGCGCGACGGGAAAAACGCCACCGGTTTCCAGCCGCCCGGTGTTTGTTTCCTGCGGCTGCATCCCGGACCCACTGCGGTTCCAGAACGCTTCAATTTGCGCGACCGCCGCCTCCCATGCCGCATCGACCGAACACGGGTGAAGCCCGACCGCATAATGGATGAAGCCACGATGCCCGGCCGCCATCCCGTGATAGAGCGTCCAGTCATCGGGCGAAGTTCCGATCGTGATCATCGCGTCTACGCCGGCATCACGCGCGCGGGCGAGCACCGCCGCCAGCGAGCCCTTGCGCGCGAACGACTCGAGATGCGTGTGCGTGTCGATGAGTCCCATCGCCGCGCATTCAATTGCGGGCGAAAAGAGAAGCCAGCGCTTTCCGTCTTAACGTATTACGTGAAAACCGCTGAAAAGCGGCGACGTGACGCAGAACCTTTCGCCGCCGTCCGTGGGACCATAACGGATACGAACGGGAGGCGGCGAAAGCCGGACTACAGCTTCGGCGGGCGCGCGATCGCCTCGAGCCGGGCCATGGCCTCGGCGTGGCTGCGATATGCGCGCGCGAGGATTTCGCGATCGTTCGGCCAGGTGGCCTCGGTCGACCTGCGGGTCGCCTTGAGACTCCCGTCCACTTCGCGTTCGCGGGCCTTCACGTCCCCAAGCGCGCGCTTGAACTCACTGCGCGCATCTTCCCGGAGATTCCTGGCGTTTTCCTGAATCTGCCGCAGCGCATCGCGACTGGATTTCAGTTTCATGTCGACGCTGCTCATCAGTTGGCGTCGCTGTGCGAACGCCGTCTGATTGATCTCGTGCATCGAACTCGAAAGATCCTGCGCGGCACCGGACGCTCCCTTGCCCTTGCCCGCGCGGTCCGCCCGGCTGTTGGCGTCGTCGTTTCCGATCGAGCGATCAGGTTGGTGTCCCGGCGCCGCGTCGTTGCCTCGTGGCGGCATGGCACCCGGTGGTTGTCCAACGCCGCCCCCTTTGCCGGCGCCCTGACCGCCGCCGCCACCGCCACCCTTTCCTTGGGCAAACATGGGTGAAGCGCACAATGCCGCTGCCAGTGAACAGACGATAATCGTAGGATGGATTTTCATGGGTCCTTGGTGGGGATTCCCGATGAGACCGTGAAATCCCGAACAGGTGCGATCCGAGACGGAAATTGTTGCCCGCCAATGCGACTGTCATCCTGCCGCGCCGCTGCGTTTCGCATCCGGCCAATTAGGTTGCGCATGAAGTGGCGAGCGCGGAGCGAGCCGGTGTAACGCATACCCATCGTCGCGAGTGGGCACTGACCTAAATCCCTGAACCATACCCAGCGCCATGATTCTCCACGCTTCGATGAAGGGCCGACCTCCGCGTCGACCGCGGTCCGGACGAAGCCGGGCCCTCCCGGAACGCGCACCCAATCATGTCGTCATGGATGAACCCCATACAGCCCGCCATACCGCTCGCGCAAATAACGCGTCAGGTGTTTTGGCGACAACTCCTGACCGGTCACCCGGCGGACGAGTTCGAGTGCCCTGAATCGGCGACCCTGCGCGTGGACGTTTTCGCGCAGCCAGTCGAGCAGCCAGCGAAAGTCGCCCCGCGCGAAATCCTCCTCGATCGCCGGCCGCAGCTCCAGCACGCGATACCACAGCTGCGCCGCAATCATGTTGCCGAGGCAATAGCTCGGGAAATATCCGAACGCGCCATCGCTCCAGTGCACGTCCTGGAGCACGCCTTCGCGGTCGGTCGCCGGTTCCAATCCGATCAGTTCCCGCGATGCCACCCGCCACGCGGCCGGGAGATCGCGCACCGGCAGTTCGCCGGTGAAGAGCCGCTTCTCGATTTCGAAGCGGAGGATGATGTGGAGATTGTAGGTGACTTCGTCCGCATCGACGCGAATCAGCGTCGGCTCGACGGCGTTGATGGCCAGATAGAGATCCTCCGAACTCACCTCGCGCGTCGGCGCCGGAAACAATTCGCGCCAGCGCGGCTCGAAGAAGCGCCAGAAACCGCGGCTGCGCGCCACCTGGTTTTCCCACAGCCGGCTCTGCGACTCATGCATTGCCATGCCGGCATGGATACCGAGCGCGTTGCCAAGATGTTCCGCCGGTAATCCCTGCTCATAAAGCCCGTGACCCGTTTCGTGAATCGAACTGAACAGCGCGTCGAGGGGCTGATCCTCCTGGTATCGTGTCGTCATCCGCACGTCGCTTCCGGTGCCGGAGCAGAACGGATGCAGCGACACATCGATTCGACCGCGCTGATAATCGAAGCCAATCCGCCCGGTGACTTCGCGCAGGAACATCTGTTGCGCGTTGATGGGAAAACCTCGAAGTCGCTCACCGGCGGCGCGCGCGCGTGCCGCGATCGGCGAGGCGACGATTGCGCGAACGAGCGGCACAAGGTCGCGCTTCAGCTCGGTGAACAGGCGATCAACGGCCGCGGCCGTGACCCCGGGGTCGTGTTTATCGAGCATGTAATCGTATGGGCTATCCCCGTGTCCGAGGTAAGCCGCTTCGCGGCGCGCGAGCTCCAGGTTTTTTTCGAGGAACGGCGCATAGCTCGCGAAATCGTCGCCTGCCTTCGCCCGGGCCCAGGCATGAAATCCGCGGCTGCCCTGGGCCGCCTTTTCGCGAACGAAATCGGGCGGCAGTTTCGTCGCGCGATCGTAATCGCGCCGGGCTTCCCGCACGACGGCCTGTGTTTCGGCTGACAGCTCCGGAGTCGCCTCGAGTTGCGACAGCAGTTCTCCCATCCGCGGCGCACTGGCAGCCGCGTGCACCACCTCCGCCATGGCCGAGTGCTGGGCCGCCCGCTGCTCCGCGGCCCCGGGCGGCAGGTTCACCTGCTCATCCCACCCGAGCAGCTCGCCAATCGTGCTGAGCGTGTGCGCCCGCTTTAACAACGGGAGCAATTCCGCGAACGGCATTGGCGTGGTCATGCCGCGGATTGAATGGCAGTCGCCGATCGACGCCAGCACGTTGTGTTGAACGCTGGAGGCGGCCCCGCACCGCGCGGCAAAAGCAGCCGGTACAAGATCGCGCGAATCGCTCACACTGCGTTGGCCGGTCCAACAGGCTGCTACCGCACTTGGACGGCGATCCCGCCACCACTCGCGCGCAGCTTCAGCTCCGGTCCGCCGCCGTTGACCAAACCCACCAAACGACGCGCACGTCGTTGCCGGCTTGCTCGAAAGTGAATTCGAGCTTCTTCAACAGCTCATCCGCCTCGGCATCGCTATTGGCGCGAATCCTTTGCCGCGCGGTGATCTTCACGACCGAATCGGAAGCCGGGTCGACCTGAATGGCGCCGCCCTGGGTTTCGACGTGCAGATTGCCGGCAGCCGCGACACTGAATGTTTTCTCGACGACACGTTCGATGGCCGAGAGGGCATCGATGGCGGGCAACGCAAGGAGTCCGGCCGCGAACAGCAGGCGAAGAGAAGGAGTCATGCAAGTCTGGGTTGCAGCATAAACCCCGCAGCCAACACAAAAGTTACAGAAAAAATCCTCGGATCCAGCATCTCGCGTCCTCAGCCGTGCCGCGTCTTCGATCCATCTCCGACGTCTCGCGTTCTCGCGTTCTCATAGTCTTCCACCCCTCTCGCGTTCTCGCGTTCTCATGGTCTTCCAAGTCTTCCACCCGTCTCGCGTTCTCGCGTTCTTCTCCGTCTTCTCCGTCTTCCGTGTCTTCCGTGTCTTCCCTCTCGCGTTCTCGCGTTCTTCTCCGTCTTCCGCTTCTTCCGCTTCTTCCGCTTCTTCAAAATAATTCGCGCTGCTGGAGCGCGTCACGTTTCGTCCCGTTCAACGTGCTCAGTGCCAGCAGCTGCATGATGGAAAGACGCGCCAGCTGCGGGTCTCGGGCAATCGCCCGCAGCAGCACCGCGCCCGCCAGCGCGTCATAAAGGGCGGAGTGATACCGGCACCGCTCCGACGGGCAATGCACGATCGCCAGCTGCTGGAGCTCCGGCTGCAACCCCGCGGCCGCGACGAGTTCCCCCAGCCCTCCGGAGGTGAATTGTGGATACAGCTGCGCGTAAATCCGCGCCGTGTCGATCCAGGGGCCCCAGTCGATGACGCGTTCGCCGGGGCGCGCGAAGTCGGGCGAGTTGCGCGGATACGGCCACACGGATTTCAGCAGGGCATTTTCGACCCCCGCGTAGTGGGCGGCGAGGGGGCCGTGCTCGCGCAGAGTCGCGAAATATTCCCATTCGTCCACGAACGGGGCATGGCCGGTGAGCTTTTCCACGTTGAGGCCGTGCACCGCCACATCCTCCGGCCGTACGTCCCCCGTGGGCGCGCACAAACCCGTCCGCGTCGCGGTGATTCGCCCGCCCTGTATCGTCACCACCCCGAATTCGAGGATGCCCGAGGCGCGACTGCCCTCGAAATCAATGAAGAAGATTGGCTGATCGATCCAAGACATGCAGAGACCAAAAGACCAAAGGACCAAGGGACCAAAAGACAAAACTCCTCTCATTTGATGTTTCTTCGGTTCTCCGTTCGTCCTTTAGTCCTTTAGTCTCTTAGTCTTTTAGTCCTTTGGTCCCTTAGTCCCTTAGTCCTTTATGTACATCGAGCTTCACGCCCGCAGCGCGTTCAGCTTTTTGCGCGGAGCCTCCAATCCGGAGGAGCTCGTGCGGCGCGCGGTTGAAGTCGAACTGCCCGCCCTCGCGCTGCTCGATCGCGACGGCGTGTACGGCGCGCCGCGACTTTACGGACCCGCGAGTGAACACCACCTCCGGCCGCGCGTCGGCGCCGAGATCACGATGGCGGACGGCAGCGTCGTCCCGCTGCTCGTGACCAACCGCACGGGGTACCAGAATCTGTGCCAGCTGATCACGGAGGCGAAGCTCGTCGAGCGGCCGGCGGGATTGGTCGATCAGTGGCAGCGGCTTCCAGCCGCTGATCCCCAAGACTCTGCGGCTGCCCCTCGGCAGGCTCGAGGCCTCGAGCTGGCCGAGAGGCTCGTCGAACGGGGAAGCCGCAGCCACTTTGCCGATCCGCGCGAACGCAAACGCCCGTGCTTCGCCACGTGGGAGGAACTCGCACGTTACGCGGAGGGATTGATCGCGCTCACGGGCGACGAGGAGGGACCCGTTCGCCGTGCCTGGGCCGCCGCTGGTGCCGGCGCCGCCGGTGATGCGCTCCGAAAGCTGCTCGGGATTTTCGGGCGCGACCGCCTGTACGTCGAGTTGCAGCGGCAGCGGATCCGGGGCGAGGAACGCGAGCTCGCCTTCCTCACCGATCTCGCGGCCGCGCACCAGCTGCCGCTACTCGCGACCGGCGGCGTCAACTACGCGGTGCCAGCGCTCCGCGCCGCGGCCGATGTATTCACCTGTCTGAGACTGCACACCACCCTTGACGTCGCGGGCCGCCGGCTCGCGATCAACAACGAACGTCACCTGAAATCGCCGCGTGACATGCAGGAGCGGTTCCGCGACTGGCCGGAAGCCATCGCCAACACGGTGCGACTGGAGCAGCGACTGGAGTTCACGCTGCGCGACCTGGGCTACAAGTTTCCCGATTACCCGACGCCGGACGGAAAGCCGATGCACGTGTTCCTGCGTGAGCTCGCCTTCGACTGCGCCATCCGCCGCTATGGCGCGCTCACGCCGCCAATCCGCGAAAAGATCGAAAAGGAGCTCGCGCTGATTACGAAGCTCGGGTTCAGCGGCTATTTTCTCATCGTCTGGGACATCTGCCGGTTCGCCCGCGAAAACGACATTCTCGTGCAGGGTCGCGGCAGCGCCGCGAACAGCATCGTCTGCTACGTGCTCGGCATCACCGCCGTCGACCCGATTGCGAACCGGCTGCTCTTCGAACGGTTCCTCAGCGAGGGTCGCGTCGGCCGCGACGGCCATCCGTCGTGGCCGGACATCGATCTAGATTTGCCCAGCGGCGACCTGCGCGAGCGGATCATCCAGCGCGTGTACGAGCGCTACCAGCCGCGCGGCGCGGCGATGACCGCAAACGTGATCACGTACCGCGGACGCAGCACCGTGCGCGAAATCGGCAAGGTCCTCGGCTTCGGCGATGACGCCCTCGACCGGTTTTCGAGCCTCTATGCGAACGGCGATTTTCCCGAGACGCTCGAGTTGCAGCAACAGCTCGCGATGTCGGGCATCGCGAAAAAACACCCGCGGGCCGCGGCGTTACACGTCCTGTATCAACAGATCCATGGGCTGCCGCGCCATCTCGGCCAGCATTCGGGCGGCATGATCATCTCGCAGGGCCAGCTCGATCGCGTGGTGCCGCTGGAAAACGCGTCCATGCCCGGCCGCGTCGTCGGCCAGTGGGACAAGGACGACTGCGAGGAGCTCGGGATCGTGAAGGTCGACTTCCTGGGACTCGGCATGATGGCCGTGCTCCAGGACACGTTCAAACTCTGCGCGGACCGCGGGCAGCCGCTGGAGCTGTATTCGATTCCCCAGGACGACCCGGAGACCTTCGCGGCGATGCAAAAAGCGGACACAATTGGCGTGTTCCAGATCGAGAGCCGGGCCCAGATGGCGTCGCTTCCGCGCATGCGGCCGGCCTGCTTCTACGACGTGGCGATGCAGGTCGCGATTGTGCGGCCGGGCCCGATTGTCGGCAACCTCGCGCATCCCCTCATTCGTCGGCGAAACAAGCTCGAGGAGCCGGATTTCATCGATCCGAGCGTCGCACCGATTGTTCGGCCAATCCTGGAGCGAACGATGGGCGTGATTCTGTTCCAGGAGCAGATGCTCGAACTGGCGATGCGGCTGGCCGATTTCACCGGTTCCGAAGCGGAGGAACTCCGCCGGGCGATGGGGTTCACCAAGAACACGTCGCGCCTCGACCGGGCGCTGGCGAAACTCTGCGCCGCATTGCGCGCGAAAGGCCGCAACGAGAGCGTGGTGAAAAAAGTGAGCGAATCGGCGCTCTCGTTCGCGGCCTACGGGTTTCCCGAGTCACACGCGCTCAGCTTCGCGTTGCTCGCCTACGCGAGCACCTGGCTGAAGGTGCATCGCCCGGCGGAGTTCACCGCCAGCCTGCTGAACAACCAGCCGATGGGCTTCTACTCGCCCGCGACCATCCTCCAGGACGGCCGCCGACACGGGCTGAAGGCGAAACCGGTGTGCGTGGCTTCGTCGGACTGGAACTGCACGGTCGAGTCGGCCGACACGATTCGGATCGGATTGCGCTACGTGAAGGGACTGCGCGAGGCGCCCGCACACGCGATGCTTGCCGCGCGAGCGGAGCGCGCGTTCAGTTCAATCGACGATTTCCTGCGGCGGACGAATTTCAATCCGGCGGAGCGGCGTGCGCTCGCCGCCGTCGGCGCGCTGAATGCGCTCGCAGCGCATCGACGCGCCGCGCTGTGGCAGGTCGAGGCGGCGTGGTCGGAGGACGAAGCGTTGTTCCGGCATTTCGGCGACATTGGCGACGCGAACGTCCTGGCGGCCGTTTCAGGCAATGCGGGCGAGACGCCCGCGCCCCCAGGGCCGCTCGCACCGATGACGCTGCCCGAGCGCTTCCGCGCCGACTTCACGGGTCTCGAACTCACGGTCGGCGTGCATCCGATGGCACTCGTCCGTCCGCAACTCCCCGACATCTGGCGCGCGAGTGATCTCACGGTCGGTCGCGACAGTGAACGCGTGATCGTCGCGGGGTCGGTGATCTGCCGCCAGCGGCCGGGCACGGCGAAAGGTTTCGTGTTCATCAGCCTCGAGGACGAGACGGGAATCGCGAACGTCATCGTGGTGCCGAAATTGTTCGAGGCCCGCCGGCTGGTTGTGACGCAGGAACCGGCGCTGAAGATCACCGGCAAGCTCCAGAATCAGCACGGCGTGATTCACGTGAAGGCCGAAAAGATCGAAGCGCTCACCGAGGTCGCGCTCCCCGCCCAGGCCTCGCACGATTTCCGGTGAGCATCGCCTTGGCGCGGCCGCCCGCCGCCGCGCCTCAGGGCAGGAAATTGTTCGTCAGCCCTGCCACCGCACTTCGGTCGGCGGCGCTTTGCCGGTCGAACCAGGAAGTCACCACCCACGCATTGCCCGTGCTGGAGATGGCTCTCAGCGCTTCGTCGTAGTGAATGTCGAAATTGCCGGAGATTGTGATGGTCTGGGCCACAAACATTCCGACGATCATGTTCGTGGGGTCGTTGCCGTTGGCGTGAAGGGCCGCATAGGGGGCATAGAGACAGCCGACAAACTGGCTCTTGTCGCCGATATTACAGTTGCCGGTGGCGGTGGTGTAAATTTGCAGGGCGCCCGCCCAATCGCTGTTCGTGATGTCGCGTCCCTTGGTCAGGGTAACAGGGCCATCGATGTAGATTTCGCAGGTGGCGCCGGCCTCGAGGGCCAGACCGGAAGTCAGCTTCGAGCTCGTGCCCACGATCGTCACGTTCCTGCCGGCCGTGATCGTGACGGCAGCAATATCGTCCGTGGTGAAATAGTAGTAGCGTCCGTCGGAGGCCGGCAGATGGCCGGCCACCGGCAGCGTCACCGGCAGCGTGCCCCCAACGTTGTAACCTTGACTGACCGAGGTCGGGGTTGGGTAGGTGGGAAGCGAATACGCATAGCTGACGTTGGTCAGGATGCCGCCGGTGACCTGGCTGGCGGCCGGCGACGCGACGCCGGGCCCAAGGCTGAGCGTGCCGAAGATCTTGCCGGTGCCCAGGTTGACCGTGCCATCCGCCACGACCACCGGCGCATTGGCGGTCGCGATGGTCGTACTGTAAGGCCGCCACGGGCCCGTCGCACTCTGGCTGGGATTCGAGTTGAAGCTGTCGATCGCCGTGACGTTCTTCATCGTCAGTCCATTGAGCCCCACCACTCCGTCGTTCCGGCCACCGCCTTTCTTCAGGGCCACCTGCAGGGTCTTGACGATTGGGGCGGAGCCATCGAACGGGGTGATGGCGGCTTGGGAGATGATGAACGGCGTCGAGTTGGTTCCATTGTAGCCCTCGACGTACACCTTGATGATCCCGACGCCGTTCTGGTCCCGGTTGAACGGCGCGAGCGTACGCATGGCACTCGTGCCGGAAATCGTCCATCCCGTCCACGCCGTTGCCGCCACGGTGCCGGAACCCATCAGGTTGAAGCAGTAGATTGCCTCCTCCAGCCCGGCTTCGGCGAGGTTGGCCGCGTCGTTCGCGAAAAATGTCCGATGCGCCAGCTTTGCGGACGTGCGACTGAGGCTGAGATACCCCACCAACCCGATCGCGATCACCGTCACGAGGAGGATCGCGACCAGCAGCACGCTACCACGTTGAGCGGTGGAGCCAGGCCGTGGGGACCCATGAATTCGGTGCCGGCGTGACGTCATTCAATCGGTTTGTTGCGCAAGGTGAAGCTGGCCACGACCGCGTTTTCCGTCGCAGCCGCCATGGTACTCACCTGCCGGCTCACCGCCATGCTCACGAGAATCCGCTTGGTCGCGAGGTCGGTGGTGGCGGGACTTCCATCCCGGTCGAAGCGCTGAAACGCCACTCCGGGACTGCCGTCGGCAAGCGGCGCGATGCCCTGCACGAGATAAACGCGGCCGGCCGTCACCGAGCTGTCGGCTCCGGGAACGAGAAAAAAACTCTGCGTGGCAACGGTCCAAGCATACGTGACCTGCGTGGTGCCGCCGCCGCTGTCCGGAACGGTCAGGGTCACGTCATTGGTGCCGTTCCACCGGATTCCGGTTGCGATCTTCGCATCGACGCCCAGCCGTTCGAGGCCGCGCCGCACCTGCGCCTGCATTTCGCTGTAGTGGTGAATCCGGATACCACTCCGGATCAGCTGCAGGTTGGTCGTGAGGACCCCGAGCAGCACGATACCACCGATGGCCGAGGCCACCATGACTTCGACCAGGGTGAAGGCCCGCGGGCGGACGAGCCGCCCGTTAAAGATTTGGGTAGAAATAATCGTGGAGTCCCCCCTGGCAAAAGTACGTGGTGTAGCTCCGTGACACATTGCGGCCGTCGTGGCTGCGCCATTGCACGGTCAGCGTCACCTGGACCATCTGGCCCGAACGCTGCGGCAATACGGTCACGCCGCGCGAAAGCGTGAACCGGCCGGCCACCACCGGACTGCGCATCAAGGCGGCATCGATCGCCGGCTGATACGTCGCATCACTGACCTGCGGCCAGTTGAACAGCCGCTCCTTTTCCAACTCGCATTGCATGATGCTGCCGGCGAGGTCGAGACTGCGAGCCGTGTCGAGATCGAGAAACGCGCGCTGCATCGCCGCGAACGACGTCGTGAGGCCCAGCGCCAGCACGAGCACCGCCATCGACACCTCCGCGATGGTGAACCCGCGCCGCCGTTCCCGCCAGGCTGAGTTTGTTGGAAGCGACATTCGCATCGATTGGCTAGCGCACCCGCGCGTAGGTTTCGCCGCAATACAGCAGCGTGTCCGGATCCCTGACCAGGATGAGCCCGCCCGGCTGATCCGTGGCCAGAGCGAGCGACGGACCAAGGCGGACCGGTTCAAAACTGCCATTGACCACGCGAGGCGGCTCGAGGCCGCGCATCTCGAACAGCCGCAATTCGCGCGTCGCGCTCACGACAATCCCGTGCTGCCCCGCCTCGGTTCCGGTCAGGTATACGCCGGCCAGGGTGCGTCCGGTGGCATGGGCATCGGCAGCGGCCAGGGGCACGTACGCTCCGGCCAATGCCACGGCGGGTGAGGACAGGCGCACGTAACCCACCGCGATGAGAAGCGCGCCGGCCAGTGCGGCCAGGCCGATTCGTCGCGGGACATTGATCGGGGCCTGATGGTGGGCGAGCCCGGGTTCGGCCGGCTCGCTCGCGGCCAACCCAGCCGACAAATCACGCCATGGCGGCATGCTTCGCGCCGCACTCGCGGACCCGTCCAGCTCCGCCATCACCTCGTCGACGGAAAGGATGTGCCCCGGCGCCTCGCGATTCAGCACATCGTACAGAATCAGCTTCTTCTGCCCGACCCGCAGGAGGTAGCTTTCCCTCCTCACCTGCACACGAATTTCGGGCTCGACGTTGGCATTCTCCACCGGGTCGATGGCACAAAACTTCTCCAGCAGATTCCGCATCTCGTCCGCGTGGACCCCGCGCCGGTCGATTCTCGGCGCTTCGGCGTCAGCCGAACCGGCGTTAGGGGCCAGGTTGATCAGGGTGATGTGATACATGGTCCCTACGGTTTTTCCGTCAGCAGGTAGACCGGCCAGCCGTTGAACCGGGTGCGAAACCGGCCGGTCGCCAGATTGCCATCGTCGATCGCGGCATCGATGCGCAGCCAGTCGGCTCTGGTCGCCGTCAGCGGATACGCTGGTGAAAACGCCGTGACGGCAATGGCGCCCGGCCCCGCCTCCCGCTGGTTCGCAACGCCCGGCCACATCGCCCCGTCCAGGCGCGGCAGCCACTCGTAATCGCCACCGAACGGCGAGCCGTGGCGCCAGTTCGTGCCCTGGAGCAGCCCCTCCAGCCGCGGCGGCAACCTCCCCTCGTCCCCGCGGGTCAAGGGTGCCCCTTTCATCTCGCGACCGTGGCGCTGGAACGCCGCCGCGATGGTCCGCAGGTCCGCGACAAACCGATCGCAGCGGCGACGCTGCTGTATCCGCCCCAGCAGTTCAGCACCGAGCCATGCCGCCAGCACGATGATCAGCAAGGCGAGTCCGGCTTCGACGGCCAGGGAGCCGCGGCGCCGGTTGCGTCCCACATGAAGTGAAGCGGGGTGCCGGGGCCGGCTCATCGGGCAGCGCGTTTCGTCAGGTTGCCACCGGCTCGTAGGCCACGTCCGGCAACGTGTTTCGCTCCACTTCCTCCAGCGTCGTCCAGCCGATCAGGGCCTTCTTTAAACCGTCATACCGCAGGGTACGGTGGCCCACCCGTTTCGCCTCCTCCAGTAGCAGCGCCACGCTCTGCCGCTCGGTGATCAGCTCGCGCATCTTCTCCGACACCTCGATGAACTCGTAGATGCCGACGCGGCCGCTGTATCCGGTATCAAAGCACTTCGGGCACCCGCGGCCGCGATAGAGCGTCACCGGCACACCCTGCCAGTTCGAGAAATGCGCGGCGAGTTCCGCGTCCGTCGGCGTGTACGACTCCTTGCAGGATGAACAAATCCGGCGCACCAGCCGTTGCGAGAGCACGCCCATCGTGGTGGGCGCGACGAGATACGGGTCGACGCCGATCTCCACCAGCCGCGTCACCGCCTGCAATGCATTGTTCGTGTGCAGCGTGGTCAGGACGAAGTGCCCGGTCAGCGCCGCGTCCGTCGCGATCATGGCCGTTTCCAAGTCGCGAATTTCACCCACGAGGATCGCATCGGGATCCTGGCGCAGCACGCTTCGCAGCACCTTGGCAAACGTCAGCCCAATCCCCGCGTTGACCTGATGCTGCGTGATGTCCGGCAGGCGGTATTCGACCGGATCCTCGATCGTCGTGATGTTGAGATCGGGCCGGTTCAGATGGTTGATGCACCCATAAAGCGTCGTCGTCTTCCCGCTCCCCGTCGGTCCGCACACGATGAGAATCCCGCTCGGCCGGGAAATCACGCGCTTGACCGCATCCAGCGTCGAATGCGGCAGTCCGAGCGTATCCAGATTCAGCAACGACTGGCTGAGGGGCGAACCGAGCACGCGGAGGACCGCCTTTTCCCCGTACAAGCTGGGCAGGGTCGAAACCCGGAACGAGGTGTTCAGTGCGCCGAAATCCAGTTCGAACGCACCATCCTGCGGCAGCCGGTTCTGTGAAACATCCAGTTGGCAGAGCACCTTCACCCGCGCGAGCAGCGTCAGGTGCACGGTGCGCGGCAACTCCATGATCGTTTCCATGTCCCCATCGATCCGCATGCGGACGCGACTGGAGTCGGCCCGGGCCTCCAGGTGAATGTCGGACGCCCGGCGCCGATACGCGGTGAGGATGATGCTGTTCAGCAACTCGATCACCGCGCGCGATTCGACGAGGTCGGCGACGTCGGCGGCGGTTCTTATTTCCCGCGCCCCAATGAGGGCCGGGAGCTGCGAACACACCGTGTGCAGATTCGTGGCGATGTTGCCCTCGTTACCGAGGTACATGTCGATCACCGTCGCGATCTCACCGGGATGCGCGAAGACCGGGCTGACGGTCTTGCCCAGGATCTTTCCCAGCGACTCGATTTGCTTCGTGTTCACTGGATCGGCCATCGCGACCGTCGCGGCGTCGCCGAGCGAGTTGAGCACGATCGCCAGCACCCGCCGCGCGATGTCCACCGGCAGCTGTTCATAGCCGTCGGTTGGAATCGCGACCGTCATCGGATTCACGTAGGCCACGCCCAGCGAGTCGGCCCAATGTTGAAACAACCGGGTCTTATCGAGCACCGACCGTTCCAGCAGGTCGGTGAGCAGCTTCATCGGCTCGGCCTTCAGCAGTTCCGAACGCGAATCGATGAGCTGTACCTGTTCCGGGGCCGACCGACGGAGAGAGTCCAGGAAGACTTCGACATTACTCATTCGGACCCTTGGCTGGCGGACGGAGTTTGCGGAAGCGGGCCGCGATATCCCGCTGCGTGAGGAGCCGTGGACCGCCGGAGGACGACTGGCTGTAGTCGGCGCGCGCTTCCTCGATCGTGGCCGCCAGATCGTAGCGCATCAGGTAATCGGCGAGCGACTTCGCCTTCGGTTTCGGGGCCGGCGTACTCATGCGGAAGGCTTCCGGTGCTCGAGAAACTCGCCCAGCGCCTCCTGCAACGCCGCCGTCAGCTCATGCGCCGGCACGTCCTTGCGAATAAAATACGTCGCACCCTGGCCGACACATTCCTCCACCACCTTTTCCTCGGAGACCGACGTCAGCATGATGATCGGCACGGTGGCCGAAAGTTTGCGCAGCGCGGTGAGGGTTTCGACCCCTCCCATGTGCGGCATGTTGATGTCGAGCAGAACGATTTCGGGGGAGATTTCCTGAAACAGCTTCACGCCCTCGCGTCCGTCGCACGCTTCAAAGACGCGCTCGACGAGTGCCTTCTTCAGCACCTGGCCAACGAATCTGCGAAAATACGCCTCATCGTCGATCAACAGCGCTGTTCCCAAACTCACCGTTTTTTCAGTCATGAACGGTTGACGATGACCGGATTGTTCGTCTCCCGCCCCGACCATGGACGCGACGCCAAGGGTCGCCAAGCCAAACTTCGACATTCGTGGCCCGCGGCGCGTCAGCCCGCGAAACCAAGACCGTACGGCTTCCGCATCTCGCGGGCGACATGGCGGTTTGCCACCGTCGCGTGTTCGCCCGTAAACCGCTCGCGCTGCGCGTCCCACGTGAGCTTCAGCCCGGTGCGGAGCGCGATGGACCCGAGGTGGCACATGGTCGCGGAACGATGACCGGTTTCGGCGTCGCAAATCGGCGGCTTTCGCGACTGCACGCAATCGAAGAAGTTCTCCATGTGATTCGAACTTTGGTAGAGCCGCACCGCGTTTGCCGCCAGCGGCGCCTTGAGGATTTCGGGCTCGCTCGCCGTCAACTGCTCTCGATTCACCCAGATCCAGCCCTCGGTGCCCACGAAACGGATACCATTGCGCTGGCCATCCGGCTTCGTCTTCGCCCCCGAGGGGTTCTCGTCGGTCGTCGTGGCGATGTTGAGCCGCACGCCGTTTTCGTACCGATAGCGGACCTTGTATTCGCTGTGCGCGGTGTAGCCGCCGGGAATCGGTTCGACCAGCGCCTCCGCCTCGATGTCCCGCGGCGCGATGAGACCGATCGCCCAATACGCGATGTCGTTGTGATGCGCGCCCCAGTCGGTCATCGTGCCCCCGGAATAATCGTACCAAAACCGGAACCGGCCCCGGCAGCGCTGCGGCACGTACTCGACCTGCGGCGCCTGCCCCAGCCAGTAATCCCAATTGAGATATGCCGGCACCGGCTCGGACTTGAAGGGTCCCTCGCGCAATCCCGCCGGCAGCCACACGTTCGCCTCCTGGAGTTTTCCAATCCGGCCGTTTCGCACGAGCTCGCAGGCGAGCCGGAACCGCTGCGAGCTGCGCTGCTGCGTGCCGGTCTGGAGGATGATCCCGGCCTTTCGCACCGCCGCAACGACGTGCCGGCCCTCGTCGATCGTCAGCGTGAGCGGTTTCTCGGCATACACGTCCTTCCCCGCGCGAGCCGCCGCGATGTTGATCAACGTGTGCCAGTGATCGGGCGTGCCATTGATGACGACATGCACGTCGCGCTGCTCGAGCACGCGCCGGAAGTCGGTGTAGCCAACGGGCTTTTTCTCCTCGTTGGCGAACTGCTTCACCGCCGAGGCGAGCCGGTCGTCGTCGACGTCACAAACCGCCACCACGTCGCCGAAGCTCGCCGCGTTGGCGGCGTCGCGCCGGCCCTGGCCGCCGCAACCAATGAGCGCAATCCCGGGTCGTCCAACCGGTGCTGGACGCGAAGAGGTTTCGGCCGCCGCGAGTTCGCGTTCGAGAAACCAAGCCGGTAATCCCGTCAGCGCCGCCACGGCGCCGCAATGCCGGAGAAAGGACCGGCGCGAGACGTGAAATTTCGGTGGCGAATATTGGCCGGTCCGAGCTGGCGGAAGGGAACTCATGCGTTTGTTTTTTCGTGATGCGCGGTTGCGGTTGACCCGGGATGGCGGATTGAAAGAAGCGCCGTGCGGAAGCACAAGCCCGGCGCGTCGGTGCGCACCACCCTACTGAACCGCGGCCGCGCGGCGGTGTTTCATCCAAAGAACATAGGCCGTAAGGCTGGCATTTCCGGATGCCCGGCCCGACGCCACCGCGGCTCCCGCCACCAGGCGATAGGCCGCCGGATTCCAGTCCGCGCATCGCTCGCTTCACCTCGTTCCACCCATACCAGGCTGGAATGTGATGCATCACCGCAGATTCTATCCTGAGCGCACCGCTGCGAACGGACCGGCTTTCGATTGGAGTCGTGGCCCTGACCCGATTGCATGCCAGGCCGTGAAAACCTCGGTGATGTATCGGATTCTCGGGTTCATAACCCTCAGCGTGGCGATGACCGGCCTCGGCCTGGCCTCCCGCCCGGCCGCGACCGTCGCGCTTTTTGACGGCCGAACGCTCGACGGGTGGACGCATGTGCTGGCCGATTCGGCCGTCCCGCGCGAGCAGGTGTGGAGCGTGCGCGATGGCCTGCTCGTCTGCGCCGGCACTCCGTTGGGCGTGTTGTATACGGAAAAAAATTACACGAATTTTCAGCTGGTGGTCGAATACCGCTGGGCGCCCGGCGGCAAGCCGGGCAACAGCGGGATCATGTCGCGAATCAAGCCGGGGACGGGCGCGCTGCCGCAAACGGTCGAGGTGCAACTTCAGCATGGCAACGCCGGTGACGTCCTCGGCCTGAAGGGCTTCGCCATCGCGGGTGGTCAGCCACGCTGGTTCGAGCGCGAGAGCGCCGCCGTGGGCAGGATCAACGGCGTGAAAAAATCGGCCGGCGCCGAGAAGCCACCGGGCGAATGGAACCGCGTCGAACTCGAGGCCCGCGGTGATCATTACACCGTGCGGTTGAACGGGCAGCTCGTGAACGATGTCAGCGGCGTCACCGTCGTGCCGGGGCGCATTGGCCTGCAATCCGAGGGCGGAGAGATCCACTTTCGCGGAGTGATGCTGACGCCTTTGCCCGACGAATCGCCGTCGGAGGCGAGCTGACACCGGAGCACCCAACGGCGTCATCGACCGATGGGCGCCAACCTGACTAAATGTCTTCGCCATGAAACTCCGACTCCTCGTGATTGCCACCGCCATGAGTTCTGCCGCGTTTGCCGCGAATTTTGCCGATGACGTCGCGTTCCTGAAGAAACACGTCGCGGTCGTGGTTTTGTCCGACTCCGCCCAGCAGGCCCAGGTCGCGCTCGTGCCCGCATGGCAGGGCCGGATCATGACGAGCACGGCGGGCGGCGGCGCGGCCGCGAGTTATGGCTGGGTCAACCGCGAGCTCATCGTGTCCGGAAAATTCGTGCCGCATATCAACGTATTTGGCGGCGAGGACCGGTTCTGGCTCGGCCCCGAAGGCGGGCAGTTTTCAATCTTCTTCGCCAAAGGCTCGAAGTTCGATCTCGAACACTGGTTCACGCCCCCTGCCATCGACACCGAGCCATTCGAAGTGGTGAGTCAGTCGGCCGATCGCGCGACGTTCCGGCGGGCAATCACGCTGACCAATTACAGCGGCACGCAACTGCAACTCGAGGTTACGCGCGAAATCCGGCTGCTTTCCCCGGCGAAGGCACTCGCGGCGCAAGGCCTCACGCTGCCGGCATCAGCCAAGGCAGTGGCTTTCGAATCGATCAACACGATCAAGAACACGGGCACTGCGCCGTGGCGCAAGGAAACCGGACTGCTCTCGATCTGGATTCTCGGCATGTTCAACGCATCACCAGCCGCGACCGTGGTGGTGCCGTATAAGGCCGGACCGGAATCCACGCTCGGCCCCGTCGTCAACGACACGTACTTCGGCAAGGTTCCAGCGGAGCGCCTCGTGGTGAAGGATGGCGTGGTTTATTTCCGCGCTGATGCGGCTTATCGCAGCAAGATCGGTTTTTCTCCCTGGCGGGCCCGGCCACAGCTCGGCAGCTACGATGCGAGCGGCGGCACGCTGACGCTTGTCTCGTTCACCTTCCCCACTGGCGCGACCGAGTACGTGAACTCGATGTGGGAGATCCAGAAGGCTCCGTTCGCCGGCGACGTCGTGAACAGCTACAACGACGGAGCGCCGAAGCCCGGCGCCGCGCAAATGGGAAAGTTCTACGAGCTCGAGTCATCCTCTCCTGCCCTCGCCCTGGCGCCCGGTGCCTCCGCCACGCATACGCACCGAACGATTCACGTGCAGGCGGCCGAATCCGCGCTCGACCCGGTTGCACGGGCCGGCCTCGGCGTGAGTCTGGCGCAAATCAAACGCGCGTTCGCGCGGTAGGCCGCCAATGGGATCGGCGTTGGCGCGGCCGCTGCCAGAACGGATATGGCTCCGGTTCTTTCTCTTTCCTCGTTCTCTTTATCTTTCTCGCCGCGCGCCGCCAACCGAGAGAAAGAGAAAGTTTACCCGCCTTTGGCGGCGCCGCAGGCGACCAGGGATTAAGAGAATGAGAAAGATGCAATCGTCGCGACCGTGTATGGTCCGGCGAATTGGCTCACACCTTGGCCGCATCCATGCAGTCGAGCGTAGCAGCCGACGTAAGGAGGCTGTCGACCGGTGAGTCGAATACTCCAGCCTCGTTACCTCGGCTGCTACGAAGCTCGATCGAATTGTCCGAATGCTTTTCCGATGAGCGTACCCGCGTCCGGCGACGCAACCTTCACTTCAACTTGTACGAGATCGCCATCCCGTCGTTCTTCTCCACCGAGGCACGGACGATCGTCGTGTCGTAGTTCGGGCTGGTCTGGACGTATTCGAGATAATCCTTCATCTGCCGCTCGCTGCGAATCACGTTATCGGCCACCACCACGGCGCCTGCCTTGAGCTTGGGTTCGATTAGCTTGAGGTACTTCAGATAATCCGGCTTCAGCGCATCGATGAAGACAAAGTCGAATTCGCCTTTCAGCTCGGCCAGTGTCTTCAGCGCGTCACCCTCGATGGCCGTGACGGTTTTTTCCAAGCCCATCGCGGCGACGTTCTCGCGCGTCGTCTTGATCATCGCGGGATCGATATCGAGTGTGATCAGCTGGCCGCCGTTGCGCTCGAACGCGATCCCCATGTTGATCGCTCCGAAGCCCGTGGCCGAGCCGACCTCCACTCCGCGTTTGCATCGCCCCGATTCGACCAGGATGCGCAGGAGCGCGGCGTCGCCCACGGTCGTGTTCAACCCGATACGCTTGAAATCCTTGATGAACTGGCGGCGAAATTCATCGCTCACCTTCCTGGTTTGCTGGGCGGCCAGCAGCGCTCCGCCCAATATCACCGTACCCACGATCGCGATCGCCATATGCCAGGGTGTTTTCATTCGAGTTTGTGAGCGCGAGGTTTGCGGGGTTTCGGAGCAGATGGCAATTGCATAGCCGGGGGGCGCGACGCCGCGACGCAACCCCCTCCGAAAGGTGGTTGGCTGCGCGCGAGGTGCGCCCGGCATTCCAGACTGCAGTGAGTCCAACCGCCGTCGTGGAATTCCTCAGCCCAGCACCTCGTCGATCGCTTCCTCGAGCACCTGCAGCCCTTCGCGGAGCGCGGCCTCATTGATGCTCAGGGGAGGAGCGATCTTGATGCACTCTCCGCCGATGCCGACGGGCGCGAACATCAGCAACCCCTTATGAAAACACTTCACATTGATTGCGGTCGCAGTCTCGGCGTCCGGCTCCTTCGTACCACGCTTTACGACCTGGATGCCCCCAACGAGGCCCATCCCGGTGGCGGCGCCCAGTACGTCCGGATATTTCTTCTGAATCCGGTGGAGTTCGGGAACCAGGATCCGGCCCAGTCTGGCGGCGTTCCGGATATAGGGTCCCTTCTTCAACAGCTTCATGTTGGCCAGTGCCGCCGCCACGCACAACGGCGAGGCTGAATGCGTGGAGGTCATCGAACCCGGAGCGTACAAACCCAGGATATCCTCGCGGCCGATCACCGCCGACAACGGCAGTGACGAGGTGATCCCTTTCCCGCAGGCGATGAGATCGGGCTTGATGCCGTACTGTTCATAGGTGAACCACTTTCCGGTCCGGCCGAAGCCCGACTGCACCTCGTCCATCGTCAGCACGATGTCGTGCTCCCGGCAGAAGGCCTCCAGCTTCCGCGCATAATCGACCGGGAAGAAATCCGGGCCGACACCCTGGTAGGCTTCGCTCAGGACACCCGCGATCTCCTCCGGCTTGACGCCCTGCTCCTGCAGTGACCGCAGGAACAGATCGAAGCTCGTGTCCGCGTTCTTGAATCCATCCGGGAACGGCACCTGGACGAATGTCCGGTCGCTTTCGCCCAGCCATTTCTTGAGCTTCGGCATCCCGCCGGCGAGCTGCGAACCCATCGTCCGCCCGTGAAACCCATTGGTGAAGCTCACCAGGTATCTCTTCTGTGGCCCGTGCTTTTCCATCGCGTACGTCTTGGAGAGCTTGATGCAGTTCTCCACCGCCTCACTGCCGGTGCTGAGCAGGAACACGTGATACTTCCGGGGGTCGGGCGAGATGGACTGGAGCTCGCGGCAAAGCGCGGCGCGGTCCTCGTGCACGAACACGTAGGTGGCAAGCAGACCCTGCTTGACCTTCTTGATCACGGCTCGTTTCACCTCATCGGCGCCGTGGCCGACGTTGGTGATGAGCACACCGGACGACCAGTCAATCCACCGGTTGCCCCAGCGATCCGAAACGCTGAAGTCGTCGGCCTTGTCCCAGATAATCGGGGGCTGCCCCAGCATGGAGCGGGGCTCGGCCTTCGCCAGCGCCTTGAATAGCGGGAGCGACTGCGGCACGGGCAACTTTGTCTTGATCGTGCGGTAGCGCGTCTTGACGGGTGGAACGACGACGGGGTTCAGACTATATATAGCCATGTTGAAACGCTGGAGAAGGGTTAATGGGCAAGTTCCACGTGCGCGTCTTCACCATATGAAATCCGCGCCATCCGCCCGTTGTTCAGAATCGAGAGTCGCGCCGCCTCGACCACGAGTTCGTTCGTGCTGCTGTTGGCCGGCGTCGCGATGATGCCCTTCGCGTCAACCTCCTTCAGCAACTCGCGGCGCCGGACCATGGCGGCCGGCCCGGGCAGCCCCGCCACCTCGGCTTCGATCCGCTGCGCCATGCCCAGAATCGCCGCCACCGAGTCGAAGCCGTACCCGGCGGGCCGGTAGCCCGCCCCCTCCCACGGCACCAGCCGGAAGAAATCCGGATTGATGTAGTTGAAGATGCTGCCCGCGCAGCCGATCCCGGACTTGAGATAGCTGTGCTCGACGCCCCGGAACTGATCATCGTGCGCGATCATCCCGGATTTGCCCTGCCCTTCGCAAAACATCGTCAGGCACTGCTCATTGCTGCCGGCGCCGTCATCCGGATAGCCGAGCCCGTCGATGACGGAAAGAATGGCCCCGTTCTCGTAAATGACGCGCCCGTTCGCCCACATGTACCCCTCGTTGCCATTGGGGAAACGGCCCTTCACCCCTGACACGCTGATTTGCGCCGGCTTCAGGCCGGTGATGAACTGGACGAGATCGACGTAGTGGCAGCCCACATACACGAAGGGATCCGTCTTGTCGCAGGTGAACCAGTTCTGGAAATTGGACGAGCGGTAGTAATACGGCTCGATCATCTTCGCCTCGCCCATGACGAACTCGCCGAAGTGCCCGAGTTCGTAATGCCGCCGCGCCAGCAGCGCGCGCCGGTCGAACCGCTTGTGGTACTCGATTCCGACGAACAGACCCTTGTCGTAAGCCAGCTTCTCCACCTCGAGCGCGTGCTGGTATCGCAAAACGAGCGGTTTCACGCACAGCACGTGCTGTTCGTTCCGCAACGCCTCCATCACCACCTCGTAGTGAAACTGGTCCGGCATCGCGACCACCACCGCCTGCCGCGGAGCCATCGACGCGAGCACCTCCTTGTAAAGCGCGGGAAACTTCTTCTTCGGATCCTCGTTTTCGGGCGGGTGCGCGGTGAAACTCTGTCCGGGGAAAGCCTGCCGCATGCCCTCGTCGGTCTTGAGCGCCTGGAGCGGCCCGCTGTCGAGCGCACACACCTGGAGGGATCCCACGGTGCCGGTTCGCTGGAGGTGGTAAATGGACGGCAGCAGCAGATCGAGCGTGATCATGCCTCCGCCAACGATTGTCACATCGATGGGTTTGGTCGTATTTCCCCTGGGGTTTTCGGCCACAATCGCGCCACGGTGCAAACCTGTCTGCCATTGTCAACCGCTCGCGGGAAGCCCCGGCGCGTTGGGCGCATCTTGACTGCGGGTGCTCCAATCGCCGTGCCCGGCTACCGCCACTCGTGCCGCGGATAGCGGCGCGATAACACGCCGGTTCCCGCGTTCCTGGGTGGTGCTGTTTCCCCGGTGCGGGCTGAGCGTTTGCCGGGGCGGTACCCGCGCGCTGGCCGGCGGGGCCCGGCTTGATGTCGGCGCCTCCGCGGGCGGCTGCCCTGGCCCCAATCGCCGCCGTTCGCGAAAGCGAACGCACCGAGGTACTTGAATTGTCTCGGAAGCCGGGTCTAATCCGACGCCCCACCCCGTCGCTTCTCGACCGTCGAGGAGCCTTGTTCACGTTGGCAGCAACCTCGAATCCCACATGTCAGCAAAGCAGAAGGTCATTGTCATTGGCGCCGGGTTGTCCGGTCTCAATCGGCGGCGAACGCGGTCGCGAAATCGAGCAATGGCCGGAAGCGCAGGTGAGCGCGTGGAGCGGGCGGGTGTTGCGCGAGATGTTCGGGCCCGACGCGCCGGCGCCACGCAAACTCCAGGTGACCCGCTGGAATTCCGATCCGTTTGCCCGCGGCGCCTACACCTACCGTCCGGCGCCGCGTTGGCGATATCGTGGGCGAATACGGCATGTTCCTTTCCGAGGGCCGGTCGGCCACGCTTCGGGCGTGCGGACCGACCAGCGTGCTGACGCTCGACTACAAGTACTTCAAACGGTTCCTGCTCGCGTTCCCGGAGTCGATGCTGGCGCTGCTGGCCCAGTGCGTGCACCGGCTGTACGCGCGCCAATCACAGGTCGCAACGCGTGACTGCCCCAGGCCTATCTCCATTCGTGCCGCGGGTAGCGGCGTGACAGCTCGGGCTTGATCTTCGGATACACCTCGCGCCAGAAATTCGTGAGGTCGTCCGTGACCTGAATCGGCCGCTGGTTCGGCGCGAGCACCTCGATCTTCACCGGCACCCGGCCGTGCCCGACGGCGAATCTTCCCTCGATCCCGTACAACTCCTGGATCCGCGCGCTGAGCACGGGCGGCCCCTCGTTGAAATACGTCACCCGCGAGCGGCGGCCATTCGCCATCGTGAGCCGTTCCGGCAGATACGACTCCAAGGCGCCGAGTTGCTCGACCGTGAGCCAGTCGCGGAGCACCGGCATCACCGGCTTGTCCTTGATTCCCCGATACCCGAGCTCGCCGTAGCACACCTGCTCGATCAGCGTCGCGCGATCCGCTTCGGTGATCGGGTTCACCTCGAGTTCGGGAATCCATTCCGCCAGCCGGTTCACGCGCGTGATCCACTGCTCGACGTTTTCGTCCCAGCCTTCGAGCTTGAGCCGGCCGGCGACGACTTCCCTGGTGAGCAAGGCGGCCGCGGCGTCGAGCGGCGCTTCATCGCTGCTGGATTTCGCCTCGAGCACGAGATCCCGAAAACACCGCTCCCGCCGCGACATCACCCGTTTGGCGTGCTCGTCGTAGACGACACCGCTGGTCTCGCGATAATCCGCGGGAAATATCTCCTTCAGCCACGACTCCTCCACCGCGGTGCCGAGCGACAACAATACGTTGATCTCGCCGCCCCGGCCCTCGATCTCGCTGATTTCGGCCGCGACGAAAAGGGGCGCTTTCTGAATCGTGCTTTCTCGCGCCAGGAGCCCACGCCGGTTGTGCACCAGTTCGCAGCGCAGCGTCCCCGCATCGAGCCGCTTTGCGAGCTGATCCGAAAAACCGGCCAGCACGCATTTGCGCGCTTCGGCGCCGTCGGTCCGGCGTTCGCTCACGTCGAGTCCCTCCTTCTCCGCGATATCGAGAAACTGCTCGAACAACGGCCCCACCTGCCGCGCACCTTGCGCGTGGATGCCGAGCCGGCGGCACGCATCGAGCGAGTAGTTTGCCTTGTCGGCATAGCGCCACGCGCGCATGAGCAGGAAAAAATCGCTCTCGTGCTCCTCGCCCAGAACATCCTCGCGCGCGTCCTCCACCTCGCGCGGGACCCCGCGCAGGAGAAAATTGCGCCCCTGCGTGAGCGCCGCCATCAGTGCGACCGATCGCACGCAGCCGCGCTCCTGCCCGGCGAGAAACATCCGCGCATAACGTGGGTGCACCGGGAACCGGAGCATCTTCCGGCCGACTTCCGTGATTGAAGTGGCACAGGCGTCCCGCCCGTGATCTGAATCGGAAGAACTCACGGGCAAGACGCCCGTGCCACTCCCAATCGCCCCCAGGTCGGCCAGCAACATCTCCGCCCGCTCGAGCGCCTTGACGTCGGGTTTTTCCAGCCACGGAAAACTGAATACATCGTCGATCCCGCTCGCCTTGAGCGTCAGGACGACCTCGGACAAATCGAGCCGCTTCACCTCGGGCAGCTCCTGCGGCGGGCGCTGCGCGTGCTCGCGCTGCGTCCACAGCCGCACGCAAACGCCAGGAGCGGTGCGGCCCGCCCGGCCGGCGCGCTGATCCGCGCTCGCGGCCGATATCTTTTCGATCAACAGCGTGTTGATTCCGCGATGCGGGTCGAAACGCGCCATGCGCGCCAGTCCGCTGTCAATGACGGTCGTGACCCCCTCGATCGTGAGCGATGTTTCAGCCACGTTCGTCGAGACGATAATTTTGCGCGAATCGTAGCGCGCCACTGCGCGGTCCTGCTGCTCCGGCGGCAATTCGCCATGCAAAGGGAAAACCACGAAATCACGAAGCACCCGCGTTCCCTGGAGCGCCTGGACGGTGCGGCTGATTTCATAGCCGCCGGGCATGAAGACCAGCATGTCGCCGCCCGATTCGGACGCCACGCGCTCGCACTCCCTCGCCGCGATTTCCCAAACCGGCTCCTGGTCGAAATTCACCGCCTTCGGCAGGTACTCGATTCGCACCGGAAAACTGCGGCCCTCCGACCCGAGCACCTCGCAAGGCGCGAGATAGTTTTTCAGCGCGCCGGCATCGAGCGTCGCGGACATGACGATGATCTTCAGCTCCGGCCGGATGGTTTGCTGAATCTGCACCGCGCGCGCCAGCGAGATGTCGCCATAAAGATGCCGCTCGTGGAACTCGTCGAATATGATGGCCGCGATTCCGCGCAGCGACGTATCGAACGACATCTGCCGGAGAAGAATTCCCTCGGTCACGAAACGGATCCGTGTCCGCTCGCTAACGCGCGACTCCAGCCGGATTTGGTACCCGACGCCCTCGCCAAGGTTAGTGCCCGCCTCCTCCGCCACGCGTTTGGCCAGCAGCCGCGCCGCCAGCCGCCGGGGCTGGAGCACGACAACTTCCCCGCGGTCACCGAGCAGCCCGTGCCGCCAGAGCATCTGCGGGATCTGCGTCGATTTGCCGGAGCCGGTCGGCGCCTGTACGATCAGCCGGCCCTGCGAACGCAGCGACGCCACGACCGCATGCTCGAGTTCGTAGATCGGCAGCTCGCGCGGTGACATGAAGGGCGGAACTAACCAACGGACTCGTGACCCTTGCAAGCGGATCGTTGGCCTGCTCGGCGCGGCCAAGATCCAAAAGCCCGCTGTCTTCCGCTAGATGACATCGGCGGTGGAGGCGTTTGTCATCTAATAGATGACAAATGGTGAGGCGTTACGGTGGTGTTCCGGCACGAAGGGCGCGCACGGGGAACAGCGGCGCGGGATGGGATCGACGGAGGGCTTATCGCCGATCGCCGGCGGCGCGATGCAGGGCGACGACGAAGGCCTTGAGCTTCGCCTCGTCCTTGATGCCGGGCGCGGACTCCACGCCGCTGTTGACATCGACGAAACGCGCGCCGCTGCGCCGGATCGCGTCGCCAATGTTTTCCGGGTTCAGCCCGCCGGCGAGGATCCAGAAATTCTTTGTATGGGCGGATTGGAGACGGGCGAACTTTTCCCAATCGCCGACGCGGCCCGAGCCGCCGAACCCCTCGGCGTGAAACGTGTCGAGCATGATGAACTTCGCGACGGCCAGTGCCGCCATCGAGACATCCGACTCGGGCGGCAGTTTCGGTGCGAGCCACAAGTGCTTTTTCCCCACCAACCGGGACCACTCCGCCAACGTCTCCGCCGGCGTTTCCAGCCGGAAATGGATCTGGAAATAATCGAAGCCGGCACCGCGCATCGCGGTGAGCTCCTCGATCGCGGGCTCGACCGAAACCGCGACTTTGCGGCGATCCGGCAGCCGCGGCGCCATCGCCTTGTACTGAGCCAGCGAGATGCAGCGCGGCGATTGCGGATAAAAGTTGAATCCGAGGTAATCCGCGCCGCAGCGATCCGCGAACTCCGCGTCGACGAGCGAAGTGAGCCCACAAACCTTGAAGCGAATGCCGTCGATCATCGGGATGAACCCACGAAACACACCAAACCCGCGAAAAACAAAACTACTTTCGCGCCAGCCGCGTGTTTGGTGGGCCTAGAATGAATTGATGGCCTTGATCACATGGTCGACCTGCGCATCGGTGAGTTCGGGGAAAATCGGCAGGCTCACACAGGTGTCGGCCGCCCGCTCGGCCACGGGGAAAGCGCCGCGGCCGTAGCCGAGACCCGAATAACATTTCTGCAGGTGCAGCGGCACCGGATAGATCAGGTCGGTGCCAATCTCCTGTTTCGCCAGGTGCTCGCGCAGCGCATCGCGACGCGGATGGCGCACGGTGAATTGGTGAAGCACGGAGCGGCCGTATGCCGGCTGCTCGGGCATTCGGAGGTCGCTGAGCTTGATCCCCGCAAGAAAGCGTCCGGCGATTTCCTGCCGGCGCGCCGTCCAGCGCCCGAGGTGGGGCAGCTTCACGTTGAGCAGCGCACCCTGGAAGCCATCCATCCGGAAATTGCCGCCGACGATGTCGTGGTAATAGCGGCGGTCCGATCCATGCACGCGAATGTGTCGCGCTTTCGTTTGAATCGCTTCGTCGCGCGACACGAACGCTCCACCCTCACCGCATGCGCCGAGATTTTTCGTGGGATAGAAACTGAAGGTACCGACATCGCCGATCAGTCCGACGGGCGTGGCGGGCGGGACGCCCGCGCTCCCGGCGGCGGCTGACGTTCCCAGGTAGCGCGCACCGATGGCTTGGGCGCAATCCTCGATCGCAAAAAGATTATGCTTCCTGGCGACCGCCATGATCTCGTCCATGCGCGCGGGTTGACCGAAGAGATGCACGACGATGATCCCCTTCGTGCGCGGCGTGATGGCGGCGGCGATCTTCGCCGGGGCCAGGTTGAAGGTGCCTTCTTCGATGTCCACGAACACCGGTTTCGCGCCGACATAGCTTATGCCCCAGGCGGATGAAATGAAGGTGAACGGCGTCGTAATCACTTCATCGCCGGGACCGAACCCGCCGACCAGGCACGCAACATGGAGCGGCGATGTGCCGCTGTTCATCCCAAGTACGCGCGGATAGCCGAGCGTTGCGCCAAAGTTGCGCTCGAAATCCTCGACATCCTTGCCAAGGCAGAATCGCGTCGCGTCGTACGTCGCGGTCAGCGCGGCGAGCGCCGGCTCGCGGAGGGCGCGATGCTGGAGCGAGAGATCGAGGAACGGAACCTTCATGAGTTGCCCGCTAATTTCTTCACCAACGCGTCGACCAGGGCTTCGAGGCTCGGCGTCTTCGCTTCAAAATCGATCGGCATGCCGACCGTTTTCATCTTCTCGCTCGTCTGCGGACCGATGCTGCCCGCGAGCGGCCGCCGCGCGTCTTTCGCGAGCTTGAGCGACGCGGCTTGATCGACGAACGATTGCACCGCCGACGAACTCGCAAACAGGATTGCATCCGCGCCGCGCGCGCGAAAATCCGCCGCCGCCGCGTTTGAGCCGAGATCGGTTTTTTCCGTCTTGTATACCTGGAGCTGGTCAACAATCGCGCGCGCCTCCTCGAGCTTCTTCGTCAGCGTGTCGCGGTTCAGATTGCCGGTGATGACGAGCATCTTCGCGCTGTCGAGGCTGCCGGTGGCAACGAGTTCGTCCGCCAGCGCTTCCGCCGTGGCAATCTTCGGCTGACATTCGATCCGGATATGCAGCTCGGTGATCAACCGGCCCGTCGCGTCGCCGACGCAGGCGAACCGCAGCAGCCCCAGGGCACGGATGTCGTCGAACTTGCGATGATACTCCTCGAAGAAATACCGGACGCCGTTCGCGCTGGTGAAAACAATCCAGTCGTAGGTGCCCAGCTCCGCCAGCACGTCGTCGAGCATCTGCTGGTCGATGTGTTTTGAAACCTGAATCAGCGGAAGCTCGACCACTTCGGCGCCGAGAGCGCCGAGTTTCGTTGCGAGCTCGGACGCTTGCTCGCGTGCACGCGTGACCGCGATTCGTCGGCCGCGGAGTGGATGAACGGAGGGCATCGTAGTTGGAGAAATGGTGATGCGATTGTCATCAACATTGCGATTCGAGCAACAGGAGAGAACGAGGCGCTGGATCAAGCATCCTGGGATATTGCGGCTCGCTCCCGCCGGCTCGAAACCTACGTTGCCGAGCGTGTATTCGCACTCGCTGGCATCCGAAACAAAGGACGCAAAGCCGCCGCGCGCCGGCGCCCTTCCCCCCCGGGCCATCAAAGTCGAATTGTTCCTCATTTCCGCGACCGTTCTGTTCCTCGAGCTTGCGCTCATCCGATGGTCCGGAGCGCAGGTGCGAGCCGTCGCCTATTTTCCCAACCTGATTTTGATCGGATCGTTTTTGGGCTTGGGCATCGGTTGTCTGCGTGGGGAGGGCCGGTCGCTGGCCTCGTGGTGGATGCCTGCCCTCCTGTTGCTGGCGGTCGCCTACGTTGGCCTGAGCCGGGTTGTGTTCACCCAAACGTCCGCCGTGGAAGAGCACCTCTGGCTTCTCTACTATGACCTGCCGAAGGACGCACCGGTGGTGGATAGTGTGGCCGCACCGGTAATCGCCTGTTTCGTCCTGGCGGTACTGGCGTTCATTCCGCCCGGACAAATGATCGCGCAGCGCCTGCGCGCATTTCAGCAATTCGGACATGGGCTACAGGGTTATTGCTGGGACCTCGGCGGCTCATTGCTCGGCATCGGTGTCTTTGCGCTGGCGGCGTTCTCCCGCGCCCAGCCCGTCCATTGGTTTCTGCTTGGTGCCATCGGCGCAGCCGGCGTATTTCGCCACTCCCGGGCGCGGCTCGCGATCCACATTGCATGCAGCATTCTGCTGCTCGCGGTGGTTTATCGTTCCGAACGGGCGCAAATCTACAGTCCTTACTATGCCTTGACGCATACGCGCGGCGACCAGGCCGAGCACGTGTTGGCCAACGGATCGCTGCACCAAACGGCATTCAGCACGGCCATGGGTGGCTACCATGCAACCGTCGCTGCCGGCTACCATCTGCCGTATACGATGTCGGGGCACAAGCCCCGGCGCGCCCTCGTGCTGGGAGCCGGCACCGGCAATGATGTCGCGACCCTGCTCCAGGAAGGCGCGGAGTCAGTTGACGCGGTCGAAATCGATCCCGAGATCATCAAACTTGGGCGCAAGATCCATCCCGATCGGCCCTATGATTCACCCCGCGTGCGGTTGATCAGCGGCGATGCCCGCGCGTTCCTTAATGAAACGCCGAACCATTACGACACGATCGTTTTTGGAACGCTCGATTCGATGACGCGGCTCTCCGCGTTGTCCAACGTGCGCCTGGACAATTTCGTCTATACGACCAATTGCTTTCAGGCCGCGCGCACGCGACTGACGGACGATGGCGCGCTCATTCTCTATTTCATGACGGGTCACGAGGCGCTCGGCCTTCGCATCGGAGCGATGCTGACACGTGCCTTTGGCCATGCACCGGTGGTGCATCACGGACATCACACGCTGTTCAACACGATATTCATGACCGGGCCTGCATTTGCCGCGCTCAACCGGGATCGAGCGGATGAGCGGCTCCGCTTCTTCAGCGCGTATGCCCGCGTTTATTCCCCGCCTGATGACGACTGGCCGTTTCTTTATCTCAGCGGCCGTTCCCTCAGCACATTCTATCGGGTGATCATCGCCTCGATTTCAGCGCTGGCCATCGCGGGAGTCTTTTTTGCCTCGCGTGATTTTCGCCTGGCCGCCGTACGCCGGGGTGGTGTTGACGGACCGATGTTCCTTTTCGGCCTGGGTTTCCTGCTGCTCGAAACTCGCGCGGTAACGGCCATGAATCTCGTCTGGGGCGCGACCTGGCTTACGAGCGCCGTCGTATTCGGCGCCATTCTCCTGACCGTGCTGCTCGGGACGATTGTTTTTTCGCGGTTTCCGTTGAGCCTTCGGACCAGCATCACCGGACTTTCCGCCAGCCTGGCCGGACTCTATTTTCTGCCGGGCGACTGGCTGCTCACGATGAGCCTGCCGCTCCGGATCCTGCTATCGATCGGAGCAGTCGGCGCGCCGGTGTTGTTCGCCGCAACCGGATTTGCGCGAGTATATGAAAGCCGGGCCAACGTCGGGCACGCGTTCGGCTGGAATCTTCTTGGCGCCGTCGCGGGCGGGCTCTGCGAGTTTCTGTCGATGATTGTCGGCCTGCGGGCGCTCCTGCTGCTCGCGCTTGCCGTCTATCTTGCCGCGTATCTGCTGCAACGGGCGAGGGCCGTTCGCCCAACGCTTCAGTCGGTGGCGGTGTGATTGAATCGCCGGGACTCTTTACGGAACGAGCTGTAATTGCTTCAAAACCCGCGCCGCAGTTTCCGACGGTTCCGCGAAATCGGCCGCCGTCAATGCGTGGCTGCTCAGCCCGGTCGTCTCGTGAAACAGGTACAGCGTGTCATTCGCGACATGCGCGGCAAACGCGGTATGGCAGCCGCCGCCGAGCGCCGTCTGGAATGCGCGCTCGAGCGTGACGTTGCGCATGGTGAGGGCGTCGAAGACCGCCGCAAACTTCGCCGCGTCATCCTCGCGACATTGAACCGCGATCGCGCCCTGCCCCACGGCCGGGACCATCTGGTCGAAATTCAGCGGCAGAAAATCCACCCCGGGCCACGTGTCAATTCCGAGCCGCTTCATGCCGGCCGCGGCGAGAATCGTTCCGTCGGCCACGCCCTGCTCGCCGATCTTGCGCAGCCGCGTGTCCACGTTGCCGCGAATCTCGGTGAACTCCACGTGCGGAAAAATCGCCTTGAGCTGGAGCCGCCGCCGCGGGCTTCCGGTGGCGACGGACTTCGGCGTGTCGATTCCAGTCCGGAGCACGAGCACATCGCGCGCATCCGCGCGCGGCATGTAGCCGCCGATGGCGAGCCCCGGCGGCATGTCGCCCGGCAGATCCTTCGTGCTGTGCACGGCGACATCCGCCTCGCCCCGTTGGATCGCCGCCTCGAGTTCGCTGGTGAAAAGCCCCTTGCCGCCGCGTTGCTCGAGCGACCACTCCGTCTGGCGATCGCCCGTCGTGACAATCTTCATCAGTTCGGTTTCGACGCCGAGCTGGTTGCGCAAATGCGCCGCGACCATCTCGGTCTGGGTGAGGGCGAGCGGGCTTTTACGAGTGGCGAGAACGAGTTTCGTCATGATGTGGGGTGCGAAACCGGTGAAACCGGCGATGGGAAACCAGCTAACTTGCGGAGTCGTTTCGCGGCGCGCAACGCCAGAAAACAGGTTCTGCAGGTTCGGCAGGTTCCGCGCGGGACACGGAACCTAAGCGCGCCTCCGGCGCGCGCAAGGCGGCCAGCCCGTAGCAGCGGAGGTAACGACGCTGGAATGTCGGATACTCCGTCGAGACTCAAAAGAAAGACGCGGCCCAAACAGAGGCTCCGCGTCTCCAAATTCCAGGAAGTTCCAAGATGGGAACCGCGGGCGCCTACGAGTAAGAGGCCTGGACGCCCTTGATGTTCTTCTTGGTCATCCAGGGCATCATCGAGCGGAGGTAGGCACCGGTCTTTTCGATCGGGTGCTTCTCACCGGCCTTCAGCAGTGCGTTGTACTTCTTCAGGCCGCCCTTGTATTCGTTCACCCACTCCTTCGTGAATTTGCCGGTCTGAATCTCCTTCAGTATCTTCTTCATCTCCGCCTTGGTCTTCTTGTTCACGACGCGCGGGCCGCGGGTGATATCACCGTACTTGGCGGTCTCGGAAATCGAGAAACGCATTCCGGCGATGCCGCTCTCGTACATCAGGTCGCAGATTAGCTTCAGCTCGTGCAGGCACTCGAAATAGGCCATCTCGGGCTGGTAACCGGCTTCGACGAGCGTCTCGAACCCGGCCTGGACCAGGGCGCTCGCGCCGCCGCACAACACCGCCTGCTCGCCGAAAAGATCGGTCTCGGTTTCCTCCTTGAATGAAGTCTGGAGCACGCCCGCGCGCGTCGAGCCGATGCCCTTCGCCCACGCCAGCGCGGTTCTCTTCGCCTGCTTCGACCTGTCCTGCGCGACGGCGATGAGAGCCGGCATGCCTTTGCCTTCGGTGTAGAGCCGGCGAACCATGTGTCCGGGGCCCTTCGGCGCGACCATGATGCAGTCGATATCCTTGTGCAGCTTGATCAGCCCGAAGTGCACGCTCAGCCCGTGCGAGAACAGCAGCGTCTTGCCCTTCGCGAGATTCGGCAGGATGTCACGCTCGTAGACATCAGCCTGCTTCATGTCGGGCAGACCGATCATGATTACGTCGGCGCGGCGGACCGCCTCGGCCGCGTCGAAGACCTCGAACCCGTGCTGCTCGGCAACCTCCCTGGACTTGGAACCTGGATACAGGCCGATGATGACCTTGCAGCCGCTGTCCTTCAGGTTGAGCGCGTGGGCGTGGCCCTGCGAACCGTAGCCGAGGATGGCGAGCGTTTTGTTCTGAAACACGCCGAGATCGGCGTCTTTGTCGGTGTAGACTTTGGCGGGCATGGAAAAAAGCTGCGCTTTTCGGTTTCGGGTTCTGAGTTTTGGGTTCTGGGTTGGAAACGCCGGAACGCGGTGAAGTTTTCTTTTTCGTCTCTGGTCCCTGGTCCCTTGGTCCCTTGGTCCTTTAGTCCCTTAGTCCTTTAGTCCCTTTATCACCGCTTCAGCGCGAGCCGGCCGGTGCGGGCGAGTTCGAGGATGCCGAACGGCTCGAGCAACCCGAGCAGCGCACCGACCTTTTCGTCGTCACCGGTCGCTTCGATGATGACCGAGTCGGCACCGAGGTGGACGATCTTGGCGCGGAAGATTTCCTTGATTTGGAGAATCTCCGGCCGCGTTTTCGCATCGGCCTTGATTCGGACGAGCACGAGTTCGCGGTTTACCGCCTGGCCTTCCTTGAAATCGCTCACGTCGACGACATTCACGAGCTTCCGCAGCTGCTTGACGCACAGGTCGAGCTGCGCGTCGTCGCCCTTCAGCACCGCGGTGATGCGGGAGAGCGACGCATCGTGCGTAGGCGCGACGTTGAGCGAGTCGATGTTGAAGCCGCGGCCGGAAAACATTCCGGAGATGCGGGCCAAAACGCCGAACTTGTTCTCAACGAGGACGGAGATCGTGTGTCGCATGGAGGTGAAGTTGGAAAACGAACCGTGAGGAGATACTAAATCGGACCCGAATTCCAGCCGAAGCGCTGATTCAGTATGGAATGGTTGACGCGAGTCTCCCGCGACTGCCCGCCCTAGCGCCCGAAGCCACCGCTGCCATCCAGGCGTTTCTCGCGTGCGGCGAACTCCACACCCGTTTCTCGCGCTTGCGCAGCCTCGACTGCGGCCACGAATTCCTCCTCGCCTTCGCCTGCAACATGAGTCGCGGGGTTCGCCAGCGAAAGCCGATCGTCAACGCGCGAACGGGCTGCCCACCTGCAGAGATCACTCGATTTCCATCAATCAATCTGAATTGGTGGCATTAGTTGATTCTTGGCTCCGCGGAACTTCGCGAGCGGCAGCTTACGGTCGGCCCGTTCAGGGCCGAAGCGATGCGGGCTTTGGGCTCACGGCGTGGCATCGCGGCTCAACGCGATGGCGTCTTCGATCATCGACCAGTAATAAAGCGCTTCCGGTGCGAGCGGGCGCAAAATGGGATATAGTGCGGCGTTCTCTTCGGAGAGCGCAATCAGCCGAAGCTCGGCAAGTGATGGCACCCGCTGAGCAATGATCCTGGGCACTTGGCCGTTTCGATCCAGAGGGTCATACAACACGCCTATCGTTCTCGGGGCGAATGCGGCGAGTTTGTCCCCGAGGATGCAGTCGACTGTGGGCAGGACGACTTGGGCATCCGACTCGAGCCTGATGAACGGCGCCGCGATGCTGCGTTTTGCCGTCACCGCATAGCGATGGCCGGTCGTGATGACATCGAGCAGCACATAGGACTCCGGTTGCGGGCCGGCGACGGAGCGGAAAAATATTTTGAAATGCTTGGTCGGCGGAGCATCGCGGTCGCGCTTGGTCTGGTGTTCGTAGCGCAGGAAGGGCGGTTGGTTCGTCGCCACTTGGTCCAGCATGGCTTTGATTCGCTCGATTGGCTCCGGGGTCGCGATGTCCACGTCGAGGGACAGCCGACGAACGGGCTGGAGGAGCAGCACCAAGCTGGTGCCGCCCTTGAAAACGAAGTTCAAGCCAGCATCCGAAAGCCGACCGACCAGTTCCAAGGCATGAATGCACCGCTCCAACAAATGCAGGTTGGCTTGCTGCACCCGCATCGCCTCCGCCTGCTGCCGCAGCCAAGGGAGTTGGAAGCAGTCGGGGTGGATCATGGGGGCGATAATCCGGTATCGTCACATTTCGACGTTTTGTGACGATACCGGACTCACTAGTCTTAAGACATTCCCTTTGTTCCTTTTGCGGAATGAGTATTCTAGCATTGTCGGCATATCCAAGCGTTCTGAACGAATCACGCCGGAGAAAACGCCGGCCAACTCAGACGGGACCATGAGCGGCAAGAGTTCGGCCTCGGCGGCCAATTCTACGAGCAGTTTTCCGGGCGTGGCGTAGTGGCCGTCGAGGGGGAGTTTGGAGAAGGATGAATCCATTGTTGTCAGGACTCGTAATTTTCTGACGTTAATTGATTCAGGAGGCGTAAGAAGCGAGGCTTCAACTCTCTGCGGTGCGCGTAACGCAACATGCCGGTGATTTCCAGCCGGCCGGAAGTCGCTGCACTCGAAAACAGGGCAGTGAATTCGCTGGCGTCCATCAGCTGCAGCACGGCCAGCTCTGCCGCCAGATCCACGAGGATTTTTTCGGGGGCGGCGTAATGGCCGTCCACTGGTGCTTGGGACAGACTACCGGCGCGGACGACCACGGTGTTGTCGCGCACACTGAAGGTCTTCGCGGCCTCCTTCTTCGTCGGGTTGCGGTGGGCGTCGTAGCCTTTCTCTTTCAGGAGTTCCCACACCGCGCCGACGCCTTCCCTCTCCACGTAAACGAAAGTTACAAACTTCCCGAGCAGGTGGTGCATCCACGGGTTGATCTGCTGGGTGGACCACACCGCGAACGACAAGAGCGGAAATTCCTTTTCGATGAGTTCCACCACTGGCGCGACGTGGGCGCGACCAAGGGCGAGCGGTTGCGCGAGGGTGGAATACCAACCGCGGCCGGCATCGTAAACCGTGCCGTCGTTGGTGAAGGCGTGGAGGTAGGAATTGAGCGTGGCGGCGGTCCACGGGATGCGCCGGCGCGTGAGCCAGGCGCGCAACTCCGCCATCGAAAAATAGGGCCGCCCCGCCGTCAGCGCCGGGATGGCTTCCGCGCGAAGGAGGATTTTGAGCGGGGAATTCTTTTTCACGACGAAGGCAGGGCGAGCGCGGATCGGTTGATTTACTTGGCGGCGGAAGCGGACTCTTCGACGATTTTGATTTCGGCGGGGGTCAGGCCGTAGAGAGCGTAAACGTGCCGGTCGATCTCCGCTTCCGGCGCGCTCGTGTCGGCCCCCGCGTCCGCCTGCTTCGCGGCGAGGATTTGGTCCACGAGGGTGACGAGGCGCTTTCTCAGTGAATGCTGCTTTGCGTCCCCTGCCCGTGTGACGACCACTGGCACTTGAGAAAGACTGAAGATTGTGACTTGCGGGAACGAACTCTTGAAATCTGAAAACATGATCCGCCAAAAATATTCGATGAGCTTGGAATTCAAAATACCGAGTATGAACAGCTCGTGGTCCTCGTTTTCGCCTCGAATCGTGAAAATGTTTCCGGTTACGGCGACAGGCTTCGCCAAGAAGCTGGCGGTTGGCTTTGTGCCGATCTGCCGAACAACTATCTTGTGCGGGGCGAGGTGAACATCCTCGTCCCAACAACCTCCTGCGGAATCAGGGCGTTCGAACAAAACGAACTCGGTCGACGGCTTTAGAGCATAACGATCCACATCCGCACCGGTGAGAATAGGAATGTGCTTCCCGGTCAATTTTTTCTCCGAAAAGTATTGATCACGATCCCCTGATATCAAGCCGCGGTTGATTTTCGATACGGATTCCAACGACGACGATGTCGCTCTCAGTTTCTCAAACAAGCCGGCGTTATCTTCGTTCAGAAGAATGTTCCAAATCGCTCCAGGTAAGGCGGCAAATCGAGCCTGCAAGGTTCGGTCGTATGCACCTGGCGTTCGAGCGAACTGAGGTGTGAGCGCGGTGGTTGTGGCAACGACGTTTTCCTTTCTCCTTCCGGGATTCGTTTCGCGTCCGAGAATAATAACGGAGGTATGAACGTCAGCCGCCGCAAACACGCGATCCGGAGAAACGGCGATTGATCGAATGGCACAATGTTCCATTAGCCATCGACGAAGCTTCTCCGCGTAAACGTTGTTCAGAATCGAACTCGGAACGATAAAGGCGAGGCATCCGCAATCCTGAAGGAGCAAGGTTCCGCGTTGCAGGAAAAGATGGAATAGCTCGATTTTGAACTCTGCGGACACGAAGTGCTCGCGGAAATAGTCCAAATCGGACTGAGCAGTATTATGCGGTTGAAGCATCCGATATGGAGGGTTGCCAACAATGACATCAAAGCCCTCGGTAAGCCCGAACATCCACTCACTATCGAAGAAGGAGGCGTGAGCGTTCTGGTCGTAGGGATCCCACGCCGAGAGTTGGCGAGACAGAGCTGCAGTCATTCCGGCCTTCTCCAGCAATGCCGACATTTCTGCACGAATCCGCTTATCATCCTCACGGCACTTCGCCTTTGTTTTCGACGTGCGCGCTAGGAAATGGTCGTCGCGCACCTTGGTCAATGCATGGCGAAGTTTGTGCAGCTCGATATGAGCTGCTGTGTCTTCGGTAAGAAAATCCGCCTGCTTTTCTTTCCGCTCGACGCCGAGGAGCGTATTGGCGGCGACGATTTTTGTTTCGAGATTGGGGAGCGGGCGGATGCCGCGATTGGGCGCGGCGGGATCGGTGCGCTGCTCGACGACGAGGGAGATAAAGAAGCGGAGCTTGGTGATCTGCGCGGCGATGGGCTGGATGTCCACGCCGTAGAGGCAGTTTTCGATGAGGTAGAGCTTGCGACCGTAGCCGAGCTCGTTGGCGCCGAAGGCCTGCTCGATGTCGGCCAGCACGCGCTCGCGCACAGTGGCGTCGGGAATCTCGGCGGCCTTGTCGAGCTGGCGCTTTTTCCAGCGGGCGTTGCCGGGGTCGATTTTTTGCAGGAGATGCACGAGCCGGTGGAGCACGCCCATCGGAAAGGCGCCGGAGCCGCAGGCGGGGTCGAGGACTTTCAGGTCGTCGAGGGCGGCGATGAGTTGGCCGGTCTCGGCTGAGTTGAAGGGATTCGGCGCATCGTCGTGGGCGAGCGCTGACGGGAGGCGGGTGTCGAGGTCGGGCAGCCCCGGCACTTTTTCGCGCAGCGCGTAGAAGAGCGCTTGACCGGTCATGTAGTCCACGATCTCGCGCGGCGTATAGAATGAGCCGGTCTGCTTGCGGGCGGTGACCTGCGTCTCCGGGTTGTAAGCGGCAAGGAGGTTTTCGAAGACCCGGCCGAGCAGTTCGGGGTCGAGGGCGACGTCCTCGTCGAGCGGGGTGTTTTCCTCGATGGTGAACTTGAAGTCATGGAGGATGGCGAGGAGGCCGCGGACGCGAGCGGGGCGGGATTTCCTGCCGGGCTTTTTCTCCTCGTAGAAGGCGCTGAGGTCGGCGTCCTGCTCGGGGCCAAAGAAAAGGAAGTCGGGGACGACGGGCTGGCTGTCTTCGCGGCGGGAGAAGCCGTCGATACGGACGTAGCGGGGCTTGGCGCCTTCGCCCAGATCCTTGTCGAGACACTCGAAAAGGCCGCCGTTGAGGAAGGGGATATCGCGGAAGAGATCGAGGGCGCTGGTGGGTGAAACGAACTCCTCGCGGAAGCGATAAAGTGAGTGAGCCATCATGTTTTGACCCTCGCGCGCCCAGCCGCGGTGCTCGGACTCGGAGTTGAGCGTGGCAAAGAAGAGGTTTTGCAGGATGGCCCGGTAGTAGGCCGAGGCGCGGACGGTCTCGTCGTCGGGGGAGAAATGGCGCAGGAGCCGGGCGAGCGCGGCCGGATCGAAGAGGTTGGGCGGGACGAGGCCCTTCTCCTTCAGGAACCAGACAAAGATCAAGCGAGTGAGCAGCCGGATGAGGGAGAGCGAGTCGCGGCCATCGTCTTTGGGCGCATCGGCCGGGAAACGCACGTGTCCGAGCGCCCAAAAATACCAGTGCTGCAATTGCTGGTAGAATTCGCGGGTGAGCTTCTCGACGGAGAAAGCCTCGACGAGATCCGTGATGGTGACGGGGGTAGCTTGCGCGGCGAGCAGGCCGAAGCGTTCGGCGGGCGTGCGGCAAAGCTCGCCGGGGCCGAGGACGTAGGTGAAGCGCTTCGGGTGCGTCTCGCTGGCGGAGAGCGATCCGTCGCTTTCGATGCGGGACTGGCGGGAGATGAAGCTGAAACGGTATTCGCCGACTTGGGGATGGAAATAGAAGGCGAGCGCGCCGTGGATGGTGGCCTCATCGATGAGGCGGCGGGCGAGTTCGCGGAGGCCGACGCGGTTGCGAGCGATGTGGGTGCTGGTATCAGCCAGCTCGACCTCAAACACGCCGAGGCGCTTGCTGTCGGCAAGCGTGACGACGCCGAGCTGGAGGATGCGGCGGGCGATCTTCCCAGGGAACTCGACCGAATGGGGCGTGAGCCGGAAATCGACCTGCGTCTGCGCGAAGAACTGGCGCAACAACCCGGCGTTATCTTTGCCGCCGGTCCAGGTGGCGCGCTGGTAGGGCTGACGAAGGGCTTCGCGCAGAGCGGCGAGAGGAAGAGGCATTGGAGAGCGGGCGAAGGCGGCGATCGGGAGGGGAAAGTCGATTACAGAAACGAGGAAAGGAGACTTGAAAAAAAGGCGGAGATGGGTTCGGTTTCCAGTGCGACCAGAGTGGTTCGGACCCTTTCCGTTCCCGCGACTTAGTTCCCTGGCCGCATCTTTTTTTGCTGTTCAGTGAGCCACGCGAGAACGTCGGGCATGGATTCGTCAATCCGCAGGACGAGGGTTTCCCACAAGGAAATGGACGAGGCATCCAAAGGTTTTACGGCGAACCCGGCCTTTCGCTCCTCGTGGCGCCGCGCCGCGTAAACGCAGAGGTCGCAGAGCTGGAGCGGCAGGCTGGAGGCCGAGTCGATGAAGAAGCCCTTTTCGACGATGCGCCCGAGCTTGAGCACTCCCTCAGTCCCGCGCAGAAGGCGATGGGCTTTTTCCACATCGCGCACGACGTCTTTGTTTTCATCGGCGATGAACATGCCGAGCGGCGATCCCGGCAGGGTGCGCAGGTGATTGTCCACGGCGCGGGCGACCAGCGGGAAGGCGGCGACATGGGGATTGATGGCCACGCCGCCGCCAAACGCGGTGTGGAGCCAGGCTTGAAAGCGCTTTTTGACAATGGCGCGATAGAGGAACTTGAGCCCGTGTTTTTGCGCGACGCGCAACCAGTCGTCGCGGAACGCGAGGCGATGAGCGATGGGGAAGGATTTGCAGAAATCGCGGGGGTTATGGAGTTCGGTGGCGTGGATTTCGAAGTGTTCCGGGCGTGGGGCCGGGAAATAGCGGTCAATCACCGCTTGGAGGTCTGCTTCCAACGCCAGCCAGGCGGTTTCGGGCACGACCAAGGCACCGAGCACAAAAATTGGTTGGTGTGGCGCGGTGAGATTGGTGCCGCTGTTACCCGATTCGTCGAAGTAGATGAGATGCATGGCTGGGCGGGTCAGGCGAACGACTCGGAAATGATAATCTCGGGCAGACGCGGGCCAGCGGTGGCGACTGGCAGACGCTCGACCGGAGCGGTGGTGGCCGCGTCATCGGGCGCGATGGGATACTTGCCGAGGATGGCCACCACGCGCTCCAGCAAGAGGGAGGGCGCGACGGGCGTGTCTTTGACGGCCTTTTGGAGTTTGTTGAGGTCGCGGTGGAGCTGCTGGAATTTGCCGACCCGGATGGCGCGCTGGGCCGATTCGAGCAGGGCGCGTTCCTTTTCCGAGGAAACCGGCATGTCGCGGAGTGCCGCGAGGAGTTTCAGCGCCTTGTTTTCGTTGGGGCCGATCTTGGGGTCGACCTTTTGTTCGCGGGCCATGTCTTCCTGCAACATCTCGTTGAACAAGCGGACCGCGGTCTGCACTTGGTCATGATGCTTCTCATGGAGCGGGATGGATTTCTCGGAGGGTTCGGCACGGAAACGCCGCGCGGCTTCGACAAAAGCGAGCTCCTCGTTGGTGTCGTTAGGCCGAGCGTGAATAAACGCATCGCGCCGATGGCTGCGAATGAAGGCGAGGGTGGAGCGCGCGAGTGCAGGATTGCTCCGCCCGGTGCGGGCACGCTGGGGCAGATTCTTGATCTGCTTGAAGCGGTCCGGGTGGTTCGTCTTGAACGTGCGCAATTCCATCAGCAGGGCGAGACGCTCGTCGACTTCCTCTTTCACCGTTTTCTCGAAGAGGCCAAACGTCTCGGGGTCTTCCTCGTCGGAGTAGATTTGGCTGTCCTCGCCCATCGCCACATGGAAGGCGTGCAGCTTCATCTTGGCCTTCTTCTCCAGCTCGATCTCGTCCTTGACCTGAGACGTGGGAAAGAAATTGAAAATATGAATCTGGGTGTGCGGGGAGCCGATGCGGTTGACGCGACCGATGCGTTGCATGAGGCGTGTGGAATTCCACGGGGTGTCGTAGTTCACAACGATGTTGGCGCGATGCAGGTTGATGCCCTCCGCGAGGACTTCCGTGGAGACGACAATGTCGTAGCGGTTCTCTTGGTCCTTCGTGGGCAGGCTGGCGTCGAAATTGGCCTTCACGACTGGCAGCGCTTCGGCGCGATTGGCGCTTGAGACGGCGAGTGCACGATCGAAGCCCGCGTTCGCTAGGGCGCGAATGAGATAGTCGGTGGTCTCGGCGGACTCCGAAAATACGATGAGCTTGCGGGCGGGGTTGAGCTTCTTATCAAAGAGCTGACGTTTTAGGCGCGCGATAAACTCGTCGAGCTTGGGGTCATCGGTGACTTGGTTCCACGCCGCGACGAGTTCGTCGAGAATGTCCGCATCGTGGCGCAAGCCTTCGACAAAGGTGGCTTCGAAGTCGTCTGGCTCACAAATCTGGATGGTGGGGTCGGTTTCGGAGATCACCGCGATCAGGTTGATCAACGCCTCCTCCTTGCCGTCGGCCAGATATTCGGTGACGGGCAGATTGGGCGCGATGTAGATTTTCTTCCGGTCGAACATCCCGACCATTTGTCGAGTCGCGGTGGCGAACCGTTCAAGAGATTTTCGGAATGCGTAGAAACTGCTGTCGAGACGCTTGACGAGCATCGTCTTCATGATGAAGGCGAGCTGGGCCGAAATGCGGTCGGCCTGCTGGTAGCGGGCCTTTTTTCCCGGCTTCAGAAACGCGATAGCCCGGTAGCGATTGTAGGTCAGGCCCTTTGCCGAATCGGTGAGCAACCGGATGGTGTGATCAAAAAGTTTATCCACGACGGGTGGCAACACGTAGAGGATTTTCTCCGGGGTCTGGACTTCGGGGAACACGATGCCCTGCGCGGCGAGGTCGTCGCGATAGGCGGGGTGGGCCTGCAAATCCTGCCGGGTGCGCCGGACGGTGAGCGGTTGGATGACGTGAACGCGAATGAGATCGTAGATCGCACGAACGCCATTGCGCACGGCGACGGGATCCGGGTCGCGCTTGAGGCGGTCGTATTCCTTCATGAGCGGAGCAAAGAACCGCTGAAGATTGGCGGTCTCCAAAGTGGAGTCTTTGCTGTCCTGAAAGAGGTAGACCAAGTTGGCGATATCGCTGGGCCGGTTGTTCAGCGGTGTCGCTGAAACGAGGATGACCTTCTTGGGGCACGCCCGGCCCAATTCGTCGCGGCGGCGGGTCGGCGATTTGCAGATTCGCTGAAGCTCCTGATACATCTCCGCGGTGTCGGTGCGGTATTTGTGGGCTTCGTCCACTACAACCAAGTCGTAGTCCTCGGGGTGGCGAATTTTGTGGAGACTGCCGGTAGTTATGATGCGCGTGTTCTTGAGATCGATCTGGCGAATGGTGTCATCCCAAGTCTCCACGAGCGCGGGTGGCACGACGAAGAGCGTCGAAGAGTGATGACCGGTGATGTAGCCGTTGGTGTAGTAAAAGCGCTTGGCGATAAGCGTTGCGACGAGGGTTTTGCCGAGGCCAACGACGTCGGAGAGAAAGAAGCCGCCGTGCCGTTGAAGTTTGGCGAAGCCGTCGCTGACGGCATCACCCTGATAAGTGAGTTTCTTGAAACCCGAGGGCAGGTCTTCAAGAACGCTGGGGTCGTATTGAATGGCGGCGCCGAAATATTCGGCGAGGAATTTGATGAAGAGATCGTGCGGCGTGAATGAGTCGTTGAGAAACGTCTGCCGCTTGATCTCCTGAACATGCTCAGGCCCCACGGGGACGCCCTCGTCCCAGAGTCGATTGAAGGTGTCCGTGGCGAAATCGATGTCGTGGTCGTCGCGCAGTTCGACATTGAACTCGAAATTGCGCTCTAAGCCCGCATCGGTGAGGTTGCTCGAGCCCGTGATGACAGCGCCGTAGCCATGAGCGTGTTTCGTTTCCTCGCGGAAAATATAAACCTTGGCGTGGATAGTCTGAGACGGATGGATGCGAATCTCGACTTTGCCGGACGCGATGTCGTCAACGAGGCCGATCATGCCTTCTTCCACGACGCGATCGTAAGCCGACTTTTGAATGCTCTGTTTCAGTTCGTCGAGAAACTCGGCACGAGCAACGGTCGGGTTGGCTCCGAATTGAAGCCCCTTATCCCAAGCTTCCTGAACCAATCGGTCGATGTTGATGCCGACGAGAATCCGAATCCTGCCGGAACGCTGAACAAACGGTCGGATGCGAAAGTAGCCCGATGCGCGGAAGTAGCCTACCAAGACATCGAAGAAATGGATGTTCTTGTGCGCAAAGATGCCCGCAATCTTCTCCAACATGGTGCGACCCTCTTCATTGGTGAAGAACTTTGTGGACATGATGGAAGACGGAAAATCGGGGAAGGCGAAGGATGACGACTGATGACGGAAACGGCCTGCGGAGCAAGCGCGCCAAACTACCGGGGCGTCGATAAAATGCCGTGGCTCGTCTCTTTAGGAAAATGTCCACAGCGTGCGAACGATTCGCTGGAACAGGGTGTCGCCCTCCTTCGCCGGAGGCTATTGCAAGGCAGCAATGCCCGGTCGCCCGTGTGCGGGACGCAATCGTCGGCGGCCTCAACCCACACCGGCGGATGAGCTTCACGGGCTGTGTCCGGCTCGCGCCGGCTGGCCTGCCAGCCATAGCTCCAGAGTGGCGGAGCAGCGCTGACTGGTCTGCCGGGTCGAAACTCGCCGCGGGGCCACTGCCCGCCTCCGCTCCCTGGGCGGAACTGCCGCGCAGCGGAGGAGCGACGGCTGGACGCTGAGGGACTCGAACCCCCGACCCCCTCGGTGTAAACGAGATGCTCTAACCAACTGAGCTAAGCGTCCGAGCCAAACTGGAATCAAGACGGCCGCACCAACCGGGTGACAAGGAATTATTGGGGAGGGAGAATGACGAATTACAAATTACGAGTGCCGATGCTGCGGGCAAATCAGAGGCCGACTCGAGGCCTCAATTCGTCATCCGTCATTCGTCATTGCCGCAGCGGCAAACTACACCGCCGCGAGCGCCGGCTTCGCCTGCGCTGCCTTCGGCTTCAGCCAGCCTTCGCGGACCATGAGTTCGGCGTTCTGGAGCGCATTCAGCGCGGCGCCCTTCCACAGGTTGTCGCCGCTGACCCAGAGCGCCAGGCCGTTGTCGAGTGCAGTATCGATCCGGATTCGGCCGACCCCGCACTTCACCTTGCGCGTGAAATCGAGCGGGGTCGGATACGCCTTGTTCGCCGGGTCATCGACCAGCTGCGCGCCATCGAAAGCCGCGACCGCGGCGCGCGCGGCCTCCACGCTGACAGGACGCTCGAATTCGGCGTTGATTGCGATCGAGTGTGCGCGCACCACAGGAACCCGGACCGTGGTCGTCGAAACCTTGAGGTCCGGCAGCCCCATGATCTTCCGGCTCTCGAGCATCATCTTGGTCTCCTCGCCGGTGTAGCCGTTGGGCCCGAACGAATCGACCTGCGGGATCACGTTGAACGCGATCTGATACGGATAAACCTTCTTCGTCAGCGGCGCGCCCTTGGCATAGGCGTGCACCTGCTGATCCAATTCCTCGATCGCATCGGCGCCCGTGCCGGAAACCGACTGATAGGTCGCGGCAATGTACCGTTTCAGACCGAAGGCCCGGTGCAGCGGCCACAGCCCCATGAGCGCCACCGCCGTCGAGCAGTTCGGATTCGCGATGATGCCCTTGTGTTGCCGCAATTGCTCCGGATTAATCTCCGGAATCACGAGCGGCACGTCGGGATCCATTCGATACCCGGAGCTCTTGTCGATCACGAGGCAGCCCGCTTTCACCGCATCCGGCGCAAGCGCCTGGGTGGTTGCCGTTTCGACCGCGAAGAACGCGACGTCAAGGTCCGCGAACACCCCCGGCTTCGCCTCCTCCACCGTGTATTTCTTGCCGGCACACGCGATGACTTTGCCCGCCGACCGCGCCGAGGCGAAGAGCCGCAGCGAAGCCATCGGGAAGTTGCGATCGTGCAAGAGCTGCAGGAGCTCTTGACCGACGGCGCCCGTGGCGCCGACGATACCGACATTGATGGATGCGTTGTTCACGAGTTTGTCTCCAATGGAGCAGGTCAACAAAACTTGCGCCCGGCTGGGCATCAAGCCCGGAGAGCGGGTTTTGGCGGCGCGCATCAGCACAGCAACCCTCCAGTTTTTTCGCAAAGCTGCGCTGGTAAAGAGTTACGTGATTTCGACCTCCAAGCGTCCGCCATCGAACATAAAAGGGTCGATGGGCACGCCGCGAGGATTGCACGAGATTGCCGAGCGCATCGGCGCCGGGCAGCCGCCGGGCATGGTGTTCAAGTCACGCGTGTCCACCGGCCATCATTTTCGCGAACTGCCCGAGGCGACATCGGACGACAATTTGATCACAAGCCGGATCCTCTGGTTGCGCGGGCTCGAGCCGGGCGTGAACCGCGGAGGCGAAGTCGATACCTACGACCGCTACGTGTACATCCACGGCACGAATCACGAGGAACGCATCGGCGAGCCGCTGAGCGCCGGCTGCGTGCTGATGCGAAACCACGACATCGTCGAACTCTACGAGGACGTCCGCGTCGGCGACCTGGTGTGGATCGCGGACTGATCGGTGCGTCGGTGAAGCAATGAGACGGTGAGGCAGTGAATCAGTGAAACCGTGAATCGGTGGGTGTGAACCGATTCACCGTATTACCGTCTCACCGCTCAATTCGTCTGCATCGCGACGCGGGCGCCACCGCCACCGTTCATCACGCGGACGCGATCGCCATCCTGAAAGAGCCCGGTTGCCGATTCCTGGGTCACGACCACGGTGGAACCATCATCCAGGCGAATCGTGATTTCCTGCGCCCGCTTCCGCGTCACCGCTTCCTCCGTCGCATGGCCGACGACGGCACCGGTCACGCCTGCCGCCGCGACACCTATGGCCCCGCCGACGCCGCGGCCACCGCTGGCCGCCGCCGCACCAATGATGCCGCCGCCATACATGCCAAGGTTGCTGCGCTCACCCTCGATCGTCACTTCGCGCACGCTGGTCACCACGCCGGTATCAGAGCGTTGGAGCACGTTGGCCTGGCCCCGGGGGATTATGCGACGTGAGGAGGGGAACGTGCATCCCGCGAGCCCCGCGGCGATCACGGCAATCAAAACCACATGGCGGACGGGTGAGGTTTTCATGGTCAGGATTGGCTGTCCGTTACGACGACAATTCGGGCTAAAAGTTGCAACTCAATCAGGCGTTGCGGCCAAACAGCAGCCGTAACGAGTTTATGCACACAACGAGGGTGCTGCCCTCGTGGGCGCCGACACCGACTGCCAGCGGTACGGCCCCAAACGCGGTGGCCAAGACCATGATCACCACCACTCCGAGCGAGATGGCGAGGTTCTGCCGGATGATGGCGCGCGCCCGCCGGCTCAGCCGCAGCGCGGCGAGAAAATTCTCGATCCGATCGTGCATCAGGATCACCTCCGCCTGCTCCAACGCGGCGTCGCTGCCGCGCGCGCCCATCGCCACGCTTACGTCCGCCGCGGCGAGCGAGGGCGCGTCGTTCACTCCATCACCGACCATCGCGACCTTTCGTCCCCCCTCACGCAAAGCCTGCACCGCGGTGACCTTGTCCTCCGGCGAAAGCCCCGCACGAACCTCATCCAGCCCGAGTTCCTTTGCCACCGCTTCGGCCGCATGCCGGCGGTCGCCGGTTAGCATGACCGTTCTTAGTCCATAGCGCTTCAACGCCAGGAGCACGTCGCGTGATTCCGCGCGAATCTGATCCTTCAGGAGAATCCGGCCGACGAGGTCGCGGCTGATGACCCAAACTTCACTGAGCTCGGCCGAGGCCGGCGGGAGTTTTTTTGCCCAACCCGAGAGCGGTCCGCTCTCGAGCAATTCGCGGCGGCCCAGCAGCAGCGTGGCGCCATCAATCTTGCCGCGAAGTCCCTGACCCGTGAGCGACTCGAAATCATCGACCGCCAGTTCCGCGACGCCGGTCGCGCGCGCATGCCGGACGATCGCCCGGGCAATCGGGTGATGCGATTTCACCTCGAGCGCGTGGGCGAGTTCGATCACCTCGCCTTCGCGACCCTGCGGATAACTCTCGCAGCCGACGACGGCGAGTTCGCCCGTCGTCAGGGTGCCGGTTTTGTCGAGCGCGACGACGGACACATCCGCGAGTTTCTCGATCGCCGCGCCGCCACGGAACAACACCCCGTGCCGCGCGCCCCACGCGATCGCGGCGAGGATCGCCGACGGGATCGACAGCACCAGCGCGCACGGGCTCGCGACGACCATCAGCGTCATGGCGCGATAAAACGCCGAGCGGGTACCCTCGGTGTTGGTAAATGCCGGCAGACCGAAGCCCAGCCACCAGACGAGAAACATGAATGTTGCCGCGCCAATCACGAGATACGTGTAGCCGGTGCCAAACCGGTCGGTGAATCGCTCGCTCGGCGCCTTCAGCTTCTGCGCCGTCTGAATCAGACGGATGATCTTTTGCAGCGTGCTCTCTGATGGCAGCCGCACCACATCGAAATCCACCGCGCCCCAGAGATTGACAGTCCCGCTGAAGACCTCGTCCCCGACGTTTTTTTCCACCGGAGTCGCCTCGCCGGTGAGCGCCGATTCGTCGCTGGCGCTGCGGCCTTTCACCACCACGCCATCGGTGGCAAACGCCTCACCCGGCTTCACGCGCACGCGATGCCGCAGTTGAAGTTCCTCCACCGGGATTTCCTTTTCCGTCCCGTCCGCGAGTACGATCGTCGCGCTCTTGGGCGCGGATTTCAGCAGCGCACTGACTTCGCGCTGCGTACGATCCAGCGCGTATTCCTCCATCGCGCCGGCCGCGGAGAACAGGAACAGCAACAGCACCGCCTCGCCCCACGCGCCGATGAACATCGCACCGAGCGCGACCGCGAGCATGAGGAAGTGGATGTCGATTTCACGCTTCCGGAGGTTCTGCCAGGTGTCGACCGCGGCGTCCCAGCCACCCGCAAGCAGGCCGAGGCCAAAAAACGCTTTTGAAATCCAGGGAACACCCGGCGCCACGCTCGACGCGACCGCGCCCGCGATGCCCGCCACGCCACAGACCGTCGCCAGGATGGCGAGCTTGCGCCACTCCTGTTCGTGCGCCGCCGCGCCGGGTTTGATTTCCGGCCACTCCATCTCGCGCCACCGCCAGAGCTTCTCCGCCGTTTCGCAGGTATTGCGGCCGACGACCATCGCCCCGCCTTCGCGCCGCACGGAAAATCCCACCGGCGCGCGCGTGGCGGCTTTGGCCGCAAGCTCCGCCTCAATGGCCGCAATCGTCTCGCTCAGCTTTTCCTCGAGCCCATGCAACTCGACGTTTCCGATCGTTGCGACCGAAACGGTTTGCGCGTCCGGGTCGATCCGCACCGCCGTTACCGTCGGTTCTGTGCGCAAAAAGTGGACAAGTTCGTCCACCCACGAGCCGCCGGTATAAGTCGTCTTGTCCATCGAAGGTCGCAAGTGAGCGCACGGATGGTGCAGCTCGCAAATCGATTCCCGGCCCGAGTGCGCGTTCCAAGTCTCCGGATTGGCCGGGATTAGGACAAACACTGTGGTTTGCGCCGGGCCTGTTTCGCACGGGGCGGAAACGTCATGTCAGCGGTTTCCTGCTTCGCGGTTGAACTGCCGCGGGTTCGGCGTCACCTGTTGACCTTTTCATCATGATCGGCCTTCGCGAAGACACCGGATCAGCGCCGCCGCGCGTGAGCGAGGCTCCGGTGCTGGCCTGCCGCATATTCGCGGAAGGCGGGTTTCTCCAGGATGCCCTCAAACTCGAGCATCGGCCGGAACAGGAGCAGATGGCCCGCGCCGCCGCCGACGCGATGCGCGATGACGCCGCGCTCCTCTTCGAAGCCGGCACCGGCGTCGGCAAATCGCTCGCCTACCTCGTTCCCGGCATCATCCACGCCGTGGATGTCGCGCGGCAGATGATCGTCTCGACCCACACGATTTCACTCCAGGAACAACTGGAAACGAGCGACCTCCCGAAGTGCCGGCGGCTGTTCAAAGCGGTGCCGTCGCTCGCCCGTTACGCCGATTTTCGCGCCGCGGTCCTGGTCGGGAAGTCGAATTACCTTTGCACGACCCGGCTGGCACACGCTCTCGCGGATCGCGCGACGCTGCTGGCCGATGCCGACTACGACGAGCTCAAGCGGATCGCCACCTGGGCCGAAACCACGACGACCGGCATCCGGCACGAATTGAAGCCGCCGCCCCGACTGGATGTTTGGGATGTGGTGAACGCGGACTCGTCGTCCTGCTCGCGGAAGCACTGCGATTGCGAGAAATGTTTCTATCAGCGCGCCCGCGCCCGACTGCGTTCGGCGCACGTGATCATCGTCAACCATGCGCTGCTGTTTGCGCTGATTCGGGCCGGCGGCGCAAAGGCCAACGACGCCAACACCGACACGCGCGGCGTCCTGTTTCCCGATGATTTCGTGGTGCTCGACGAGGCACACACCGTACCCGACGTCGCGACCGAGAACTTCGGCCTCTCGCTTTCCAGCTTCGGCGTCGATCGCGCGCTCAAATATCTCTTCAACCCGCGGACCAAGCGCGGCGTGTTTCGGAAACTCGGCGGGCCCGAAGCGCAGCAACTCGTCCTCGATGCGCTGGACGCGTCGCGGCAGTTTTTCCAGTTCCTCGCCGATTCCCTGCTCGCGCAGCGGCCGGTCGTCCGCGTCCGCGAAGAAGGCGTGGCCGAGCCCACGCTCGACGGGCCGCTGGGGGCGTTGCACCGAATCCTCGCGAAGCTGGCGGACACGCTCGAGGACGGGCGCGAGCGCGACGAATTACTGGAGCAGAAGCAGCGGATGAAAGCGCTGCAGGCCGCCGTCAACGAGTGGCTCACGCTCGGCGACAAGGACCACGTGTATTGGGCCGAGCGTTCCGGCCGCCATCAGACGATCGTCACCCTGCGGAGCGCGCCGATCGACGTCGCGCCGGAACTGCGCAAACACCTTTTTGGCTGTTCGACGAGCGTCGTGTGCACGAGCGCCACCCTGGCGCTCGGCGGCCAGATCGAGTCATTCGCCGCGCGGATGGGCGCCGAGAGCGCCCGCGCGGTCGTGGTAAAATCCCCCTTCGATTTCGAGCGCAACATGCGGGTATACGTGGCCGCCGATGTCCCGCTGCCGTCGCCGCAGGAGGCGAAACTCGCCCTGGATGTGCTCACCGACTACATCCGGTTTTGCACCGAACGGGTGCGCGGCGGGTCACTCGTGTTGTTCACCAGCTACACTGACATGCGCGCAATCGCGGGCGAACTCGAGCCGGTGTTTCGCGCAGCCGGCCGGCCGTTCCTCATGCAGGGCGCGGACCTTTCCCGCACGGAACTCACGAAACAAATGCGCGCGCTTGGCAACGCCGTGCTCTTCGGTACCGACAGCTTTTGGACCGGTGTCGATGTCCCGGGCGATTCGCTGGCCCAGGTCATCATTACACGGCTGCCCTTCGATCCGCCGACCCATCCGATCACCGAGGCACGTTGCGATTTCATCCGCGGCCACGGCGGAAACGCGTTCAACGAGCTCACGTTGCCGGATGCCTTGATGAAATTCCGCCAGGGGGTGGGCCGGCTGATCCGGACGGCGACCGATCGCGGCGTCATTATCGTGCTCGACTCGCGCGTGGTTTCGAAGAGCTATGGTCGGCTTTTCTTGGACTCGCTACCCCAGCCCGAATATGTCCGTTTGACGCGCGAAACGCGGTCGGATGAATTTCGTCCTTTCGCCTAGCACCACCCACAGCTACCGTCCACCGCGTACATCCCATGCTTTCGTTCCGCGCCGCCGCGCTCACTGATATCGGCCGTGTTCGTCGTCAAAATGAAGACCGATATCTCATGGACGAAAAGGACCTGGTTTTCGGCGTCGCCGATGGCGTGGGCGGGCTTCCGGGCGGCGCCGAGGCGGCCCAGCTCGCGGTCGAGAAGGTTATGGCGCTGTTTCAATCGCCTAACGGCACTGGCGAACCCGATCTGGTCGCGCTGGTGCAGGATGCGAACCGGTCCGTCGCCGCGCTGGGGCAGAAGCTGAGCCCCTCGATGGGCATCGGGACGACCCTCACGTTTGGCTGTTTGCGCGGCGCCACGCTGACGATTGCGCATGTCGGTGACTCGCGGTGTTACGGCGGCCGCAAGGGTCAGTTCATTCGGCTGACCGAGGATCATTCGGTGGAGAACGAGGCGCGCATGCGCCGTGCCCGCGGCGAGGTCGTTTATTATCATGAGGCCAATCGCCATGCGCTTACCCGCTGCATTGGCCAGCCATCGCCGCCCGAGGTCGATGTCATCACCTGCGAGTTGGCGCCGGGCGACCGGTACCTGTTTTGCACCGACGGCGTCACGCGGATGATCCCTGACTCCGAGCTGGCGAGCCTCGTAATGCAATACGCGGAGCCGCAGCCCGCGGTGGATGAGATTGTCGGCCTCGCCGTGCGTCGCGGCGGTCCGGACAACGCCACCGGCGTCCTGCTGTTCGTTGACGGCGTGTGATCGTGTCGAGTCGCGTCGAGCAGTTTCAGGCGCTCGTCACCGGTAATCCGGGCAATGAGCTCTTTCGGTTCAGCCTCGCGCAAGCCTTGCTGGCGGAGCAACGCACCGCGGACGCGGTGCCGCACCTCGAGTTTTGCGTCCGCCAGCGGGTCGACTGGATGATCCCGCGAATTGTCCTCGGCAAAACGCTGATCGCGCTGAATCGGCGCGACGAGGCGAAGCCGCTATTGGAGGATGCACTGCGACTCGCGATCGAGCAGGCGCACGAAGAACCGGAACGCGACGACCGCGCGCTGCTCGCGGATCTTTAGCCCGCATTTTTCACCGTCTGCGTGCCATTCAGAGTTCCTTTGTCCTCGGCCATGATTTCGGCCATATCGCACCTCTCGAACTCATGCGGGCTAAAAGTAAAACCGCCGGAGCGGTTTTGCCTTCTCCTGGAACAAGGCTTCATAGCAGCCGTATCGATTCAGTGGAAACCGCGAATGAACGCGAATGGACGCAAATTCCAGAGGAGGGACGAGGAGGATTACCCAAGTGAAACCATGGTCACCGTTTGGTTGATCGTTTCGATGCTCCCCAAAGACGCCCTCTCCATTCGCGTGAATTGGCGTCTATTCGCGGTTGAACTGAATTGTTCCGGCTTAGCCGGACCAATCGTGCCATGTCTCAGGACGAGGAGCGCTTCGACGACTGCTTTTTTTGGGCCAGCAGTCTCGCTTCGTAGTCGTTCACCGGCGGATGTCCCTGTGCGAACCACCACTGCGCGATCAATCCCAAGTAGCCGCCATGGGTTTCTTCGATCAGGGTCGCGCGCTCGGAGATAATCTCGTGCAGGTGATCCGGCACGCGGGCGTTGATTTGTTTCTTTTGGCCCATGTCTGAATTAACAAAAGTGTTGGAGCGCCAAATAGCACCTGCTTTTTTGCTACGCTATCGTAGCCAAATCTGAGCGGAGCCCGCGGCAACTAATTGGAGCCTCGGAATTTGGACTGCTGGCAAGTACAGACCGATGCACAACGGCAAGGTTCATGAAATGGGGTGAGAACCCACCCGCAATTTCGGACGGCAGTCCGATTTTTTCCGGCCATCACGGTGGAATTTGGGGAACCGCGAACTCCCGATCAAATCGACGGCGGCCGCCGGCTGCAGCTCCGCGTGCCCGTACTCGGCCCGCAAAAAAACTGGTGCCAGGGGCCGGGATTGAACCGGCGACCAAAGGCTTATGAGTCCTCTGCTCTACCACTGAGCTACCCTGGCGACACGCAGCCCTCGACCGGTTCTGCCGATGCCGACGAACCACGAGGAGCGGCGGTATTACGGTGGGCGGAAAAATCCGGGCAAGCAAATTTGACGAGCTCTTCGCGCGCATTCCTGGCCCGGCATCGAGAGGCGCGAGGATTCGGCTGTCGCGTCATCGCTAAATTGCAGGGGACTGGTTTTGAAGGGATCCGTGGCCGGTGGTACACTGCGCCCACGGGGAAAAATTCCTTGCCAATTCACATCCCAGCCACGCCGCGAGTTGATGAGGGCTTTCCGCTGACAGGATTCGCCCCGGGAATGTCAATTAATGCGGAGACACCCCGCAGCGCCGCTGCGACCGTCGTGCCAGCGTGCCAGGGCCATGACAACGCGCCCAAACAGCCCGGAGTTTTCAACCAGCGAGTGGAAGCGCATTGTCTGGTGGCACCACTTACCCCCGTCCGCACCCCCGCGACGCACGGCCGGCAACGCGCGGCGCGAACCGTTCGTGCCCCGCCCCGTCTCTCTTTCCGTATGAACATCGCAATCATTGGTCCTTCCGGCGTCGGAAAAGGCACACATGCCAGCCATCTTTGCGCGAAATTCGAACTGCGGCACGTCGCCGTCGGCGACGTGTTTCGCGCCAACCTGAAAAACCGCACCGCGCTCGGAATTCTCGCGCGGAAGTACATGGAGCAGGGCGAACTCGTCCCGGACGAGGTCGTCGACGCGATGCTCGAGGAGTGGACGAACCGGCTGCCCGGCGATCGCGGCACGCTCATCGATGGGTTTCCCCGCACCGCCGGCCAGGCGCGTTTTCTCGACGAACTCCTGCGCCGCTATCATCGCACCCTCGACGCGGTGATTTACCTTCACGTCGACGACGAGGAGATCGTGCTGCGGTTATCCGGCCGGTTCATCTGCCGCAACTGCCAGAAGCCTTATCACCAGCAGGAGAATCCACCGGCCGTCTACGGCGTGTGCGACGAGTGCGGCGGCGAATTGTACCACCGGCCGGACGATTCGACGGACGTGGTGCGCGCGCGGCTGAGGATGTTTCATCGGACGACCAGTGCCGTACTCGATCACTATCGGGCGGCGCAGAAACTGGTCATCGTTCCGGGCGGCGACTCGCTGCTCGAAGTACAAAGCCGCCTCGAGCTCACGCTCACGGCGGTACGGTCCGGAAAGATCGTGTTTGCCAGCGCGCGCGACGTGGCGGCGCTGCCGCGGCCGGCGGTCGCGGCGGCGACACCGGTTCATCTCGCCCGCCAGACCCTCGACTTCGTGCTGCTGGGTGCGCCGGGTTCCGGCAAAGGGACGCAGGCGGAGGTCCTCTGCGCGCGGCTGCGGCTGCCGCACATCGCCACCGGCGACTTGTTCCGCGACAACCTGCGCCGCGAGACCAAGCTGGGAAAACTCGCGAAGACTTACATGGATCGCGGCGAACTCGTCCCCGACGACGTCACCGATGCCATGGTCGAGGATCGCCTGGCGCAGCCCGACGTTGTCGATGGTTTCGTCCTCGATGGATTCCCGCGCACGCTGCACCAGGCGCACGCCCTGATGGAGATGATGTCACGCCACCGACGGCGGCTGACGGCCGTCCTCTATATCAAGGTGGCGGACGAAGCGATCGTGGGGCGGCTTTCCGGCCGGCTGGTGTGCGAAAAATGCCAGGCGCCCTATCACACGCACTTCAAGGCGCCCAAGGCCGCCGGGAAATGTGATCACTGCGGCGGGACGCTGTATCAGCGACCTGATGACAGTTCGAGCACGGTGCGCGCGCGGCTGGCGACATTCCACCGCCAGACGGAGCCGTTGATTGAATTCTACCGCCACGCGACGCTCCTGCATGAAATCGCCGGCGAGCGCGATGTTCAGGCTGTCGCGGCTGAAACCCTGAAGACCGTGAGACGGATTGCCCTCGTGGCTGAAAGCGACATCATCGCGTCGGCGCCATAACGCGTCCCTCCATGTTTGAAGCCGCTGAATTAGGCCACGAGCTGAGCCCGACAAAGTACAAGACGGAGCTCCCAAAACTGCGATCGCGGCTCCTGGCCGCCCACCTTGCGCTGCGCACGCGCGAGTTTTCCGTCATCGTCATCGTCTCCGGCGCCGATGGCGCCGGCAAAGGCGAACTGGTCCAGCGGCTGAACGAGTGGCTGGATCCGCGCGGCGTCGCCACCCATGCTTTTTGGGAGCCGACGGATGAGGAGCGCGAGCGCCCGCCGTATTGGCGGTTCTGGCGGGCGATGCCCGGTCGCGGCCGGGTGGGGATTTTCTTCGGCTCGTGGTATTCGGATCCGATCATCCGGCGCGTGTATGGGAAAACCAAGAACACCCAGCTGGACGGAGCGATGGATCACATCGTGGCGTTCGAGAAGATGCTGGCCCAGGACGGCGCGGTGATCGTGAAGCTGTGGCTGCACCTGCCGAAGAAGGAGCAGAAAAAACGGCTGAAGCAGCTGGAGAAGGAAGGCCGCATCGCGCCCGCCGACTGGAAGCATTTCAAGCTGTTCGACAAGTTCCTGACCGTGTCCGAGCGCACCATCCGCCAGACGGATACGCCGTCCGCGCCGTGGCACGTGATCGAGGCGACGGACCGCCGGTTTCGCGAGCTCACGGCCGGGCGGATCCTGCTCGAAGCGATGGAAAAGGGCTCGCGCGCGACGGGAAAAGCGACGGATGCCGCGGGGGATAAGCCGGGGAAGCCGGAACGTCGCGATCCGGTTTCGATTCTGGACCACGTCAACCTGGGCCAGAAGCTGACGAAGCCGAGATACGAGGAGCAGCTCGAGGAATATCAGCGACGGCTCAGCAAGCTGGCGTGGCAGGCCCACGCGAAGGAACGAGCCATGGTCCTCATGTTCGAGGGCTGGGACGCCGCCGGCAAGGGCAGCGCGATCCGCCGCGTGACCCAGGCGATGGATCCACGACTATACCGCGTGGTCGGAATCGCCGCGCCCACCGAGGAGGAGCGCGCGCAGCACTACCTGTGGCGGTTCTGGCGCCAGCTCCCGCGCGCCGGCTTCACCACGATGTTCGATCGCTCCTGGTATGGCCGCGTGCTGGTCGAGCGGGTGGAAGGTTTCGCCTCCGTCGCGGAGTGGAACCGCGCCTATGGCGAAATCAACGAATTCGAGGAGCTGCTGACGTCGCACGGCATCGTCGTATGCAAATTCTGGTTGCACATCAGCCGCGATGAGCAGCTGCGCCGGTTCAAGGAGCGGCAGACCGTCGCATACAAGCGCTACAAGATCACCGACGAGGACTGGCGCAACCGCGAGAAGTGGCCCGGCTATCAGGCCGCGGTTGACGACATGGTGGCGCATTGCAGCACCGCCAACGCGCCGTGGACGCTCGTTGCCGGCAACGACAAGAGGTTTGCGCGCATCCAGATTTTGAAAACCATCGTCAACCGGCTCGAGTCCGTACTCTGACGGTTCCGGCATGTCGCGGGACCGGCCTGCCACCCCGATGCCCCCGCCCTCCCCACTTCTGACCGCCGCGGCTCCGCCGCGGGTCTCGGTCACGACGACCCCTCCGGTCGCGCCGCGAACGTCCGCTCCGCCGCGCCCGACCGGCGACCTGTGGGGCGGTGTCGCCGCCATGCTCGTCGCGCTGCCTTCGGCCATCGCGTATGGTGTGGCGGTGTACGCGCCGCTGGGCGCGGAGGGGATCGCGCACGGCGTGCACGCCGGCATCATGGGCACAGTCGCGCTGGGCGTCATCGCCGCGGCGATGAGCGGCTCACCGCGGCTGATTTCCGCACCCTGCGCGCCGGCCGCGGCCATCCTCGCGGCCTTCGCCACCCAGGTGCTCGCAACCACCGGCGCCGTTTCCGTCCCGCGGCTGATCGCCTTGATGAGCCTGGTCGCGCTTTTCACCGGCGTGCTCCAGGTCGGCTACGGGGCACTCCGCGGCGGCCGGTTGATCAAATACATTCCGTATCCCGTTGTATCCGGATACCTGAGCGCGGTCGGCGTGATCATCGTGCTCGGCCAGCTGCCATCATTGCTCGGCATCGCGAAGGGAACACCGGCGTACGACGGCATCCTCGCCCCCGCTCACTGGCAATGGCCGGGCATCGCCGTCGGCGCGGCGGCGATCGTCGTGATGGTGCTCGCGCGGCGGGTGGCCCGCAGCATTCCCGGCCCGATTGTGGGGCTGCTCGCCGGCGCGGCGGCATACTTCGCGTGCGCGATTTTTCTGCCTGCCCTGCGCCACCTCGAGCACAACACGCTGCTGCTTGGCCCGGTCGCGGCCGACCCCGCTTCGCTCTGGTCGACCGTCGTCTCCACCTGGTCCACCGTGGCCGGGCTGGGCCCGTCCGACTGGCAGTCCGTGTTCGTGCCGGCGCTGACGCTGTCGCTGCTGCTCTCGGTCGACACCCTCAAGACCTGTGTGGTCGTGGACGCCCTGACGCTGAGCCGGCACAACTCCGATCGCACGCTTTTCGCGCAAGGCGCGGGAAACTTTGCCGCCGCGATCGTGGCGGGCATGCCGGGCGCCGGCACCATGGGCGCGACGCTGGTCAATATCGAGAGTGGCGGCCGCACGCGCCGCGCCGGCGTGATCGCGGCGGCGGCGGCGCTGCTTGCCGCCGTCGTATTCGGAAAATGGATCGCCTGGGTCCCGATCTCTGCGCTCGCCGGCATCCTGATCGTCGTCGGCGTCCGCATGATCGATCGCAACAGCTTCCACCTCGCCCGCCAGAGATCCACCGCCCTGGATTTTGCCGTCATCGTCACCGTCATCGTGGTGGCGGTCGCGTTCAACCTCATTGCCGCCGCTGGCGCCGGCGTCGCGTTCGCCATCCTGCTGTTCATCCGGGAGCAGATTCGAGGCTCGGTCATCCGCCGGAAAGTGACCGCCAACAGCCTTTCGTCGACCCAGCACCGATTGCCGGCCGAGCTGGCGGTGCTCGATCGCCACGGCCCGGAAACGGTGATTTGCGAACTTCAGGGCAGCCTGTTCTTCGGCACGACGGATCAGCTCTACACCGAGCTCGAGTCGGACCTCGGCCGCTGCCGCCATCTGATCCTCGATTTGCGCCGCGTGCAGTCGGTGGACTACACGGCAGTGCACCTGCTCGAACAATTCGAGGCGCGGCTCGCCGAACGCGACGGCTGGCTGCTGCTCAGCCGGATGCCGCCGCGCCGCGAACTGCAGACGTATTTCACGCAAGTCGGGATCCTCGCGGCGAACCGCCGCGTAAGGCAGTTCGAGACCCTGGACGATGCGCTCCAGTGGGTCGAGGATCGCACCCTGGCGGAGCATCTGCCGGCCGAAACCGAAACCGAGGCGCCGCTCGGGCTGGGCGAATTCGAACTATTCCAGGATTCGAATCCCGACGGGGGACTGGCCGCGCTCACTGCCTGCGCCGTCGAACGGTCGTTCTCCGCGGGCGAGACGATCTTCAAGGGCGGAGAAATCGCGGCCGATGAGCTCTTCCTGATCCGGCGCGGCATCGTTCGCATCGTGCTGCCGCTGGCCAACGGCAAGTATCACAATCTCGCCTCATTCGGCCGCGGCCACTTTTTCGGCGAGATGTCCTTCCTCGACCACGGTTTTCGCTCCGCCCACGCGGTCGCGACCACGGCCTGCGATTTGTACATGATTTCGCGCGCGCGGTTCAACGAAGTGTCCCGCGCCCATCCCACGATTGGAGTGAAGATGTTTGCCCGCCTCGCGCGGACGCTCGCCTTGCGCCTGCGGCACACGAACACGCAGTTGCGGGCGCTGTATGACGCGTGAGGATTTTGTCGGGACGCGACAATAGCCGGCGGGGGAGTCGCGGATTTCGCGGCGGACGACAGTACCACCCCCGACAAAATCCTTAGTTCGCCGCCAAGCGGCGAAAAGGCCAAGGCCCCGAGGCGACCATGGTTGACCGAGGCACTGAGTTGCAGGCGGAAGCTCGCGCGGCACAAAAAACCGCCCGGATTTCTCCGGGCGGTTTGAATTTCTGCGGCGCCGGTTTCCGGCGCCCAAGGAATGGCCGTCGCGGCCATTCCTATTCTTTCTTCGCGGCTTCGTCGAGGATGTCGCCGAGGTTCATCATGTCGTTGCCGGCGCTGCGATTCAGCGCCTCGTAGGCTGACGTCTCGGCGGCGAGCTGCTCGTTCGAGTAGTTCGCGGCCTTGATCGACAGGCCAAGGCGGCGCTCGTCGCGATCGATCTTGATCACGCGGGCGCTCACTTCCTGGCCGGGCTTCAACACGTCCTTCACCTTGTCGATCCGCTCCTCGCTGATCTGCGAGATGTGCACGAGCCCGTCGATTCCGTCCTTCAGCTCCACGAAGGCGCCGAACGAGGTAATCTTGGTCACGTTGCCCTTCACGACATCGCCAATCTTGAAGAACGCGTCGATGTCCGACCACGGGTCGGTCGCGAGTTGCTTCATGCCGAGGCTGATGCGCTGCTGGTTCGAATCGACGTCGAGGACGATGGCGTCCACTTCGTCGCCCTTCTTCAGCATTTCGGACGGATGGTTGACCTTGCGGGTCCAGCTCATGTCCGAGACGTGCACCATGCCGTCGATGCCTTCCTCGAGTTCGATGAAGGCGCCGTAGGTCGTCATGTTGCGCACCTTGCCGCGAACCCGCGCGCCGATCGGGTAGTTGTGGCGAACCATGTCCCACGGATTCGGCTCCAGCTGGCGCAGGCCGAGCGAGATCTTCTGCTCCTCTTTCTGGATACCGAGGACCACCGCATCGAGCTCCTGGCCGACCTTGAGCAGTTCGGAGGGCTTGGTGATGCGCTTCGTCCAGGACATCTCGGTGATGTGCACGAGCCCCTCGACGCCGGGTTCGATTTCGACGAATGCGCCGTAGGGAACGAGGTTGACGACCTTGCCGTGAACTTTCGCGCCCACCGGATACTTCCGGTCGATCTCGTCCCATGGATTCTTCGTGGTCTGCTTCAGGCCGAGCGAAACGCGTTCCTTCTCGCGGTTCACCTCGATGATCATGACCTGCACTTCCTCGCCCTGCTTGAGCATTTCGCTCGGGTGCGAGATCCGGCCCCACGACATGTCGGTGATGTGGAGCAGCCCGTCCATGCCGTCGAGGTCGATGAACGCGCCGAAGTCGGTGATGTTCTTGACCACGCCGCGGCGGATCTGGCCGGGCTGGATCGAGTCGAGGAGGTTGCGGCGCTTTTCGGTGCGCTGCTGCTCGATGAGTTCGCGCCGGGAGAGAACGATGTTCTTCCGGTCGAGATTGATTTTGAGAACCTTGAAGTCGTAGGTCTGGCCCACGTACTGGTCGAGGTTCTTGGGCGGCTGGATGTCGATGTGCGACGCCGGCATGAAGGCGTCGACGCCAATCGAGATGATGAGCCCACCCTTGACCTTGGCCTTGACGCGGCCGGTGGCGACGGAGCCCTCGGGGAACTTGGTGAGAATGTTATCCCAGTTCTTCTTTTGTTCGGCCTTGTCGAACGAAAGGACCGGAGCGCCGGTCTTGTCTTCCAGTTTTTCGACGAGCACCTCGATGGTGGAGCCGATTTGGAGTTCGCCGATGTCGAGGAACTCGTTGGCGGGGATGACGCCTTCCGATTTTCCGCCGATGTCGACGACGACTTCGTTCTGGCGGATTTCGGTGATGATGCCCGGGACAATCGCGCCTTCCTTCAACTTGTCGAAGGACGACTGCGCGAGCAGGTCTTGCATGACTGAACTCATAGCGGAGGAACGTCGGCCGTGCGCTGTGCTCCAGAAACGCCCATCCGACGAGTCGACCGCGCGGGTAAGGCGCGATCGGAATGGTTGATGGTTAGACTAACGTAGGAGGTCGACGGGAGCACCGCGGCAACGTCAACCTGACCGAGAGAACCGCCGCGAGGGGTCAGAGTCTCAGGCCGCTGTCCCGCCGCAAGCCCGAAGTTGGAGAAAAGGGCCAGGCGGCGGACCAAGGACTAAAAGACTAAGGGACTAAACGACAAAGGGACCAAGACCAGCGAGCAGGGACCAGAGACCAGGGACCAGGGACTAAAAACGAGCAGAGAGAGGTTTACGGCTCTAGCCGGGACATTTCACAGGCTGAATGAAAAAAACCTTTTGGATCACAGAGAAATGCCTTGCTCCGTGTCCTCCGGATTGGCCTCTGTGCGCTCTGTGTCTCATCCGAGGTTTACCCGCCTACGGCGGCGCCGAAGGCGACCAGGGTTTGTGTTTGGTTGCGGCACTGCCGCTCTGGGTCCTCTGTGGCCCATGCCTTGGTTCGTCTGGCTATGAAATAACCGGGTTAGTCTCTTAGTCCCTTAGTCCCTTAGTCTTTTAGTCCCTCACTCTTTATCCCCGCCCGCCAATCCGCGTTCGACTGCCCGAAAGAAGACCTCGTATTGCGGCGTATCGCGCAAGGGGGTCTCGGTCGCGTGCCCCGCACGGTTGGACGAGTCCGCCTCGATGATTTCCGTGAAGCGGACGGAAACCTGGGTGCCACCTTCGAGATTCGGCTGCAGCCGAACCTTCATCGACAACTGCCGAGCGCTGCGCGCGGTGTCACCCTGCCCCACTCCGCTCACCGCTTCGAGTTCTCCCTGCGCCGCGCCACCGCGGACGAAACGATAACCCATCTGGTGAGCGGCCGCCTTGACCGCATCGTACGTCGCGCGCTGGTCAGCCGAAAACGTGCGCGCGCGGGATTCGTCGCGGGACGCGAGCCGCGCCCGCACGCCGCTCGTCGCGTCGGCCACGGACTCGCATCCAACGCCGGCAAGGCATGCGAACACTAAACACGCGACGACGCAGGAGAGCGGCGCAAGCTTCATGTCGCGATCCAGTGGGCTTCGCGCCCCACCCTGCAAGAGCGAATGCGGACGGATCCGTCGCCCCCCGTCCGCCTGTTTGCATCGACTGCAATCGCGCCGCCGCCGGCGGTGAGCGCCGCCGGCTCAGAACGTGAAATCGACGCCGAAGGTATAGCGCGCGCCGTACTGGCTGTGATCCTCGATGTACGCCTTGCTTCCCTGGTAGGACGCTTGCGGCCGCCAGGTGAGGTTCTCGCCATTGGCGTAGAGGCGCAGTTTCTTGGTCAAACGGTAACTCAACTCGAGGTCGATCTGTTCGCGGGCGGCGAACCAGTCGTCGATGTAGGCGTTGGTATCGATGCCTTCAAGGTAGTCGGAGCGGTAGCGATAACTCACGCGCCCGCGGAACTTGCCCTGCACGTATTCGAGCGCCCCGTTGAACATGTAATCGGAAAAACCATACGTCGGCAATTTCTCTCCGGGGCGGTTGGGATAGTTCGCGACGCTGTCGGTAAATGTCGCGCTGGCCGACGCACTGAGCCCCTTGAGCGGGCCCGGCAGGAAGTGGAGCTTCTGCTGCGCGATCAGCTCGAGGCCCTTGTTCGTGGCGCCCTTCGCGTTCTGCCAAATGGAGAACTGCCTCAGCCCGCTCGAATTCGGGATCGGGTTGTCGTTGGCATCGAACGTGTCGAACTTGAAAACCTGGTTGTAATAGAATCCCTTCATCTTCTTGTAGAAAACCCCGACCGAATAGAGCCCGCCGTGCTGGGTGTATTGTTCGAGCTGCGCGTCGAAATTGTCGGATTCGGTGGGGTCGAGGAACGGATTGCCCTGGGCGATGTTGCCGTTGATGTCCTCCGACCGGCCGAGGGTCAGCCGGCTCAGCTGCGGCCGGCCGTAGCTGCGATTGTAGCTTTCGCGCAGAATCAGGTTCTTGCCCAGCGCGTGGCGAAAATGAATGCCGGGAAGCCAGCGGACATAGCTGCTGCCGTTCTCCACCGGTGATTCCCGCAGGGTGACCTGGTCGATCCTTTTCCGCGAGGAATCCCATGTGTTCCGCTCCATGCGGATGCCAGCGATCATCGTGTGCCGGCCCAGTTGAATCGAATCCATCACATACGCCGAGGTCGTCGTCTCCGTCGCCACGAAATCCTCGACGGCCGAGCCGCGGACCGCGTTGTAAGTCACATAAGTGAAAAGCTCCGGCCGCTCGTTCAGCAACCGGCGAACCGCCGTGGGGTCGACCCGCATATACATCTGCTTTCGGTGAATGATTTGGTCGACCGGCCGCGCCACCAAGTCGTACGGGAATTGCGCCGCCGTACCGGTCGTGTAACTGAAAACGGTCTGGTCAAACTGGGGCCGGTTTTCGCGGTACTTGGCCCCGACCTTCAGCGCACTGGCGATGCGTTCGCCGACGAACTTCTTCTCGAAGTCGATCTTCGCGGTGTAGGTTTCCTCGATCCGTTCCTCCCGCTCGACCGTCAGGTTCGCGAGGGCCACGCCGCTGAGATCGCGTGGATCCACGCCGTTGATCACGCGAAAATCGGGCCAGAGCCGGTTCTGGTAGTCGTATTCCCACTGAATGTACCCGCGCGCGACATGCTGGTTGCGCATGACGAAATTCAGGTTGCGCGGCCGGAACATGTGGCTGCGCGAAACGAAGGCGTCGTAGTTGAGCTTCGTCGAACCGAGTTCGTGCTTGCCACCGGCGGCGAACGAAAAAATGTCGTTCGTATTGTCGTTCTGGATGCCCTGATAGCGGATTTCGCCGCGGCTGCCGTTCGTGCCGGTGGTGCCGCGTGCGTAGTCGTAGCGCAGCTCGGCGAAGGTTTTCCGGCCGGTGACGATGTCCTGGTTTCGCGTATCGATATGCTGGCGGGTCACGAGCCGGAATGTATCCAGCTCGTTGTGGCTATACTGCGGCTTGAGGTAGAACGAGTGCTGCGGTCCCGTGCGGAAATCGATCGTCGCATTGAGCCCGTATGAGCGCGTCTCGCGCAGGTCGGTCTGGCTGGAGCTGCTGGGAATGTAGAGGAAGATGTCCGTCGGCAGATTATAGGTGGGATTGTTCGCCTTGTTGAGGACGTTGAAGTCGGTGTCGTTGTTTGTGTAGTAGCGGTTCGCCGTGTAGTCCGAGAGCGTGACGCTGACGCCGAGGTTCTTTTGCTGGCCGAAGATTCCAAAAATGTCCGTGTAGGTCATCCGCAGGCTCCGGCCCCACTTGTCGGGGTAGTCGATATACGTGCCGCTGGCGCTCAGCCTGATTTCGCGTCCGTCACGTTGAAACGCCGAGCGCGAGACCACGTTGATGATGCCGCCAATCGCATCACCATCGCGATCGGGCGTGGCCGCCTTGATCACCTCGATGTTGGCGATGCCGTCGGCCACGAGGTTGCGCGTGCTGAACCCGCCGCGGGAGATGCGATTGCCGTCGATCTGGAACGAATTGAAATCGCCTTCGAGCCCGCGAATGTTGACCCCGCCCGGCGTGCCGTCCTCGGATTCGTTGACGGAAAGTCCCGGCAGCTTTTGGAGGGCGTAGCCGATGTTGCCCTCGTTCATCGCGGCGAAGGTTTCTTCCGACACGATGTTCACGATGCCTTGCGCCGTTTTCTGCTGGTTGATCGCGAGCGCCTGGCCGCGGGCGGACTCGGCCACTTCGAAGGCGGACATCTTGTGAACTTCGCTCTTCAGGTCGGCATCGACGGTCGCCACGCCACCGGCCGGCACGACGACGCTTTGCTTGAGAAGATCGAGGCCGACGTATTCCACCTCCAGGTTAACCGTGCCCGCGGGCACGCCCGAAAGTGAAAACCGGCCGTCCGGATCGGTGTAATCCATCACCGTCGTGCCGGGCACCCTCACGATCGCGCCCTGCAGGGAGCGACCGGTTGCGCCTTCAAAGACGCGGCCGGTAACGGTTCCAGTGGAGGGCGATTGGGCGGACGCCGTCGGCAGGCGCAACGACAATCCCATCGCGAAAACGAGCAGACAGCGGAATACGAGGCGGGTTGGGGCAGGGGTATTCATTTGGTGTGGGTCGAAATCGCACGCAGCTCCGCGCATCGGCGCACGTTGGAGTTGCGGGTAGCTGCGGCGGAGGGGGGCCGCAAACGACCTATTAGTAGACCGGCCGCACGCGTCAAGTTACACGTCGGATGATTCTCCACCCAAGTTCCGGCGTTGCGGCTCGCTATGCCCCCAGCTGCAAGCGGCCGTAAGCGTGTCGAACGGCTTGCCGCCGCGGGCCGCGTTCATTCGTGACTCCGGCCTGCCGACAGGCGGCAGGCCCTGCACTCGTTCTGCATCATTCCGGCTTCAGAACGTGTAATCCACGCGCACCGTGAACCGCCGGCGGACATGCTGTTATCCTCCACATAGGCGGGGAACGACTGGTACGACACCTGCGGCCGTTTCGTGGCATTAATCACATTGGCCTGGACGCGGAACTTGCGCGTGAACCGCCAGCTCACCTCGGAGACGATGTTCACGATCCCGCGGGCGGTCTTCTGCTGGTTGATCGCCAGCGCCTGGCCGCGCGCCGCCTCCGCCACCTCGAACGCCGCCATCTGCAACACCTCGCTTCTTAATTCCGCCGTGACCGTCGCCGTGCGATCGGCGGTCACCGTGACCGATTGCTTGAACGGATCCAAACCAACATACTCGATTTCAACCGTGTAGGTGCCGGCCGGAACGCCCGGCAACGTGAAATGACCTTCCGCGTCGGTGTAGTCAACGGCGGTGGTCCCGGCCACCTTGACGATCGCGCCTTGCAGCGACCGTCCGGTGGCGCCTTCGGATCGAGGCCACGCCGGCCAGGTCACCCGTCTGAAGCTTATCAACCCAATGCCATAACCCATGTGATCGTAGGTGGGTTCGCTGCGATTCATGCGGGAACGACGACTCACTGCGAATGAATGAATCCGCGCCGGAGGCCTTCGCGCACGGCCTCGGCGCGATCCGAGACGCTGAGCTTTCGAAACAGGCTCTTGAGATGGGTCTTCACCGTATCCTCCGAGACGCCGAGCACGTCCCCGAGCTCGCGGTTCCTCAGCCCCTTGCCCAACAGATCGAGAATCTCGTCCTCGCGCCGGGTCAGCCGCATCCCGGTTTCATTCTCATCCATCCGCGCGGTCACGCCCTTCGGCAGGTATTGCCGGCCCGCGTTGATTTCGCGAATCGCGTCGATCAACTCGTCCTCGACCACGCTCTTGAAAAGATAACCCATCGCCCCGGCATCGAGTGCCTGGTGGATGTCCTCGTCGCCATCGTAGTTGGAAATCACCAGCACGCGCGCGTCGGTAAACTCGGCTCGAATCGCACGCGTGA
>JAUSID010000120.1 GCA_030648295.1 Opitutaceae bacterium | reverse complement strand
CGAATCCGCTCGCCGCACTCGAAGAAAGCCGACGCCTCGCACCGCGATACGAAACCGAAAATGTAGTGGAGACCTTTTCCCTCGCAGTGCTGCAAATCAACCGCTTGCCAATCCGCACACCCCTCATCCATGAAATTGAGGCTAGCAAATCTTATTCTCTCCGGGGGTAGCGCCTGTGCGGCCCTGGCATTCTGGACTCACGCTGGAATCACCCGTCCGGTCGCTTATTGCCTTGGGCTACTGTCCCTCTGGCAGCTTCGTTGCGCGATGGGGCGGCGCACGCAACCGCCGGCCATTCTCCGGCTGGGCGGCTTCTCCTGGGATATGTTCAGCTTCTGCCGTGGCTGGCTCATTACCGGTCAGGTCGGCACGGGCAAGACCGTGGCCGCGATCAACACGATGCTTTGGCAGGTCTCGAAAAACTGTCCGACGTGGGGCGGCGTCTGCGTCGATGACAAGGGGCTCTATTGGGAATGAGCCGCGCATCGTGCGTCGTTAGCGCGTGTCGCTCGCAATTTCTGCCAAAATATTTGGCACGGATTTGCCAGCGGCACCTATTTAGATTGAATTCGTTAATACTGGCTCTATCTTGTTTTGTGTTCTAAGTCACTCGTAACAACACAAAAGCACGCTCCATGAAGCTTTTCGGTTGTTGGGCCTGAGAGGTTCGAATCCCTCCCTCTCCGCCAGTTTTCACCGCGCGAAGAATCGTGGTGGCTGCAGCGCGCACGCGTTCGGACGAATCACGCTCCACTCGTCACGGCGCGGGCGAGTGCGCGGGCCGTGGCCACGACGTGATCGACGGCCGCTGGCAGCGCCGCCGCGACCGCCGGCGACAATCCGGCGTCCAAGGTCATCGTGTCTGCCACTTCGATGGCGAACACCCGCACTTCGCGCGGCATCGGCAGGCCGAGCAGTTTGCCCGTCGCGAGCGTGTCGCCCAAACCGATGAAGTGCGGCGATCGCGACCGGTTGCCGCCGAGGTCGGCGAGGCCCAGCTCGTGCACGTGGCCCGCGGGCACGCGACCGGTTTCAATCGCGTCCACCAAGACCATTGGATGCCGGAGCGATCGCGGATTCCGATCCGCGGCGACCGCGCGGTCGCCCTCGATGTAGACCCACCAGTTGGTGCTGCTCACGCGACGGGTCGGTGGGGGTGTCGGCGGGTAACGCCGGCACTACCCGGAAAAGAGAAAGGCATTCGCTTCTGCTCTGCCGAACTGAAACTCGCACCTTCGCCGGCGGCTGCTAGTCGAACCACTCGTCGTCGGGATCGAAAGCGGGAATCGGTATGTTGATAATCTTCAACTTTCCCACGGCGCGATGACGGCAGCCCGGCTTGATGAAAACCGACGTCATCGGCTTCACCGGGATTTTCGCACCATCGAGTTCCATGAATCCGGTGCCCTCGAGCACGAGATAAATCTCGGTCATCTTCTTGTGATAGTGCACCTGCGAGTCCGTCTCGATGTTCACCATGTGGATGGTCGCGACCTGGTTGTCCGGCGTCGCAAATCCACGGCGGGCGAAACCGCACGGGCACCGCACCGGCGGCACCTCGTCCAGCTGCGTGATCATGTAGTTCTTCGCCTTGGCGGCGGGAGCGGCGGCAATGCCAGCAGGAGACGTCATAAGTGCAAGGGTTCGCTTCACCATGGACCCGGACGCCTGTCTGTCAAAAGCTTCAGGCCGCGGCGTCGTTTCGGTTTCGATTAGGCCCGCGTTGAAGGTCAGCAACTCGCACAAGCGTATCGTTCCGCCGGTCCTTCTCCCTTCTCGTTTCTCCCGCGGCCCATCAGGCGACAAGCGCCGTCACTCAAAATTGGGCCGCGCCGCGTTTCGCGGCTCACGTGGAGCCTTGGCGGGCGCGGCGTTTTCCGATTTATCACCCGACGTGAAAGCCTCCGATTTTTTCAGCCTGCCGCCTTCGCTTGCGCCGTTCGCGCGCCATTTTCGCGCGGACGTGCCGCCATGGGAGTGGCTGAAACAAATCGGCGCCGCCCTCGCCGCCATCACCCAGACGCCAGTGACCATGAGCCTGCCGCCAGGGGTTCACGTGCAGGGCACGGTCTGGCTGCACCCGACCGTCAAGCTCCCGGCTTACGCCACGCTCATCGGCCCCGCGTGGATCGGAGCGCGCACCGATATCCGGCCTGGCGCGTATATCCGCGGCAACGTGGTCGTGGGCGAGGACTGCGTCCTCGGCAACGCGTGCGAGTTCAAGAACTGCGTCCTGATGGATCGCGTCGAGGTCCCGCACTTCAATTACGTCGGCGATTCGATCCTGGGCAACGGCGCGCATCTCGGCGCGGGCGTCATCTGTTCCAACCTCCGGCTCGACCAGCAGCCGATTGTGGTGCGCACCGAAACGGCGAGTTTCGACACGGGGCTGCGGAAATTCGGCGCGATCCTCGGCGACAAGGCCGAGGTCGGTTGCAATGCGGTCCTCAACCCGGGAAGCGTGCTCGGCCCGCGTGCGTTGGTGACGCCGACCCTTGCCTTCAGCGGGTACCTGCCGCCGGCGACGATTGCGCATGCCCGGCCGGCCATAAAGTTCATCCCGCGGCAGGACTGACAAAAACGCTTGCCCGGGCCGTTGATCACTCTCGTGCTCGAACGTTCATCTCCCGAGGTCGAGGACGTCGGGCGGTGACCACGAACACGAGCAAGAGCACGAACCCACTTTAGCGATGCGCACCCTTACCGGCATTCAGCCCTCCGGCTCGCTGCACCTTGGCAACTATCTTGGCGCCATGCGGCCCGCCATCGAGGCCCAGTCCCGCGGCGAATGTTTCTACTTCATCGCGGATTACCACTCGATGACGTCGCTGCTCGATCGGGCGGAGCGGCGCCGCAACACGCTCGAAGTGGCGCTCGACTGGCTGGCGTGCGGACTTGATCCCAAGCACAGCGTATTCTGGCGGCAGAGCGACGTGCCGCAGGTGACCGAACTCACCTGGATCATTGGCACGCTGACCCCGATGGGGCTGCTGGAGCGCGCGCACAGCTACAAGGACAAGACGGCGAAGGGCATCGCGCCGAACTTTGGGTTGTTCGCCTATCCCGTCCTGATGGCGGCTGATATCCTGCTTTATGATACCAACGTGGTGCCGGTCGGGAAGGACCAGAAGCAGCATCTCGAGATGACGCGCGATATCGCGATCAAGTTCAACCAGACCTATGGCGACACCTTCGTCGTGCCGGAGGCGGACATCCGCGAGGATCTCGCGGTGGTGCCCGGCCTCGACGGCCAGAAGATGAGCAAGAGCTATGGCAACACCATCGAGCTCTTCGGCGACGAGAAGTCCACGCGCAAGAAAATCATGGGCATCGTGATGGATTCACGAACGCCGCAGGAACCGAAGCCCGACGCGGACAAGAACCTCGCGATTCAACTGCTGAAGCTCGTGGCTCCGGCGGACGTGGCGCGCGATTACGAGGAGCGGCTGCGGGCTGGTGGCATGGGCTACGGCGATCTCAAGAAGGCACTGTTCGAGCACTACTGGCATCATTTTGCCGCCGCCCGTGCGCGCCGCGCCGAACTCGCTGCCCATTTCGACCACGTGGAAGGAATTCTGCGCGAGGGTGCGGAGCGGGCGCGCGCCGTCGCGAGCGCCGTCCTGACGCGCGCGCGCAAGGCGTGCGGGCTGGAGTAACGCGCGCAAGCGCGCTCTCGGTTCTGGGTTGTGGGTTTTGAGTTTTGGGTTTGACCGACCTGGCGTCCGGATGCGGCGGCATGTCGGGCTGCGGACTCCCGCGACATCGTCTTGCTACGCATTTCCGGCAAATGACGTCGGCATGCTCGAAATTCGTGTGGATCTCAGTACAAACCCAGAACCCAGAACCCAAAACCTACCCATAACTCGGGACCCGGAACCTCAAAGCACTCGCTCCGCCGGCGGCTGGAGCTTCGCGATTTCGGCCATGATCCGCTCGCTTGCGATTTGCGCGCGCTCCTTGCCGGCCTTCGGCTCGTCGTACGCCGCGGGCGGAATCGGCTTCCCGAATACGACGGTGACCGGTGTACCGAGCCGCACGCGCCGGCCCTTGCCGCAGGCCTCGAACGAGCCGAAAATCCGCACCGGCACCACCGGTACCTGCGTGCGGCACGCGATGAATCCCACGCCTGGCTTGGCGGACTGGAGCCGGCCATCGAGTGTCCGCGTGCCTTCGGGAAAGAGAATCAGCCCGCGTTGATCCTTGATCGCCTTTAGTACGCGCTTGATCGCGCTGACGTCCTGCCCGCCGTCGCGGTCGACGGGGATAGTGCCCACGGTGTCGAGCCACCAGGAAGCAAAGCCGCCGCGCCAGAGTGTTTTCCGGGCGAAGTAGGCAATCTGGCGCGAAATCTGGCAGCCGATCAGCGGGGGATCGAGGAAGCTGGCGTGATTGGCCGCGAGCAGGAATCCGCCCGTGCGCGGCAGGTTGTCCGCGCCGAGGACATCGCCGCGGAAAAACATATCGAACGCCACGCGGATGACGTAGTGGCAAATACCGTACACCGGCTGCATCTCAACTTGGGGAAACGCGTTGCTCATGCGTCCCCGAGTCGCGCCGCGATCGCACGCGCCATCGTCTCGACCACCTCGGGCAGCGTCTGGTGCGTTGTGTCGATCGACACCGCGCCGGCCGGACAGGCGAGGGGAGCGGTCTTCCGCGACGAGTCGAGCCGGTCACGTTCCGCGATTTGATCGTGATGACCCTCACTCGCCCGGCGGCGCGCCCGCTCGGTCGGGTCGGCATGGAGAAAGAAACGAAAATCCGCGTCCGGGAAAATGACCGAACCGATATCGCGGCCCTCCATCACGAGTCCGCGAAAATGGTGGCGGCGCGCGACGTCCGCCTGGCTGCGCTGGTAGTTGAGCAGGGCGGCGCGCACCTCGGGAATCGCGGAAAAATGGGAGACGTGCTCGTTGACTTCGCGGCTGCGGATTTCATCACCTGCCACGCGGCCCCCGATCTCCATCTGCGCAGAAAGACCCTGCACCCGCGTGCCAAAGGACAGCTCGCATAGCGCCGCCTTCACCGCACCGAGGTCGGTGGGATTCACCTTCCGGCGCATCAGGTCGGCCGTGACCGCGCGGTAGAACGAACCGGTGTCGACGTGCAGCAGGTTGAATCGATCGCTCAGCGTGCGGGAGGACGATGACTTGCCGGACGCGGCTCCGCCGTCGATCGCGACAATGATGAAAGGAGACGAGGCCATCAGGGTGCGAACGTTTTTTGGCGCACCGACTCCAGCAACTCAAAAAAGTGCGGAAAGGTTTTGGCGCAGCACGCCGGATTGCGGATTGAGAGCCACGGCTGGCCGTTGCCGTGCAGGTCATGGCAGCCAAGCACGGCGAAGCTCATGGCGAAACGGTGATCGCCATACGTCTCGATGATTTCAGCCGCGCGCAGCGGCCGCGGCTGAATTTCGAGTGCGTCGTCCGATTCGATCACATGCTGGCCGAGCCGGGTCAGCTCGCGCGCCATGCCGGCGACGCGGTCGGTTTCCTGTTTGCGCGTGTGCGCGATGCCGCTGATCCGCGTCGGACCCTCCAGCAATGGCGCAATTGCCGCCAGGGTGAGAAACGTGTCCGAGAATTCGCTGAAACCGCGCTGCACGGCGCGGCGTTTGCCGCCCGCGAACGCGACTTTCACTCCGCGCGAATCGCGTTCGATCGTCAGCCCGATGTCAGCGAGGACGTCGCCGAATTGGATGTCGCCTTGCAGGCTCCTGCCGCCCGCCGGCATCAGTCCCGGCAATGAAATCGCACCGCCGGTGACGAGCGGCAGCGCGAGAAAGTAACTCGCCGACGTGGCGTCGGGCTCGATGCGGTATTCGCCCGTGGGCCGGACGTACGCCACGTTGGGCGGGACGCGAATTTGTTGTTCGGCCTCCCAGGTGAGTCGCGGCTGTCCAAACTGCACCATCAGCTCCGCGGTCATATCCACGAACGGGCGACGCACCAGATCGGTTAGCGTGAGCTCGACTTCACGGCGGCAGAGTGGCGCGACCATGAGCAGCGCGGACAGCAGCTGGCTGCTTTCACGCGCATCCAGGCTGATCGGTCCGCCCGCGAGTCCGCGCGCGTGGATTTCGATCGGAAAAAATCCCTCCTGGCCGGGGCAGCGAATGTCCCCGCCCATCGAGCGAAGGGCGTCGATGAGCGGCTTCATCGGACGTTTCCGCATCTGCGGAACACCATCGAGCCGGTAAACGCCGCGGGGGGCGGCGGCGCAGAGCGCAGTGAGAAATCGTGCGGCCGTGCCGGCGAGCCCGACGAATAGTTCGCATTCACCGCCGCGGAACGCGTTCGCCTGGTCGCCGACGGCCACCGTCGCGGCGGCCGCGTCGGCGGTCACCGAGAATCCGAGTTTCCGCAGCGCCTCCGCCATTAGTTGCGTGTCTTCGCTGAAGAGCGCGCCCGTCAATGTCACCGGTCGGGCGCACAAGGTCGCGAGCAGCAGCGCCCGGTTCGTCAGGCTCTTGGAGCCGGGGACGACGACCTCCGCCTGTGCCGGACGGGTGAAGGGCTGAATCGGGAACGGATCGGGCAGCGACATGGAGCGACGAAAGGCGGAGCGTCGCGTAGCGGACCGCCTGCGCCAACGTTTTTTTCCGGCAAAACGCGTGCGAGACGCGGCGGACCCTTTTCGGATGAGGATTCGGAAATCATCGCGGGCCGGTTCGCGTATCACCCGCATGGATTGGGGCTGGGGGATAGTGGCGCTGCGTCGAGTGACACCGCATCGCGCAATCAGCACGAGTGTCGTCGCGATCGGTTGCGGGCGAGACGCCCGCGCTCCCAGGCTGCGGCTTCCAGCCGCTGATATTCTCGATGTACACTCGAATGAACCTGCGGCAGAGCCTGCCCTGAGCTCGTCGAAGGGATGCCGCAGCCACTTCGATCCGGCGATTTCCGTCGAAGAGAATCGTGTTAACACCTCGGCCCGCCTGTAAGCGCGGGCGAGATGCGGTGGCCCCATCGTGGCATGGGCGTCTCGCCCATGAGTTGGCGTAACATCGGCGTCCCGCCCATGAAGAGCCGGTCATTGTGTACTCACGGGCAAGATGCCCGTGCCACTTGGAGATCACGGGCGAGACGCCCGTGCCACTTTCAGACGGCGCAGCCCGCCGGTTCGCGGATCCTCAGGCCGGCGGCGGCCTGAACTGGTCGCGATATGCTCTGCCGCGCTCGAGCCGAGCGACGACTTCGAGGTAGTCGCGATTGGCGAGGGCGATTTGGAAGGCGTGCAATTCCTCCTGATACTGCCGCAGCGCGCGGAGAATCTCGTCGCGGTTGTATTCGATGATGCTGCGCCACAACTGGGGATCGCTGCCGGCGATCCGCGTCGTGTCGCGCAACCCGCCGCCGGCATGGTTGCGCCACGCCGGATTTTTTTTCCCGAGGAAGGAACAGAGCGTGGACGCGAGAACCTGCGGCAGGTGGCTGATGTGCGCGACAATCTCGTCATGCTGATCGGCCCCGATCGTCACCACCTCCGCGCCGAGGTCGCGCCAGAAATGCACCACCTTGTCGACGGCGTGCGGCTCGGAGTCGGGCGTCGGTGTGACGAAGCAGGTGCGGCTTACGAAGAGCGAGCCGGAGGCGTGTTCCCAGCCGGTCTTTTCCGAGCCGGCCATCGGATGGGCACCCACGAAGTGGGCGCGTTTGCCCAGGGTGGCGTGGCCAAGCCGGACAATCTCCCCCTTGACGCTTCCGACATCAGTAACAATGGCTCCGGCGCGCAACGCGGGAGACACTTGTTGGAGCAAGGGCACGATCCGATCCACCGGCGCCGCGAGCACCACCAGGGAGGCTTCGGCGACGGCATCCTCCGGCGTATCCAGAACGGCATCGCACCACGGCTGCTCGCGCAACTTCAGCCGCGACTCCGGCCGGCGCGCCCAGAGCACGATGCGCTTCGCGATCCCGCGTTCGCGGGCGGCGCGCGCCACCGAGCCGCCGAGCAAACCCGGAGCGAGAATCGTCAACTGGGACAAGGCCGACACGGCGCGAACCACGCAAAATTGACGCGCGGTGTCGAGCGCAGCCTGTCGGACGTGCGGGACGGTGAGACGGTGGAGCGGCGGAAGACGCGGAAGAACGCGAGAACGCAAGACATCGATCGGTGAGACGGTGAGACGGTGAGACGGTGAGACGGTGAGACGGTGAGACGGTGAGACGGTGAGACGGTGAGACGGTGAGACGGTGAGACGGTGAGACGGTGAGACGGTGAGACGGTGAG
>JAUSID010000083.1 GCA_030648295.1 Opitutaceae bacterium | reverse complement strand
GCGGTCATGCGGGCTAAAACAAAATCGCCAGGCGATTTTGAACTTAGCCCGGACATCGGTGAAGGCGGAGAATTCCAATGCAATTCGCGGACACCGTGTAGCTTGATTTGCGAGGAGAGTGTGAAATGTCCGGGTTAGCCGTATCGATTCAGTGGACAACCGCGAATGAACGCGAATGGACGCGAATTTCAGAGGAGGAGGACGAGGATCGCCCGAGTGAAACCGGGGACACTGTTTGGTTAGTCGGTTCAACGATTCAAAGAACCCTACTCTGCATTCGCGTGAATTGGCGTTTATTCGCGGTTGAACTGAATTGGCTTAGGCTCATTTCAGCACGCCGTTTTCGACGACGACCTTGCCGTCGACCGTCAGCGTGCAGCCATTGATCGAGCCTCCGGTGGCCCAACTGATCGTGTTCGCTCCGCCGGCCCAGACGTTGCCGCCAAAACCCAGGCTCACCGCGCCCGCCGGCACCCACGAGGTGAGCTTCGAGCCGGCCGGGACCTTGACGTTGGGATTGATGCCGATGTCGACGTACGCGAAGTCATCCCGGCTCGCCGGCGCAGCGGCATAACGCTTCTTCCAGAGTTCGTACTCGGGACCGGGCTGCGCGGCGTGCGCCACCATCTTCCCCGCCTTGACGGTGAACGTGGCTCCACGGATCACCCCGGCGGCGAAGCGCAGCGTGTCGTGCACAATTTTCCCCTCTGCGGTGCCCGGCACAGGTACGAGGTAGACTTCGCCCGCCGGGAGCCAGGCCTGCAACGCCGCCCCACCCTTCGCGACGTCCTCGGCGGAGATTACGCCGGCGCTCACAAATACCGGCCGCCCGGCGATGCGACAGATGAGATTGGTGCCGTTCGGGTGGGTAACGCGCACTTCCTTGCCCGCGGCGAGGATCGCCTTGAGCGCGGCGCCCTTGGCCTGCATCTGCGCGTAGTCGACGTTGATGCCCTTCCAGTAGAGGTCGGCCAGTTGCGCCTTGGAGAGGCCGTGCTGCTTCGCAGTGGCGTCGGTCGGGTACAGCCCGTTGCCGATGCTGACATGCCGCACGCCCGCCTTCAGACTGGCGTGGAAGACATCGCTGCTGCGCTGGCCTGTGGCGGCGATCCGCGCCGGCGCGACGGAGTCGAGTTGGCCGGGGAACTCCTCGCCGTAGATCGAGATGTCGACGGTCTGGATCCCGGCCAGTTTGAGCGACAACGAAGCAGGCAGGGTGTCGACCTTCGCCGGAACCTCGTCGAAGTAACGGCGGAGGGCCCGCTCGCGGCCGAGCACCTGGATCGGTTCGGCGCCGCGCCGCCATACCGCCAGCGTGAGTTCCTCGACGAATTCGATGTCGCGGAGGTCGCCGCGCACGACGACGCGATCGCCCTCCTTCACGCCGGCGCACTGGCCGACGATGCGTTCGGCGGTCGCCTTATAGTCCGGTTTTTCCGCGGCGCGGAGCGGGGAAGCGGTGAAGAACGCAACAGCGCAGAATGCGGCGCAGGCGGCCGCGGCAACGAACGAGGTTCGGGCATGCATGACGACTCCTTCGGGTTGAGTTGGATTTCGGGCAGAAAGGACGAAACACGCCTCGACTACGGGCGCCCGCAACGCATCCGCAATCCGCCGCGCCGCCTCCGCATCCTGGGATGCGTAGCTGAGGAACACCGCCCTGGGAGCGTGCGTTTCCATTAGATCAAAAAGAGAAGCGCTCGGCTCACATCCGATTCAGCGTGCGTGCCACCGCCACGCGAGGGTGAATTGGGTGCACCCCTTGCCTCGACCCAAGCACAGCTAATGCACGTCGGACGAGAAAGCCCTCGGCCCGGCCGCCCGGTGAAAACGCGGTGTTCGAAAACCAGCGTCATGGGAACGCTTATACACGCGCCGGTGATTTTTCATTCAACCGATTGGCCGCTCCGCCAATCGGACGCATGGACCTCAGCCGGATCAATGCGGTGAGGAACCGCGAATGGACGCGAATGAACGCTAATCTCAGAGGAGGGCAAAGCAGAGAAGGCGACCACGACCAGTGCCCACTAATCCAGTGAGTCGTTGAGGTTATTCGCCCATGGCTGCCGCGATGTCGCGCTCAGCGCACGAGCGGACGATCAGCCGGTGCGATCTCACGAGCCGGCGAGCCGGCGTTTCGCTTCCTCCCACGAGCTGCCCTCGGCCGGATTCGCGAGATACCCGGCGTAGCGGCGGTCGAGCTCGGCCTTCACGGACGCGGACAGCGGGATGCCGTTGGGCTGGCTCGCGAGTTCGTCCCAAAGGTCTTCAACGAGCAAAAGTTTTTCGGAGAACGAAAGGTCGCGCAGTGCGGGGGCGGCAGCGGAATTCATGGCGGAAAACTAGCCGCGCAGGCGGCCTTGGCAAGGCGCAGAATCTCCCGCCTCAGATTTTGTGTGCATGCTGCGCCGCAGCGGCCCGCCTGTGTGCCTCACATCGACCCCTTGCGTCGATCACGATCGGGAGCAGGAACGACCGCGCCTCCGTCATCGCGTGAGTGCGTTGAGCGGCCAGCTTCCACTCGATCCGAAAATAGCCCTCGAGCCGCGTCTGCGTCGTCGCCGAAATTACCGGCAGGAACAGCGCACACTCCTGAATCTGTCTTCGAATCTTCTGATCCCAGGCGTCGCCGCCGCGCAGCTCGCTCTGGTCGAACCACACTTCGACGCCCGGAGCCCGCAACGCATCCGCAATCCGCCGCGCCGCCTCCGCATCCTGGGATGCGTAGCTGAGGAACACCGCTCTGGGAGCGTGCGTATCCATTAATCGGATCCAAGTATGAAGCCGTCCATGGCCTGGTGCTGTGAATCAGTCTCCGCGACGCGAGTCCGAAGGGGACTGGCGCACGGGGTCAGGCCGTTCGCGCTTCGTTTTTATTTTCGTGTGAGGCACGCCGGGAGGAGGAAACGGCGAACGGCCTGACCCCGGCCCACGTGGCAGATAGCAAAGAGTAAGGCCGCCGCTGCCCTCGGCCCTGTTGGGCGTCGCCTTCTTTAGCCCTGAAGCGTCCGATGTCGCGATGTCCCCAAAAGGAATCCAGTGGCTGAAACGTCCTCACGGGCGCAGCGGGAAAACCAACACGAGCTATTAACGCGGACATAGCGGCTTGGGCCGCGGGAAGGGAGCTGACCCTTGGTCCCCGGTGTCCACATGGCGAGCCGATTATTCTGGCCGTCCCTGGCCGCGTAAACGCGCGTTCCAAACAAGAACGATTCTGGACACGAACCGTTCTGAACTTACGCCGGTTCCAAGTCGCCCAAGACTGCGGCCACGGGTCGCAGCTTGCCGGGCGGAAAGAACGAATTTATCCGCGTGATCACGTGCTGGATGATCCCGTCCGGACAGCTCGCGCCGCCGGTAATCAGGACTTTCTTCGGCTCGCCACCGCTCGTTGCGCCCGCGGGCCAGAGCGGCCGCGTTTCCGTCCGGCCCGTGCCGCTGCCGACGTAAAGGTGATGCTCCACCGACTCCGGCGAGCGGATGCTCGTTTCCGACTGGATGAAAAACGCCTTTGCTCCGAGGACCTGCTCGCACAGCCGGAAGAGCTGATAGGTGTTCGAGGAATTTTTTCCACCGATGACAAACGCGGCGTCGAGCGGCTCCGCGAGCGCGCGGGTCAACGCGTCCTGGTTCACCTGGGTCGCGTAACACAACGTGTCGCGTCGGCCGCCGCCGCCGACGCGATCAGTATCGCCGAATTTTGCGCGGTAAACCGCGCGCAGGTGCTCGATGATCGCGAGCGTCTCGTTCATCAACAGCGTGGTCTGGTTCACGATCGCGACGCGCTCGAGATGCCGCACGACGTCGAATCCCGGCGTGTGGCGGCCGGCAAACAGCTCGTAGAACCGCTGGTGCTGCGCCGCATCGTCGCTGGCGATGATTTCACCCAGCTGCCGCGCCTCCTCCAGGTTGCGCACGATGACGGCGGGCGCGTAGCGGCGGGTGTTCGAGAACGTCGCCTTGGTTTCCTCGTGCTCGTGCTTGCCGTGAATGACGACCGTGTATCCTTCCCGGCCGTACGTGCGGGCCGCCTTCCACACCTTTTCCACCAGCATGCACGTGGCATCGTACTGGCAAACGGCAATGCCCTTGCGCACGAGCCGGCGCTTGTCCTCATCCGTCGCTCCGAAGGCCGGGATGATGACGATGTCATCGGGGCTCAGCGTGTCCCAGAGCGCGGTTTCACCCGGCCGGCCCGAGGCCACCGTCCCGTCGGGGGCGTAGGGCACACCCTTGTCGGTTTGCAGATAACGCAACCCGCGCCGCAGGAGATCCTCGTTGACGAACGGATTGTGGATCAACTCGGACAGCATGAAGACGCGGCGGCCGGGATTCTCCGCCAGCGTTTCATAAGCCCGCTCGATCGCGTTTTTCACCCCGAGGCAAAAGCCAAAATGGCTGGGGATGACGTAGCGGACCGCCGCGAAATCGAGTGTCACGGGTGCCGCCGCCGTGCGTTCGTGCTGGCGCGCGAGCGCCTTGATCGCGGCGCAGAGCTGCGACTGATAGAGCGATCCCGCGCCTTCGTCCTGCGCGTAAATCGCGGTGTTCCGCTCCTGGGCCGGACGGAACTTGTAGATGAAATCATTCTCGCCGAGGTGAAGATAGGGGATGTCGACGAGATGCGGCTCGAGCGCATGCAACAGCGTCGCCAGCGACGGCGCCAGCGTGGCCGGCTGGCGGGCGAGGGCTTCGATCGATTGAAAAACGATTTCCGAATCCGCCGGGGCTCCGTTTACCTGGACGAAAAACACCCGGTAGCAGCGTCCTCCGGCGACCGCGCTGAAATACTCCGCTGGCGCGGTGTGTTCCCTGAACGCGGATTCGAGCCTCGTCACCGCCATCGCCAGATCGCTACCGGTGAACGCGAGCCCCTTTTTCGAACCGAGTCCGCGCACGGCCAGCTGGTTGCTCGAATTGAAGGCGAGCAGCGCAAACATCCGCGGCAGCGAGGCAGCCGCGGAATCAGGAATCTCGACCGTGGACGATGCGGACGACGTCATGGAATGAAGGTGCAAATAACGCGACAAATTCGCCGGGGCGTCAAATGCCGCGCCACACCGGCGAAAACAGATGCGGAGCGCGGAAATGCGCAATCTTCCAAACGTGTGCCCGCCCGATTCCACTCGCCGCACGGGACGTTGGGCGGACACGCGCGAGGATGGAGGCGCTGCAATCACCTCCCGGGCAGCCAAGTCGCTGCGGGGCCGGGACCGAACTGCGCTACCATTCAACCTTCCGCCTCATCGTCGTCGCGAAACGCATCGCCAACGTACTCCGTGCCGAAATAATCCTCGTCCTTGAGGACACTCATCACGCCGGTAATCACCACGGTGCGATCGCTTCCGATTACGCCCGGGTAATCCATGGTGAGCAACTCCTCGATTCCGGCGCGGGCCTGGCGCCGATCGCGCACGCCGAGCAAAAATTCGTCGGCACGACTCGCGATGTCATCGATGATTGGCCACAGGTCACCTGTCACGTCACCACGATCCGGATTCGGCGTTGGTTTTGCAATCATGACGGCCGGTTTTTGGCGGTAGGTCTTACGCCCGCGTGATTGCCATTCCGCGCTGATCGTCCAAGGTTTGGGCGGGTCTTGCTGCCCATGAGCTGGGGTGAACAACATGCGTTGGTGGGGCGCGCGGTTCGTGCAGTGCCGCGCGAACGCTTCGTTCCGGCGGAGCAACGCTCGCATGCAAATGAGGATATGGCGCTTCCCATCGGATTCGCGCAGACCATCTCCCAACCCTCGCTCGTGCGTTTCATGACCGAGCAACTCGCCCTCGCGCGAGACATGCGTGTTCTCGAGATCGGCACCGGGTCAGGTTACCAGACCGCCATTCTGGCCGAAATTGCCGCGGACGTTTTCACCGTCGAGCGGGTGCCGCAGCTCGGCGAGCGCGCACGGTCGCTGCTGCTCGAGCTCGGGTACCGCAACATCGCGTTTCGGATCGGCGACGGCGCGCTGGGCTGGCCGGAGGAATCACCTTTCGGCGCGATTGTGTTGACGGCTGCGGCCACCCAGGTGCCGCACCTCGTCTTGCAGCAGCTGGCGCCGGGCGGCCGGATGGTCGCGCCGGTTGGCTCCACTCCGAATGATCAAACGCTCTATCGGTTCGCGAAGGACTTGTCCGGCCGGGTCGAGCAAACCGAGCTCTGCGGCGTCCGCTTCGTTCCCCTGATTACGCCGACGCTGCCGTAGTTGAAATGCGGTGACGCGGAGCGCAACCGCGGATTATCGCTTCTTCGCGGCCCTGGGCGGCGAAGGAGGCACCGGTTGACCGGCGGGCAGCACCCTTCCGAGTGCATGATCGGACGGCCGCAGCCCCCGGCGGAACCCCTTGAAGGCGTAGTTGCCCGGTGCGTACGGGTCCACGAAACGCACATCGGTTTTTTCCGGCACGTCGAGCCCGCCGCTCCAGAGCACAGCGTTGAGGACCAGCCGCCTGAACGCTTCATTCCCGAGATCCGTCGCTGCTCCCATCGTGGTGCAGAACACGCGGCGGGTTTTTCCGTTCTCCAATTGATCCATGCGCGTCCAGGCGATCGGCATCATCGGGTCGTTGATGGGCTGTTCCTGTCCGTCGGCTTTCCGCTTCTTCCTTTGGTCACGGTCCGGCTCGTCGGTCGGACTCATTCCGCGCAGCACCTGGCCCCGCAGCAGAATTTTGGAGCCCGGCGCCGGGTGCGTCTCATACACCCCGGAGTCTCCGAACACGTCCGCCACGCCACGCAGGATTGGATCGTCGCCGGCCCCGGGTTCGATGATTCCGCGGGTCGCGCCGCGGCGATTGGCGCCCCAGTGGCTGACCCAGTTTTCGCCGAGCACATTCCGGCCAAAATCGTTGAACCGGCTGTAGCTGCCCGGGCGGTTGGGCGGAAACCGAAACGCGTGAGTGCTCGTGCGCAGCGCGACCATCGGCACGCCCCGGGTCACTGCATCGGCAAAGTGTTTCATCGCGCGGTCCGGCCATTGCCGGAAGCGCAGCAACATCACGATTCCATCTGCCGTATCCAAAGCCTCGATGCCCGGGATGCTCGTGTTGTTGTCCGGATTGATCGTGCCGTCCGCATCCAGCGGGAAAAGCACGGTGCAGCGAAACCCGTGCCGCTGGCTGAGAATCTTCGCCAGCATCGGCAGACCCTCCTCCGAGCGATATTCCTCGTCACCGGTGAGAAAAACCAGGTGCCGGCCGTTGCCGGGGCCCGGCGGTGCCGGGTAGGTCATGGTTGAATCCGCCGCGACCACCACCCGGGCACAGGCGAAGGTTAGCAGGGCAAGAAAAGCGCGGGGCAGCATCATGGTGCTCTCTAACGAGCCGTAGCCGCCAGCCAACTCAACCACGGATTTCGCGAAACGCAGAGGTCGTCGCGTGGGTTCAATTGCGCTGACCACGGATTCATAACTACGCCGGATTCGACAATACCGGCGGTTCCGGTTGATTGCGTCAACCCCACGACCCATGCGCGACTCTTCATTGGCAACCTTCGTGCTCGTGCCGTTCTGTTGTCTCGCGGCCGCGTTTACCCGCGCCGCGGAGGAGGTGCGGCCGCCGGAAGCGCAATACCAAGTTGCGGCGCGGCGCACGCGCGACGGCATTGGGAAAATCTATTTTGGCCGCGAAATCGCGCAGGTGATGGGACACCAGGGGGCGGATTGGCTCGAGCGGCCGGAACGCGAGGAGGAAGAGCGGACGGATTTGCTGATACAGGCGCTCGCGCTCGAGCCGGGCCAGGTGGTCGCGGATATCGGCGCCGGCACCGGATATTTTTCGTGGCGGATGGCGCAGGCGGTTGGACCGCGCGGCCGGGTGTTCGCCGTCGAGATTCAGCAGGAAATGCTGGATTTGCTGATGGCGAACATGGAGCGCCGCAATGTCCGCGCCATCGTGGAGCCTGTGCTCGGCACGGTCCAGGACCCGCGGCTGCCCGCGGCCGCGATTGACCTTATCCTCCTCGTGGACGTTTACCACGAATTCGATTTCCCTTATGAAATGACGCGTTCCCTCGTGGCGGCGCTGAAACCCGGTGGACGGCTGGTGCTCGTCGAGTATCGTGGCGAGGATCCGGCCGTTCCAATCAAGCCGTTGCACAAGATGACCGTTGCGCAGGTGCGGAAGGAGATGTCCATTCACGCGTTGAAACTCGAGCGCGTGTCGGCGGTTTTGCCCCGGCAGCACATCCTGGTGCTTCGGAAACACGCCGGTCTCGCGACCCCGGCAGCGGCCCGCCAGTAGCTCGGTTGTTCGTGCGGGCTGGTCGATCGAGGGCTGAACCACCGCGCGACGCTGCAATCGGTAGGGTAGGCCCCCATGTTGATGCCGCCACGAGACTGGAACCGCTTCCGGTGCACCGTTTCTGATCACGCGGCCACACCGATGATGAACGCGCACGACGAAGTCACCTCCCGCCTCCTCGCGTCGCTCGCGGCCCTGCCGGAAACCGAGCAAGCCGAGGCGATGCAGGCGGCGATTGGACAGGCGATTAAGCAGGTTTCCATCTACCAGATTCTCGAACTTCGCCAGCGCATTCGCGGCGATTTCGATGTCGGCAACCCGGCCATCCGGGTCATCACCGACATGATCGACGGCCAGATTGCACTCCGTGAAATCGCGGGTACCGCGAGCTGGCGCTGAGCGGAGCGCAACCCTCGCGTCGCGACGGGAAGCAAAACGCCTTGGAGCGATCGTGCGGCGCTGCTGTCGCAGGAGGGATGAAACGATTGTTGATGGCGTTGGTGACCGCGCTGGTGGCCGGATGGGTGGGCGGCTGTGCCACGCTCGGCGAGCACGAAGGCGTGAGCCTCAGTGTCGTCGATCTGCTGCCGACGCAGGCGTCGCTCTTCGAGACCAGCGCGTCGCTGAAGCTGCGGTTCACCAATGAATCGACCCAGCCGCTGGTGCTGTCCGGGGGATCGCACCGGCTGTATCTGAACGGCAGTTACGTGGGCCGCGCCGTAAGCAGTGAGCGGCTGACGATTCCCGCGCTCGGCACGAATACGCAGACCGTGGTGGTCCACCTCGAAAACCTGACGCTCTTCCGCAAGGCGGCGGAATTGTCCAATTCCACGGCGCCCGCCATTGGCTACCGGCTCGAGAGCCGGCTTCACTCTGCGAAAGGCAGCACGTTTGGCCGGCTGCAGGTGACAAGTTCCGGCGAGCTCGACTTGAGCGGGCTCACCCGGAGCCCGGCGCGCGACGTCACATCGCGGCCCGCCGCTTCAAACGCGCCGCGGGCCGCAGCGCCGAGGCCTTAAAACGCGAGGTTGCTCGCGTATACCGCCCGGTCGGTGGGAGTGAGGAGCTCGCGCCACTTGGTGATGCCAAACGGCGTGTTTTCGTTCCGGGTTCCGAGTGATTCGTCGTAATGAAAGTTGGCCGTGCCATCCAACGTGATTTGTTGGCCGACGATTGCGCCCATCACATCGCCGTTGCCATTGATCCTTACATTCGCGTTCGGGGCATAGATCACGCCCTTGAGCGCCCCATTCCCCGCAATCTGGATGTCTTGAGGAATCGTGCTGGTGCTCGTACCCCACAGCTGAAATGCATCCGGCCGGTCGTTCGGGTTCGCCAGCCCGTTGCCGGCAATCTTCACGTCGCCCTCCGTGTAGATGGTGAGCGTCGCTCCAGGGGCGAGGGTGATTCCGTCCGAGCCCGCGATGTCGATGGCGTCGACGCCGGCACCGGCGGTCAGGATGAGAGTAACGTTGCCGTAGACGGTAAGGCTCGACGTGATGCACGACGCGGTGCGCCAGACGGTCGTCGTGCCCTCGGTCCCGATCGTCGACCCAATCGACGCGAGCACGGTGCCTGTGGTCGGATTTGATACGATGTCGAGGCTGGCATTGAAGTCGCTGGCGACGCTGTTCGGATCTTTGATGCCGGCGCCGGTCGAGAAAGGACCAACGCGGCCGTTGGAGCCGACGGTGATGTTGGTTGCCGTTGAACCGCCGACCGAGGCCGTCCCCCAAATGTCGGCATTGCCGACCGAAATCGTGGCGGTAACTGACGTGGCGCCGATGCTTCCCTTGTCGCGGCGCACCGATGAGCCGTACGGCACGGCCGCCGTCGAGGCATCGTTGTCCGGATCCGACACCCAGCTGTCCACACTGGCCGTGTTGCCGGTGAAGTTGATCGCATTCTTCGCCACCAACCCCGCGGCAAAATAGGAACGGCGGCGCATCTTGATTTCAACCATCCGGCTGACCCTGCCCTGGCTGTTCGGCAGAGTGACGGTGGATTCGGCAATGACGTTCGGCTGAATGGCCGGCGCAGGATTGTAGTTGTCCACATACACTTTCACGAAGCCGGTGGCATTCGTCCCGAGCGTGAAATCGGTGAACGTACGGGTCGCGGCCGTGCCGCTGATGCTCCAGCCATTCCAGGCACTCGCTTCACCTTGGTACGCCTGATTGAACGACCACACCGCCTCTTCCAGTCCGCTCTCGGCCATGTTCATCGCCTCGCTCGCGTAAAACGAACGGTTGGCCATCTTCAACGAGTGAGTGTTCAGCGCGACATAACTGCTCAGCGCCACCACCATCAGCGTGCCAAACAGCATTGCCACCACGAGGATCGAGCCGCGTCGGGAATTGGGTTTCGGGTTCATCGATCGCGCCTCAAGTCGAGACGTGCTTGTTGCGCAACACGACCCGCGCCGACAGCACGGCGTTGGTCGCGTTGACCGTGGTCGTGCCGGTCCGGACCGTGCGCAACGTGATCTGAAGCTGTTTCGTCTCGAGATCATTCGCGGCACTGAAGTCCGACCCGTTGACGACTTTGTAGCGGCGAAATGCGAAGTCGGTGACACTACGCACGAGAATTTGCGCTGGCTGCGTGCTGCTCGAGTCGCCGAGGCGTCGGTAGAAACACTTCGCCGTGCTGCCGCTGCTCCCCGTATCGTATGCGTAGGTGACGAGGTAAGTGCTGGTGTCGTTCACAACCGAGAGCGTGACACTGTTCGAGCTTGTCCAGGTAATGTTGCTGGCCATCCGCGCCTCCTCGGTGAACGTCTCCAGCGCGCGGCGCGACTCCGCCTCCATCACGCTGTAGTTGGCGGCGTTGTAGCTGTTCTTGCCCATCAGGATGAACGACGACAACACGCCGGTCATCACGATGGTGGAGAGCCCGGTCGAAACCATAATCTCGACCAGGGTGAATCCGCGCCGGCGCGCGTTAGTGCGAGATGTAGATGTAATCATTGAGCCCTTTCTTCGCATACCTCGCCTGGGAGGAGACGGAGTGGAAACGACCATCGTTGCCGCGCCAGCTGACGGTGACGGAGATCAGCCGCATGTCGGTTTTGGGGGAGGAAATCGTGCGCGTGCACGTGAACCGGCTGGTCACGGTGTTGAGCGCGACGTCGAGCGCGGTGACATTGCCCGAGCTGATGGCATCCCCAATGTTGATTGTCGCCGACGCAGGCAGGACGCTGATCTGGGACCAGTTCTGTAGCCGGAGCACCTCGAGGACACTCTGGCTGATCTGGCCGGCGAGCGTCATGTTCCGGGCCGTATCCACAGCGCGCATGCCCGTTTGCAGGACGGTGAGTGATGTCGCGATGACGAGCACGAGAATGGTTGCCGAGACCGTCACTTCGAAGATCGTGAAGCCGCGTTGCAAAGCCGCCCGCGCCGTGGACAGCGCGGAAGGGGGGCGATCGAACGAGGTGGGGACGACGGGCAACATCGCGCATGATGGTAATCTAATCGCCCTTCGGTGCCTATCCGGTCCCACCCTCAGATTTAGCTAAGGAGATACCCTTGAGTAAGTTGAGGCGCCGAAACTAGGTGATTTCGAAATTGTAAAAATCGATCATCACCGCGGGGTGGGAACAAAGTTGGCACGAAATCCAGCGTGCCCGGGACACGGATACGTCACACAATCGTGAAATCCCGGTTTAACCGGCCGACGCGATTGGCGCTGACGCGATCCTGGCTGCCTCAACAGGGCTGGTGGCCCCAGTCGTTTTCCTTCAGCTCCTTTTCAAATGCCGCCATTTGTTCTGCTGGAGAAAGCGTCTGGTCGGAAGGATTCACTCCGGCTGCAGCCGCGTTACCAGCCGCTGCGGTTGAAGCAATCCCAGTTTGGGCCGAGACGATTGCGTCGGTCGGAGGATCTGGCCGCGGGGGATCAGTGGGCGATGGCGACATCCGCTACGAACGTACGCGAAACCGCGACAAAGTCACGCTCGCGCCCGCGGTGCGCGGAGCAATCGGAGGAATAATCGCTGGCTCCCTCAACAGGGCTGATGTCCGGAGTCACTGTATTTCAATTCGAATTCGAAGAGCGCCCATTGCTCTTCGGGCGTGAGTTCCGTATTCGTGGCGACGGTTTCAGTCTGCACGGTATTGATGACGAAAACGGCTGGCGCCGCTGCCATCGAAGACGTGGACGCGGCCGGTGCGGAACGAGTTGGGGTCGTACTCATCAGGCGATTGTAGCGCTTCGCGGCGTGCGGGGAATGGGTCTTGATCCCGCAGATCACGGTGGGTTTTCACTCCATCCGGACGCAGGGTCGATACAACTCCGCCTACGCTTTCACGCGGCGCGCGGAACGGCGGCGAACTTGCCCGCGCTTCTTGGTTGCGGCGCGTTTTCGCTTGCGCCCCGGGTGAATGGATTTCGACCCGGTGGCGCGGGGCGATGCGGCGTGCTGCTGAGGACGCGAAAACAGCTCGATGGCGTTGCGACCGACCTTGGACGTGTCGTAAAAGGAATGGGCGCCCACGCCAAGTGCGCCGACGATCGGCAGCCATCGCGCGAGGCCTTTGGTCACGACTCGCTGCGCCACGCGAACGGCGATCTTCTCCAGTAGCAACTGGAGCGTGCGATTCGCCACGCGGCGGAAGACGACATTCTCGCCCTGGCGGCTGAGCAGCATCCGCGAAACGGAATCGTCCGCGTGCCGAAAGAGGCAGAAGACCATCACCTCGGGCGTGAGGGTGGCGGTCTTGCCGTACGCGGCGGCGATATCCGCGACGAGTTGCTGCTGAATGCCCCAGATGGAAAGCAGATCGGGCAACACCGTCGCGAGTCCCAGGGGCCCGGGCGGCAGTGCGGCTGTGCCGGATACAGCGGCGCCCGCAAGGGCCGCCCGCTGGGTGAGCCGCTGCGCGCGCTCCAGGGGATGGGGGGCCGGGTTTTCGTGGGACGACGGCACTTGCGCAACGACGGCGTGTAGACTGCGCGCGACGTTTCCTTCCGCAATATTCGGGGATGTAGGCATGAGGCCTAGACCGCCGGGGCGCGCGTCGGTGCGGGGCGGAGCGGCGCGGCAAATCGGCCTGGCAATAAAAAACTCCGCGCCCGGCGGACCGGGACGCGGAGTCGAATGTGAATGCCTACGCAGCCTTACAGCCGCCGGCGACGGAACATGAGCCGGTAAAGCAGCAGCAACACAATCGCTCCCACCACGGAGGCGATGAAGCTGATCGGTTCACCGGCGCTATACCATCCCGCCGCCCGGCCCAGAAAACCGGCTACAAACGAGCCGGCGATGCCGAGCACGATGGTCATGATGATTCCGCCTGGATCGTCTCCCGGCATCAGGAATTTGGCTACAATGCCGACGAGGAGACCGATGACTAACATGGTGATGATTTCCATGGGATGTTCCTTTCGAGGTTAAGTTTGGTTGAGAGAGTAGGAGGGCAGACCGATGCACGTGGGGCCCGTTCCGCGACTGGCTCTGTGAAAACCCTGAAGCGGGCATGGGACGTTTCCCTAGTTTCATCGATCGAACTGGCTCCAGAGGCCGGTGCCTGCCGCGGGGAAGCGATGCACCCGGGCTTGGAGTTGCGACCGGCGCAGACCTCGATCCTTCGGCTGGCTGACCGGTTGCAATTCATGACGCCGCGTAGAGTCTTCCTCGATGGCCGCGGGCACTCCAGTGCGTACTCCCGACATCGTGATCGTTGGCGGCGGGCCCAACGGGCTCACGGCGGGCGTCCTGCTCGCGCAGGCCGGGCTGTCGGTTGTCATCGTCGAAGCCGGGACGGTGCCTGGCGGCGGATGTCGTTCCGCCGAATTGACGCTGCCAGGTTTCGTTCACGACATCTGCTCGGCCATCCATCCGATGGCCGTATTGTCGCCGGTTTTTCGCCGGATCGGGTTGGAAAAACTGGGCGTGAACTGGGTGTGGTCCAGCGTGCCGCTCGCGCATCCGCTGCCGGACGGCGAAGTTGCGGTGCTGGAGAAATCGCTGAGCGCAACGGCCGCGCGGCTCGGTCCCGACGGTGCAGCATGGGAGCGGTTGCTCGGCCCGTTTGCGGACAGCCGCTTCATCGACGGGCTGCTGCAGCCGATGTGGCAGGGGGGCGCGGCATCGCTGGGCCGAAAGTTGCGGTTCGGGCTGGCCGGCCTGCAACCGGCAGAGCGGATCGCGCGCGAGCGATTTCGCGGCAATGCCGCGCGCGCGCTTTTTGCCGGCTGCGCTGCGCATTCGATCCTGGCGCTGAATCGCGCCGGCACGGCGGCGTTCGGGATGGTCCTGGCGCTCTCGGCGCACATCGCCGGCTGGCCGTGCGCCCGTGGCGGTTCACAGGCGATCGCGAATGCCCTCGCGCGGGCCTTCACCGCGGCGGGTGGCGAGCTGCGGATGGGGATGCGGGTGACCAGCCTGGGCGAGTTGCCGGAGGCGCGCGCGATTCTCTTCGACCTGAGCCCCCGCCAGATCGCCGCGCTGTGCGCCGGGGAGCTGCCGCCGCGATTTCACCGCCGGTATTCGAACTTCAAGCACGGCAGCGGCGTGTTTAAGATCGATTGGGCGCTGGATGGGCCGATTCCGTGGCGGAATCCCGAATGCGCCGGCGCCGCCACCGTCCACGTGGGCGGCGCGTTCGAGGATGTTCTTTCCGCCGAGTCGGATGTCGCGCACGGGCGTGCGCCGTCGCAGCCTTTCGTCCTCGTGGCCCAGCCGTCGCAAATCGATCCGTCGCGCAGTCCGGCGGGAAAACACACGGGCTGGGCGTATTGCCACGTGCCCGCTGGTTGCGCCGAGGACATGACCTCGCGCATCGAGATGCAGGTCGAACGCTTTGCCCCCGGGTTTCGCGACCGCATCCTCGCGCGGCATACGCTCAACCCGGCGGCCGTTGAAACCCATAACCCGACCATGATCGGCGGCGACATTGCCGGCGGCGACAATGGCCTCCTGAATTTCCTGTTTCGCCCCGTGCCGCGGTGGAATCCCTACGCGACGCCGAATCCGCGGCTCTTCATCTGCTCGAGTTCAACTCCGCCGGGCGGTGGCGTTCACGGGATGTGCGGGTACTTCGCCGCCCGAACCGTCCTCCAGCGGGTGTTTGGCAAATCGCTTCCGGGATAACGGCTCGCACAGATCGTTCAATAATCGGTGGTGGGTAATCACCGACTCCGGTGGTGGGTCAATGCCACATCGGCGAGGCAACTCCGACCCCATTCCGGGAGGGGGCACGCGCGTGAGAAACTGCCTGCGTTCCCCTCCACCCCGATCGAAGTCCGCGCGCCATGAAGCCCCTGTCTGTTGCTACGCTAGTCGCCCTGGCCGCCGCCACCTGCCCTGCCGGTCCGACCGAAAAGGCCATTGTCGCGGCCATGAAATTGTCCGAAAAACCGAACTACAGCTGGACGTCCACCGTGATGGACGACGCCCGAACGTATGCCATCGAAGGCAAGACCGATCAGCGCGGATGGACGTGGATGCGGCTCCCGATGGTGAAATCAATCGCGCAGCGGCTCGGCCGGGACGCGGAGGTGGAGGTCGAGGCGGTTTTCAAAGGCAACGAAGCGTTCGTGATCCGGACCGACAAAGGGTGGCAGACCTTGAGCGAACTGCCGAAGAAGCACCGCGACTGGATCGATGCCGACACAGTGTGGGTGATGCCGCGCAGCACGGCGGGCAGTTGGGGGACCGGCGGCGGGAACTGGGGCATCCTCTTCGTCGATCGGAAACGGGTTCATGTCCGCCAGTTGTCGAACACGACGGTGCGGAGGATCGGTGCATCACCACTCGAGATCCCGGACGAAATCCGCCGCAAGCTCGGCGAGTAGTCCGGAAGACGGGGAGACGTCGGAAGACGTGGAAGACGCGGAAGACGTGGAAGAGGCGGAAGAGGCGGCGACAACAGGCGCGTGCCAGGTTACTGCAACCGGCGTTGGCGCTGTTTCGATCAACGGACGCCGTATTCGGCATCCGTCACATGTTCAAACCACGTGGTTTGAACGCCGGCGTCATCGGCTTCCTGGATCGCGAGATGAACCATCAAATGCGTGGGATCGGCGCCATGCCAGTGCCGCTCGCCTGGCCCGATCACAACCGTGTCGCCCGGTTTCACGGTTTGGATGGGCTCGCCGGCGCGCTGGACCGCGCCGATGCCAGCGAGGATGTGCAAGACCTGCCCGAACGGATGGGTGTGCCACGCGGTCCGTGCCCCCGGCGCAAAGGTCACGCGCAAGGCTCGGACGCGCGAGGGAAGGGGAGGCGATGCGATCGGATCCAGGAGGACATGACCGGTGAAATAGTCGGCACGCCCGGATTCGGTCTTTCGAGTTTCGACGCGGATGATTTCCATGGTGGGAAGGGAATGGTGATGCCGTGGCGCGTGGAGTTTTGACGGGAGAAAGGCGCGAGACCTGGTCGTGCTAAGGAAGAATCACGCGGTGCAGCTATGGTTGCGCGCGGCGCGGAGGTGGTGGCGGACGACCGCGGCGTTCCGAATTCGTGCCGGGACGCGGCGGCGATGTTCCGACCACAAGGAGAGTGCGGTCCTCAAGCGCGATGGCGCCGGGATCGGCGGCGGCGAATCCGCCCCACGTGCGCCCAAGCGTCCACCTGAATCCATCGGTGCTCGTGGCGGTCCAGATGCCGCCCTCGCCCGTGCCGAAAAACGTAATGGTGTTTCCATCGGACTGCGCGTTCCCGAGCCAGCGACGGCGACCCTCGATCTGCACATCGTCGGCGCGCTCGAATTTCAAACCGTCAACACTCGTCGCGTGATAGGCCACGCCTTCACGCGGACGGTCCGCCGGCGATTGCGAATCGTTGCGGCGACCGCCGGGTGGGAATCCCCTCCCGTTGTCCGGCGAATAGAGGTGAAACACCCCGTGATGCAGCACGACTGCGCAATCGATTACCGGCCGGTCGTCGATGCCAAAACGCATGCCTGGTTCGACCGTGTACTCGACTGCGTCCGACGACACCGCCGAGTAGATCGCCGGCGTTGCCTCCTCGAAGCGGCGGCCGCGCAGCGAGGTGAAGTAGAGCCGCACGCGGCCGTCGGCCAGCGGCACCAGCGTCGGATCGAAGGGGAACCGCATCCCCTCGGGCAGTCCGCGCAACCGGATCACGACGGGCGCAGTCCACGATTTGCCGTCGTCGGACGAGAATCGGACCGCCACCTTGTCGAAGTCGTCCGGCTGATGGGCGGGAAAATGTTGGTGCGCGACGACGAGCCGGCCGTCGCGCAACCGGGCGATTGTGGCGACGCCGGCGCGTTCGAATGTCGCCAGCGCCGTGGCTCGTCCTTGTTCCGGCACGCGATACACCACGATGTCCTGGTCCCAAGGACCGGGCTGCTGGAGCCGGGACACCGGCGACGGGTTGGGGCGCGGGGCCGCGGGCGGTGCAGCCATGGCACACCTGCCCATCACGGCCAGGGTAAGACCGATTGAGTATCGGGTGGCCGGTGACCAGAACCGTTTGGAGCGGGGCGCTTTCATCGGGGCGGCACGAACGTAATCAGGATAAGCCGCGGTGAAACTAGAAACGGCTCTGAAAAACTTCCGCGGTTCGACGTCACACCGGGTCAGGGGCGACCTCGCGACCTCTATCCACGGGCCTGGCCGCCCCGAGCCGGGATTAAAAACAGTCGACGCAAATCCGCCGGTCGCTAAACCGCTGCCGGATGACCCCACTGCTGCGCCCCACGCTGCTGGCATTTGCCTTCGCTTCGATCGCCTTTGGCGCCGACTGGCGCGTTTCCACCTTTGCTGGTACCGGCGTGGCCGGATTCAGCGGTGACGGCGGCCCGGCGACTTCCGCCCAGGTCAACGACCCGTTCGGTGTCGTGCGCGGGCCGGACGGTGCGATCTGGTTTTGTGAATACACGGGCCAGCGAATCCGGCGCGTCGCTGCCGACGGCACGATCAGCACCGTGGCCGGCAATGGCGAACGCGGTTATTCGGGCGACGGTGGTCCCGCCCTCAAAGCGTCCTTCCAACGGCCGCATGAGCTGCGGTTCGATGACGCGGGAAATATTTATATCGCGGACATGATGAACCACGCCATCCGGCGGATCGACGCGAAGACCGGCATCATCACCACCTTCGCCGGGAACGGGAAACGTGGATATGCGGGCGATGACGGGCCGGCGAATCAGGCTTCGTTGTCGTCACCGCACAGCATTCAGTTCGGCCGGGACGGGCATCTCTACGTTTGCGACATCGGGAATCATGTCATTCGCCGCGTGGACGTCCGCCGCGGCGTGATTAGCACGTTCGCCGGCACGGGGAAACCGGGCGATACGCCCGATGGCGCGCCCATCGCTGGAACGCCGCTGCGCGGGCCGCGCTCGATTGATTTCGATCGGGCCGGAAACCTGTGGCTCGTGACCCGCGAGGGAAACCAGGTTTTCAAATTCGATTTGAAGCTGGGTCGGATCCAACATGTCGCCGGGACAGGTCAAAAAGGATTCACCGGCAATGACGGTCCGGCGACGAAGGCAACGCTGAGCGGGCCGAAGGGCATCGCCATCGATCGCGATGGCAATGCGTGGCTGGTCGATACGGAGAGTCATACCATCCGGATGATTGAAGCGCGCACCGGCCGGTTGCGGCTGATGGTCGGCACCGGCCAGAAGGGCAACGGGCCGGACGGCGATCCGCTCCAGTGTGGTATGGCACGACCGCACGGAATTTTCGTGGATGTCGACGGCTCCATTTTCATCGGCGACAGCGAGGCTCATCGCGTCCGTGTGCTGCGCAAAGTAATCCGCTAATCCAAGACTTTAACCGCGAATCCACCCGAATGGAGCGAAAAGGAAGCTTTGCCGCCGCTCCTCGTGTCTCTGGATTCGCGTCCCTTGGCGTCCATTCGCGGTTAACTCTGGCTTCGCGGTTTACGAGCGAACGTTCGTCGCGCGCACGGGTCTTTCGGGGGATGCCGCATCAAGCGAAAGCCCTCCGTCCGGTTTCGTTTTCGAATCCGGACAAGCTCTATTTCCCCAACGGATTCACCAAGGGCCAGATGATCCGCTATTACCTCGAGGTCGCGCCGTTCATCCTGCCCCACCTCGAGAACCGGCCGGTTACCCTCATCCGGTTTCCCGACGGGGTGAAGGGCGGGAGTTTCTACGAGAAGGACGCGCCGAAGCACGCGCCCGACTGGATCACGACGTTTCGCGTGCCGCGGAATCGCCACGAGGGCTACATCAATTACATCCTCGTCAACAATCCGGAAACACTCGCGTGGTGCGCGAATCTCGGCGCGATCGAGTTTCACCCGTTTCTGCATCGCGTGCCGGATATCGATACGCCGACCCATGTCGCGTTCGATTTGGATCCGGGCGAGGGGGCCGACATTTTCGCCTGCATCGAAGTCGCAATGCTCCTGAAGGACGTTTTCGACGGGCTGCGGCTCGAGTCGTTTCCGAAAGTTTCTGGTTCGAAAGGTATCCAGATTTATGTGCCGTTGAACACGCCGGTGACCTATGCGGCAACGCAGCCGTTCGCCAAGAGCGTGGCGGAGTTGCTCGAGCGCCAGCATCCCGGACTGATCATCAGCGCGATGGCAAAGGCGCTGCGCAAAAAGAAGGTGATGATCGACTGGTCGCAGAACACGCAGTCGAAGACGACGGTGTGCGTGTACGCCATGCGCGGCAAACGCGACGAGCCGTACATCTCGATGCCGCTCACGTGGGTGGAGCTGACGAAGGCGCGAAAGGCGAAAGACCGCGACGCGTTGTTTTTCACGCCGGACGAGGCGTTGAAACGCGTGCGGAAGCTCGGCGACCTTTTCGCGCCGGTGCTGACGACGAAGCAGCAACTCCCCGATGCGTTCCTCCAGCTGAAACCGCGTCGGCGTTCACGCCGCCCCTCGCCGGGTTGGCGTGGGCGTGACGCAACGGCCGAACCGCCGGCCTCATCACCCCCGCCCACGAAGGGGCGTCGCTCCTCGCTCGCCCGCTACGCCGCGAAACGGGACTTCACCCAAACGGCGGAACCGGGTGCCGCTGCGCCGGCCGCGGCCGCGCCCGAAGGAGCGCTTCGCTTCGTGATCCAGAAACACGCGGCGAGCCACCTGCATTATGATTTCCGGCTCGAGATGGACGGCACGCTGAAATCGTGGGCGGTCCCGAAAGGTCCGCCGTATGAACTTGGCGTGAAGCGGGCTGCGTTCGAAGTGGAGGATCATCCAATCGACTACCTGCGGTTCGAGGGCACGATCCCGAAAGGACAATACGGCGGCGGCACGGTGATGGTCTGGGATATCGGTACCTACGAGTTGCTGCGCGGCAGCCACGAAAAAGGAGACCTGAAGCTTCGGCTGCACGGAAAGAAGATGAAAGGGGAATGGCATATTTTTCGGATCAAGAGCGACTCATCGAAACCGATGTGGCTCCTGGCCAAATCAGGCCCGCCGGCGAAAGCGGTTTCGGCGCGGCAGGACGATCGCTCGGTATTGACGGGCAGGTCGATGGCGCGGATTGCGGCGGACAATGATGCCGAATGGCAGAGCAACCGGCGCTCAAAGGAAGATAAAAGGGGACCGGCTGCGCCCAAGACCGCGAAGCGGCGCACAAGCAACAAGCCTGCGGCAAAGCGGGCATCGCGCCGCACGCAACCGAAGCGCCGGCGCGTTCGCGCGGGGCACGCCTGATCCACGGCCTGGCCGAACGCGAAGGCGCTGCGTCCAATGCGGGCCTGCGCGCACGAGGGCGGGCTGCCCGGAGCTTACGGATTTGTCAGGCAAATCGCGTCGACGCTGGACGCGTGGTGAAGCGCACTCCCGCAACCACTGCGTCACCCGACGTCCCTAAACCGGCTGCGCCGGCGCATGTCGCCGACACGGCGTGCGTTTGGGCCCAACCCCTGGCTGCTTATGAATCCTCGATCTTTCGTTTCGCCCGTATTCTCCCTGTGCGTCGCCGTTGCCATCGGATTCCTGCATCACTGCCCGCTTGTGGCGCAAACCGCGTCGCTTGGTGCCATCGAGGGGCGCGTGCTCAATTCGCGCAGCGGTGAGTATCTCGCCAGCGCGCGGATCACCGTTGAAGGCACGAAGCTCGAAACCTTCAGCGATGCCGATGGCAATTATCAGCTGAACAATGTACCGGCCGGCACGGCGCGGGTAACCACGTTCTTCACCGGACTGCCGCCGCAGACAACATCCGTCACGGTCACGGGCGGCCGGAGCGTGGAACATGACGTGACGTTCGCGGCCTCCCCGGCCAGGCCCGATGAAGGCGTGGTGAAGCTCGACGAGATGGTGGTGGAGACCTACCGCGAGATGGAGGGCGCCGCCCTGGCGATCAACGAGCAGCGCTTCGCCGCCAATATGAAGGAGGTGGTCTCGACCGAGGAATTTGGCAACGTGGCCGAGGGCAACGCGGCGGAGTTCCTGAAGTTTCTTCCCGGCGTGACCATCGACTATACCGGCGGCAACGCCCGCGACATCTCGATCAATGGCGTGCCCTCCTCCAACGTTCCGGTCACGGTCGACGGCTTCAGTGTCGCCACCGCGGCGAACCTCGGCACGGGCCGGGCGGTGCAGTCGGACATGATCTCGATCAACAACCTTTCGCGGATCGAGGTGATGTATTCACCGACGCCCGAGTCCCAGGGCTCGGCGCTGGCCGGTTCGGTGAACATGGTGCCGCGGAGTTCGTTTGAGCGCGTGCGCCCCGTGTTCAACGGCAGCGTCTACGTCATGATGCGTGACAATGCGCGCGACTTCAAGAAGGTGCCCGGTCCCAAGCCGTCGCCGACGCGCAATGTGCACCCGGGATTCGATTTCTCGTATGTGGCTCCGGTGAGCAAGCGTTTCGGCTATACCGTGTCGGGCGGCTATTCGACGAACTATTCGCCGCAGGACAATACGCAGAACACCTGGCGGGGCGCCGGCGCGGCGACCAACGGCAACGCCTTTCCGCACACCACGCCCGACCAGCCATATCTTTCCAGCTACCGCGTGCAGGATGCGCCCAAGGTTACCACCCGGCGCTCCTTCGGGGCGACGGTGGACTACAAGCTCACGTCCCGCGACCGCGTGACCTTCGCGTTCCAGTACTCGTCGTTCGACGGCCGTTTCGTGGTGAACAACATCACCTTCAATCCGCTGCGGATCGCCGGTTTCACCACCACGTCGACGCAGGGCGCCCGCGGCGCCGGCAACGTGACCACGGCGCACCAGGAGAGAAACCGCTTCAACCGCACCTACATGCCCACGTTCGTCTGGCGCCACGACGGGCCGGTCTGGCGGGCCGTGGGCGGCCTGGGCATGTCGCAGCAAAGCGACTACAACCGCGACGCCGAGCAGGGCTTCTTCCGCAACGTCACCCTGCGCCGCACCGGCGTGACCGTGGACTTCGACGACATCTTTTACCTGCGGCCGCGCGAGATCGCGGTGACGGACTCCAGCGGCGCGCCGGTGGACCCGTATCAGATTGCCAGCTACTCCGTGATTTCCGCGTCGAGCGATCGCGACGTCACCCGCGACCTGCAGCGCACGGCGTATGGCAGCCTGCGGCGCAACTTCTACACCCGCGTTCCGTTCACCCTGAAGACCGGCTTCGACCTGCGCCAGTCCATCCGCGATGCGCGGGACCACACCCTGGCCTATAATTTCGTCGGGCCCGACGGCCGGGGGAGTTCCACCGGGACGGGCGATGACAACGCCGCGCAGTTCCTCGACCCGATCTTCTCGGAGCGAATCATGCCCTTCGGCTTCGGCCAGGCGCAGAGCGTGAGCAATCGCAAGGTGTGGGAGTATTACAGCGCCCACCCGGCGCACTTCTCGGAAAACGAGAACAACAACTACCGCACCGCGGTGAGCAACTCGAAGCACGCCGAGGAGATTATTTCCGCCCTCTACCTGCGGGGCGACGTCAGCTTGCTGAACCGCCGGCTCAAGCTTGTTGGCGGCGTGCGCGGCGAACAGACGAACATCAAGGCCGAGGGGCCGCTGACCGACCCGACGCGCAACATCCAGCGTGACGCGCAGGGCCGGCCCGTGCTGGGGGCGAACGGCCGGCCGCTGCCGATTACCTCGGATGCGCTGGAGGTCTCGCGGCTGACGTACCTCGATCGCGGCACCCGGACGGAAAAGGAATATCTGCGGCTCTTCCCGAGCCTGAACACCAGCTACAACATCCGGGAGAACCTGATTGCCCGCGCGGCGTACTACCACTCGGTGGGGCGGCCGAATTTCAACCAGTACGCTGGCGGCCTCACCTTGCCGAATACCGACGAGCCGCCGGGCCCGAGTAATCTCATCCGGGTCAACAATGCCGGCATCAAGGCGTGGAGCGCGCGCACCTTCAATGTGCGGCTGGAGCATTATTTCCAAGGGGTCGGCCAGATCTCCGTGGCGGCGTTTCGCCGCGATTTTGAAAACTTCTTCGGCAACACGGTGTTTCCCGCCTCGCCCGAGTTTCTTGCGCTCTACGGCCTCAACCCCGAGCTGTATGACGGCTACGACGTGGCCACCCAGCACAACATCGAGGGCCGGGTCCGGATGCAGGGCATCCAGTTCAACTACAAGCAGGTCCTGACGTTCCTGCCGCACTGGGCGCGCGGCATCCAGGTGTTCGCCAATGCCAGCTCGCAGCGCGCGATTGGCGACGCGTCCGCCAATTTCGCCGGCTATATTCCCCGCAGCGCCAGCTGGGGCGTCAGTCTGACGCGCCAGAAATTCAATGTGCGGACCAACTGGAACTATCGCGGACGCCAGCGCCGGGCCGCGGTGAACGGCACCGGTATCGAGCCGGGTACATTCCAATGGGGGTCGAAGCGCCTCTACGTCGACGTCCTCGGCGAATACCAGTTTCGAAAGGGTTGGGCCGTCTACGCGAACCTGCGGAACGTCGGCGACGCGACCGAGGACATCCAGATCTTCGGACCGAGCACCCCGGCGCATGCGCAATTCCGGCAGCGGATCGACTACGCCTCGCTCTGGACGTTTGGGATCAGGGCAACGTTCTGAGCAGAATCAGGTGGAGCACGCGTCAGCGGGCGCGGCCCAGCCGCTGCTCGCGCGATCGTAACGCGGGTCGTTTCATGGCGACACGGCGGTTTGCTGCCGAGCCATGGCATCGGCGCGCGCTTTCAACGCATTGATCTCGGCTCGCAGCCGCAAGACGGCCGCATGATCGGAACGCAGCCGCTGCAACTCGGCGTCGGACGGCTGCGCTCGCAAAAGCTCCAAATATTCAGCGCGAAGCCGGCCAAGCTTTTGATTCTCTTCGCGCCGCAGCGTGATTTCCGTGCGCAACGCGGATGCCGACTGGCTTTGCAGCAGCATCCCGGCACCCAGCCCGACACTCAATGTGACGAATGCGACGGACCACCAGCGCGCGGAGGACATGATTGGATTTTCGTGACGCGATGACATTTCGTCTCACCTCGGCCCGGTGTTTGACTCGCGTTCGACCGCGACGGTGAACGCTTTCAACCGCACGAATTCCTCTATTTTCGATGGAGCGCCCGCCGCAGCGTCCGTCCCATTCGGCGCGCCCGGGGGCACTGGGTCCGTTGTCGCCAGCGGCGGCGGCGCAACGCCTCCGTTGACGGTGAAGACAACCGGAACCTGCATCCGGGTGGATACGGCGCGAGCGCCTTTCTCACCCGGTTTGAATTTCCACCCGCTGACGGCTTCGATCGCCGCGGACTCGAAGTCGGGCCTTGAAGATTGCCGCGCGGACGCATTCCTCACCTCGCCGTTGGGGTCGACGATGAAGTCTACGATCACTTCGCCCGAGATTCCGGCCTTGCGCATCTGCGCCGGATACGCTGGCCGCAGCTGAAAACGTGGCACCGGCAGCCGGTCAAACTGCGGCTTTTGCGCCTCCGCAGCGAGACGTGCGTCATGGGCGCGGGCGAGCTGCTGCAAACGGGTCCGCAGCGTGTCCGCCTGCTGCTGGAGATTCGCGAACTCCGCATCGTCGCTCCGCATCTCGGCGAATTCGGCGGCCGCGCGGACCAGCTGGCGATTCTGCTCCTGCGATGGCTCGAGCGCGGCGTTTTCCTGGCGCAGCCGGATGGCCTCCTCGCGAAGGTGCGCGTTAGTGTCGGCCTGTACGATGAAACCTGTGACGCAGGCAATCACGAGCGCGCCACTGAGAGCCAGCTGAAGTTTGGTCATGCTCATAAATTTTCCGGCCGCGGTGGCTCCGCTGCTGAATGCACCGGTCGACATTGTGACCATTCCGACCGCACCGCCGGCCAGCGCTGCCGTCGTCACGCTGGCGGCAAGTCCGGCCGGTACGGCGGCGCTCGCCTGGCCAGACAGCGCGAGCGCAAGTGCCGCGGTCGTGGAATTCACGCCGCGCCGCGAGAGCAGGGCATGCATCTTGTCGAGCGCACGATCCACGCGCATCCGCGCCGCGTTCTCGGTCAGCCGCAGCCGCGCGCCGACTTCGGCGAACGAGCGGCCCTCGAAAAAACGCAGCAGGACAGCCTCGCGGTCCGGCTCCGCGAGTTCGTCAATGGTTTGGTCGAGGACAGGACGCAGGCTGTTCCAGTCAGGAGCAGGCGCCGGTTCGGCAGTGAGTTCGGTCATGGTTTCGGCCTCCTGCTCACGGCTCTGGCGCCGGCGTTCGGTGCGCACGGCCTGGGCGGCAATGAACCGGGTGGTGGTGAAAAGCCACCCGCCGAGCACGGCCCGGCGAGAAAGCACGGACGCGTCTCGCGCCAGCGCGGAGAAGACCTGCTGGCACACATCCTCCGCCAGATGGGTGTCGCCGCCGACGCGGCGCAGTGCGCAACCGTAGACGAGATTCAGATGCCGGCGCACGAGTTCGCCGAATGCCTCCTCGCAACCCTCGGCCGCGTAGCGATGCAGCAGTCCGGTGTCGTCGGCGGGGAGGTTCATTGCGCTTCAATGGTAAGTAGCCGCTGCCCTGAAAACCGCACAAAAAATGTGCGCCGCTCGTGGTCCCGCCGCTCCGGCCGCGCAAGCCGCCGACTTAGGGAAGCGGATTTCCCAATTCCAAAAACGCGATCACCGACGGACTGCCCACGGCCGTGTAGTCACCGGTGAACGCCAGCGCGCCGGTATTTCTGTCGATCCGAAAACACGTGATGGCATCGCTGCGTTGATTGCACGAATACAGAAAAGCTCCGCTCGGATCGAAGTTGAGGCTCCGGGGATAATCGCCCCGCGTCCATTCCGTCGCGACCAGCGTGAGTGATCCGCTTTCGGCGATGGCGAACCACGCGATGCTGTCGTGAAGCCGATTGGCGGCGTAGACGAATTTCCCGTCGGGCGAAACCATGATCCCGGATCCAAAACTCGAGCCGGTGAAACCGCGCGGCAGCGTCGAGAGTGTCTGCCGTGCACTCAACCGGCCGGTCGCGGCGTCGTAGTCGAACCAGACAATCGTCGAGCCTTCCTCCTGGAAGGAGTACAGCCAGCGGCCGTTGGGGTGAAAGGCGAAGTGCCGCGGGCCGTCGCCCGGCGGCAACGCCACGGTGGCGGAATCATTGGCCAACAACGTGCCGCCGCGTTCGTCGAATTTCCAAACGTGGATGCGATCCAGCCCGAGGTTTGCCGCCAGCACGAAACGGCCGGCGGGGTCCGGCTGGATCATGTGCGCGTGCGACTTGTCATGGCCGCTGATGGCGAAGCTGCCCTTCGGCGCGCTGCTCGCATGCACCGGTCCCACTTCGCCGCGGAGTTCCTTCACGTCGGTGGCTTCACCCAGTTCGCCATTCGGTCGAACCGGGAGCACCGCGACCGAGCCGCCAATGTAGTTTGCCACGAACACGTGCCGGCCGGACGGGTGCACGCTGAGGTGGGTGGGCCCGAGGCCACCGGCGCTGACCGTATTGAGCAGTTTCAGCCGGCCATCGGACGGATCGACGGCGAACGAACTCACCGCGCCGGAGCCCGCCCCGCCCGAACCCTTCTTTGTCACATACAAGTGGGTACGGGCCGGGTTGAACGCGAGGCAGTTCGGGCTCGAGTCGTCGACCAGGACGTCGCGCGCCGACAGGCTGCCCGTCGCCGGATCCATTTCAAACCGGTGGATGCCGAGCCCGTTTCCCGGCGACGCATTGTACGGTTCGGCAAAGTTCGTTCCGCGCGTGAACGTGCCGACGTAGGCGATCGTCCGGCGGCCGGTCGTGCGTGCCGGACTTTCTTGCATGCCGCTCGCGCGCGTTGAGCCAATGGCGGAGATTGCCGCCATCGCGCCGAACGAGCGCGCGAGAAAATTGCGACGGGAAATCGAGGGCAGGTTTCGCGGATCCTGGGGTGTCATGGTGAAGAATCTGGCCGGCGGAACGAGGTGGGGCAGCCGAATGCGCCGCGAGTGTGTGGTCGTTGAAGGTCGCGTTGGCAAGACACCGGGTGCCGGCGGGAACCGGTGAAACGACATCAGCGTCTGATTTTTGGCCGTTCGCAATTCATGAACAGCCTCAGCCAGGGAAGTGCGTCGATTGTGGGTGCATCGCTGTGAGGCCCGGGCTGAATGCCGCTGCGGCGTGCCGTCCAGGTAGTCGTTCCGGCTGGTTCACGGGCAGGAAGTGGCGCTGAATCGCGCCCATCGCGCCGACGCCGATTACAATCACATCGAACGCCCCGGCCATCGGCATGCGGCTGGCCGTACCCTCACCGTGCCGTCAGCGCCTTCGATTCCTGAAAGACCAGCGGCCACCGTCCAGAGACCATCATCGTTCTTCGCCATCGTCGCGGCGGCTTTCTGGAACTGGCCGGAGACGGTGACTTTGTTGGCGGTCGGCGCGCGGAGCCGGAACGTGACGCGATGGTCGGCGTGGACTTCCGGCGAGTTGACCGGTGGCGGCGCAGGCCGGCGCGCGGGGGCCTGCGCGAGCAGCAAATTCGCGGACAGCGTCGTGAACAGGACGAGAGTCCTGGTAAGAGCAAAAGGACGTGAGCGCATGGACGATGAGTGGCGTGGCGGAGGTGAAGAGGCGGCGTTGAAAGACTAATCGTAGCGGAACGCGTCAGCGTTTCGTTTCAGGGCGAAACGTTCACGCGTTCCGCTACTCGGAGCCAAGGTGAAAGAGTTTAGAACCGACCCTGCACGCCGGCTGCGATCGATCGGTAGGGCAGCCGCGTGTAGCCAATCCGATCGCGGTAGGTGTAATAGCGGCTGTTGATCGGCGAGCGGGTGAGATTGTCGAGGTTCAGGTAAAAACTCGTGCGGCTCGAATAATCGTAGGTGAACTTCACGTTGACGGAGGTTCGCGGCGCCTCGTACACGATCTGCGCCGGGTTTGCCGCGACCGTAAGCAGGTACGCGTCGACCCAGTTCGCCTGCACGCTGCTGCGATACTTGCCCTTTTGGTAATTGATCGCGGCGTTGGCGCTCTTTGGCCGGAACCCGGCGACCTGCGTCGTTGCCACCGTGCCGCCATAATCGCCCTTCGTTTCCAACTGGGTGTAGTTCGCGTTCACCCCGAATCCGCGCCAGAAGCCGCGCAGAAACGTGAACTGCTGCTGATAGCTCAGTTCGAAGCCGCGATACCGCGCATGACCGCCGTTGAGCGACGTGGTGAGCCGGTAACCTTCATACATTCCCTCGAAGCCGTTGTCCGGGCCGGACGGCACGATGAGACGATTCGTGGAATAGATGAAGCCATCGACCTCCTTCAGGAAGACGCTGGCCGAGAGCAGCCCGATCGGCTCGAAGTAGTATTCCACATTCAAGTCAAAATTGTCCGACCGCTGCGGCCGCAGCGCGTTGTTCGCCATGCTCACCGTTTGCGCCTCGTCGTTGACCGCCAGGTTCGGAATGATCGACGTGACCGGCGGCCGGCCGATGCTGGTCGAATAACTGAGCCGCGCCACCAGCCCGCCGCGCGGTGCGAAGGTGAAATGCAATCCGGGAAACACGTTCCGATATTTTCCCTCCGCGTGCGTGCGACCGCCCCACTCGGTGGTTGCCCGCCGCTGCGCTTCCTCGTCCGTCACGGGTGCGGTTCCCCATGCGGTCCGCCGCGCGCGCTCCGCGGCGGTGAGCTGATTGACCGGTCCGTTGCCTTCCGTCGCGGTTTCCTCGACCCGGACTCCCGCGAGGGGTTGGGGTTGGTCCGGCGGAGCCGATCCGGGGCAGTCAGGCACGCCAAGCAGAGGCGTTGCGCGTCACCGCGTCAACTTTTCCGCCGAACCCCGGGAGCCGAATGGCCCGTCCGTGTAGGAGACAGGCTGCTCGCAGGCGATTGTTTGGACGGTCGCGCTCCCAATCGCCCGCAAGCGGGCTCCTACATCAATGCGATTAGCGGCGCTCAGGGGTAACTCACCTTGTCGTTGGCATCGATCGCGATCACCTGACGCTCCTCCAGGGTGTCGACGATCGCTTCGAGGTCGGCCGGTGAAAGCTGCTTCGCAAAGTACGCGTTGATGTGGGAGAGCAGCGTCTTGCGCCGGACGGGTCGCGCCGTCGTCCGGTGCCGCAGTCCGTCGATGAGTTTTTCCAGCCGTTCATCGCTGCCCACCGCTTTCGCGACGGGGTTGAAGAATGGCAACGCGGCGAACGCTTCGTGGCGCGTGACGTCCATGCCGTCGGTGCGGAGGTGGGCCACGAGCGGATTGAAATCCTTGTCCTTGGAAACGATCAGAAATTGTCCGCCCGGATGCTGGACGACCGTCTGGCCGAGATGACACGCGAGCACGAGATCGAGCGCGTTGTGACCGGATGCGCCGACTTCAATCAGAGTCACCTTTGCCGCGTGCTGGTGGATTTGCCGGACCAGCCGCAGGTCGAGCCGTTTTTGTTTCTCGCCGATGACGAGCGTGACATGGACCGGTTTGTCGCTGATCAGTCCCAGATCGACCGTCGGCACATTCTCGAGGTCGACGAAAACATGGTGGATAACGCCATCAATAGCCATGGCGCGACATTCGCACCCGCATCGGGGCCGGTCACCTCAAATCTCGACTTGGCTACGCAGCTGCGCTCACTTGCTCCCCGCCTCGATTCCCCCCCCCCACCACCGTATTCCTGCCGCCAATCCCCCTGATGAAACTTCGCGTTTTCCTCTCCCTCTCATTCGCCGCCGGCGCCACCGTGCTCCACGCTGCTGACCGCAAGCTCGTGATGATCGCCGGCCCGGTCAGCCATCCGCCGCTAATGCACGAATTCCGCGCCGGCTCGATCCTGCTGCAAAAACGGCTCGAGCGTGTGCCGGGACTCAAGACCGTGCTGGTCACGAACGGCTGGCCCACAAGACGCGTCGACGGAAAACAGGTCGACGACAACTCGGTGTTCGATGGCGCCGACGCGATTTTCATCTATTCCGACGGCGGACCGAAGCATCCCGCCGTGCAGGGCAACCGGCTGGAGGTGCTCCGCGCGCTGGTGAACCGCGGCGTCAGCCTCGGGATGGCGCATTACGCGGTCGAGGTCGTGGCGGGGCCCGCGGGCGACGCCTGGAAGGAATGGATCGGCGGCCATTATGAAAACGAGTTTTCGTGCAATCCGATCTGGGACGCGGACTACAAGCAGTTGCCGGTCCACCCGATCACGCGCGGCGTGAAGCCGTTCAAGACAAACGACGAATGGTACTTCAACATGCGGTTCCGCGACGGCAAGGCGGGTGTGAAGGACATCCTCGTGGCCACGCCATCGGACGCCGTTCGCGATGGCCCGTATGTTCACCCGAAGGGACCGTATCCACATATCCAGGCCGCGACGGGCCGGCCCGAAACGATGATGTGGGCGATCGAGCGCCGCGACGGCGGTCGGGGGTTGGGTTTCACGGGCGGACACTTTCACCTCAACTGGCAGAATGACGACCAGCGGCGGCTGATGCTCAACGCGCTCGTCTGGCTCGCGAAGCTCGAGGTCCCGCCGGGCGGCGTCAAATCGGCGCGCGTGACCGACGAGGAAGCGTATCAGAACCTCGACGAGAAGAAGCAGCCCGCCCCGCGCCCGCCTGCAGCGAAGAAGGCAAAGTAGCGCGCAGCCCGAGGCGTTTCCATTCGCTCATGCTCGTAAGTACGGCGTGGCAACATCGCCACGAGCGAGCGTGAGTGGAAGTTGCGCCCGTAGCGACGAGTGCCAGCGAATCGACGGAGAGTCGCGCACTCCGCGCGATTCATTTGATCGCGTTATACGTGTCCCAAGGCACCACGCCGACGCGGCCGGCCCACGCCTCGTAGCTGGCGGCTAGTCCGCGCACCTTCGCCGGATTTCTCTCCGCCAGATTGGTCAACTCGGTGCGATCCGTTTCCAAATCGTAGAGTTCCCACGGCGTGCCGTGTCGCGCCACCAGCTTCCATTTTCCCTGGCGTACGGCGCGATTGCCTTCGTGCTCCCAGAAAAGTTCGCCCTCGCGCGGCCCGGATTTGCCCTGGAGAACCGGCAGCAGGCTTTTTCCCTCCGGCGGTGGGATGGCCTGGCCGTGAAAGGTCCGCGGATACGCAGCGCCGGATATCTCCGCGAACGTGGCCATGAAATCAATGATGTGGCCGGCGTGCGGCGTGATGCCGCGGGCGCGAATCCCGGCGGGCCACGCGGCGATGCAGGGCGTGGCGATGCCGCCCTCGTGCACCCAGTGTTTGAACAGCCGGAACGGCGTGTTGCTGGCGTTCGCCCACGAGCGCCCGTAGGTGGCGTAGGTGTCCGGCGGCCCGGGCACGATCGCCGGGATATTGCCGCGCCGGACCGGCTTCCCATCGGGTGAGTGGGTTGGCACGTAGGGCGGCGGCGTGCGGCCGGGAGGCGGCGCGCCGGAGCCTTCGGCGCAGCCGCCATTGTCCGACAGAAAAACGACGAGGGTGTCGCGCTCGACGCCGGTCTCGCGGAGCCGTGTCATGATCTTCCCAATACCCTGATCCATCCGGTCGATTTGCGCGGCGTAGACGGCCATCCGGTGAGCTTCCCACTCCTTGTTTGGGACGCCGGCCCACGCGGGAACGGCCGGATCGCGCGGCGAGAGCGGCCATGCACGATCGACCAGCCCGAGCTCGACCTGCCGGCGATAGCGCGCCTCCCGCAGCGCCTCCCAGCCGGCGGTGTATTTCCCCTCGTATTTCGCGATGTCCTCCGGCCGGGCATGGAGCGGCCAGTGCGGCGCCGTGTACGCGACATAGAGGAAGAACGGTTTCCGTTCCGCGGTGAATTTTCCAATCATCCCGGCCGCGTGCGCCGAGATCGCGTCGGTGTAATAAAATTCCTTCCCGGGTTTCTCCGGTTCGTTGCCCCGCGTGAGCGAGACCGGATCGTAGAAGCTGCCGACGCCATGAATCGTGCCGTAGAACTCCTCGAACCCGCGCTGCCGCGGCCAGTTTTGCTTCGAGTCGGTGAACGGCGTCAGGTGCCACTTGCCCGACATGGCGGTGCGGTATCCGGCCTCGCGCAGCACCTCGGCAATCGTCACCGCTCGCCCGCTCAATTCGCCCTTGTAGCCGGGGAAACCGTGGTCGGGCAGGGGCAGCCCGCTGCGTTCAACCATGTGACCGACCCCGGCCTGGTGCGGATAGAGTCCCGTGAGCAGGGCAGCGCGCGTGGGACAGCAGCGGGGATAGGTGTAGAACTGTCTGAACCGGACTCCGCGCGCCGCCAGCTGGTCGAGGTTGGGCGTGGCGATCTCCGAGCCGTAACAGCCGAGATCCGAATAACCCATGTCGTCCGCGAGGATGAGCACGATGTTTGGCCGCCGTGTTTCCTCCGCAAACGTCGAACGGTGCAGCGCGAGCATCGCGAAGAGGACAATCGCGAGTCGTCGGATGAACGTGGTCATGGGCGCAATCAGCTGAATTGGAGGTGACGCGGCTCGATCTCTGCGCCGCGGACGTAACTAGACGTGTACCAAACCGCGTTGAGGTCAACGCGGTCCACCTTGTTGCTGGGCCAACCCGCGCCGACCGCAAGGGCAGGACATTTTCCGATTGGTTTTCGTTTTGCGTTTCTTCGTTGTCCGAGTCTTACCCGTCTCCCAAGTCTTCCCCGTCTTCCAAGTCTTCGGGTGCGTCTCCCCGTCTTCCGCGTCTTCGGACGTCTTCCCATGTCTTCCGCCGCCTCTCCCAAAACCCTCCTCGCGATCGGCGCGCATTACGACGACTGCGTGTTCGGCATTCCCGGCATCCTGCTGCAAGCGGTCCAGAAAAACTACCGGGTCGTGGTGCTGTCATTGATTGGTGACTACAGCAACTGGCCGCCGGCCAAGGGGCGCGGGCGCGAATTGGTCGAATTCAGCCAGTCGCTCGCGCATCATCACGGCGTGGAGATGAAATTCATCGACCTTGCCTCGGGACGATTTCACTTCAACGAGGACACCAAGCGAGCCACGGCGAAAGTCGTGGCCGAGGTGCAGCCCGACGTCGCGTTCATGCTCTGGCCCAACGACCGCCATCCGGATCACGAGGCCGCGTCGGCGATCAGCAAAGCCGCGCTGCGTCTGGCCGGCCGGATTGGCGACGACGCCAAAGCGAAGGTGCCGCGCCAGATCTACTGCTATGACAATGGCCCTGGCCACACGATAGGCTTCGAGCCAAACACGTTTGTGGATGTCACGCCCGTGTGGCCTTCAGCGATGGAATGGCTGGGTCAGCTGATGGCGTTCGTGCGCGAGAAGCCGCGCGACGGTACCGCTCCGGATCCGGCGTTGACGACCAAGACGACGCTCGCGCGTTATCGGGGGGCAACCTGTGGCGCGACCTACGCCGAGGCGCTTTGGGCGATGCACACCCGGCCGGTGCAGATACTGTAGCAAGATTTCAAGGCGGTTGGCGTGGCTGCGGGCGGAGGGAGTTGCGCCGGGTGGTTTGGTTCCTCAACCACGGGAGAAGGCGGTGCCAAAGGTGTCACTGGCGCGAGTAAAACAGTTGTCTAATTGCGTTGGGGCCGAGATCGGACATTGTCGCCGTTGCACCGGTAGCCGACGTTCGTGGGCGTCCTTTCCTGCTGATTATAGCGCGAGTGGGACATTGCCTCACTTCGCCAGGATGCCCGATGTCTGCCCTTGAAATTCTCAGCGCCACCAGCGCCGCCTGCATGAGCCCGCCACGAAAGGACTCCGCGTCGAATCACGAAACCACCCGGAAGTTCACGATCCTCGTCGCCGACGATGCGCGTGATCTGCAGGACCTCATCACCCTGTGGCTGGAGGAGTCGGGTCACGCCGTGACCCGGGCTTCGAACGGGCAGGAAATAGCGCGATTGGTGCAGGCGCAGGCGTTCGATCTTCTGGTCACCGACATCGTCATGCCGGATGGCGATGGTTGGGATGCGATCGCCGCGGTGCACCAGTTGCGCCCCGAGACGCGGATACTCGCAATTTCGGGAGGAACGCGCGAAATGCCGGCAAGCGCCTGCCTCCGCGTGGCGCGCGGCGCCGGCGCGATCGGCGTATTGAGAAAACCATTCAACCGGGTGGATTTCCTGACCGCGGTGGCTCAGGTCACTCGCTAAGCAGCCGGATCGATTCAGTGAACAACCGCGAATGAACGCGAATGGACGCAAATTCCAGAGGAGGAGGGGGAGGATTGCCCAAGTGAAACCGTGGTCACCGTTTGGTTGATCGTTTCCATGCTCCCCAAGACGCCCTCTTCATTCGCGTGAATTGGAGTCCATTCGCGGTTCCTGGGTCTGACGGCAATCCCGCAATCTACCGGAAAAGCGGTAGTCTTGCCCATTGCTGGGTATCCGCCGGCCATTATGGTCGCGGCATTACAGCCCCCTTCCTCCCCATGATTACACTCCGGAAAAAACAACCGACTGTGACCGCGGAAAAAGCTTTGCACATCGTCATCGCCGATGACGTGCACGAAATTGTCGAACTCGTGAGAGGGTGGCTCGAGGAAGCGGGCCACACGGTGACGTGTGCCGCGAACGGCCGCGACGTCATGCGGTTGCTCCGCGAGAAATCGTTCGATGTCCTGATCACCGACATCGTCATGCCGGAGGGCGATGGTTGGGACGCGATCCTGGCGGTGAACCGGCTGCGTCCGGCGACACGGATTCTGGCGATTTCCGGCGGTGGCAGGAACATGCCGGCGGATGCATGTTTGCGGGTGGCGAAGGGAGTGGGCGCGGACCAGATCCTCAAGAAGCCTTTCAACCGCGCGCAATTGATCGCCGCGTTGCATCAGGTCAGCCCGCGCTGAACTTTTTTCGGCTCGATTTCCCCGGCGGAAACCACGGACTGTAAGCATAGGAAAGACCATGATTCCGGTGACGACACCTCAGGATCTTTCGTTCCGGACTGCAAAACCACTGACCATCGTGGTGGCCGACGATGTGGAGGAAATCACGTTCCTGGCCAAGCAGTGGCTCGAGGATGCCGGGCACACCGTGATCTGCGCCGCGGGCGGGGATGAAGTCGTGCGGTTGATGAGGGACCGCAAAATCGATCTCGTCATCACGGACGTGCTGATGCCTGACGGCGACGGTCTCGACGTATTGCTCGCGGCAAAACGGATGAGCCCTGAAACCAAGATCCTCGCGATTTCGGGCGGCGGAAAATACATGACGGCCGGCGAGTGTTTGCGCATCGCGAAGGGGATTGGCGCAAACCAGGTGCTGCTGAAACCGTTCAACCGCGTCCAACTCGTGGCGGAGGTCGAGCGATTGGGGACCGCCTGATATCGCGCCCCGGTGGTGCCGGTGATTGCCGCGGTTCGGCGCAGGGCGTCCGGTGGGAACCGAAGGTCGTCCACAAATCCTGCGCGCACCGTGGGGAAAGTTCCCTTGGCCACGGCACTAAAATGTCGGATGGAAGGTCGTCAAAAAATTCCGAAATGCATTGGTGGCGGTTTCTGATTCGGGGCGCTGTGGTCTGTCGCGCCATGTCAATTACGGCCATGAGTACTACCCCGGATGCGAGCATCATCGTCGCAGTGGATGACGATGCCGATGATGTGAACCTGCTTCAGTTGCTGCTGCGCAAGGCCGCGGTTCCGCATCCGATTCAATTTTTCCGCGCCGGCGAGGAAGTGATCGCGACGCTCAGCGCGTTCGTGCAGGGATCGATGAAAGCGATCCGTCCACTGCTCTGTTTTCTCGACGTGAAAATGCCCGCCATGACCGGCCATGACGTTCTGCGCTGGATTCGCACGCAAAGCGCCCTCGACGGCCTCCCGGTGATCATGCTGTCGTCGTCCGACGATCCGCAGGACATCAAGCAGGCGCTGCAATGCGGCGCGCAGTGCTACCTGGCGAAATATCCGCAGCCCGCGATTCTGCGCGAAGTGATCAGGGAGGCGGAGCGGTTTTGCCAGGGAGTGCCGGCATCGGAGTGCTTCCGGATGCCGACGAACCTGCTGCTCGTTCGCGGCCGCCGGCTGTAACCGGCGAGCCGAAGCTGCGTGACTCGCGCGCCATGTTGATCGAGCGGGTGGAAACGGAGGAAACGGTGAACGAACATGTCACGTAATACGTGACATGTTTGCACGACCTCGCGGAGACATTGGGCGCGCGGCATGGCGGCGCGGACGCACGCCCTGATGGGTCACCGGACCACCCGCGCGCCACCGCCGGCGATCTGCTTTTCCACTTCCTTCCGGGTCGCCATCGAGGTGTCGCCCGGCGTGGTCGAGGCGAGCGCACCGTGCGCGGCGCCGTAATCCACCGCCTTCTGGGCGTCGTTGAACTGGAGGAACCCGAATTGCAGGCCGGACGCGAAGCTGTCGCCGCCGCCCACCCGGTCGAGGATTTCGAGCTCGGGAAACTTCCGGCTCTCGTGGAATTTTCCGTCGTGCCAGAGGATCGCGCTCCAGTCGTTCTTTGTCGCGGTGATGACGCGCCGCAGCGTGGTGGCGGCGACCTTGAAGTTTTTGAACTCCTTCACCGCCGTCTCGATCATCTGCTTGAACGCGTCGGTCTCGATCGCGCTGATGTTGTGGTCGACCCCCTTCACCTCGAAGCCTAGCGACGCGGTGAAGTCCTCCTCGTTGCCAATCATCACGTCGACATACTTCGCGATCTCACGGTTGACCTCCTGCGCTTTTTTCAGCCCGCCGATCGTCTTCCAGAGTGATGGACGGTAGTTGAGATCGTAGGACACGATCACGCCGTGCTTCTTGGCGGCCTTGACCGCCTCGACCGTGAGCTCGGCGGTGGAGGCGGAGAGCGCGGCGAAGATGCCGCCGGTGTGAAACCAGCGCGCGCCGAGTTGGCCGAAAATATTATCCCAGTCGAAGTCGCCCGGCTTCAGCTGCGAAGCGGCGGTATTGCCGCGATCCGGACTGCCGACCGCGCCGCGCACGCCAAAACCACGCTCGGTGAAATTCAGCCCGTTGCGCACGGTGCGGCCGATGCCGTCGTCCTCGCGCCACTTGATGAAATCGGTGGCGACGCCACCCTGCATGATGAAGTCCTCGACCAGGTGGCCGACCTCGTTGTCGACGAACGCGGTGCAGACGGCGGTCTTGTAGCCGAAACATTTCCGGAGGCCGCGCGAGGTGTTGTACTCGCCGCCGCCCTCCCAAACCTTGAATTCGCGCGCGGTTCGAATCCGGCCCTCGCCCGGATCGAGGCGGAGCATGACCTCTCCCAGCGAGATTTGGTCAAAGGCAACTGAGTTGGCGGGTTTGATTTGGAGGCTCATGGAGGCGGAGAAAATCGAACGGAGCGAAAAATACCCGGGCACGCGGGTCAACCGTGGCGTGATCGCAATCTGGATCAGTAGTCGGCCGTGGGTGAGGCAGAAGTCGTCCATTTTTTGTGCCCACGGCCCACCGCCGTCTCCGGCTCGTTCCTCATTCTCGTTCATTCTTCCCCATCCTGAGGCCACGGGACTCCGGTTCGCGCCGAGCCGTTGCGGGCGAGACGCCCGCGCTCCCAAGGGGAAGCGCTATTCCCACGCGATGCTTGCGCCGGGCGGCGACCGCGTTGAGCGTCTCGGGCCGTTCCCCTTGCACCCATCGCGTGTAACCCCTCCGATTTTGGACGCCACCTGGGATCCTGCCCGGTGGCTCCCGACATCGTGCGACGAGCTGAAGGCGCGCGGCTGGGATTACGTCGATGTCATCCTGATCTCCGGTGACGCCTACGTGGATCATCCGGCGTTTGGCACCGCCGTGGTGGCCCGATTGATCGAGCGGGAAGGTCTGCGGGTGGCGATTGTGCCGCAACCCAACTGGCGCGATGACCGGCGCGATTTCAAGAAACTGGGCGCGCCCCGGCTTTTCTTCGGCGTCACGTCCGGCTGCATGGATTCGATGGTGAACCGCTACACGGCGGCGAAGCGGCTGCGGGCGGAGGACGCATACACGCCCGGCGGCGAGCATGGCTTCCGGCCCGATTACGCGGTGACCGTCTACACGCGAATCTTGAAGGAATTATTTCCGGACGTGCCGGTGATGATCGGCGGGATCGAGGCCAGCCTGCGCCGCGTGACGCACTACGATTACTGGTCCGACACCACGAAGCCGACGATCCTCGCCGAAAGCGGCGCCGACCTGCTGGTCTATGGGATGGGCGAGTCGCCGCTGGTGGAGGCGTTGCGGCTGTTGAAACAGGGCGTGCCGTTTGCATCGCTCAAGACGATCCCGCAAACGGCCGTGCTGCTGCCGGCCGGAGGGCCGCCGCCGAAGAACCAGAACTGGGAGGATCACATCCTGTATTCACATGATGAATGCCTTGCGGATCGATCGCGGTACGCGAAGAACTTCAAGCAAATCGAGGTCGAGTCGAACCGGGTGAGGGCCCGGCGGCTGGTGCAGCTCACCGGCGAGCGGCTGCTGGTGGTGAATCCGCCGTATCCGACGATGGCCGAGCAGCAGATCGACGCGAGTTTCGACCTGCCGTACACGCGGCTGCCGCACCCGCGCTATCGGAAGCGCGATCCGATTCCCGCGTATGAAATGATCAAGCACTCGATCAACATGCACCGCGGGTGTTTTGGCGGCTGCAGCTTCTGCACCATTTCCGCGCACCAGGGAAAGTTCGTCGCCAGCCGGAGCAAGGAAAGCATCCTGAAGGAGGTGGAGGTGATCAAGCGGATGCCCGACTTCCACGGCACGATCACGGATCTGGGCGGCCCGTCGGCGAACATGTACCGGATGAAGGGCATCGACCAGAGCGTGTGCGACGCGTGCATCCGGCCGAGCTGCATCTGGCCGCAGGTGTGCCGGAATCTGGATACGGACCACAGCCCGCTACTCGAGATCTACGAGGCGGTGCGCGAGACGCCGGGGGTGAAGCACGCGTTCGTCACCAGCGGAATCCGTTACGATTTGTTCCTGCACGAGCACGCGAAGCCAAAGGCGAAGGAAAGCCATGAGCGGTACGTGGAGGAACTCGTGGCGCATCACGTTTCCGGCCGGCTGAAGGTCGCGCCGGAGCACACGTCGGACGAAGTGCTGCGGGTGATGCGCAAGCCGTCGTTCCGGTATTTCTACCAGTTCAAGGAAAAGTTCGACGCGGCGAAAAAGAAGCTCGGGAAGCTCCAGCTCCAGATTGTGCCGTATTTCATCAGCTCACATCCGGGGTCGAAACTGCAGGACATGGCGGACGTCGCGGTGAAGACGAAGGAACTCGGGTTCAAACTCGAGCAGGTGCAGGACTTCACCCCGACGCCGATGACGGTGGCGACGGAAATTTACGCGACGGGATTGCATCCGTATACCGGGCAGCCGGTGTGCGTCGCGAAGACGCCGGAGGAAAAGCAGGAGCAGCGGAGTTTCTTCTTTTGGTACAAGCCGGAACTGCGCGGCGCGCTCCGCACCGCGATGAAGCGGCTCGGTCTCGACGAGGCGGCGGCGAAGCTGCTCGGTGGCGGGGCGAAGGCGGAGATTCTGGTGGAGGACGATCGCGGTGGCTGGCTGCGCCCCGGCAGCGGCTGGCACTCGGGACAACCGGGCTCCGGATCGTGCGGCGGCAGACCCGCGACGCGGGAAGGCGGCCGCCCATCAACCGGCGCGCCATGTGCGCGCCGCGGCCCGAAGCCACAGAAGCCGTGGTTCCGGGGTTCCGACGAGAGACGTTCGGGGTAGCGGAAACCGTAAGGCTTTCGAAGGATTGGCGAACCGGCAGCACCGGTAGCGAGACGAAACGCTGCTCGCGTGGTTCCGTTCGAACGTGCACGAAACGCTCACGCGTTCCGCTACGACGGGAATTCAGCGTGCGCCCCGTAGCGGAACGCGTGAGCGTTTCGTCGGCTTCACACCGATCCAGCAAGTCTGCCGTATATCCGCCAGAACCGATCCCAATAATCCTCTTCACGCGGATCCAGGATCGGATAGCCAGGAACTAAAGCGCCGAGGAACGGGTAGTTCTCCCACTTTTCAACCAGCCCCGCCCGCACGGGGTTCTCGAAAATATACTGGGCAACAGCGGCGAACGCACCCCGCTCGCGTTCCTCTTCACGTAGCACATGGTCGAATGGCTGGCGCTGCAGCTGGCGGCCTCCCGGGCGCAGCTCAAAGTTCCACCCTTCACGAAAGGCAGCGGCCGCGAGCCTTTGATCGCTCATCTCATTGAGCCCGATCCAAAGAAAGTGACCGTGATCCGGCATGAGACAATACGCTGGACAAACAACACCGTAACGGCCGAGCGCATGACACAAGAGCTCCCGCACCTTGGCGTGATGCAGTGCATCCAACCAGCCCTGCGATCGGCTTTCCATCGTCATCGACCAATGGACGAATGACAGACCGCGGTAATATTCTTCCTGCAGTCGGAGCAGACGGCCTACGTGCCGTGTAGAGTCATGGGGCACGCGGCATGAATTAATGTCCAAGGACGGTGCCCGCAAGCGACGAAACGCTCACGCGTTCCGCTACGACGGGAATTCAGCGTGCGCCCCGTAGCGGAACGCGTGAGCGTTTCGTCGGCGCGCAGACGGCGAAAGCCTTACGGCTTCCGCTACGATGGCGATCGGAATGGATTCTGTAGCGGAACGCGTGAGCGTTTCGCCATGTGCCGTGCCGCGTGTACCTGAGCGAAAGTCCGTGAGCGTTTCACGATGCGCGCTCGAACGCACATGGCGAAAGCCTTACGGCTTCCGCTACGATGGCGATCTGAATGGCTTTCGCAGTGGAACCCGTGAGCGTTTCATCTATCCGCTCTCACCACGCGAAGCTCCGCCGGATCCGCAAGGGCTGATATAGATTGCTCGAAAGCTCCTGGAGAAAACGGCTCGGGGTCATGAGCATCGCGGGGCCGCCTTTTGTGTTCACCTTCGGGTAGCACAGATACAACTCGTCCCTCGCCCGCGTCACCGCCACGTAGAAGAGCCGCCGCTCCTCTTCGACGTCGTTATTCTCGATCGCGCGGCGCAGCGGAAACATGCCCTCGGCCAGCCCGATGATGAAAACGGCTGAAAACTCGAGTCCCTTCGCCTGGTGCACCGTCGTGAGCCGCAAGGCATCCGCGTCCGGATCGGCCGAACGATCACTCGTCTCCGAATTCAGCAGCATGATCTGCGCGAGCAGATCCTGCATGTCCTCGTACCGGCTCGCGAAACCGATCATCGATTTCAAATCGTCGAGCCGCGAAACGTAATTCGCAAACGCGCCCTTCAGGTAGTCGCCATACCAGCCGTCGATCGCAATCTCGACCGCATTGTGCGGCTTCATCGTCCGCATCATCTCGCTCACTTGCTGCAGCGAAGCGATCAGCTTGGGCCATTCCTCCTTCGCCGCGGTCGGTACCTTCGACCGCACGTCGTCAGTCGCCAGCGCGTCGATGAGGTTTTGCTGCATCAGCCGGGCATGATCGAGCGCGGCGGCGTGCAGCTTTTGCGCGTTCTTGTCGCCAACCTTCGGCAGCAGCACCGCAATCCGGTTCCACGCCGCGGTGTCGCTCGGGTTGTACACGAATCGGAGCAGGGCCACGAGATCACGGATATGCGCCTGCTCGAAAAACCGGACGCCGCTGGTGATTTGATACGGGATTTGCAGCCGCGACAGTTCCAGCTGGATGTCGAGCGCCTGGAAGTGGGCGCGATAGAGGATCGCGATGTCATGCAGGGAGCAGCCCTCGTCCACCAGCCCGCGAATCCGCTGCACGATGAACTGCGCCTGCTCGCGGCCGTCCATCGCCTCGACGAGATACGGTTTTTCGGAATTCGCGCGATGCGGCCGCAGTTCCTTCTCGAACGCCCGGCCTTTCGGCTGCGCGAGCAGCACGCCGTTCGCCAGGTTGAGGATCTGCGGCGTCGAACGGTAATTCGTCTCAATCCGGTGAATCTGCGTGCCCGGATGGCGATCGGGGAACATCAGGATGTTTTCCACGTTCGCGCCGCGCCACGTGTAGATGCACTGCGCGTCGTCGCCCACCGCCATCACGCGGTGATGCGAGCCGATGAGATCGACGATCTGCGACTGGAGCACGTTCGTGTCCTGGTATTCGTCGACCAGCACGTGGCGGAACCGGTGGGAAAAATACGCCGCCGTTTCGGGCGAGCGCTTCAGCAGATCCAGCCAGTGTTCCAGCAGATCGTCGTAATCGAGGACGCTGGCCTCGCGTTTTTTCTCCGCGTATTTCGTCGCGAACAGCGGCACCCGGTCGGCGATCTCCTGGTGCTGGGGAAAAAAACGGCTGATCGTCTCGCCGATCGCAAGCTGGGTGTTGCGCGACATCGAGATGATGGAATGCAGCGGACCCGGCCGCGGATGGGTCTTGTCCTTGAAAAAGGTCTTGTCGCTCGCCTCCACGGCATCGCGCAAAACCCCCTCCGACTCTTCGGCGTCGAGGATCGTGAACGTCCGGGGCAATCCGATCGTCTCGCCGTGCATGCGCAAGGCGCGATGGCCGATGCTATGAAACGTACCGCCCCAGAAACGAGCGGGTTCCACCCCGGTGAGATCCTGCACCCGGTGCAGCATTTCCTTCGCCGCCTTGTTCGTGAACGTCAGCAGCAGAATTTCGCCCGGGCGCACGCCCTGGGAAAGCAGGTAGGCGACGCGATAGGTGAGGGTGCGCGTCTTGCCCGAGCCCGCGCCCGCCAGCACCAGCAGCGGCCCGGGTTCCGCCGTCACCGCCGCGAATTGCTCGTCGTTGAGCTGGGCACGGAAGTCGATCGCCGGGATGCCGTGCGGCGAGGATGACGGGTCGAGGACGAACTCCATGCAGGAGGGTTTCGCCACGCGAAAACCTAAACAAGGTTTTTGCACAGCGCAGACCTAAGAAACTCCCGGCTCGCGCGTTGGTGGCTTCAAGTTAGTTTTTCAGCCATGAAAGCCCTGCTCGCCGTTTTCTCCGTCGCGGCCGTCGCCTCCGCCCAGCCGGCGCTCACGATTTACAACCAGAATTTCGCCGTCGTTCGCGAGCGGGTGCCGCTCGAGCTCAAGGCGGGTGAGAACGCCATCACCTTTGCCGGGGCCACGGCGCAGGTGGAACCGGATTCAGTGGTGCTCCGCGATCCCGCGGGCCGGGTGCAGTTGCGCATCCTCGAGCAGAGTTATCGCGCGGACGTGATGTCGCAGGGGTTGTTGCTGTCGCTCAACGAGGGCAGGGAACTCGACTTCATTGTTCGCGACCAGAACAACAAGGAGTATCCCATCCGCGGCAAAGTCATCCGCAGCGGCTACAATCCCGGCGGCCAGTCGACCACGCCGATCATCGAGGTTGATGGCAAACTCCGCTTCTCGCTTCCGGGCGAACCGCTGTTTCCGGCCCTGGCGGGAGATGGAATCCTGAAGCCGACGCTCACGTGGCAGCTGGGGGCACCACAGCCGGCGAAGTTCGTAGCCGAACTCGGATACATCACCGGCGGGATGAGCTGGCAGGCGGCCTACAATCTCGTGGCCCCCGAGAAGGGCGACATGCTCGACATCGTCGGGTGGGTGACGGTCAACAACCAGAGCGGTAAAATGTTCGAGCAGGCATCGGTGAAACTCATGGCCGGGAACGTCAACAAGATGCAGCCGATGGAGGCGAGATCGGGGGCGATGCGCCGCGAGATGGCCGTCATGGCAATGGCCGACAGCGCGGCGGTGACCGAGAAGGCATTCGATGAATTTCATCTCTACTCGCTCGGCCGTGCCGTGACGCTGCGGGATCGCGAGACGAAGCAGGTGGAGTTCATGCGCGCCACCGGTGTGACCGCGCCGGTGGTTTACGTGTATGACGGCGGGGCGATGTTCGGTGTTTTCCACGGCGGGATGATCCGCGACCCCGGCTACGGCACGCAGGGGAACAAGAAGGTTTGGGTCATGCGCGAGTTCAAGAACAGCGAGGCGAACAAACTCGGGCTGCCGCTGCCAAAAGGCCGGATGCGTTTCTACCGGCGCGACGACGTCGATGGCCGGATCGAATTCACCGGTGAGAACGAACTCGATCATACCGCGAAGAACGAATTAATCCGCGTCAAGACGGGTGACGCGTTCGATGTGGTCGGCGAACGGATTCGCACCGATTTCCAGGGGCAGAACCGGCAGGATTACGCCGAAGAGGGATTCGAAATCCGAATCCGCAATCGCAAGGCCGAACCCGTGCAGGTGCGCGTCGTCGAGCACCTGTATCGCTGGACGAACTGGACGATTCTCCAGAAGTCCGCTGATTTCACGAAAAAGGACGCCCAGACGATCGAGTTCGAGATTCCGGTGAAACCGGATGAGGAGCGGATCGTGACTTACCGTGTCCGCTACGACTGGCGGTAGGTTTGAAGTGGCGTCGGCTGCCCGTTTCGGTTGCAGCCTGGGAGCGCGACCGCCCCCGGTCGCAACGATACGGACCGATTTCGATCGTAGCCTGGGAGCGCGACCGCCCCCGGTCGCCAACTCATTTCGACCCGATATCGTTGTTTTTCCAAACGGAGGCACTGCTCCACGGCCAGTCCTCTGCTTTGGAGATCAATCCGGCCTTAACGGGATTATTGTGAATGTAATCGACGGCTGCGCGGTAGTGATGCTCGTTGCGGATGAAACGATCGTAGTAATCGACCTGCCATACGTGGCGCTTTCTGCGGAGCCGATTTCCGGGAGCAAGGTCGACCGAAATGACTCTTGGACGATTGCGACCGGGGGCGGTCGCGCTCCCAACGCGAAAACCTAGAGTACGACGAGATCGTTCCGGTGCACGACCTCGACGCGTTTCCGTTTTGGATACAGGGCGGCGATTTCGTCGCCGTGTTTGCCGGCCAGCCGCACGATTTCCGCGCGATCGAAACCCACCTTGCCGCGGGCGAAAACCCGCTCGTCGGGACCCGCAATGTCGACGATGTCGCCGGCGCCAAACTCGCCCCGCACGCCCGTCACGCCAACGGCAAGGAGGCTGCGGCCCTGCTCGCGCAAAATCGGAACCGCGCACGCGTTGACGAAAATTGTCCCGGCGGGCCGCTGGAAATACGCGAGCCAGCGCTTCTTCTCCCCCATCGGCAGCCCGCTCGGCACGAAAAACGTGCCCGGTCCGCGGCCCGACAGCAGCCGCTGGAGGATCTCCGGCTCGGCTCCGCTCGCGATGAACACGCCGCATCCGGCCTTGGTCGCGAGTTTCGCCGCGGAGATTTTCGATACCATCCCGCCGACGGCCGTCTCGCTCGTCGTGCCACCGGCCATGGCCTCGATTTCAGGCGTGATCCGCTCGACCGCCGGCACAATCTTGCCCGTGCCCTTCAGATCGATGAGCCCGGGCGCGGTGGAGAGAATCACCAGGTAGTCGGCCTGCACGAGGCTCGCCACCATGGCGGACAACGTGTCGTTGTCGCCGAATTTGATTTCCGCCGCGCTGACGGTGTCGTTCTCGTTGATGATCGGAATCGTGCCGTAGGCGATCAACTGGCGCAGAGTTTCCTGCACGCCGAGGTATCGCGAGCGCACGCGCAGGTCCTCGTGGGTCAACAGCACCTGGGCGACGGTCAGTTGATGAGGCGCGAGCCCCGCCTGCCATGTTTGCATCAGCCGCGACTGGCCTACCGCCGCGCACGCCTGCTTCTTCGACAATTCTTTTGGCCGCTTGGGCAGGTTGAGCGCGCCCATCCCGAGCCCGACCGCGCCGGATGAAACGACCAGAACCTCGGTGCCGCCCGCGCGCAAGGCCACAATCTCGGAACACACCGCGCTGATCCGCGCTGTGTTCAGTTCCCCAATACCCGACGTGAGCACGCCGGTGCCAAGCTTGACGACGACGCGTCGGGGAGTCGTCTGGGCGCTGGAGTTGGTCACGAGCAGAGGTCAGTCCGCGCCGTCCGCTCGCTCACGCCCGTAGCTACGAGATGAGCGAAAACCGATTGGGTTTCGCCGGCGGGACGACTCAAAACCGCGAAGCGGTTTTGCCCAGCCCGCAAATGGCAACACGGACGACTTGATGATGGTTTCGTTAAGCTGACGGCTTGGATTTGCGGGCTGCTATACCGTCAGGAGATCCTTCTCCTTGTTGGCCAGGTGGGAGTTGATGTCGGCGATGGCTTTGTCGGTGGCCACCTGCACGTCCTTCTCCAGCCGCTTCTCGTCGTCTTCGGAGAGCTTGCCTTCCTTTTTCGATTTCTTCGCCGACTCCATCGCTTCACGGCGGGTGTTGCGAACCGACACGCGGCCTTCCTCGGCCAGCTTGTGCGCGGTCTTCACGAATTCCTGCCGCCGCTCGCGGCTCATTTCCGGCAGCGGCACGCGAATGGATTTCCCGTCGATGATCGGATTGAAACCGATGTTCGCGTCGATGATGCCCTTGGCCACCGCTTTGACGAGGCTGACATCCCAGGGCTGAATCTGGATCAAACGCGCGTCGGGGGTGGAGATGGCGGCGCATTCCTTCAGCCGCATCTGCGAACCATACGCTTCGACCATCACCCCTTCGACCATGGCCGGCGTGGCCTTGCCAGTGTGGATCGTGCTGAATTCTTGCAGCGTGTGATCCACTGCTTTCTTCATGCGGGCTTGAGCGTCGGCGAGAATCGGATGGCTCATGGTGGCTGGAGGTTGGAGTTGACGAATGAGGTTGGATGAATCGGAACCGCCGAAGCCAAGCGATCGGCGGCGGCTTCTTCAACTCATTGCTGAAGCCGCGACCGGTCGCAATGGCTCAATTGCGGACCAGCGTGCCGATCTTTTCGCCGAGGATCGCTTTGCGGATGGCGTGTTCGTCGTTCAGGTCGAATACGAGAATCGGCACGTTGTTGTCCATGCACAGCGAGAACGCGGTCGAGTCCATGACGTTCAGCCGCTGCTTCAACGCTTCGATGAAGCTCACCTGCTCGAACTTCACGGCGTCCGGATATTTCTTGGGATCCTTGTCGTAAACGCCATCGACCTTCGTCGCCTTGAGGATGATGTCGGCATGAAGCTCGCTGGCGCGAAGCGCGGCCGTCGTATCGGTCGAGAAATAGGGGTTGCCGGTGCCGGCGACGAAAATGACGACGCGACCCTTCTCCAGGTGCCGCATTGCCCGCCGCAGGATGAACGGCTCGGCGATCTGGTTCATCGGAATCGCGCTCTGGACGCGCGTGTCGACGCCGAGTTTTTCGAGGCAGTCCATCAGCGCGAGACCGTTGATCACCGTGGCGAGCATGCCCATGTAATCGCCGGTCGTGCGGTCCACGCCGCGACGCTCGCCGTTCAGCCCGCGGAAGATGTTGCCGCCGCCGATCACGACGCAGACTTGCACGGACAAATCGTGAATTTCCTTCACCTGCGTGCAGACCTTTTCGATGGTGGCCGCATCGATGGCATCACCGGTCTTGCCGCCGCGGAGCACTTCGCCCGAAAGCTTCAGGACGACGCGCTTGTATCGAGGACGGGGTTCGGCGGATTTATCTGGCATAACGCTCAGGAAACGGTCGCGGAAAATCCCCGTCAATGCCCGAGATGGCTGAAGGAACCCGACTTGAGCGCCGGGAGCAATCCGGTTGGCTGGAGCAGAGAAGTGGAATGGTCGAGCGGCGCGGGCGTCCCGCTCCCTGTTGCGGCCGATCGGAATAACATTCGGGGCCGCCGTTCCCCCCGGGAGCGCGGGCGTCTCGCCCGCATCAGGGGTGCCGTTCGGAGAAGCATTACGCCGCGACGACGGTCATGCTCGGAGTGGCTGCGGCTTCCCAGCCGCAGATCGAGCCAGATATCGAACGTCTCTGCGGCAAGGATGCCGCAGCCACTCTGAGGTCCACGCTGAGATGGTTTCCCTGGGAGCGCGGGCGTCTCGCCCGCCCCTTCGTCACGATCCGGTCGGTTCGCCGGCCGCTTCAGCGGGCGGGACGCCCGCGCTCCCAGGACTCAGGCGATCAGCTCCTTGATCACTTCACCGCCGAACTGCGAAAGCTGCTTGAAACGGCCACCGTGGAAATACGTCAGCCGGTTGTCGTCCAGTCCCAGCAGCCGCAGCAGCGTCACATGCAGGTCGCGCACATGATGCACGCAATCGACCGCCTCCGCGCCAATCTCGTCCGTCGCGCCAATGACATGGCCGGCCTTCACGCCGCCGCCCGCCATCCAGATGGTCATCGCTTTCGGATTATGGTCCCGGCCGTACGCCGTGCCGCCGCGGACGCCGTTGTCGGGCGAGCGGCCGAATTCGCCGCACCAGACGACCAGCGTATTCTCGAGCAAGCCGCGCTGCTTCAAATCCGCAATCAGCGCCGCGATCGGTTTGTCGACGTTCCGAACCAGATTTCCATGGGCACGCTCGATGTAATCGTGTGAATCCCAAGTGCCGGCATACAGCTGCACGAAGCGCACGCCCTTCTCGACCAGCCGTCGCGCCATCAGGCATTTGCGTCCAAACGCATCCGTCGCGTCGCTCCCGATCCCGTAACTCTCCTTCACCGCGGCCGACTCCTGGTCGAAATCGAGAATGCCCGGCACCTGCATCTGCATCCGGAAGGCGAGCTCATAAGCTTCGGTCCGCGCGGCGAGTTCGTCGTGTTCCGGATGGGCCGCGTGATGCGACGCATTCAACTGCGCGAGCAGATCGAGATTCTGCCGTTGGTGCCCGCGTGTGATTCCAGCCGGCGGGGTGAGGTCGAGAATCGGCGAGCCCTTCGGCCGGAGCGGCGTGCCCTGAAAATGCGCGGGCAGGAAACCATTGCCCCAATTCGCGGCGCCGCCCTGCGGATACGATACCTCCGGGAGAACGATGAACCCCGGCAAATCCTGGTTCAACGAGCCAAGCCCGTAGTTCACCCACGCACCCAGCGCCGGATCGCCGCCGAACCGGTTGCCGGTGTTCATCTGATACATCGCCGTCGGGTGATTCACCGAGTCGACCTGGCAACCGCGGTAAAAACAGAGGTCGTCCGCCACGCGCTGCAGGTGCTCCCAGTTTTCCGCCATGTCGGCGCCGCTCTGCCCGCATTTCCGGAACTTGAACGGGCTTTGCACGTAGTAGCGCTTTCCGCTTTCCATCGCCGACTTCATCTTTCCTTCGCGCGTGAACTCGTTCAGGTGCAGCGCGGCGAGTTTTGGCTTCGGGTCGAATGTATCGATGTGTGACGGTCCGCCCTCCATCATCAGGAAAATGCAGTTCTTCGCCTTCGCCGGAAGATGTCCCGGTTTTGGCGCCAGCGGACCGGCCACGGTCGACGTGATCGCCGCCGCGGCATTCCGCGCCAGCAGCGCGGTCAATGCCACGCTTCCGATGCTCGCGCCCAGGCTGTAGATGAATTCACGCCGCGTCGGGGCCCAGAGGGCCCGGTGTCCGGCGCAGGGGAAGGGGGTCATGTCGGTGAAACGGCGCGCTGTCGCGCGCGGTTTTGAGTTCTGAGTTTTGGGTTCTGGGTTCTAGCCGACGATCATTGCACGTTGCCATTTGCCATTACGCATTCGCCATTGGCTATTGGCCATTTGCCATTGCCCCTCGCTCTCTGCCCTCTGCGCTTTGCCCTCAATACACATACGCGAACTCATTCGAGTTAAACAGCACCAGGCAGACTTCGGCCAGAGCGCGCGTTTCCGGCGCGGCGTCGGCGAGTTTCAGATCGGGCACGAAATCCGCCGCAAATTCGAGCGGTTCGACGAACTTGAATTTCTCCCCCGTGTTTTCCTCGACCGCTTCGCGCACCACCTCGCGCAGTGCAACCGTGCGCTCGAATGTCAGCCGCCGATGCTGTTCGAGCATCTGGTCATGGTGTTTGAGGCACACCTCGAGCTCCGCCGCCGCCGGCGTTCGGCCATACGCGAGCTGGAACGCGCGCGTGATCGCAGCCTCGCGTCCGGGCGCCTCGCGCTGAAGTCGGGCGGCAAACGCGAGCGCCCGCTCCATCGTTGCCTCGCTGTTGAAAAGTGCGAACACCTGCGGCGTCACCGTGGAAGCGTCGCGGCGTTCGCAGGAAAGCTCGGGGTTCGGCGTGTTGAACACCTCCATGAAGGGGTCGAGCTGGCCGCGAATTTTGAGCGCGTACAGGCTGCGGCGGTGTCGCTGCTCCGGCTTCGGCGAGGGCTGCCACGCCTCGGCGAACGTGCCCATCACCTGGCGCGGTTGCAGCGCCGCCTCGCGGTTCATTTCCGGCCGCGCCGGGATTCCGCCCGGCGTACGATTCAATTCACCCGAAACCGCGAGCATCGTGTCGCGAAATTCCTCCGCCGTGAGCCGTCGCGGTTTGAACACCGCGAAACTCGTCCCGTGCGGATCCCGCTCGGCGAGCAGTTTCCGGTCGGGATGTTCCGTCGCGCGGCGATACGCCGCCGAGTTCATGATTAACCGGTGCATCGCCTTGATCGACCAGCCGCCCTCGACGAGCTGCGCGGCCAGCCAGTCCAGCAACTCCGGATGCGTCGGCTTCTTCCCCATGGTTCCGAAATTATTTGGATTGCCGGCGATGCCCTGGTCGAAATGCCATCCCCATATCCGGTTTGCCATGACACGCGCGGTGATGGGGTTTTCCGCCGATGCGATCCACTCCGCTAGCGCCAGCCGTCTTCCCGTGATCGCCGACGGCACGCTGGCACGGGCGGGCTCCATATCACCGAGGGCGGACGCGGCGCTGAGCACTCCCGGAGCGACCTTCTGGCCGGCGGCGAACGGATCGCCGCCCGTGAGGATGCAGGTTTGCTCGAGCTCGCCCTCCTCGGTCGGAGCGCCCGGCATACGCAATGGTGCGGTCACAGTGCGCAGCTCCGGCGTCCGGCCGCTGTAAACCGAAAACGCCAGCGGCTCGTAGCGATCGTAATCCCATTTCAGTCGCTCGAGCCCTTTGCGCGCGATCCGCTCGATTCCGTAATCCTCCGGCGTGAACCCTAGCAATTTCGGTGGAATCTGATCCTCGGGAATTTTCTTTCGCATCAGCGCCGACCGGACTTCGGCGAACCCGGCCTCGCGGCCGCGGCGGCCCGACTTCTTCCCCACTGTCTCTTCGATGGCCTGTTCGAACGCGGAGGGATCGATTTTCTTTTCCGCATACCAAACGCGCGCCGCCGCGATGGACTTCGCGTCGAGCCGCTTCAGGATCGCGCGATAGTGTTCCTCCCGCTGCTGGAGATACTTCTTCTCCTCGAATCCCTGCGTGTTTTCATTCGGCAGAAAATCCGCGGGGCGTTCCGCCAGCTGCGTCGTACCGAAGACCGCCTGGAAACCATAATAATCACGCGTCGGAATCGGATCGAACTTGTGGTCATGGCAGCGCGCGCATTGCAGCGGCGCGGCGAGAAACACCTGGCCTACGCTGTCGGTCACATCGTCGAGAAATCGTTGGCGCGCGACCTTGGCGACTTCCATGCCCGTGAGCTCCCAGGGGCCCATGCGCAGGAATCCCGTCGCGATCAGCAGCTCGCTGTCGGGCGTCTTCGTGCTCGCGTTGATCGCGCCACCCGACTTTCGGGCCTCGACGATCTCATCGCCCGCGATCTGTTCGCGGATGAACTGATCGTAGGGCTTGTCGTCGTTGAACGCGCGGACGACATAATCGCGATAACGCCAGGTGCTGCCGCGGGCGAAGTCGTTGGCGAATCCGCTCGAGTCCGCATAGCGCGTCACATCCAGCCAGTGGCGGCCCCAATGTTCGCCATAATGCGGCGAGGCGAGCAGCCGGTCGACGACGCGGGCAAACGCCTTCTCGTCGGACGCAGCGTCACTGAGGAAGACAATGATCTCCTCGGGCGTCGCCGGAAGTCCGGTCAGGTCAAACGTCGCGCGTCGGATCAGTGTGCGCCGATCCGCGGCCGGTGCCGCGGGAATCTTTTCGGCCGCGAGCCGCGCATTGATGAACGCATCGACCGGACTCACCCGCTCGTCGGATGCGGCACCGGCCACCGTTGGGACCGCCGGCTTTCTCAGCGGTTGATACGCCCACAGATCCTCGCGCCTGTAGCGCCGGTTCGTCCAATCCTCCGAAAGTCCGCCGCTGGTCTTGACGATCACGCCCTCGGCGCCGCTCTGGTCGTAGGCCGTCCAGATTTTTTTCGCTGCGGTCGTGTCCGGCCACGGCGACCCGCCGGCAATCCACGCGCGAATGTGCGCGATCTGGTCGTCCAATAGCCGGTCGTTTTCCTTCGGCGGCATCGGCTCCCAATCCGAATGCCCGCGCGTCACCGCAAGATACAGCGGACTTTCGTCGGGCCGGCCGGCGACCACGGCGGGCGTGAAGCTGTCGCCACCTTCGAGCATCGTCGCGCGCGTCCGGAGATCGAACCCGCCCTTCATCTTTTCCTCGTCCTCGCCGTGGCAGGGCAGGCACTTGGCTTTGAACAGCGGCTGCACGTGCTGGACGAACACCTGTTCCGCCTCCACCGGCGTCGTGGCGCGCGCCAAAGGCGCCGCCAGCGCAAGCAGAAGCGCAATGCGACCGATGAAGCCAAAGGTAGGGAAACGTCTCGTCATGAGCCGGGGCGGCGTGGGACCGCATAAAAGGACGGGGAATCGCGCCGGCTTCAAGCGTCTGTTGCGAGATCTGCGCCCGTGCCTGCCCTTGGGAGCGCGGGCGTCTCGCCCGCAACTGGTTAGATTTTTCGCCGTAGCCATGATACGGGGCTGGACAACTCGGTTCACCATCAGGCGGATGGAGACGCGACGGCGGCCGGAGAACACGGGCACGCGCACGTTCCTCGCGCCCAATCCCGGCGGCGGACTCGACTGGGTGCTCGTGCTGGACGACGCGACGAAGGGATTTCCGCCGCCCGGTGTCGTGCCGCGGCCGCGCCGGTGGTCGAGAAGCTTTTCGGAACCGTAATCTGCTCGGAGTGGCTGCGGCTTCCAGCCGCAGATCGGACGGAGAACAAGTCGGAGAATCGGGAATTGGTTTTATGGACATTTTCCGAATGACCCTGCGGCTGGAAGCCGCCGCCACTTCGATCGCCGAATTGCCGGCATATTGGTTCGGGAGTGGCACGGGCGTCCCGCCCGTAATCAGGGCATTGAAATTACGGCAAGATGCCCGTGTCCCATCGCGCGCCGACGCGGCACTCACGCCGCCGGCCATTTTTCCTTGCCGCACGTTTTCCGACCATCACCGTTGGCTCGCGTGCCCCGCCCCGGGTATCGCCGCCCGCGGCGCGAACCATTTCCGTCGTGGAAGTGCCGATACGTAGCCCAAAAATTTTCCCCGCATGAATGTCAATCGCCGGCGCTTTTTGAAAACCACCGTGATGTCCGCCGCGGCGCTGGCTGCGCCGGGTACGCTCGAGTCCATCGCCCAGACCGGCGGCGCGGCGCCAAAAAAAACCGCGGGCGGGGGCGGCCGCACCGAGCTGATCGACACGAATGTTCACCTCGGCCATTGGCCGTTCCGTCACCTGAAGTACGGCACTACACCCGCGCTCGTGGCGAAACTGAAGCGGCACGGGATCACGCAGGCGTGGGCCGGAACATTTGACGGGCTTTTTTCGAAGGATCTCTCCGGCGCGAATGCGCGACTGGTCGAGGAGTGCAGGAAACATGGCGACGGTTTTCTCCTGCCCTTTGGCAGCGTGAATCCGGCTTGGCCGGGATGGGAGGAGGACTTGCGCCGCTGTCACGAGGTTCACCGGATGCGCGGGATCCGGCTGCACCCCAGTTATCAGAATTTCACGCTGGATGATCCGCAGTTCGCGAAGCTGCTGGAGCAGGCCACGACGCGCGGACTGCTCGTGCAGATCGCGCTGGAACTCGAGGACAGCCGGGTGCATCACCCGATCATCCGCGCGCCATCCGTCTCGCCGATTCCGCTCGCCGCCGTCTTGCAGAAACTGCCGGCGGCGCGCGTGCAGTTGCTGGACGGATCGTTTGCCTGGCAGCGGACTCCGCAGGCGCGGCTGCTGCTGGAACTGCCGAATCTGGTCTATGATATCTCCAACCTCGAGGGAGTCGGCGCGGTGGGCCGGCTCATCGAGGGGAAGCACTGGAATCTCGCGGGCAAGGTTCCGATCGAACGCCTGCTCTTTGGCTCGCATGCGCCCTATTTCCCGGTGGAGGCCACCTTGCTGCGGATGTTCGAGTCGCCGTTCACGCGCGAGCAGATGCAGACGATCATGGCGGCCAACGCGCGGCGCATCCTCGGCCAGATCTGAGCCGCGCGAGCCGATGAGCCCCCGCGAATTCGCGCTCAGGGACGCGCGATCGCGCTCACACTGGCCGTGGCAGCCGAGGTGGCGAGGCTGGGATTCTCCCGGGAACGCGGTGCTCCGGCCCATTCTGCGGGAAGGAGAAAGAGAACGGGGAAAAGAGAACGATTCAGATGGCAGTTGCGGGCGAGACGCCCGCGCTCCCGGGGGACGTGCGCACCCTCACACGCGCACTTCTCGCACCGCGCGATTTCCGCTCGTGCCGTCGAGTCCCTTCAACTCGGTCGCACGGCGGCCGTCGCCGGCGGAGATTTTCACCGTGTATTTTCCGGGCGCGAACACATGCGGCTGGAATCGCTGGCCGCGGATCCGCAGCGCATATACCAGCTCGCCGGTCTTCTCCTCGATCACCTCGACGACCGGATCCTTCAGCCCGTTGATTTCCAGGATCGGCAGATGCGCGGTCGCGCGCCGCGAGTAATTCGTGGTCATGTCCACGGTCACCGGCCAGCCCGGCATCTGCCGGTCGGGCGCGGACGCATCCAGCACGAACGGCCAGCATTCGATGACGATTCGGCGGTTCGGTTTGTCGAACCGCACGATCCCAAGACCCGAGGCCTTCTCGTCGAGAAAGCGCATGAGGTCGCCGGATCGCGGCGCCTTCGCGCCATTCCTCACCGCCATCACCGATACCGGATGGCCGAAGCTGTCGGTGAAATCGCCGGTGACGCCCGGTTGTTTTGGCTGCGTCCACGGCGCCTGGTCCGGCTCGAACCAGCGCGGATAACCGACGTTCACGGCCGGGCCCGCGAACGCCACCGGTCCATCGCGGTGCTCGTCGACGCCATATTGAACGACCGCAGGGATGTGCTGATCGCCGGCGATGTGAAAGGCGAATGCCTTCCGCATTTCCCGGAGAGCGCGATTGCGCGCCGCCTGCGGCCAGCCGTTCGTGTCGAAATCGGCGCGGAGGATCATCCGCTCGCGCCCATGCGTCGTCGGCAGCGCGCTGAAGAGCGTCTGTGAAATCACGGCCTTCATCTCGGCGCCGCGCCAGTCACGGACCCAGTCGCTCAGGAATTTTTCCTGTTTCGGACCCAGCAGCGAAAGGCCGGAGACGTCGGCCGTTTTCGGATCGAAGTTCGGATCGGTGACGTGATCGCCGCGCTCGCCCTTGTTCGGCACCTTGCCCTCGGGACCCGACTTGTATTGGCGGTCGGCGAGGATCGCGAAACTGATGCCGCCATAGAGCATCGATCCGTAATACTGGATCGTGCCGCGCGTGCCCGCGGTCCGCTCATGCGGATCGGGATGGTGGCTGGTCTGCGACCGGTAAACCGTGTTTACCCAATCGACCGGCATGTCATATCCGCCCGCGGCCTGCGTGGTCTTCCGGCCTTCGCCCGACTGCCCCCACAGATTGCCCTGATACACGTCATGGTCGTCCGGCAGCGAAAGGCTCGGCCGGTCGCGCATCACTTCCCGCCACGTCCATCCGTGCAGGTACCATTTGCGGAGGTAATCCAGCTGCGCCAGGGGCACGGGGTCGCGAATGATCCCGTAGCCGCCGCTCGATTCGTAGAACTGGTCGCCCGTAAACGCGAGCAGGTCGGGGTTCATCCGCCCGACGCGCTCGACGTACGGCGCGTTCGGAAACGCCTCGTGAATGTTGCAGGACACGTCCGCGACCGCGATGACGGGCTGGTCGGCGGGATCGCGCCGGATCGTGCCGGTCCAATGGTGCTCCTCCGTCGCACCGTCGGTGAACTTCAACGTGTAGGCCACCCGGTAGGGCGTGTCCTTGCGATCGTCCCACCGCTCGACGCGAAACGTCGCCGTGCGCGCGTCAGCGTGTATCCGTTCTTCGCCCACGTCCGTCCAGCCGGCTCCGCGCTGCACCTGGAGCCTGACGGTTGGCGTGTCCGCCGCGCCGAGGGGCGGCATCTGCGCGGCGAGTTTCATCACCCCGCCGCTCAGCGTGTACTGGGAGAATAGGATCGGTCCGAACGCACGCTCGGGATGCGCGGTGACCTTCGTTCCGCCGGCGGACCAGTCGGCGAACCAGAATTTTCCGCCGGGCTGGCCGGCAGCCGCCTTTCCCTTTTTACCGCCACCGCCTCCGCCGCCCGGCGCCGAGGCGCCAAAATTATTCACCAGCGCGATATTGCCCGTGAGCCGCGCGGCCGGCACGCGCTGCGTGACGCGGCCCAATTCATTTTCGTCCGCGCCGAAAGCGACGAGTGTCATGGTGTACTCCGCGCCGTCGGGCGCCGCGCTGAGCCGGAGTTCCATCGATTCCGTATCGAGATTGATCGTCTTCGCGCCTGCGCCGGCGGGATCGCCGATGAAGAGTGACCCCTTGCCGGTCACGCCCGCATCGAGGCCGCGGCCGGAGATGAGCCGGTTGCGCGAGTCGGACAGCGGTCCCTGGATTCCGATCCGGAATCCGGCCGAACCGGGGCCGGCGAGCGATTTTGCGGCGACCCGGCCGAGTCGCACTCGCACATCGATCGTGCCGGCAGTGCTCGCGAGCTCACGTACGAGCAGGTGGACGTTGCGATCACCCGCGGGGTTGGTGCATTCGACGCGGCCGGACGCAACCCGCCAGTCCTGCATCGGGTTGGCCCAGTATTCAGATCCCAACCACACGCGATCGGGACAGCGCGGCCACCCACTGCGGAACTCCGCGCCGCGAGCCGCGGCACTGGCGGCGGGAACTTTGGCGGCCACGCACGAACCGAGCGCGAGCGTGACGGATTGGGAAAGGAAACGGCGACGGGTATAGCGAGCCATGTGGGTGGGTGGGGAACGGTGGATGTAACAGGCTGATCCGGCGGCGCAAGAAACGAAACTCGGCCGCGCCGTCAAAACGGGCCGAATTTACGACCGAAATCATCTTCTCGCGCGGGGCCACGGAACATTTGACTTGCCGTTCCCGGGCCAAGCGCAGGCTTGGACCCACGCCGCGCCCGCCCCGTTGCGCTGAACTTTCATGAGCCCCCAAGAGTTTGCCCTGAACCCCGCAGATTTCGGCCTGCCGACGCGCGAACAGCTCCGCGCCTTTCGCATCTGGGACCTGCATTACCACGGCTTTTATCCGAACGTGGAAAACATCCAGCAGCACGAGCAGATGCGGTTTTACATCGAGCGGATGGGGGTCGAGCGATCGCTGGCGATCGACATCGGCGGATCGAAGGCCGACTTGCTGGCCACGTCGCCGAACGAGGACATCCAGCGACGAATCCTGCTCGAACAAAAGGATCGGCTCTCCGGGATGGTGCGCGTCGATCCGACCGAGCCCGACCGGAGCTGCCAGCAGATGGAAAAATGGATCCGCAACGGACCGTGCGTCGGCATCAAGTTCTACGGCGGAAACAAAGGCGGCGTCGTTTGCAGCCATCCGAACACCGACCCGATCATCCGGCTGGCGCGCGAACTGAAGGCGATCGTCTACATCCATACGTGGATGAAAATTGGTGGTGACCCGCGCCGGCCTGCGGGCGGAAACCTGCCCGGCGAGTCGGCACCGATGGATGTGGTGGAACTCGCGAAGCGTTTTCCCGACCTGCGGTTGATCTGCGGCCACTCCGGCGGCGATTGGGAACTCGGCGCGCAGGTGGTGCGTCCGCAGAAGAACGTGTACTTCGAGTTTGCGGGGTCCGATCCGCATTCCGGCGCAGTCGACTACGCCGTGCGGGAACTCGGCCTCGATCGGATTGTGTGGGGCGGCCACGGGCCGTCGCGTTCCTTCGCGACTGAATTCTCCAAGGTGCTCGACGCGGATCTGACGACCGCGCAGCGGATGCAGATTTTCGGCGGCAACCTCCGGCGACTCGCCGAACCGATCTTCCGGCAAAAAGGCGAACCGATCTCTGTTTAGCGAAGACGGGGAGACGGGGAGACGGGGAAGACACGGAAGACGGGGAAGACGCGGAAAGAAGAAACGGCAGAAAGAAGAAACAAGAAACACCGGCAACCAGAACGGCGCAGAAACGGGCCGAGGCGACGGTCGGGTGAACCATGCGGCCCAAGAAACAGTGGCTTCCCTGGGAGCGCGGGCGTCCCGCCCGCAACTGCTCGGAACGCTCGCACCACGCCCGCGAGGAGACAAGCCGACTCCTGCAAATGCCGCTGCCGCCGAGGATCGGCGTGACGTCTTCGCGGCGGGATTTTTCTTCTCAGCCCGAAGGCCGCCTGCTAGACGCAGGCTCTTCCATGGCTTCGCCCAAAGTCGTCCAGCGCAACGCGAGTCGTACGCGCAATCGTTTGTTGCAGGCGGCGATTCGGCTGTTTGCGGCGCGCGGATATCACGGCGTCTCGGTGGACGAGGTTGTCGCCGTCGCGCGGGTGAACAAGCGGATGGTGTACCACTATTTTGGCAGCAAGCAGGAGTTGTTTCGCGCCGCGCTGCGACAGGTCTACGGGCGGCTCGAGACCGTGGAATTCCACGCCGTCGAGCGCGGTTCCAGCCCGCGGGAGCGGCTAACCCGGCTGCTCGAAAGCTACTTCGAATTTCTCGATCACAATCCGGAATTCACCCGGCTGCTCCAATGGGAAAACCTCGAGAAGGGCGAGCACATCAGAAAACGCAAGGAGGCCGTGCTGACGAAGAATCCATTTCTCGAACGGTTCCGGCAGATCGTCGAAGGTGGAATCGAATCGGGCGAATTCCGCCCCGACATCAATATTCCGCACCTCCTGATTCACCTGATCGGATTGTGTTTCATCTATCATTCGAACCGGTTTTCGCTCTCGCAGGGGCTGAACATGGATCTCGGCGATCCTAAGGTGAAGGCCCAGGCGCTCGCACAGGTGCTGCAGTTTGTCTTCAAGGGTATCTCGTCGCCGCCGCCGGCCGCTCGTCCCGCGCTGGCCGTCGGCGAGAGGTAAATGGCCATCGGTGCGCGGGCCCAACCCTGCACGTGCGAAATGGGTTGACGGCGGTTGCGGCAACTAACGACAACGTTCGCGTTGTTTGTGCCGCGGCGGGTGTGGCCGTGGGTTACCCTTTCCCCTATGTCTTTCGTTGTTCGCGTCCGCCCCGGGTCCCGGTGGACCCGCATTGTCGCCGTTACCCTGGGTCTGGCCGTTTCGGCGGCGTTCGGGGCGGCGGCGAACAAGCCGCTGAAGGTGTGCCTGGTTTCGGCGGCCGAAACGTACCAGAGCGACGAGGCGTTCACGCGGCTGGGCGAGTACCTCACGCGCGAATTCGGCATGCAGTGCGAACTCGTGCGGATGAACGAAAAGCAGGACGGCTTTCTCGACGGTGCGCGGCTCCTCGAGGCGGACACCGCGGTGTTTCATTCGCGGCGCAAGACGCTCGACGAAAAAAACCTCGCGCTGCTGAGGAAATTCATGGCGTCGGGAAAGGGTTTCGTGGCCCTGCGTTCGACCTCGCACGGCTGGGAAAACTGGCCGACGTTCGACCTCCAGATACTGGGCGCGAAATACGGCGCACCGGGAAAATCGGGCAACTGGGGCAACGCGGAAAAACTGCACTTCAACCCGCATCCGATCTGGGAGGGTACCCACGGGCTCGATACGAAGCGCGACATCTATCGGATCACGAGCGTCGCCCCGGACGTGAACGTCATCGTCGAGGGCGAAAACCAGAACGGCCGCGTGCCCGTGGGCTGGACGCGCGAGCAGAATGGCCGGCGGCTCTTTTACCTCGCGCTCGGATATCCGGAGGAGATCGCGCGTCCCGAATTCAGCCGTGCGATCGCGAATGCGCTGCTGTGGGTGACGCGGCGCCCCGCCCAGGCGCCGGCCGGGCGCTAACCCGGCGTGCCACCGCTTTGTCATGTGGCCTCGTCGCATCGAATGTAGCAGCCGACATGAGGAGGCTGGCCGCGAGGTAAACGACAACCGACCGCCTCGTCACCTCGGCTGCCACCTTTCCCTGGGAGCGCGGGCATCTTGCCCGCAATTTTCGGCCGCGGGCCGGCGGCCGGCGTTTCCAGTCTCGCTCGTATCCGCATCATGGACGGTCGCATTCGCCGCCCTCTGCGCGATTCCGTCGTCATGGGCCACGCCGCTTCGCGTCGCCCTGTTCACGGGCGTGGAGCCGGCGGAAATGGATGCGGCGGTGAGCCTCGGAAAATTACGTGGCGCACTCGAATCACAGCCCGACGTCAGCGCCGCCGTGATACTTCCGCCCACCGGCGCGGGGGCGATGCCGTCGCTCGCGGATTTGCGCACCGCCGATGCCGCGGTGCTCTATGGCGGCACGGGGGACCTGGCGGCCGCCGACGCCGCGATCCTGCGGGAATTTGTCCAGCAAGGGAAAGGCCTGCTCGTCATTCGCGAGCAAACCGCGCGCTGGACGACGTGGCCCGAATTCCTACCCGGGGTGCTGGGCGCAAAACGTCAGGGCACGTTTGCGAAAGGTGCGCCGATGCGCGTCATCAACTTGTTTGGCCACGCGATCTTCACCGGCGTCCGGTACGTGGAGACCGGACAGTCGATGCCGCTTTATGCCGGACTCACGCCGGACTCGATGCTCGTGATGGAGGGCACCGTGGGGGAGGCGACCGCACCGCTCGGCTGGCTGCGGCAAAATGGTCGCGGGCGGATCGCGCACATCGTGCCGGCGAGCACGGAACTTTTCGGCGAACCTGGCTACATGCGGTTGCTCGTGAACACGCTCCTGTGGACGGCGCGGCGGCCGATCCCCGGCGCTCGCGCGCTCGTGCAGCGAACGTATCTCCCCAATGCATACCCCGGGGCGATTGCGATCACGTTTCCCGAAGGTCCGACGCTCTGTTTCGACCCGGCGCGCGGTGGCGTGAGCCACGTGAGCGACGGCGACTTTGTCGACCTGCGCCCCCGCTGGCTTACAAAACAGGGCGAGCCCGCGAAGATTTCGGGGGAACAATTCTTCCACGATGCCGGCCGCTCCCCGTATTGGACGGATGCGGTCGGAGCCGAGCCAAACTTCCAGTTCATGGGTTACGGCGTGAAGGAAGAATTCCCCGAACTCCACTATCGCGTCGGCGATCGCGAAGTTCGCGAACAGCTGCGGCCCGCGGCGTCCGGCATCGGGCTGGTGCGCGAACTGCGCATCGGCGCCGGCCGGCAGCAGCTGTCTTATCGGCACGAACCGCAAGCCGGTGCCGACATCGTAATGAGCGGAGGTGCCCGTGCGACGGATACAACCGCGTTCAGCGTGGGCGCCGACGCGGCCGTGGTGCGAATGGAAATCCGGCCGAAGCGGGTCGTGGCGCCATGAGAAGTTCGCGAACTCGAGGTGGAGCGGCTTGCCTGTTCGGCAGGCTCAGGGTCCCGAGCCTGCGCGCGACGGCCGCGCGAGCGGGATTGTCACCTGGGAGCGCGGGCGTCTCGCCCGCAATGGCTCGGAGCGGGCCGGAGGCCCGCGCTCCCGGGCTTGCAGGAATTTTCGCCGCGTTTTTCCGCGCGGTCATCTTCGCAGCGCTTCTAATCGGCCTTGCGGCCGAAACCACGCTTGCGGCCGCCGCTGCCAGCCCCGCCGCGGCAAACCGCGCGAAAATGTCCGGTGTCCTGCGGATGGCCGGCACCAACGCGCCGATTCCGCGCGCCGAAATCAAGGTGGAGGGGCCCGGGCTGGCCGCGCGCGAAAACAGCCAGCTCATTGCGCGTTCCAATGCGGACGGTCGCTACCAGTTCGAGGTGCCAGCGGGCCCCTACGACATCTGGATGGTGGCGCGCGATTTCGAGGAACTGAAACTGCACCTCGTCCTCCGGCCGGGCGAGGGCATCCAGCGTGACTTCGAACTGCAGCCGGTCGTCACGTCCTACGCGTATCGCGTCGAGGACGTGGAGCTGCCGCAGCAGATGGTACCCGAGATTTCCGGCGTGGCGTTCACCCCGGCCGGCAGCCTGGTGGTGTGTAACCGCCGCGGCGAGGTGTGGATTCGCGCGATTCAGAACGGCCGCTGGCGGCGCTTCGCATCGGGGCTCTACGAAGGGTTCGGTCTTGTCGCGCCGGGCGAGAACGAGATCATGGTGCTCCAGCGACCGGAACTCACGCGGCTCGTCGACACGGATGGCAACGGCGAGGCGGATCGTTACGAGACGATCGCGGATGATTGGGGCATCACGGGGAACTACCACGAATTCTCGTACGGCCTCGCGCGCGATCGTGCGGGAAATTTCTACGGCTCGCTCGGCATGGCATCGACAGGCGAATTCCCCTGGGTTCGCGGTCCGGTGAAGCGAGCGCTGACGGTGCCGATGCCGGACGGAAGCGCGCCCCGTGATCCGCATAGTTCCGTGGCGCTCTACCAAGGCTGGGCGTTTCGCGTGGATCGCGATGGCACATTTGTTCCGCTCGCCACCGGTCTGCGGCAGCCGCTTGGCGTCGGCGTCAGCCCGCAGGACGAGCTTTTCATCACCGACGTTTCCGGTGCGTGGGTGCCGACTTCCGTGCTGCTGCACATCGAGCCGGGCTCGTTCTACGGCCATCCCGACGGGCTGAAGTGGCACCCGGATTATCGCGAGCAGAAGCTTGCGCCGGCGGATCTCGCGAAGATGCGGCGGCCGCCGACGGTCTATCTGCCGCGCGGGTTGATGGGCACCTCGCCGGGCCAGCCGGTCTGGGACACGACGGGCGGAAAATTCGGACCCTATGAAGGCCAGATGTTCGTGGGTGACGTATCCAGTTTGCTCATGCGCGTGGACCTGGAAAGGGTCGACGGCGGTTACCAGGGCGCGGCCTTTCCCTTCATTCGCGGCCAGGGACTGCGGCTCGGGGGCATGCACCACGCCTTCGGACCGGATGGCGCGCTCTATGTCGGCCAGACCGTGCGCGGCTGGATGCCGGGAGAAAACAGCGAGGGTTTGCAACGCGTGGCGTGGACGGGTGTGACGCCGGTGGACATCCACCGGCTGCGGCTGACGCGCACTGGATTCGCGCTGCATTTCACGGAAGCCATGACGACCGTCGCGGGAGAAGCCCGCAGCTACCGCATGCGGCGGTTTCGGTACCATTACCATATTCACGATGGCTCGCTGCGCGTGAACGAAGTTGATGTGCCGATCACGGCGGTGCGGCAGGTCGACGATGGCCGCACCACGGAGATCGACCTTCTCGAGTTGCAGTCGGACTACGTCTATGAACTCCAGCTCAACGGGCAGCTGATGAGCGCGGCCGGCCGGCCGCTGCTGAATCCAGTCGCATATTACACCGCCAACCGGCTGCTGCCCGGTACCGTCGTGAAACCCACGATGCTGATGAGCGAAGCGGAGAAACCGCTCGAGCCGGGCCGGCCGGAGCGGGGCGAGCCAGTCTTCCGCCTCTACTGCATGGCATGTCACCAACCCGACGGGAAAGGTTCGAAAGTGGTCGGCACGCCCGACTACACCGCGGCCGACGGACCGCTTCGCCGGCCCGACGCCGAACTGCTGGCTGTGATCATGAACGGCAAGCAGCAGATGCCGGCTTTCGGGAATGTGCTGCCCGCGCAATCAATCCACGACGTGCTTTCCTATTTGCGGAAGACGTTCGGGTCGCAGGTGGAAAGCCCTTGAGGAAGACGGGAAGACGGGGAGACGCGGAAGAACGCGAGACGGGAAAAAAAGAAACAGCCCGCTGCGGCTCGTGCAGGGCGTCAGCTTGCTGACGCCGTGTGTTCAACTGGGGTTGACCGGAGTTTTGGAGTAGCGGCGAGCGCCAGCGAGCCGACAAGCTTCCGCGCGTGCGGTATCAGCGGCTAAACTGAAGCCGCACCGCGGAAATGTTCGCCCGCGGGTTGCGGCGATGGCGCGCAGCGGCTGCACCGAACAGGTTTGCGCGCCGTCTCGCGTTCTCGCGTTCTCCCGCGTCTTCCCTGTCTTCAGGGCTCAGCTTCCGCTCGCGCTGGCGAGTGACTGGACTTCCTTCAGCCGCTTCTCGATTTCCGTGATTTTCGCGGCCAGCTCCTCCTGCGTCTTCGTCTTGTCGCGCGTTACGAAATTCATGTGCGCGGCGTCGATCACAAGGTTGGCCGGCAGCGAGAACAGGCGCATCAGCACGCCCTCGTCGTTGAACGAGTTGACATACAGCGCTGAGATTTCGCGCGAGAGTCGCAGCGCGTCCTGCGCCGCGGCCTGCGTGGCGAGCAATCCAATGTTCAACTGCTGCGCGCGGCTGTCATTTTGCTGCTTCAGCTGCGCGGTCATCGCCTTTTGATCGGCGACCGCTTCGGCCAGCACCGGCCGGATGTTCGCCGCCAGCCGGGTGGCGACCTTGTCGACCTGTTCAGTCTGCGAACGCTCGAAATCGTCGGCTGATTGCGGCGTGGGCAGCGCGGGGATGACACGTTTTGCAATCACCTCGGCGAGGCGCGTCAACCGCTCCTCGTTCACCTTTTCGATTTGGTCCTCGGTGCGGATGACGCTGCCGCTCTGCTGGGCGATCACGTCCTTCAGTAATTTGCTCGTGGCGTCGATTTGGCGGCGGTTTTCCTCGGCTTGGGCGCGCAGGTTTTCGTTTTCCGCGCGCAGCGGCGCGATGTCGGTGCGCTGGCGCGTGGCCAGATCACGCACGATGAACGCGGCGGCCCCGACGACGAGGACGGCCATGACGATGATAAACGGGACTTGTTCCTTTAGTTTCTGCCACATGGGAGGTTTCGCGTGCGTTAAGGGTGTAGGGGATCCCGTCGGACATTGCCGGATCCGCTCGGGGCATGGCCCAACGGTTATGCCACGTCCTCAGAACCGGCAAGTCGGACCACCTGACATGCGTGTAAGAAATTTCGGAATATCATCCGGCGGTATCGCCGAAGCAGTCCGGGCTGCACGCAGGAAAATCGCCGTCGAGCGGACAGCTCGTCACTTGTCCGCCGGCTCAGGCGCCCACGGGACGACCCATTTGTAGATGGTGTGGCTCGCGTTCTCGCCGTCTTCATCGCCGGCGCTCTGGCTGCCGTCGAGCTGCATCTGGTGCACCTGCACGGGCTTGGCGCCCTGCATGTCGAAATCGTGCGAGACGATGCGCGACCCGCGCCGCAATTTAGCGAGTTGTGGCATCAACTGTACGTTCAACCGGGGCAGCAGATACAGCGTGACCACCGACGCCTCGCGCAGATCGAGCGTGAAGATGTCGGCCTGCTCGATCGTCACGAGGTGCTCGACGCCCGCCGCCCGCACGTTTTCCAGCGCTTCCTTCACTCGCTGCGGGTCGATATCGAAACCCTTCGCCTTCACGCCATATTTTTTCGCCGCGGTGACCACGATCCGGCCGTCACCACAACCAAGATCGTACACCACGTCACCCGATTTCACCTCGGCCATCTCCAGCATCTTGTCGACGACCACCTGCGGCGTGGGTACGTAAATCACGTCCGGAACCTTGATCGGCGGCGCCTGCTTTGCGGGCGCGGTGCCGGCGGCGGGTGGAGCAGCGGATTTCTCCGCGGCGACGCCGGCGAGAAGACCGGCGGCAAGGAGCGAAGCCAACCAACAGGGGAGACGACGGTCCCGGGGGAGCGTGATTTTCATGTTCGAAGAGGTCGGGGGTGTGGCAGCGACGCGAACTCGTTCCAACGGACAATTCAGACGAGCGGGAGGTTGGCGGACCCGCTGCCGGAGTCGAGATGAATGGCGCCGTGGGCGGTTCCGACGATTTCATCGTTCTCTTTCTCTTCATCGTTCTCTTTCTCTTTCTCCCGGTTGGCCGTATGCGCTCGGCGAGAAAGTTTACCCGCCTTTGGCGGCGCCGTAGGCGACCAGGGATAAAGAGAAAGAGGAAAGAGAAAGAACCGGTGACGCCCTTTGGTTGCGTCCCGTGGTGCCGCGTTGGGAAATATCCGGGCTAATTCCCCGCATCCAATCGCTGATTTGTTTCGCCGGATGCCGGCGCGAACGTGACGTCAATGACAACCTCTGCACTGTCGTCGGGATGCAATCGCGCCTGCCCGGAATCCGTTCTGCCGGCGAACGTCGCCCGCGCGCCGTGTCGTCGGTTGGCGAACGTTTGCGCGAGTGCGGCCATGTGTCCGGGAGGACTTCTCGCCGCGTCGCCCGAATTTTGCCGGCGATGCTGACCTGCTGGCTCGGCGGCGTCATGAGCATCGCGGCCCCGGCCGAACTCTACCCCTTCAATCGCGCGCCGCTCGCGCCGAAGCCGTACGCTGAACTGCCGCTCGGTGCGATCGCGCCGCGGGGCTGGCTCGAGGACGAGTTGAAGCGAATGGCGGAGGGCATGACCGGCCACCTCGATGCGTGGTATCCGGAGGTTGCCGGCCCGCGCAATGCCTGGCTCGGTGGCGACGGTGACACGTGGGAGCGCGGCCCTTACTGGATCGACGGCTTGTACCCGCTCGCGCGTATCCTTGGAGATGAGATGCTCATGGCGAAGGCGCGGCGTTGGGTCGATTGGACGCTCGAGCACCAGCGGGAGGATGGCTACATTGGCCCCCGGGGTCTCGACGCCAGGGCGCGCAAACGACTGCCGCCGGCGGGCGCGCAGGTGCGCAATCCGGACGATTGGTGGCCGCGAATGGTGATGTTGAAAGTGCTGCAACAGCACCATTCCGCCACCGGCGATCCGCGCGTGCTCGAGGTGTTGCGGAAATATTTTCGCTATCAACTCGCGACCTTGCCGTCCGAACCGCTGCGGGCGCCCCCGGGCGGAAAGGGCGGCAGCTGGTGGGCGGAGGAGCGCGGCGGTGACAACCTGATGTCAGTGCTCTGGCTCTACAACCTCACCGGCGAAAGCTGGCTGCTCCAGCTGGCGGAACTGGTCCAGCGGCAGACCGCGCCGCTGACCCAGATATTTCTCGATGGAGATGTGCTGAAGCTGAGGCGCGAACAGTCGGCCCCGGCGCTCGGCCACGCCCCGTTTCATTGCGTGAATCTCGCGCAGGGCATGAAGACGCCGTTGATCGAGTTCCAGCGGGACCACGATCCGCGACACCTGCTGGCGGTGCGAAAGGCATTCACCGATCTCGACCTGCTCCACGGCCAGCCGCACGGGTTGTATGGCGGTGACGAGACGCTCCATGGTCGCCGGCTCGATCGCGGCAGTGAACTCTGCACCGCGGTCGAGATGATGTTCTCGCTCGAGAAAATGATCGAGATCACCGGGGACGTGGCGTTCGCGGATCGGCTCGAGAAGATCGCGTTCAATCCGCTGCCGACGCAGGTGACGGACGACCACCGCTACCGGCAATACTTCCAACAGGCGAACCAGGTGCAGGTGACGGAGGAGGAACGCGCGTTCTATGAACGGGGCGAGCGCCTCGTCTATGGGCTAATCACCGGGTACCCGTGCTGCACCTCGAATTATCACCAGGGTTGGCCGAAGTTCACTCAGCACCTCTGGATGGCAACCGCGGATCGCGGGCTGGCCGCGTTGATCTTTGGTCCGAGTCAGGTAAAGGCGCGCGTTGGCGACGGGCAGGAGGTGACGATCACAGAGGACACGAATTATCCGTTCGACGAAACGATTCGGTTTCGAATCGCCTCGGGCGAGGCTGTGACGTTCCCGCTGCACTTGCGGATTCCCGGCTGGTGCGAGGAGGCGACGATAAAGATCAACGGTGGCGCCGCGCGGGCGGAGCATGGCGGGCGGGTCGTCGTTCTGGCGCGGTCATGGCGGGACGGGGATGTAGTCGAGCTCACGATGCCGATGCGAGTGCGTTCGTCGCGTTGGTATGAGAACAGCGCCGCGGTGGAGCGTGGCCCGCTGGTGTACGCGCTGCGGCTCGCGGAAACCTGGTCCGAGACAGTTCGGCCGGCGCCGGCAGGTGCCGGCGCCGGTGTGCACCGCGGATACCTGGAGTGCCGGGGCAACGAGCCATGGAATTACGCGCTGTTGCGCAGCGCGCTCGATCAACCGGATGCCGGCTTTGAATTGCACCGCACCGGTGCGACGGCTGCCAATCCGTGGTCGCTCGCCGGTGCGCCCCTGGAACTGCGCACCAAAGCGGTGCGGGTGCCGTCGTGGGGACTCTACGAAGCGTCGGCCGGACCGGTGCCGCCCAGCCCCGTCCCGAGGCCGGGGGACTTCCGCCTCGAGACGATTCGACTCGTGCCTTACGGCTGCACGACCCTGCGGATTTCCGGATTCCCGTGGATCGACGACGTGAGCAAACCGCGCCGGGACTAGAACGTGCCCTTGATCCCGAAAACCCAGTTGGCGCCGTATTCCTCCATGCGATACAAGACGGGGTAACTGCTTCACAACGAGTCTCGGATTTCAAGGAGTCTGCGCGTCCGGCGTTGCGGCGTGAACGCGGGAGCGGTTTCATCCGGCATGCTCTCGTTCCCTGGTGCGGCGCTGGTGGTGTGCTCCTCGATCGCGGCGATCGTTGCGGCGTCGCCGCTGGTTTGAATGGGAGCGCGACCGCCCCCGGTCGCTCTTGAACATTGCGACGGCGGGCGGTCGCGCTCCCAACCAACCATCGCCTGTCCCTCGACAGGCTCGGGACCCTGAGCCGGTTCGACAGGCTCACGGCCATCATGTCCTTCGAGCGAAAGGCCTCGAGCCGATTCGACGAGCTCACGGCCATCGGCTGGTTCGACTGAAAGGCCTTGAGCTTGTCGAAAGGCTTGTCGAGAGGCTTGTCGAACGGGCAAGCAGGCTCCTACATCAGCGTTCATCAGCAGCGCAGCAAAGGCGGCACGTGCCGCCTTCAATTTCCCGACCCGGTGACCGCGGACTTCGACGGCTCCTCGCGACCGCCGAATGACGCGAGCATCACGGCGATCGCATCGAGATCCTCGCGGGCGTTCCGGCCCGGTGGCATCACCGCGCGATTCAGCATCAAACTGAACACGAGCCGCTCACCTGCCGCGGTGGTCACATATCCGGACAGGGAGTTGCTCCAGCGCAGCGTGCCGGTTTTGGCCCGGACGTTGTTTTCCGCGACGGTGGCCTTCATCCGGCGCCGCAAGGTGCCGTCGATCCCGGCCACGGGCAGCGAGTCGATGTAGTCCTTCGCCGCCGGATGTGACGCCATGAATTTCAGCAGCGCCACCGTCGCATTCGCGCTCGCCAGGTTGTTGCGGGAAAGGCCGGAGCCCTCATCGAACCTCACCTCGTCGGCCGGCAGTTCGTACCGGCGCAGGAATTCACGCAACGCGTTCAACGCCGAATCCTCCGATGTCCGCCACTCGGGCATTTCGTCGTTGCGGGCGTTCTCGCCGACGTGGCCGAACACGAGATCGGTTTCGAGGTTCTGCGAGGCCTTCATGAAGCTGGCGACGAGCTCGCGCAGCGGCGGTGACGAGACTTCACCGAGCCGTGTGCAGTGATCGTTGACTGCCGGCGGGTCGGGCCAGCGCCGGTGGCGTGCGCTACCATCCACGCGGATACCGCGTTGAATGAGGACTTCCCTTAATGCCTGGGCGAACCACCGGGCCGGCGCCGGAACGGTGAGATCGACGTTCTCCGCGGGCGTGTCCGCCGGTATCCGGCCAAATACGTGCACCACGTTTTCACCGAAGAGCCGCCGCGTATGAAATTCCCGCTCGGCTCCCGCTGCGACGGTCATCGCGCGATTGTCGAGCTCCAGCCCCGTGGCCGGATGCAGCAGCGTCAGCCTGGCCGGCTCGCCGGGCGCCGCGGGCGCGACGCGCATTTCGGCGTAGTTCTGCTCCAGCGAAATTGCCGAGATTTCCGCGCCGTAATAGTCATCGAGATCATCCGCCGTCCAGCCGGCCCCGTTTGGCGGTCCGCGGAAGAAAGTCGCGTCGGCGACGATGTCGCCGCGGACGTGACGCACGCCCGCCTTTTGCAGCACGGTGACGAACGGCTCGAAGATATCGGCGAATTTTCGGCCGGTTCCGCGCGCTTTCCAGCTTGGATCACCGCGGCCGCTCACGATGACATCGCCGGCGACCGTGCCGCTGGCATCCGGCGCGGTCGTGGCGAAGATCGGCGTCACGATGCGATAGTCGGGTCCGAGGAGATCCAGCGCGAGCGCTCCGACGTACAGCTTGCAGTTCGAAGCCGGGCTCAACAGACGATCCGCGTGGTGCTCGTACCAGGTTTGCCCCGTGTTGAGCGACACGATTTTGATTCCCCAAAGGGCGGGACTGAACCGCGGGATGCCCACGTGCGCTTCGATTCGCGCCCGCAACTCCGCCACCGGTTGCGGTGCGACCGTGGTGCCGGGCTCCGCCGCCACCCACACGACGCTGACCGCAAGCGCGTGGGCGATTGAAAGCGGACGGCACCGCGCGGCGAAGGGTCTCATGGGGCGCGGCGACAGTGAACCCCGACCGATTCCGGGGCAATCACCGCCGAATGCGTATTTCGGCCCGGCCGGAGCCGCGCCCTCCAGTTACGGTGTTCTTCTAATCGTTGTCACGCCGTCCGCACGTTCGATCGAAACGCGCTTGCTTCAGCGGCCTCATGTGGCGTCAGTTCTTCCCGAACTCAAATACGCCATCGCGCGCAGCTGCCGCGGCCGCGCAAACCACACTTCACCTTTCCCCATGAAACGCGTCCTTCGTTTTCTTCTCCCCGCCCTGGTTGCGCTCGCGGCCACGATCGCCGGCCATGCGGCGGCCGAACGGCCCAACATCCTCTGGTTCATCGTCGATGACATGTCGCCGAATCTGTCGTGTTACGGCGAAAAATTGATCGAGACGCCAAATGTGGACCGGCTTGCGCGCGAAGGGACGCGGTTCAAGAACGCATTCACGACCACACCCGTGTGTTCGCCGTGCCGCTCCGGGTTCATCACCGGCATGTACCCCACGACCATCGGGTCGCATCATCATCGCAGCGGACGCGGCGTGGAGAAGATCCGTCTGCCGGCCGGTGTCGCGCCCGTGCCGAAGCTTTTCCAGGACGCCGGTTACTACACGTGCATCGGCAACGGCCTCACCGGCGCCGGTCGCCCGGGGAAGAAGACGGAAGCCGATGCCAGGCAAAGGAAGGGCGACGGGCTGGGCAAGACGGACTATAACTTCGAGTGGGATCCGAAGATCTACGACAGCAATGACTGGTCAGGCCGGAAACCGGGTCAGCCATTCTTCATGCAAGTCCAGATGGGCGGCGGCAAATTGCGCGGCGGCAGCGATGCGAGCGCGCAGAGCCTTGCCGAGCGCGCGAAAGCGGAGTTTGGCCGCGCGACCGATCCGGCCAAAGTCGTGCTTCCGCCGTACTATCCGCGCGATCCCGTGCTGCTGCGGGACTGGGCGGCTTACCTGGACGCCGTGCGGTTCACCGACAAACACGTCGGCGACGTGATCGCGCGGCTCGAGCGCGAGGGCATCCTCGACCAGACCCTCGTCATCTTCACGACCGACCACGGGATCAGCCATGCGCGGGGCAAACAGTTCCTCTATAACGAGGGCACGCACGTGCCGTTTGTCGTACGCGGCCCGGGCGTGCCGAAAGGAACCGTGCGCGACGATCTCATCGAGCTTATTGATCTGACGCCCATCTCCCTGGCTGCGGCCGGGATCCCGATTCCGGCGAACATGCAGGCGAAGAACGTGCTGGCACAGGATTACCGTCCGCGGGAGTTCGTCTTCGCCGCCCGGGACCGCTGCGACGAGACGGTGGAGCGTATCCGCAGTGTCCGGACGGATCGGTTTCTCTACATCCGGAATTATCATCCCCAGCGGCCGCACCTCCAGCCGAACGCCTACAAGGACGGCAAGTCGATCGTGCAGACGCTGCGTTCGCTGCACGAGGCGGGGAAACTCGATCCGCTGGCGGAGAAGCTTCTATTCAGCCCGACGAGACCGAAGGAGGAACTCTACGAGTGGACGACCGATCGCTGGCAGGTGAAGAACCTCGCGGACGATCCGCAGCACCGAAAGTCGCTGGAAACGCTGCGTGCCCGGATGGATCAGTGGATTACCGAAACGAAGGATCGCGGGCCGGAATCCGAAAAGATGTACGACAGCGACATGGACGTTTACATCGGCGGCCGCACCAAGAAGGGCAAGGGGGAGACAATCACGGAAAAGAACATCGCGCAGATGAAGGCGTGGGCGAAGAAGGGGATCTGAGGTTTCGCGCGCAGGCGAAACCTAGCCTTCGGACCGCGGGGGTGCTGCTCCGAAAGTGGCTGCGGCTTCCAGCCGCAGATGGTTCGGATTTTCCGTCGGGCCTTCGTAGCAGCGAAGGCGACGACGCTGGAAATTCCATCCGCCGATCGTCAGCTTGTACTTTCGATCCGATCTGCGGCAGGGCCCGCCCTGAGCCTGCCGAAGGGATGCCGCAGCCACTTCGAACCAGTTCGGCAGCGGTTGCGGCAAAGTGGCTGCGACTTCCAGCCGCAGGTGGGAGGGATGCACCTATCGATCGGAGCTTGGGCTGCTGCGGTGAGCCCCCAACTCCAGCCTCGTTACCTTGGCTGCTACGATGACGGCACGCGCCCGGTCTGAAGCCGAGCGCGTGAGCGTTTCACGCCGAACTGCCTTACCCAAGGTCTCGCGCGAAGCGCGAAACCTCAAAACTGCCCCTGCACCCCCACCGTCCATTTCGTTCCCTGCATCAGGAACGTTTCCATCTGATCGGGGATGCCGCGATAATAGCGCTGGGGTTCGTTCTCGGCGTTGGCGATGTCGAGCGTCAGCTTGACGTTGGAGCGCAGATTATACTCGAAACCCAGGTTGTAGAGTGCGCGGCTCCACATGTATTGGTTCCGTGAGGGCTGGGTCGCATTGTACGAGCGGATGTGCGTCGCGGTGTAGTTGTAGAGGACGCGCGCGCCGAATTTCTTGTACTTCCATGAGAGGTTCACATTTCCGCTGTAGGGAATGAAACCGGGCACCTGACCCTTTGTGCGATACGCCCCGGCCAGGCCGAAGTCGCCGTGCGTGGCGATGATCGTGTAGTTCGCATTCAGGCTCAGGCCCCGCAGCAGGCCCGGGAGAAACCGGAACTGCTGGAGATAGCTGAACTCCCAGCCCTGCGCGATCGCCCGGCCCGCGTTTCGATTCATCCGCACGGCGAAGCCCTCGTATTCGCCGTCGTAGCCGTTGTCCGGCCCGCCCGGCACGACGCCAACCTCGACGTTGTTCACGATGTAGTCGGCGATCGTCTTGTGAAACCAGCCGACGCTGAAGCTGCCGGAGGGCTCGAAATAATATTCGAGCGTGAAGTCCCAGTTCTCCGCCGTCTGCGGCAGCAGGGCCGGGTTGCCAATGGTGACGCGCTGGTTGTTCTCGTCGATGGTGAGCGTCGGCAGCGCGTTCGCCATCGACGGCCGGCCGAAGCTCGTCGACCACGCCGCGCGACCCTTCAGGTTGGGCGTGAAATTGCGCCACAGGTGGACGCTGGGAAAATACTTCGTGTAGCTGCCGTAGAGCGTCCGCCAATAGTCGGCGTAATCCCGATGGGCGGCCCCGATGGGATCGGCGAGCCGCTCGGCGTTGGTCGAGAGCCGGCGGGCGCGCTGGTAGGCCTCCGCCACCGTATCCGTGCGCTCACCACGGACGCCAGTCAGGAACCCGTTCTGACCAAATCGTCCCTGCGTCATGAGATACGTCGCATAGACGGTCTCCTGCACCCGGGTCTGGCCGGTGAAATTGTTCGATTCGTGGTGGTACAAGTCCTCGACCCACAGCGAGGGATCCTTCGGCTGACCGTTTTCCACGAACATGGCCGCCTCCCATTGCGGGATGGCGCGCCCGGTGCGCAGCCGGTCCCAGGTGACAAGCGCCGGGTCATGGGGCAGCGCCGTGCTGCCGGCGTAACTCCAGCGGCGGCGGTTTCGCCAGAGGCTCACCGTCTGCTCGCGCACCTGCGCGCCGGTCTTCAGGAACGCGGAGAACGAATCGATCGGCAGCTTGTATTTCACGTTGCCCCGCACGTCGCGGACGCGGTGTTGCTGGAGATCGCCGGCATTCGAGTTGAGTCCGTTTTGGGTCGGCCGGTAATTGTTCGGGTCGGTGAAATCGAGGCCGCCGTTCTGGATGAATTGCGGGGAGAGATCCGATTCCGTGCGGTCGAGAATCCAGCCTACGCCGCGTGCGCCCCCCGGCCCGACGATCGTGTTGCCCGGTGTCCCCGGCAGGCCGTTGGGCGCGATGACCGGAATGCCGCCGATGCGGTTGATGAGCTGGGCTTCCTTGCCGAGCGTGCGATAGCGCGTGAGGCTGTAGAGGGCGGCCCAATCGTATTCGAAACGGCCGAAGGTGTGCTCGCCACCCAGGTCGATGTGGCGAAGCCGCTGGTTGCGATTGATGTTCGTCGAGGTGAGGTCGATTGCCGCGGTGGGCGTCGTGCCGGGGTTTGCATTGGCGGCCGGCGCGTTGGCGCGAACCGTGGTGACCCGGCTGGTGAAGGCGCCCGGCACGATTCCCGTGGTGGCGCTCGGATTTGTCGTCGCGCTGCCGGCGAAGGCGCGGGTGATGAATTGACGGCGCATCGGCTCGGGCGCGTCGTTCACGATCAGGTTGAGCCGCAGCAGCGAGTTGAGCGAGAGCCGGTAGTCCCACTTGGTGTTCACGCTCATCTGCTTTCGGTTGTTGAAATTATCCGTCGTCCGGTAATCCCACAGGTAAGCCGGCTGATTGTTCGTCTGCTGGTAATCGCGCTGCGTACGGAAAAACCCGAAGGCATTTTCGCTGTAGAAGAGGTTCACCGAAACGGCGAGGTTGTCCTCCTTGCTGCCGAAGATCCCGAACTTCTGGAGATACGCCGCGTTGAACAGCGGATGATACCGGTGCTTCTCCCGGATCGGTACCTGATCGGTCCCGGGCGGAACGCCGCTGACGGAGAAGTTGTAACTCAGCCGCCGCTTCTCGCGCATGTTGAGCGGCGAACGCGTCTTGAAATTGACCGTGCCGCCGAGCGAGTCCGCGCCCTTGTCCGGCGTATGGCCCTTGATCACCTCCAGCGATTCGAACATCGCGCCGGTGAACGCCGTCATCCGTGTTTGGCGGCTCTGCGCGCTGAACGACGACATCATGCCGCCGTCGATCGTGATCGTGCTCATGCCTGCACCCATGCCGCGCACGCTGATGACCTCGACGACCTCGTCGCCGGGATTGCCGAACGTCACCCCGGGCAGCCGGATCGCGAGTTCGGTGGCGTTCAGGTTCGGGAGGTTTCCGTACGCGTCCATCGACACGACGTTGGTCAGGTTGTCGGCGTTGCGCTGCTGTGTGATCGCGAGCGCATTGCCCTCGCGTTCGCCGGCCACCTTGAACGGGTCCAGCATGTACAAGCTGCTGGTGAGTTCGAAATCCCGTGTCGCACGGCCGTCCCGCGCGAGCTGAATCTGGCTCGTTGCCGGATCGAGGCCCGTGTACGAGGCCACGAGTTCGTGGCTGCCTGCCGGCACGCCGGCGAGGACGAACCGGCCGGTCTTGTCGACCAGTGCGCTCAACCCGAGCTGGCGGATTTCGATTTTCGCGCCTTCGAGCCCGTTGCCAGTCGTCTTGTTCGTTACGGTGCCAGTGATGACCCCGGTCCCGGTGTTTTCGGCGGCGCGGGTGGTGAGGCCGCAGAGCAGAAGTACGCCGGCGGTGGACAGGATCCGCAGGATCCATGGCATCCGCAGATGGGTAGGCAGCAGGGTAAGGGTGTTCATCGGTACACGTGGACGCGCAGAGACAGAGGAGGTTTTCATTGGCACTGGGGTCAGATCCAAAACTGCCGCAACCGTTGGTGTCGGTGCGGGGTGGCAACAGGGGTTGTGGTCAATCCAAGCCGGTGTTGTCGAGCCCGGATGCGCGAGATCCTTCGCGGTGGGCGCAAATCAGCTTTTGAGTTGAGTGCATCCGTCCGGAACCAGGCGTGGCAACGGCGTCTCGCCCGTGGTCTGGAATGGCATGGGGCGTCTCGCCCACTGCGAACCAATTGGGCAGCCATTGCGTACCAATCGCTCTCGTTCTCTTTCTCGCGATCGGGCCGAGTCAGGGCACGCGCAACCTGCGTAACGAAAACCGGCGGTAGGTTGCGACCTCGTGTCGCAACGACGGCAACGCTAAACCGGGCGTCATGACGTTGGGTTTAGAACCGGCCGCTCACGCCGAAGGTGAACGTCATCCCGTTGATGTAAACCTGCGACGTCTGGTCGGGATTTCCGCGATACCAGCTTTGCGTCTCGTTGAAGATATTCTGCGCGTCGATCGAGAGGCTGAGCGTGGGGCGGTATTGATACGCGATCCCGGCGTTCACGACCGTGCGGGCGCGATTGTATTGGTTTTGGCCCGATCCGATCGCGGTATAGTTGCGGATGTATTCGCCCACCCGATTGACGATGATCCGCGCGCTGAACCCGCGGTGACGCCAGCTTAGGTTCGCGTTTCCGCTGCGGGGAATGAAACCTGCGACCTGGCCTTTCGCACGCTGCACGTTGCCGCCAAAATTTCCGTGGGTGTCGAGGATCGTCAGGTTTCCACCCAGACTCAGTCCCTTGAGCAGTCCCGGCAGTGACGTGAACTGCTGCTGGTAGCTGAACTCCCAGCCTTGGACGATTGCGGTGCCGAGGTTTGAGCGGGTGAGAATCGTGAAGCCGGGGTACTCACCCCCGTAGCCGTTGTCCGCGCCCGTGCCCACCGAGCCGGCTTCGATGCCGTTGACGAAGTAATCCTCGATCTTCTTGTGGAACCAGCCGGCGGAGATGTAGCCGACCTGCTTGAAATAATACTCCAGCGTCGCATCCCAGTTCTCCGCCGTCTGCGGCCTCAGGCTGGGATTATTAATCGTGAGCGTCTGCTGGGTCTCGTTCGGCGTCTCGTTCGGCATCAGATTCGAAAGCGGCGGACGGCCGAAGCTGGTCGACCAGCTCAACCGCCCCTTGAGGTTCGGCTGGAGGTCGCGCCACACGTGAACGCTTGGGAACGACTTCGTGTAATTGCCTTTGATGTCGCGCCGATTGTTCGCGTAATCGCGTGCGGCCGCACCGGCCGGGTCGGCCCGTTGTTCGGCGGCCGTTGACAGCGTTCGGCCCCGAACCCAGCCCCGGCTTTCGTCCTCCGTCTTCTCCGTGCGCACGCCGCCGAGGAAGCCGGTGCCACGGAAATCTCCCTGGGCCATGATGTAGCCCGCCGTCACCGTTTCGGTGATACCACGCCAGTTCGTGTATTTCTGCTGTTCGGCGAAATACAGATCCTCGGACCAGAGGGCGGCATCGAGCGGGGTGCGTCCGCGGGCGATCGCATTGGCATTCCACTGCGGAGTGACGCGTCCGGACCGGAGATTGCCCGCGGTCTGGATGGAGGCATCGGTTGGCAGCTGCGCAGAGTTTGTGCCGGTGAAATTGTAACGCCGCGACTTGCTGCGATTCTCGACTTCCTCCTCACGGATTTTGGCGCCCGTCTTCACGAACAGCGTCATCTCCGTCGGCAGCTTGTACCGCGCGTTGAACCGGATCTCGCGCGGCTCGTGGTTCGTCCGCGTGTCGCCGAAATTGTAGCTGTTCGGCCGGTAACTCGCCGGATTGCTGATGTCGGGCCCCGCGGTCTGGATGAACCGCGGATACAGATCCGATGCCGTCCGATCCAAAATCCAGCCCACCCCGGTCACGCGGTTTACCAGGGAACCACCGTCACCCTGGCCGCTGTTGATGTGGTCGAAGCTCATGACCGCGGCGTAGTCGAGCTGGAGCGGACCGAATTCCTGCTCCACCTCGAGCGAGATGTGCCGCTGCCGGTGGTAGAACTGCGACATCTGTGAAGTCAGGTCGATCGTCGATCCCGCGACCGGCCGAACCTCGGTGATGCGCGAGGTGAAGCCTGGCACGATTCCGGACGTCGTGGCGTTCGGGACCGTGTTGGCGTTGCCGGTGAAGGCGCGAAAATTATACCGCAGCCGGAAACGCTCCATCGCGTCGTTGTAAATCGTGTTCAGCGAGATCTTCGTGTTCCGCGACAGCCGGTAATCGAATTTCGCGTTCACGCTCATTTGCTTCCGATTGTTGTAATTGTCCTCCGTCCGGTAGTCCCAAAGATACGCGGGCTGGTTCGGGGTGTTCTGGAAATCGCGCAGGGTGTTGAAATATCCGACCGCCTGCTCGCTGTAGAAGAGGTTGACGGCGACGCCGAGATTCCGCTCGCCACCGAACACGTCGAACACCTCTTGGTGCGCGGCGTTGAGGAGCGGGTGAACCCGGTGCTGCTCGCGCATCGGGATCTGCTCGACCCACGGCGGCGACCAGCGCGCGGAGAAGTTGTAGCTCGTGCGCCGCTTTTCCTTGATGCTGAGCGGAGACCGGCTTTTGAGGTTGATCGTGCCCCCGAGCGAATCGGCGCCCTTGTCCGGGGTGTGGCCCTTCACCAGCTCGAGCTGCTCGAACATCGAACCAGTGATGGTGTGGATGCGCGTCTGGCGCGCGCCGCCGCCCTGGCTGCCAATCAGCGCCCCGTCGATCGTGATGGTGTTCATGCCCGGGCCCATGCCGCGAATCGTCATTCCGTTGTAATTGCCCTCGTCGTTGATGTTGCCCGCCACGCCCGGGAGCAGGACAGCGAGCTCGCTCGCGTTCATGTTCGGCAGGTTGCCGTAGGCGTCCATGGCGATGACGTTCTTCAGATTTGGCGCATTGCGCTGCGCCGTGATCGCGAGCGCGTTGCCCTCGCGTTCGCCGGTGACCTCGAAGGTCGCGAGTTTGTACACTTCGCTCGTTAGATCAAAATTGCGCGCGACCGCCTGGCCGGCAGCAACCGTCACGCTCGCGCGGGTCGAATCGAGCCCCGTATAGCTTACGACGACTTCATAGGTGCCGGCCGGCACGCCGGCCAGCGTGTAGCGGCCGGTGTTGTCGCTGAGCGTGCTGAGCCGGAGTTGCGGGACTTCAATCACGACGCCCTCGAGCAGGTTGCCGGTGGCGACATTGCTGACGTTGCCCGTAATCACGCCGGTGCCGCCCGCGCTGCCGGCTTGCGCGTGAAGATTCGAGGCAGCGGGGCCGGAGACGAGGAACAACAGCGCGGTCAGGGCCGCGGACAAAAGGCACTTCGTCCAGTTCAAGGCGAGGTGCGGGGTCACGATGTTTGTGTTCATGTTGTGGGGAAAAGCAAAGCGGCTGAGGGGAAGGGGGAGGGCGCGGCCCGCGTGGTCACGGCGCGGATCGGGAAGACTTCTGTCACAACATCAGCGGTCCCGCCAGTGTATTTCCGGCTGACCACGATCACGGTTCCCGGCACCCGTGGCTCGATTCTCGAGACGAGTCTGAAATCGCCCGGCTAGAACCTTCCGCTGGCGCCAAACGTGATCGTGATCCCCGGAATCCGCACCTCGGAAATCCGATCGGAAAACCCGCGATAGAACGTCTGTGACTCGTTCGTGATATTGCCGACATCCACGCTCAGGGTGACGGCCGGACGGTATTGGTATGCCGCTCCGACGTTCACGACCACGCGCCTGACGGCGTATTGGTTGCGAGAGATCGCCGTGGCGTTGTAGCCCGTGTTGAGGAACTCGCCCGTGTAGTTGGCCGTGATCCGGGTGCTAAATCCGCGGTGCCGCCACGACAGGCTGAGGTTGCCGGTGCGAGGCCGGAATCCGTTGATCTCGCCGGTGCGACGATAAGCACCTCCGCCAAAATTTCCGTACGTCTCGAGCACCGTGTAATTGGCCATCACGCCAAGTCCCCGGAGCAACCCGGGCAGGAACGTGAGCTGCTGCTGGTAGGAAAACTCCCAACCCTGCACTGTCGCCAGGCCCGCGTTGTCGCTGGTCAGGATCGTGAAGCCCTCGTAGTCGCCATTGTAGCCATTGTCCGTTCCGACTCCGACCGTGCCGACCTCGATGCCGGAAACGATGTAGTCGCTGATGCGCTTGCGGAACCAGCCGACGGAGAAGTTGCCCACCGGCTCGAAATAGTAGTCCAGCGACAAGTCCCAGTTCTTCGTGGTGCGGGGCCGCAGTCCCGGGTTGTTGATCGTGAGCGTCTGCTGCGTCTCATTGACCGTCTCGTTTGGCAGCAGATTGGTCATGTTCGGCCGGCCGAAGCTCGTGGACCAGGCGGCGCGAGCCTTGAGGTTGGGGGTGATGTCGTGCGTGAAGTGGGCGCTCGGGAATGACCTGGTGTAAGTGCCTTCAAGCACGCGCCGGTTGTTCGCGTAGTCCCGCTCCGCGGAGCCGATCGGGTCCGCGAGTTGTTGCGCGGCGGTGCTGGCGATTCGGGCGCGGGTCCACCCCTGGCTTTCGGTTTCCGTCTTCTCCCGGCGCACGCCCCCGAGAAAACCGGTGCGGCCGATCTTGCCCTGGGCCATCAGATAGCCCGCCGTCACGGTTTCGGTCACACCACGGTTATCGGTGAACTTGTGTTGTTCGCGGTAATAAAGGTCGTCGCGCCACAGGGACGGGTCGACCGGCTGCCGGCCGATGCTGACGGCGTGGGCATTCCACTGCGGAAGATTCAGCCCCAGTTTCTCCATGCCGAACAGCCGGATGCTCGGATCGGCGGGGAGCAGTCCAGTGGCGCCGGTGTAGACCGAGCGGCGATCAAAGGACTTGTCCTCGGCGACTTCCTCGCGCCAGCGCGCGCCGGTTTTCAGGGAAATCGTGTGTCTTGTGGGCAGTCTGTAACGCAGGTTGCCGCGGACTTCCTTCACCTCGTGATCGTTGTGGGCGTCGTTAAAGATGATGTTGGTCGGCCGGTAACTGGCCGGGTCGCTCCAGTCCGCTCCGGCCGTCTGCGTGAGCCGCGGATACAGATCCGAATCGGTGCGATCGAGAGTCCAGCCGATGTTGGAGATCCGATTGACGAGCACGCCGCCTTCGCCGCTGCCGCTGTTGATGTGGGTCTGGCTGTAGAGCGCGTTGTAGTCGATCTGGAGCCGGTCGAACGAATGCTCGCCGCCGAAATCCACGTGCCGCATCCGGTTGTTGAAACTCGACATCTGGGAGGTGATATCGAGCATCGCCTGCGCGACCGGCCGATATTGTGTAATTCGGTCCGTGTAGCCGGGCATGACAACGGATGTCGTGGCGTTCGGGACCTGGCCCTGGTTCTGGTTCCCCGTGTATGCCCGCATCAGATACCGCAGCCGGAACCGCTCGAACGCGTCGTTGTAGATTGTGTTCAGCGTGAACTTCGTCGTGGCGGAGAACCGGTAGTCGAACTTCACGTTCACGCTTTTTTGTTTCCGGTTGTTGTAGTTGTCCTGGGTTTGAAAATTCCACACGTAGGCCGGGTCATTGACCGTGTTCTGAAAATCGCGGGTCGTGCTGAAGAACCCCACCGCCAGTTCGCTGTAGAACAGATTGACGGCCACGCCGAGGTTGGGCTCCTCGCTGCCGAACGCGCTGAACTTCTCGACATAGGCGAGATTGAGCAGCGGGTGAATCCGGTGCTCGTGCCGCATCGGGATCTGCTGCGTGAACGAGGGCGCGAGCCGGGCGGAGAAATTGTAGGTGACGCGCCGTTTCTCCCGCATGCTGAGCGGCGAGCGGCTCTTCAGGTTCAACGTGCCGCCGAGCGAATCGGCCCCCTTGTCCGGGGTGTGACCCTTGGTGACCTCGAGTTGATCGAACATCGCACCCGTGATCGTGTGCATCCGGGTCTGCCGGCTCATGCCGCCCTGGCTCGCCATGAGCGCACCGTCGATCGTGATCGTGTTCGAGCCGCTGGTCATGCCGCGCACCGTGAAACCGACGACGTTGCCCTCATCGCTGAGGTCGCCGGCCACGCCGGGTAGCAGAATCGCGAGTTCGCTCGCGCTCATGTTGTTCAGATTGCCGTATGAATCGATCGCCACGACGTTGGCGGCGTTCGGCGCGTTGCGCTGCGCGGTGATCGCCGCGGCGTTCCCCTCGCGCTCGCCAGTGACCGTGAAGGCATCCAATTGGTAGATGGCCGTCGTCAGATCGAAATTCCGCGTCACCCGTTCGCCGGCGCGGACGGTGATTTCGGTCGTGACGGCATCGAGCCCGATGTACGACGCGACCATGGTGTGAGTGCCGGTGGGCACTCCCGTCAGCGTGAATCGTCCGGTGTTGTCGGTCAGCCCGCTGAGTCCGAGCTGCGGCAGATTAATCGTGGCGCCCTCGAGGAGATTGCCCGTGGCCTGGTTGCTGACGTTGCCGGCAACAATGCCGGTGGCAGCGGCGGAGACCGGCTGGGCGCGCAGCGCGGTGCCCGGCGGGCCGGCGAAACAGATCGATGCCGCAAGGATGCGGGGGAGGAGGCAGTTCGCCCACGGGAGGGCAAAACGCGGGATGCTCGGGTTTGCGTTCATGACTGGTTGGAAGCTGGACAGCCCGCGCGGTCACTCGCGGGCTGGAGGCGTGCTCGCCGGCACGAATGGCAAATTGCCCGATCCGACGCGAACTTTATTGGCGGGAAACTTGCTCGACGGGCCGAGCAGGACACGGTGTCTGCTCGTCACCCCCTGCAATTTCCCCGACGCAATTCCCCATGGCCGCTCCTCTTTCCCTGCGCCCGATTATCGTGATCGATGATGAACCCGACGATTTGTTTTTCATCCGGCGGCTGATCGAAAAGGGAGCCGTGCCAAACCCGGTGGTCACCTTCCTCGACAGCGAGGATGTCATGACCTTTCTCGGTGCGATTCAGATCATCCTGCGCAAGGTCCCCGAATTCACGCCGTGCGTGCTGTTCACCGACTTGAAGATGCCGAAGATCGACGGCTTTGCGCTCGTGAAATGGGTGCGGCAGCAGCGCGAGTTCGACGGGCTGACGGTGGTGACGATGTCGAGTTCCGATGATCCGAAGGACGTCGAGCTCGCGAAACAACTCGGGGCCGATCGCTACCTGCTGAAGTACCCCGGCCCCGGTTCGCTCGCGGAGTTGATCGCCGAGGCATCGCTCCACCGCGTCCTCCCCGCGATCGACGACGGCGCATAGGCGCTGGTTCGGATTGCGGATCGCGGATTGGGGATTAGTGATACCGGATACGGGAAACCGGAAACCGGATAGCGGAAATCGGTTTTTCTCGTGGCCACGAGCGTGAGCGAGTGGAGGTTGGACGGGAGCATGCATCGCTCCGGCTGTTCGGTCCCGCGTTACCAGATTTCCGATGTCCGGTATCCGGTTTCCGCAATCCAAAATCCGAAGTCGCGCTCCGGCTCACACCTTGATTTTCATCACCCGACGCGTGTTCTCGAAGAAAATTTTCCGGCGCGCCTTCTCGTCGGGCGCGAACTTCCGCACGGATTCAATTTGCTGCGAACCCGAACACGCCGGTCCGCGGCCAACCGGATCCGAGCAATCGCTGCCGTAGAGCAGCTTGTCCTGGTGCTTCGCGAAGAACCACCGCGCGTGTTCCTCGTCCCGAATGAACGCGCGATACCCGGAGCCGGCGGACAAATCGCCGTACATGTTCGGGTAATCGGAAAGCAGCCGGTCAGTGAGCCCGCCCGGCTTCACCGGCCCGGTGGGGTAGAGGACCTTTTCGTCGTATTCCTTCGAGATGTGCCCCCACCACGTCTGCGCGTGCGCGATGAAGTTCACCTGGGGAAACTTCTCGAGCACCTTCGGCATCCGCTCGATGTGGTGGTTGTAGCTGCCCTGTTGGAAATGCATCAGCACCGGCACGCCGAACTCCTCCGCGAGCTTGATTACGCGCTCCATCGCCGCGGAGTCGCAGTCGACATTGAACTTCTGTTCGCCGATTCCAATCGCGCCGGCTTTCAGCTGGCGCCGCATCACGTCGATGGCGTCGGGTTGATCGCTCACCTCGTTGGCGAACCAGCGGAACTGGTCGGGATGTTTTTCCGCCAGCGCCTTGGTTTCTGGATACGGGTTTACCCCGGCGGCGAGCCCGAACCGCGAGCCGGCCGGCAGCAGGATGGTCAGCGAGATTCCCATCGCCTTCTGGTGTGCCATCAACTGCTCCGCCGTCCGTTTGCTGTACGGAACGTGCTGGTGGATGTCGATGATTCGGTCGGCCGCCGGGGCCGTCGCCGCGTCGAGATGGGTGCGGCCAAGCGCGCCGGCCGCGACCAGCGTGGCGCCCGCGCTGATGAAATCGCGGCGCGAGCAGTTCGAAAGATGAACGGAGGACGAAGCAGGGGTGGTAGGATCCATTGGGGTGAAGAAGCGTGGTCATCATTTGCTACCCTGCGAGGGGATGTCACCCCGTTTGTTTCGGTCGGTCGGCCCGGGAAGCGCGGGCCTCCGGGCCGCCCGGACGCCGTTGCGGGCGAGACGCCCGCGCTCCCAGGAAACCGTGGTTTCCGAATCACCACCGCATCGTCCCGGCTCACTAAATCATGGCGCTCCGCGGTGTCGTTGCTCAATTTTCTCGCTCGCTCGCAAACCCACCGATCAACGCCCGATGCGTGAATCCCATGCCGGTTAACTTCAATGTACCCGCGACCATCGTTGTCGGCGGCGGTGCGATCAACGAACTCGTGCCCCAGCTTCAGCGGCTGAAGCTGGGCCGCGTCCTGCTGGTAACGGATGAGTTCATGGTGAAGTCCGGACTCGCCCCACGCGTGGAGTCGGATTTGCGGTGCGGTGGAATCGAAGTGGCGACGTTCGCGGGCGTGCAGCCCGATCCCACCGCGCAAAACGTGACCGACGGCGTCGCGAAATTTCGCGAGTCACGCGCTGCCGCCGTCGTGGCACTTGGTGGCGGCAGCCCGATCGATTGCGGCAAGGCGATCGCGATGCTTGCGGCGAACCCCCCGCCGCTCAGCCGTTACATGGGACGGAATCAGGTCCCCTTGGCCGGCGCGCCGCTCGTCGCGATTCCCACCACCGCCGGCACCGGCAGCGAAGTGACGAAGGTCGCGGTCATCACCGACACCGGGCACGACGTCAAAATGATGATGCTCGATCCCCACCTGCTGCCGACGGTGGCGCTCGTCGATTACGAACTCACGCTGTCGATGCCGCCCGAACTCACGGCCGCCGTCGGAGTCGACACGCTGACGCATGGCATCGAGGCGTACGTTTCGCGCCGCGCCAGCGCGGTGACCGATCCGCTGGCGCTGGCCTGCATTGACCAGGTCGGCCGCCACCTCGAAACAGCGTGGCGTGAGCCGCAAAACCGCGTCGCGCGCGAGGGCATGATGCTGGCCGCGATGCAGGGCGGCATGGCGTTCGCGAACAGCAGCGTGTGCCTCGTGCACGGGATGAGCCGGCCGCTCGGCGCGCTGTTTCACGTGCCGCACGGAATCTCGAACGCAATGCTGCTGCCGGCGGTCACGCGATTTTCGCTTGCGGGTGCCGTCGGCCGCTATGCCACGGTCGCGCGCACGCTCGGCTGGGCGCCCTCAGCGGATTCCGACGAAGCCGCCGCCGGAGCCTTGGTGCCTGGGTTGGAGCAATTGAATCGCCGGTTGAAAATCCCACGGCTGCGCGACGATCCGCGCATCGAGGCAAGGCGGTTTGAGGGGCTCCGGCAGAAAATGGCGGCCGACGCGCTCGCCTCCGGCAGCCCGCAAAACAACCCCGTGGTTCCCACCGCCGAACAAATCGTGGAACTCTACCAGGTCGCCTGGTGAGTCCACCACGTCCCCGGCCCCGTTTCGCATTCTCCGAGGCTCTTTCGCGTTTGTCATCTAATAGATGACAAACGCCGGCGGGTTCAGCAGGTACGGGCAGTCGCATTTGTCATCTATTAGATGACAAATGGCGACGAGCGCTTTTCCGCGTTGCCGCGGTCGGTCCGGGATTGCGGTGAGCCATCGCGGCTGAAATTCTGCGGTCCATGACCCGACGCGAAGCGCTTGGCGCGATTGCCCTTTCGACGCTCATCATCGGCCCCGCCCGCGGAGCCGCGGCCGGTTCAACCGTATTTGCCGGATTGAGCGGGCCCATCGGTGCGCGTCCCGACGCCCGCAAGATGAAAACGCTCCGGATCGAAAAGTCGGGCGTGTATGAGAATTTGCTCATCGACGGCGAGTGGGCGCAGGAGGACCTCGTGCGGATTCTCGCTGACAACGTGGTGCTGAGAAACTGCACCATCCGCCACAGCCGCCGCGATGGCGTGGAAGTTTACGGCCGCAACGTCCGGATCGAGAACTGCCACATTCACCACCTGCTGAACGGCACGTATCGGGCCGAGAAGAACCTCGACGCGCACGGCATCACCGGCCGCCCCCTGAATCTCACCGTCCGCAACTGCGAGATCTCCCACGTGAGTGGCGACGCGCTGCAGTTCGATCCGTCGCGGCGCGACGAGCCGTATCCATGGGACAATGTCATGGTGGAGGACTGTTTCCTGTGGACGGGGCCGCTGGATCAGGACCACGCCGGGTTCAAACGCGGCGAAATCCCGGGCGAGAACGCGTTCGACAGCAAGACGACGCAGAAGGAGCCACGCGGCTCGCGCGTCACGTTCCGCCGCTGCCTGATGAAAGGGTGGGGCCACGGCGCGATCGGAAATGGTGCCGCGCTCAACTTGAAGGAAAAGGTGCAGGCGGTGGTCGACGCGTGCGTGTTCGTCGACAATGACATCGCATTCCGTTGTCGCGGCACGCTGGGAAGCGCGTGGATTACGGTGCGGAACTGCACCGTTTATCGCACCTCGCGGGTCTTCCGGCTCGAGGCCGGAGTGCAGAATCTGAAGATTTTCCATCTGGCGCAGGGCGAGGGCATCGGGCAGCTCCACGATCGCTCGCCAGGTCCCGGCGCCGGTTTCGAGGAGTCCGGCCAGCGCGCGGCGCCGCCCCTGGCCCCGTGGCCATGGACGCGTCTCGCGGTCGGCGAAGTGATCCCGCCCGGCACACCGCCGTCGTCAGCCAACGATCGGATTGCGACCGCACTGGCGACGGGGTGGGAGGGGAATCCGTAGATGCCCGGCGGCCAAGTGACTGCGGCATCCCTTCGGCAGGCTCAGGGCAGGCCCTGCCGCAGATGGTGAATCCACTGCAATCGATCCCTCGGCGCGGATTTTTCGGGCGGAGTGTGACCGAGGATTCGAGTGAGTTCCGATTCCCTCTGCGGCTGGAAGCCGCAGCCAGTGTGCCCGGCATGGGCATGAACTAAACATATGAAAGGAGATGTACGGAAGCAGTGACAAACAACCGTAGCGAAAGCCAAGGCGGGGGCCGCGAGGCACTCAGCACGAAAGAAGGCTG
>JAUSID010000071.1 GCA_030648295.1 Opitutaceae bacterium | reverse complement strand
GCGATTTTCAACGTGCCGGTTTCACGTACACCGCGAATGCCACTCAACTCCAAGCCATCCCGGACACGACGGCCCGGCTGCTCGGGCTCTTCTCGCTCGGCAACATGAACGTCGCGGCGGACAAGATTGACGGCCGCCGCGGCAAGCCCGCCGTGGTGAACGATTATGGTTTTCCGGATCAGCCGATGCTCGACGAGATGCTCGTCGCGGCGCTGCCCGTGCTGGAGAAAAATCCCAACGGTTTCGTGCTCATGGTCGAGGGGGCCTCGATCGACAAGCAGTCGCACGCCATGGACACGGAGCGTTGGATTCTCGAGACGATCGAGTTCGATCGCGCCGTCGCACGCGCCAAGGCGTTTGCGGCCGCCAATCCCGATACGCTCGTGCTCGTGACTGCCGACCATGAGACCGGCGGCGTCAATGTCATCGGGGCGACGCGGGTCACGCAGGCGAGCCTGAACACGCGCGGGAACTCCGGCGGCGGCGTGGCGCAGCTGCGGACCAATGTCGTCGGCACCTACGAAGACGCCGGGTTTCCGATTTACGGCATCCTGCCCGACGGTTATCCCGCCACGACGAATCCGGACCGCAAGCTGCTTGTCGGCTATGGATCGAACGCCGACCGTTACGAGGACTGGCAGAGCAATCCGCGGCCGCTGCGTGACGGCGGCCAGCCCTTCAACAACACCGCGCCGCTGAACACATATCCCTCGAATCCAATGGAACGTGATGTCGCCGGCGGGTACCTCATCACTGGCCAGGTCTCCGGCTCCTCGTCTGTGCACACCGCCTCGGATGTGCCGATCTCGGCATATGGTCGCGGCGCCGCGCTCTTCTCCGGGACAATGGACAACACCGACGTGTTTTTCCGCGCGATGAAGGCGATCCTCGTCGGCGCGGACAACACGATCGCGGAGCGATAGCCGGGATATTTCACCCTCTGCTCTGCGACGAAGGCACAGCGTGTTCGGGTGTGCCTTCCGCCCGCGTGCCCTTCCCGGTTTCCCGGCTGACGCATTCTGCTGGCCAGCAGAATGCTCTTAGCCCGCATGAACCCGAGGGCAGCGCAAGCACTGTCCGCCGTCGTCAACGGAACCAACGTCAAAGGCCAATCCGAGGGCGAAGAATGCGGGCTACCCGAACAGCTCGCGATCGCGAATCTTCCGCGCGTTGGCGTAGTCTTCCTCCCACCACGCTTTCTCGCCCGGTTTGCGGGGCGGTTTGGCGAGCTGGAGTTTCTTGCGGGCCTTCTTGGCCGCTTCCTGCACCACGCGGAAATGGTAATGGTCGAACACGCGGAGGGCTTCGACCACATAGGAGACCGCGATCCGCCGATCTTTGATCAACAGCAGATTCTCCCCGTTGCTCGTGTCGGCCGCCCCCGAGAAATTGTATGATCCCATGTACACCCGAGCGTCAGGCTGATCGAAATCGATCACGACGAACTTGTGATGCAGGCGCACGCCACCACCGCCGGTTGGCTCCGACTTGAACGGCGCAGGCACGTTTTTCTTCAGGGCGGCCGGACTGACCACCGCCACCTTGCCATCTGGCTTCTGAAGATCGAGGCCGCCGACGGGCCGATCGGAAATGCCGTAGGTGAAGATCGCATCGTCGTCCTTGATTTTCTGCACCGCGCTCCGAATGGCGCCCTTGGTCTGGTAGAGGAACGCGAGCGAGAAAAACAAGCTCGACGTCGTACCGGCGATGTCTTTCCCGATCGCGGCGAGCGCGGCGTTTTTCTTCGCGCGCGGTGAAAATCCGACCTGGGCCTTGATGCCGCCGACCTTGAGGTCGTTCCATTGCGCCGAGCTGGTGGCGGCGAAGCCTCTTACGTCATCGTTTTTCCAATACGCATCGAACCCCACCCGGAACGTCTTCACCGCCTTGCGGCTGCGCAGCACGATCGCGTTGTTGTTCTGCACGAAAAAGCCGCGCCAGGTGTAGTTGGTCGAGCCGCACACCACCGCCTGCACTTTGCCATCGACCACGATGGTTTTGTTGTGCTGGAGCTTGCCCATGTGCTGCCGCTTCACGTGCGCCGCCCCCGCCGTAGCGCCGAGACGTTTCGCCGCCTGATTTTCACCCGACCCGGCTTTCCCGTGGGCGCCATCGTCATCGATGATGATTTTCAGCCGGCCACCGAGCTTCTCGAGCCGCGACACCACACCGGGCTCGCTGAGATCGTAGGCGACGACCCGCACCTGCGCAGTCGCGTCGGCGATCGCCTGATCCAGCACCTCGATGATGGCGCTGCGCGCCTCGAAGCCCATCCACGCGAGCGCCTCCTCCGCCTTCGGATGAGTCGGGACGAAATTGAGGCCGCCGTCGGCCTTCGCCGGCAGGAGCTTGGGCACGGCATCGGCGCCGTACTTGTCCACGAACGCCTGGGACGACACGAAGCCGCGGGTGAAGCAAAGATTCAACTTTCCGGGATACGTCTCGCGCCGGAGCTCGATCGCCGCCTCCTGCGATTCGCCATAACTCAATTCGTCGGCCGCGTTCATGAACACGGGGGTGACGCGGTACACGAATTTTCCGGGCAGCTCGGCGTTGCGCGGGAAATGCACCCATCGGAATTTCTGGATCGGCGAGAGCCGGGTCGAGTGCCGGTTTGGGTTTACCGCGCCATCCGCGCCGGGAAACGCGAGGCGGTTTTTCAGCGCGTAGAACCGGTCGCCATCAGGTTCCTTGTACTCGATGGCGAACCCGACAAAATCCGGCGGCGGCATTTTGCCCGGTTTCCAATTCATGGCGACGAGCGTCATGCCGTCGCCGCGGTGCAGTTTGAGCGTGAACAAGGCGGTGGCATTCGTTCCGCTGACCTGGAAGTCGCTTTTCATGGGATATCCTTTCGCTTTTTGGGATGGGTAATCGCGCTCAGATGCCGCTACCCGGAATCAGGAGCCGCAAACCGACGCGGACACCAGCCTGCCGCGTTTCGAGCTCCGGCCGCGATCCACGAAACTACCGGAATTCCGGTAGATGGACCCGCGCCGGCCGCCGCGCATCGAGACCGCCGCCGGGATCTGTGGCGAGATCCGGCTCCGCGAGCATCGCGGCCACGTTGGTGAGGCATTCCTTCGGCGATGCGCTCCAGAAAAGGTAATTCAGCTTCAACTTCTCCCGGGCGAGTTGCAGGTGCTCGCGCGGCGGGATTTGTTTCTGTTCCTCGGCCGTCACCACCACGCTCGCGCGATCCTGGCCGCGGTTGAAGGCGGCGGTACGCTTCCAACTCGCGACCGAATAATCGGGTGACTGCACCGCGGCGCCAAGCGGCACCGTGCCCGCGAGCGGCGCATACAGGCGATAAATGCCTTTTTCGGGATCCGACAGATTCGAAGGACGCGGGTAGACGTCCGGTCCGCCCAGCCCGACTCCGATTTCCTTCATGTACCGGGTCAGCTCCGGCAGCGCGGACTGCGGGAAGTTCGCGTACTGGATCACCGCGGTGTGCGGAAACGCGTGGCGCAGTGCGAGCATGTGCCGCTTCAGCGCGGCAACGTAGCGTTCGGTCGTGAACGCCTCCACGCCGGGCTGCGGGAATTTTTCCAGCTGGGCCGACGGCGCGGTCTCCGGCAACACGGCCGCCTCGATCGCCGGATGTTGATCGAACTCGCGCCCCAGCGCGGCGAACAGCGCCTCCATGCGTTCGCAGACGCGGTCGTTCCAGCAAACCGGATTCCAGGAACCGCTGCTCGCCCGATACACACCGCCGCCGTACTCCCGTCCCTGCAAATAGGCCGGAACGCAACGCGCGTCCTTGCCGAAGGCCTTGTATTGGATCTGGACCACGAGTCGTTTTCCCTGCGGCTCGAGTCGCGCGAGGTCCTGCCGGATCACGGAGAAATCATAGTGTCCGCGCTCCGGCTCCAGTTTGCTCCAGGTGTAACAGCGCTGGATGCCCCGGAACTGTGGCATGCGGATCAGTTCATCGCGAATGTCACCGTGCCCGACAAAAATGTAGTGCCCCGGGTGCCATTTGATCTTCGGCGGCCCCGCGATGCCGCTGGTGGCAGCTGCAGAGGTCGCAGCCAGTGCGGCAAACGTGATTGGAAAGATGAGCGACCAGGTCGCACTTGCGAATGACGAGAGGCGGGGCGCGAAGGAAGACATCGGCGGCAATGCGGCAGGATGCTGCCGTCCGGTCGAAATGTGGAGCTGTAATTACGCGACGCTATGCTGCACTCCGGTGGAGAATCTCCACCTGGGAGCGCGGGCGTCTCGCCGGCCCAAAAAATACCGAACGCGAATCGTACCGAATCTGCGGCTGGAAGCCGCAGCCACTCTATCCATGCGGGCGGGACGCCCGCGCTCCCAGGCAATCCGCAATCCGAAATTCACCAGACGCCCGCGCCCCCAGGGAAACCCATTTCCGTGATCACTTCACGCCGACGATTGGCTCGGGGATCGCTGCGCCGTCCTTGCGCGGATCCGACGCACCGAAGTTCACGCCGGTCGCGAAGTCACGCATCACCGCCTGCGAGCCACCGACCGTGCCGGAGAACGGACCGAGCACCGTGATCTTGTGCCCCTTGGCTTCGAGCTCCGCACGAATTTCGGCCGGCACACGGCTCTCGATTGAAACATCAACGCCGGAAAACGTGATCTTCGTGAACCGCGGCGCTTCGATCGCGGCCTGGAGGTTTAGTTTGTAATCGACGAGGTTGGCCACGAGCTGCGCGTGCGCCTGCGACTGGTTCCAGCCGTTCATCACGCCGAACGCGATGCGCACGTCGCCCTTTTCCATGAACCCCGGGATGATCGTGTGTAGTGGCCGCTTGCGCGGCGCGAGGGCGTTGGGGCTCTCCGGATCGAGGCTGAAGAGTCCGCCGCGATTCTGGAGAATGAAACCGCAGCCGTCCGGCACCAGGCCCGAACCGAACCCGCCATAATTGCTCTGGATCAGCGAGACCATGTTGCCCTCGCTGTCGACCGCGCAGAGGTAGGTCGTGTCCGTGCCGGGCTCCGGCGGGCGTCCCGCCTCGACCTCGTCGCGCGCGTGCTCCGGGTCGATGAGCTTTGCGCGCTCGCGCGCGTATTCTTTCGAAAGCATTCCCGCCACCGGCACGCGCGCGAAACGCGGGTCGGCCACGAACCGCAGCATGTCGGCATACGCGAGCTTCTTCGCCTCGATCATCGTGTGCAGCGCCCGCGTCGTGTTCGCGCCGAGCTCGGTCATCGGAAACGTCTCCATCAGGTTGAGCATCGCCAGCGCCGCAATCCCCTGCCCGTTCGGCGGCAGTTCATAAACGGTCCAGCCGCGATAGTTGGTGGAAATCGGTTGGGTCCACTCCGCCTGAAATTCGGCGAAATCGGCGAGCGTCAGCGTGCCGCCCAGCCGCTCGGAGGTCGCGACGATCCGGCGCGCGATTTCGCCCTCGTAATAACCGGCGCGGCCGCGCGCGACGATCTCGCGCAGCGACCATGCGAGATCGGGATTCCGAAACACCGTGCCGACCTTTGGGCCGGTGCCGTTTCGCAGATAAGTCTTCGCCGCATTGGGATCCTGCTTCAGCGAGCCGCCGCTCCACGCGATCATTTCGGTCACGGGAAATCCGCCCTCGGCGTACGCGATGGCGGGCGCGAGCACGTCGGAAAACTTTTTGCGGCCGAACCGCGTCAGCAGCTTGTCCCAGCCTTCGGCGCAACCGCCCACCGTGACGGCGTGGATGCCCTTTTGCGGCATCTTGTCCGTCGCACCGGTCTTTGCTTTCACCTGCGCGATCGACATTCCGGCGGGCGCCCAGCCACTGGCGTTCAGTCCATGCAGCTTGCCGGTTTTGGCCTCGTAAATGATCGCGAACAGATCGCCGCCGAGGCCGTTGGCCGCGGGATAAACGACTCCCATCACCGCGTTCGCCGCCACGATCGCGTCGATGGCGTTGCCGCCCTGCGCGAGGATCGTCGCGCCGGCTTGCGACGCGAGCGGCTGCTCCGCCGCTACAATTCCCTGGCGCGACATCACGATCGAGCGACCCTGCGCGCGGGAGGGTTCGGCGGCGGACGCCGGAAGCGCGAGCGCAACGCAGCCGACGGACAACAAAATGGAGGTGAGCGCGTTCATGCGTGGGGTGACGCGAAGCTGTGAACGCGCACCCGCGAAGGCAACCGCACAGTGCGGATCCGCCTCGCGGCAGCCGCATCAGTCGTAGCAGCCGAGGTGACGAGGCTGGTCCGATTCTGACGGACTCGAATATTCGCATCCACAACCGCCAGCCTCATCACGTCGGCTGTGTGAAAACGCTGTCATTCTGAGCGCCAGCGAAGAATCCAGCAGGATACGCGTATGCCATCGCTCTCTTGGATTCTTCGCTGCGCTGCTGATGAACGCGCCTGATGGAGGAGACCTGCTTGCAGACGATTGGCTTGATTGGGAGCGCGACCGCCCCCGGTCGCAACGATCGTCATGCGGCCGCCGCCGATAGCGTTCCCGTCCAATCATCGCCCGCAAGCGGGCTCCTACAGCCGGCTGGCGAAATTCATTGGCGCGACCACCCCGCGGCTCGGCGTTGGTCCGTTGTCTCAGAATGACACGCAGGGGAGGTCTCCAAACTCTCAACAATCGGTTGCGCCGTCGCGGACACTCGGCCATCGCTGGAGTCCACCCTTCCCCGGCATGAATTCATCTTACTCGATCCGGCGGCGCACGACCGTCCGCTGCTTACTGGCGAGTCTCGGCATCGTTTTCTTCGCCGCAGTTTGCGGCATGATGACGCCGGCCGCTCGCGCCGCCGCGGCAGCGGCGCGACCGAATGTCGTCCTCCTGCTCACCGATGATCAGGGTTATGGCGACTTGTCCGTGCACGGAAATCCGATCCTCAAGACGCCGCAGCTCGATCGACTGCACGGCGAAAGCATCCGGCTCACCGATTTTCATGTGGCGCCCATGTGCACGCCAACGCGCGGCCAGCTCATGACGGGAGTCGATGCGCTGCGCAACGGCGCGATGAACGTGAGCAGCGGCCGCACGAATCTGCGCCGGGAGTTTCCCACCATGGCGGACATCTTTTCCGCCCAGGGTTATCGCACCGGGATTTTCGGCAAGTGGCACCTCGGCGATGACTACCCGTATCGTCCGCAAGATCGCGGGTTTCACGAGTCGATCTGGTTTCCCTCGTCGCACGTCTCGTCCGCGCCGGATTTTTTCAACAACGACTATTTCGACGACACGTACATCCACAACGGCACGCGGCAGCAGTTCAAAGGCTATTGCACGGACGTGTTTTTTCGGGAGGCGATGGCGTGGATGCGGCAGCGCGCCGAACGCCACGAGTCGTTCCTGTGCTACTTGCCCCTGAACGCGCCGCACGGGCCGCTGTTCGGGCCGGAACGCTACCGCGAGCCGTATCACGCTCAAAAACCGAACGTCGCGCGTTTCTTTGGGATGATTGCGTGCATCGACGAAAATGTTGGCCGGCTCGAGGCGTTCCTGCGCGAGACCGGACTGCGCGAGAACACGATTTTCATTTTCATGACCGACAATGGCACCGCAACCGGCGACTCCGTTTACAACGCGGGGATGCGCGGGAAAAAAATCGGGCTGTACGATGGCGGCCACCGCGTGCCGTTTTTTCTGCGCTGGCCCGCGGGAAAACTGCGCGCGCCCGCCGACATCGACGCGCTCACCCAGGTGCAGGATGTGCTGCCGACGCTGATCGATCTCTGCGGGCTGCGCCCACCCGCGAATGCGAAATTCGACGGCACCAGCCTCGCCGGGCTGCTGCGAGGCACGACAGACACGTTGCGCGATCGAATGATTGTTTCGCAATTCTCGCGCATGAATGATCCGCGGCCGAAGCCCGGCGACGCAGTCGTGATGTGGAAAAAATGGCGGCTCGTCACGGACAAGGAGCTCTACGATTTGTCGACCGATCGCGCGCAGGAGCGGAACGTGATCGAACAGTTCCCCGACATCGCCGCCCGACTGCGGGGGCACTACGCGCAATGGTGGGCCGGCGTGGAACCGCGCGTGCACGAGTTCAGCCCGATTCACATCGGTTCCGAACACGAGAATCCGACCCTGCTCACGCCGTGCGACTGGATGGATTCTTTTCTCGATCAACAGGCGCAGGTCCGCCGGCAGAAGAAGAACGGTGCGTGGGCACTCTTCGTCGAGCGCGCCGGCGACTACGAGATTGCCCTGCGCCGCTGGCCGATCGAAGCGGACGCTCCGATCACGGCCGCGCTTCCGCCGCACCATGGCGTCGATGGCACCACCGCCGCCGGCGATGCGTTCCCGGTCGCCAGCGCGGAAATGAAAATTGGCGACGTCGGCCAGATCCGAACGGTCGGCACCGATGACAAGGCGGTGACGTTCAATGTGCGATTGAAGGGCGGCCGGACCGAACTGCAGACGTGGTTTCGCGATGCCGACGGCCGCGAGATCGCCGGCGCCTATTACGTTTACATCCGGCGAGTCGCGGGCTCGTGAACCTCACGTTCGTTCTGCTGCTGGCGCGGTTCCTTCACCAACGCCGGATCTACCTGCGGGTGTAGCGGCGCTTCGCGCCGCGGTTTCGGGTTTCACGTTTCGCGTTTCGGTATGTGGGTCTGCCTGGCAGTACTGACCTCTGACGTCTGTCCTCTGGCTTCCGGCCTCTGTCGTCTGTCCACTGCCGTCTGCCATCCGTCCTCTGCCGTCCGCCGCCGTTCCATACTTGCCCGGAAGAGCGATTTCGGCTGACGTTCGGAGCCCCATAACCCAGCTGCGTCCCCACGCACCGAGCGCACGTCTCCGTTCCACCGCGTAATCCGCTCCAATGCCGGTGCCGCTCCACAACGTTGGCAGCCATGCATCCCTCCCCTTCCGTTTTACTGACCGCCCGGCTGCTCGCCACGGTCGCGGGCGTTTTTCTTCTCACCGGTCCGCTCCGCTCGCAAGACGCCGCCACGGGCATCATCGAGGGCCGCGTGCTGAACGTTCGCAGTGGCGAATACCTCGAGAACGCGCGTGTCACGATCGCGGGCACGTCGCTCGAAGTCTTCACGGAATCCGACGGCCGTTACCGGCTGGGCAACGTCCCGCCGGGCCCGGTGAAATTGAAGGTGTTCTACACCGGCCAGCAGATTGAAACCATCGACATCACCATCGGCGCCGGCCAGACGGTCGAGCGCGACATCACCCTCACGCCGGTGGGCGCCGAGCGTGACGCCGGCACGGTGAAGCTTTCGCAATTCGTGGTCGAGGAATCGCGAGAGATGGATGCCGCCGCGCTCGCGATCAACGAGCAGCGGTTCGCACCGAACATCAAGACCGTGGTCTCGACGGATGAGTTTGGCAGCATCGCGGAAACGAACATCGGCGAGTTCCTGAAGTTCATGCCGGGGCTCACCATCGACTACAACGCCGGCAACGCGCGCGAGGTCTCGATCGCGGGCGTGCCGACCGGCAACGTCCCGATCACGATCGACGGGTTCAACGTCGCAAGCACCGGCTCCGGCGCTACCGGCCGCGCCGTCGCGCTGGATTTCCTCGGAATCAACAACGCCTCGCGCGTCGAGGTCTCCTACTCGCCGACCCCGGAGTCGCAGGGCGCGGCACTCGCGGGCTCGGTCAACGTGGTGCCGCGAACCTCGTTCGGCCGCTCGCGGCCGGTGTTCAACGGCAGCCTCTATATCACGATGCGCGATGATGAACGCGATTTTCAGAAGACACCGGGACCGCGGAAGGACCCCACGCGGAAAGTCCACCCCGGCTTCGATTTCTCCGCGATCGTGCCGGTAAACAAGCGGTTTGGTTTCACGCTGTCGGCCGGCAGCTCGACGATCTTCGCCGCGCAACGCAGCATGGCCACCACGTGGCGCGGCGTGAGCGCCGTCACCAATGGCGGCACGTTTCCGAACACCACCGTGGACCGGCCGTATCTGTCGCAATATATCGTCCGGATGAGCGGCACCGATCTCCAGCGGCACTCGTTCGGGATCACGCTCGACTACAAACTCGCGGCCAACGACCGGCTCACGTTCTCGTATCAATGGTCGTCGTTCTCCTCGAACATCATGCAGCGGAGCCTGACGTTCAACGTGAACCGCGTGGTGGATTTTTCGCCCACCTCGACGCGCGGTGCCGCGGGGGCAGGCTCGCTCACGATCACGACCGAGAACGGCACCGACCGCCTCAATCGCACGTACATGCCCAGCCTCGTGTGGCGCCACGACGGGCCGGTCTGGAAGGGCGAGGCCGGCCTCGGGCTGTCGTACGCAACGAATCACGTGCGGGGCGTCGACAAGGGCTTCTTCAATCTTCTCACCGCCCAGCGGACCGGCGTGACAGTGTCGTTCGACGGTATCCTTCCGCTGCGGCCGGCCGCGATCACGGTGACGGATGGTGCGAGTGGTGCGGCCGTCGATCCTTACCAACTGGACAACTACGTCCTCAGTTCTGTGACCGCGCAGCGGCGAAACCCAATCGATGAGCAGAACACCGGTTACGCCAATGTGCGCCGCGATTTCTACGGCCGCGTGCCATTGTCGGTCAAAGGCGGTGTCGATGTGCGCCACCTCACCCGCCAGTACCGAAATCACGGCCTCCCCATCACGTATGTCGGCCGCGATGGGCGGACGAGCACGACGCCAGTTGGCAGCGACGACACGGCCGCGCCGTTTCTCGAAACGAGCTTCTCGCAACGCGGCGCGCCGTTCGGATTTCCGAAGATCCAGTGGGTAAGCCCGGAGGCGACCTGGGAGGGCTACCAGGCGAACCCGGAATTTTTCGTGCCCAATGAGAACAGCGCGTACCGCACGCTGATGACTACCTCGAAGCGGGCCGAGGAACTGATTTCGTCCGCCTACGTGCGCGGCGATCTCCAGCTCTTCCAGCGGCGGTTGAAACTCGTGGGCGGACTCCGCGCCGAACAGACGAACATCGAGGCGCACGCGGTGCTCACGGACCCAACGCGCAACGTACAGCGCGATGCCTCCGGCCGCCCCATCGTTGGCGCCAACGGCCGGCCGGTTCCGATCACCAACGATCCGCTCGAGACCGCGAAGCTCACCATCCTCGAGCGGGCGGCGCGGACGGACAAGGAGTTCCTCACTCTGTTTCCCAACCTGAATGCGAGCTTCAATGTCCGGGAAAACCTGGTCGCGCGCGCCGCCATCTACCGCTCCATCGGCCGGCCCGATCTGAACCAATACGCCAGCGGAATCACATTGCCGGATACGGAGACGCTGCCGGGTCCGACTAACCGGATCGTGCTGAACAACGCCGCGGTCAAGCCATGGACGGCGCAGACCGTCAACGTACGGCTGGAGTATTACTTTCCCGGGGTCGGTCAGATTTCGGTCGGCGCCTTCCGGCGCGACTTCGAAAACTTTTTCAGCGCCACGTCATTTCAAGTGACGCCGGAATTCCTCGCGCTGTACGATTTGGACCCCGCGATCTACGGGGCCTACGAAGCGGCGACGCAGGCGAACATCCCGGGCACGGTCCGGATGAGCGGCGTGGACATGAATTACAAGCAGGCGCTCACGTTTCTGCCGCGCTGGGCCCGCGGGGTGCAGGTGTTCGCCAATTTCACGGCGATGCGCGCGACCGGCCCCGCCGTGGCGAGCTTCACCGGACTGAACCTGATCCCCCGCAGCGGAAGCTGGGGCGTGAGCCTCAGCCGCGAGCGGTTCAATGTGCGCGCGAATTGGAATTACCGCGGCCGGCAGCGGGAGGGCTTGATCGCCGCCGGCCAGGGCATCGAACCCGGCACGTATAACTGGACGTCGATGCGGCTCTCGGTCGATCTGCTGGGCGAATTCTATTTCCGGAAGCGCATCGCGTTCTTCGCGAATCTGCGCAACATCCGCGACCGGCCAATCGAGACCACGTCCGCCGGTCCGAACACACCGCAATATGCGCAGCTCCGAACGCGCGCCCAATTCGGCGCGCTGTGGACGTTCGGGATCAAGGGCAGTTTTTGAGGTACGAAGAGTGCAGCTGCGAGTATAACCGTGCCTCTCTTCAGTGGTTCGCCTGGGAGCGCGGGCGTCTCGCCCGCAACCGAAGAAAAACGAATGCCATGGCGGGCAAGATGCCCGCGCTCCCGGGGAAACGGCGCGCGCGAGGACGCGGCTCGCGATGCCATCACGGATCTCACGCCGCGACTCGAACAGGCCGGGACGATCGACCGCCCTGCGGGCCGGCGATAAGCAAAGTCAGCCCATCGGCGGAGCCGCCAGCTCCGTAGCAGCCGAGGTGACGAGGCTGGAATTGTCGGTCCACCGATCAACACCTCGTAACCGCGGTTGCTGCGGGCTCAACCTCGCCGGCGCGTGGTCATCGTCCGCCCATCGACGCCAATTCGCGTGCTCGGCAGCGGCGATTTTTTCCGCCATGGATGGCACGGGCGTCTGCACCATGAATATTTTTCTCCGGCTTTGTCGCTGCGCCGTGCTTGGCGCGGCATTCTTATCGGGGTCGGGCAATCCGGCAGCCGCCGCGGAAAACTCCACTACGAAGCTGGATTCCGCGGGCGTTCCTTTCATCGGCGGGGTCGGCGGCGTGTATTTTTTCGCCGAGCCGGGCGAACTCGTCATCGAGGTCGACAAATGTGATCTGAACCGCCGCGATGCGCGTACGGAATTGCGCGCGATCCTGGCCGGTCCCGATCGTCAGGTGTTGCAGGAAGCCATCATTCCCGATGATGGCAAACCGCGTGGCAGCGGTCGCGGGCCGGTTCAAACCTGCCGGTTGACCACACGCGTGGGGCGCAAAGGCGTGTATGCGCTGAACATCACGGTGTCGCAGGATCGCTACGGCGAGGCCATGGTGTGGCGCTTCCGATCCAACTGCCCGAAATTCCTCATCGAGACGGCGCGGGGCCACAAGGACGCACGCCACGAGGAGCCCATCGTCCTCGCGGATCCCGGCCGGCCGGCCGAGGTGTGTTTCTGGCCGCGGCGTGGATCATTTCGCGTCGAACTGGCGCAGCTTCCGAAAGGCGCCGCTTCACCGCAAATCGTCGATGCGAACGGCGCAAGCATCGCGACCCTGCGGGTGGACGCGAAAGGCGAAGCGATGCACGAAGTTCCCGCGAGCAGCGAACGCGCTGCCTCGCCGTGGCGGCTTCACCTGCCCACTGCGCAGGCGACCATCAGCATCGACGGCGTGACGCGTTGGGACGCGGATGATCCGCACCCCGACCTCTGCTGCTGGACCCCGCACGCAACGTCGTGGTTTCCGCTGCTGGAGAACCGATGGCTGCTCACGCCGTATCGACGCGTCGCATTTGGCGAACCCGGACAGGGCAAGGAAATCGTGTTTCAAGTGCGTAACGATTCCGCGCGGCGACGGACGATTCAGCTCCGACTCGAATTCCCGGATACGCCGTGGCCGGTGCAGTTGTCGGTCGAGCGGCTCGTGCTGGCACCGCGGGAGACGCGGGATGTGACCGCCACAGGCACGCTGCCCGCCCGTGGGCAGACCCGCACCGTCCATCTGCGCGCTGCGCCGCAGGACGATTCCAGTTTTTCCACCTACGCGACGATGACCGTCACCGCAGACACCGCGCCCACAAACAAACCGCTGTCGATGCCGCTCGTGCTCAAACCCTACGCGCACGAAAACGAGCAGTTCGGCTACCTCCCGGAATATCCGGTCGAGAGCCAGATGTACTTCGATCCGCAGAACCGGCCGTTTATCCGCACCGGCACTGGGATTGCGATGCTTGCCAACGGAAAGTGGACGAGCGTCGTCATCGATTCCGCATCGTCGGCCACGTCTTCGAAGGTGTCGTTTGACGCGGAGGGGCGCGTCTACGTTCTCGGCTCCGTCGGCAAAGTCGTGGCGCTCTACACCTCGACCGATGGAGGCCGGACGTTTTCGGCGGCGCCGATCCCCGCGCGCGAACGGCCGCCGCGTTCCTTCGATCTGGAGGTGTTCACCGGCAACAACCCGCTCCCCGGGCCGCCGCCGGTCCTGCGGTTCACGCAGACGGCAAAGGACGAGAAACTGTTCTGGCGCTCGCTCAACGACCTCGAGTTGTTCGTCCCGCGGCTGGAAAACGGCCGCGTCGTGATCGGCAAACCGATCCTGATTACGCGGCAATCCATCGGGCTGTCGTCCCACTCCGGCATCGTCGCGTCCGTCGTTTCGCACGGCAGCAAGGTTCACGTGATTTGGGGCGAGGCGACCGACCCCGCGACAAAAGTTCCGGGTGTTCCCGCCTATGCGGCCACGCTCGATCGCGACACCGGGCGGCTCGGGGAACGCGCGCTGCTGGGATACGGCGCGCCGGCGAACGATATCCACAACTCGTCCAGCATCACGATGGACGGCGAGGGTTACCTGCACGGCCTGGGCGGCACGCACGGCAAGCCGTTTCCCTACGCGCGCTCCCTCCAGCCGAACGATGTCAGCGCCGGCTGGACACCGGCCGTGCCTGCCGGCGAAGCGCTCGGCCAGACTTACATCGGGCTCGTGTGCAGCCCGGATGGCACGCTGCACGCGATGTTCCGGCTTTGGCGCTCGAACATCGAACCACATCCCGCGAGTTCGCACGCGACGCTCGCCTACCAGCGCAAGCGGCCGGGCCAGCCTTGGGAACCGCCGCGCGTGCTCGTCGTGTCGCCATTTTCAGAATACAGCGTGTACTATCACCGGCTGACGATTGATCGCCGCGGCCGGCTGTTCGTTTCGTACGATTACTGGTCGACGTTCTGGTTCTACCGCAACGATCTCCCGGCACGGCGCCGCACCGTGTTGATGTCGCCGGACGGCGGCGAAACCTGGCAGCTGCCGGCGAACGCGGATTTGGCTGGGAGCGCGACCGCCCCCGGTCGCTTTTGATCATCGCGACCGGGGGCGGTCGTGCTCCCAACCGATCATCGTCTGCAAGCAGGCTCCTCCATCAACGCCGGTTAGGCCCATCATGAAAGCGACCTGGAATGAGTGAGGCAGGCCGCAATCACTTCACCATCACGACCGCCTCGGCCCATTCGCGGAAATCCCATGGGCCGAAACTGACATCGGCGGTGATGGTCGCGGGACCGCGCCAGTCCGGCGGCGGACGCACCCGAAACGAGACTGCTCCTTCCTTCCGCGATGCCAGTGGCAGCACCCGTTGTTCGCCCGACGTGGTCCAGCCGTTGGGCAGATGCGGCGTCACCCGGAAGGTCTGCGTGGAAGGCGAGTGATTCAAAATCACGACCTGCAATTCGATTTCCTGGCCGGCGCGGACTTCGCTGCCATACGGATAAAAACGGGCCCATTGCTCATCGACGCCGAAGTTCACGTCGTCGAAGGGAAACAACTCGGCCATGAGTTGCTTTCGCTTCGTCCAGTTTTCAATCATCGAATCCAGCTGCGCGGGCGAGAAACGAAACGCCGGAGCGATGTGCTGGTTGACGAGCAAATAACCGGGCTCCATCCGGCGCAGAACCTCGAGGCAATGGCCAAAGCCTTTTTCGGGCTCGAAGAAATTTCGGTTGAGCAGGCAATAATCGTCGATGCCGGTTGGGCTGAACGAATCGCCGATGAAGAAAATCGTTTCGCCGCCGTCGCGTTTCACCCGCAGTCCACCGTGGTAGATCGTCTGCCCCGGGAAGTACGTGAAGGTCATCTCGTATTCGTGCCAGCGTCGCGTTTCGCCGTCGGCCGTCGCCTTGATTTTCCGGATCGCGTTCGGCGTCAGCGCCGGCATGCGATACGCGCCGGGGTTCTCCAGGATGTCGCGCATCTCGGCGCACGCATACACCGGACAGCTGAATTCATCCGCCGTATTCTGGGCATGGGCCGTGTGGTCGTTGTGATAATGCGTGATGTAGAGCCCCTCGAGTTTCTTGAACCTGCCCTCCCGTTGCATTGTCTTGACCGCGTCGAGCTGGCGCGGACCGCCGCAATCGATCAGGAAAGCCGCGCCGCGGTCGGAAATGATGACCCGCGAATTTCCGTAGGCCGCGACCCACTTTGGCAGCGGCTGCATCGTCTCCGCCATCGGCATCCATGCGACGCGCCGCTCGCCCAGAACTCGCGCGGCCTGGAGCGCGATTTTTTCGTCACCGCGATACCAGCGCAGCGCGTCGTTCGCGAAGTGGCTGGCGAACACCGCCTGCAGCCGGGCGATCAGTTTCTCGATCGCCGCCCGGGGATCAGTGATGACGGGGCCGCGGGCGGGAATCAGGAGGTCCGGGTTCCACGCGGCGATCCGTCGCAGGCTGGCGATGACGTCGGCCGCGCGCGCCGCGTAGCCGTGATAGCCATCTTCCTTCGTCGCCGGAATCGCATCCTGAAGGCTGAACAAATCCAAAAATTTGCCGTCGCCATAGATCAGGTCGCCGACGCAGCCGATGCGCTTGCCATCGAGCTGGAACAAATACGAAACGGCCCCGCGCGTGTAGCCCGGCGTGTCCATGACCTCAAAGGACAATCCTTCCCACTTCCATGCTTCACCGCCGCGCACGCCGGTCGCCTCGTCGAGCGAGTGCCTGAGCACGCGACTGCTTTGCTGCTTATAGTCATTGAAGCGGGTCGTCCAGTAGGTCTCCCAATATGCATCCGTCTTGAGAAACATGTCGGCTTCCGCCGCGGGAATGATCGCTTTCGCGCCACCGAGAATCTGTGCCTGCCCCGCCCAGGCCACATCTCGCCGATAGTGGGTAAACAAAACCGCCTCGACCGCCGGTGGGTTCGCCGACGGGTCGCCGTAAATCGCGATCGATTTTCCGTTGCGCTCAATCAGCACGCCATTCACCGCGCCGGCCGCAACCCGCACACTCGGCGTGATGCGCACGATGGTCGGAGCCGGCGCCGCCGGTGCCCCGCCGCACGCCACGGCGTGAATCAGCGCGCCCCCCAACAGCACGAGCATCGAACGTATATTTGTCATTGGTAGCCCCTGGGAGCGCGGGCGTCCCGCCCGCAACTTCCATCGGGTGACAGGTCAGCTCGCGGCACCGGTAAGAAATTTTCAGCTACGGCTTCGTCTCGACCTTGAGGTCGGTGAGTGGTTTCCCGGACTTGTCCATGAATCGCACGCTGCCCTGCCAGTTGTTCACCTCGTTGATGACCTTCAGCACGAGTACGTTCGTGCCGCGCTTCAGCGTGACATTCGCGGCGGAGTCCTCCGCGTCCTTCTCGAGCGTCCGCGTCTCCGTGAACTTCACCAGCTCCTTGCCGTTGAGATAAACCTTCCCCTGATCGTTGCTGTTCATCTTTAGTGTGAGTCCCGATTTCTCATCGGGCGAAACAACGTAGGCGACGGCCCATGCGACGACGTGCTCACTCTGGTCCGGATACAGCTCCTTGAAGTCGACATGGAAATCCTTTGTCGCGGTCTTTTTCCACGTGAGCTGCTTGCTGCCGACTTTCTGCTGCGCGCCCTCCTTGGCGGCCGGCTGCGCTTCCTCGGCAAATTGTTTCTTGTCGATCTCCTCGCCACCCGTGTCCTCGGAAATCGGCAGCGGGGCGAGCACGAGCCAGTCGCGGATGAATCCTTCCGCGTCGGGTTTTCCATTCTGGGCGGCAGCGGGAACGATGACCGAAGCAGCAAGGGCAAGGGTGGAAGCAAAACGAATGTTCATGGGGATGTATTCATGACGCGGAAGTCCGCGCCGGGGTTGAGTGCGGGCAGGATGATTAGTGCGACCCTTGGATGTTGGCAAACACCGCGCGGATATTGTCGTTCTCTTTCTCTTTATCGTTCTCTTTCTCTTTCTCCGGATTGGCCGGATGCGAGGCTGAACGACTTGGTCAGGAAAGATAAGGAGAAAGAGGAAGAGAAAGAGAAAGAACCGGAGAAATACTCTGGCTTGTGCGCCGTTCACCCGTTGCAGCCGTGAAACGGCGTTTGCAATCAACGCGGACTACTACCTGCCGTCAGGTGCCGCACATTCGCGCCGGGCCGCCTCGAGTCCACGCTCGTAAGACGCAATCAGCCGGTCCCAGCGCGTGTTCACCGCCTCGTCGATGGTCTGCCGCCGCGGATCAGCATCGAGCCAGCGCAGCGTTTTCGCGATCCCATCGCGGAACCGCGTGGTCGCGACGTAGCCGGGCACGAGCCGCTTGATCTTCGTGTTGTCGAAAATCGCGGAGTGCGACTTGTCGCCCAGCAACGTGCCCGTCGTCTCCGGATAGCAGGCCGCGATAAAGTCGGACGCGATGTGCACGAGTCGTGGCGCCGGCGCTCCCGCGGCCTCCGCCGTCGCCTGAAACATCTGGTTCCAGGTCAGCGCCTCATCCGACGTGATGTGGAATGCGTGACCGATCGCGCCCGGATGCCCGAGCAGCCCGACGAGTCCCTTGGCGAAATCGCTGTTATGCGTGATCGTCCAGAGCGACAGTCCGTCGCCCGGCACGACGATCGGCTTGCCGGCGCGCAGCCGCGCCACCGCGGTGAAGCTGTGCGCCCAGCTGTTCAGGACCAGCGGCACGACGGTGTCACCATAGGTGAGCGACGGCCGGATGACAGTGAACGGAAATGATTCCTCGCGGTGCGCGCGCATCAGCCGCTCTTCCGCCGCGATCTTCAGTCGCGAGTATTCCCAGAACGGATTCACGAGCGGTGTTGATTCCGTGATGATCGCGTGGGCGAGCGGCCTTTGGTAGGCACTCGCCGTGCTGATGAAAACATACTGTCCGGTTCGCCCGCGGAAAAGTTGCAGCCGCTGCTCGATCGCGGCCGCGTCGAACGCGATGAAGTCGATCACCGCATCCCAGCGGTGATTCTCCAGCGCACCGGCGACCGCCGGGTCTCCGATATCGGCAACAATCTGGCGCGTGCCGGCGATCGTTTCGCGCCGCGAACGATTGAGCAGCGTCACGTCGAACCCGCGTGCCACCGCAAGCTGGGTGCACGCCGTGCTGATGATGCCGGTGCCGCCGAGAAAAAGGATCTTCATGAGCAAAGGTATAGCACGCGAACGCCGCGGTGCAGACGAGAAACCGCGAATGGTACGGCTGGGGTGTCACCCGGCTGGCATTTGCGGGTAGTCCGTCGCCTGAGTCGCGTCACGCGTTTTCCGGCGGCTTGCGGAGCTTGAAGAACACCTCTTCCCCACCCGGCGCGTAGAAATCGATGCTGTACGCGAAACCAAAGCGGTACGCCTCGAGGATGTGCCGCAACGCCGCCACGTCGCACTGCTTCGAGTCCATTGGCAGCGAAGCCGTCGCGCTGTGCTGCATGAGCTTCAACACATCGGGCTTCGGCGTCAGCTCCTGGCATTCCAGCACCTCGCTGACCTCCCAGCGCGCAAGCTGTACGAACGCGGCCGCGCGTACCGCCGCGTCCTTCGGTGTGGCCTCGGTCACCCAGACATTGGCCACGCCTCCCCCGATGTCGAAAAACCGCGGATGCTCCTTCTGCGGGACGACCTTGAGCGAAACGACGAAGACATTCATGTGTGCCGGCATCTTTCAGATTATGGCCACCGGCGAAACTGTAATGTCCGCGAACGCGATGTGGCCTGTCGGCCGTCGGAGGTGATGCCGGCAAAATCAAAACCGCCCGGCGGTTTTGAACCAAGCCGTATCGATTCAGTGGACAACCGCGAATGAACGCGAATGGACGCAAATTCCAGAGGAGAAGGAGGAGGACTGCCCAAGTGAAACCATAGTCACCGTTTGGTTGATCGTTTCCATGCTCCCAAAAACGTGCTCTCCATTCGCGTGAATTGGCGTCCATTCGCGGTTGAACTGAATTGTTCATCTAAGCGCGCAAATGAACACACCCCGTCGCCCCTCGGCGGGCTCGGGCCTTGTCGAAATGGCAAGGCCGATGTTGGTCCGCACGGCCTCGGCTCTGTGTCCTCGTCCGACCTCTGCGACACAAGGGTACAAAGGGTACAGAGTGTTGTCTTCCTGTGGGCATTTCTCCCAAGCCATTTGAAACCGCTAATCTTCGCTGATGGAGTCGGTACAGCGCGCCTGATAAAGGCGCGTGTGTTTCGCCTTATCGGCGAAGCTCGACCGTGGCACGTTGCTTTGACGCATTTTCATTGGCGCAGATTAGCGGTTAAAGGGGATTTCCTGGTCCATAAAGGTGAAGTATGCGGGCTTTCAGACGAAGAACTGCTCCGAGACGATTTTCCCGTCCTTCACCTGATAGACGCACAGCTCGGGCATATCCATCCGTCCCTGGCCCTTCATCGTCATGTCGAGCCGCATCATACAGGCGAACGAATTACCCGCCACGATCGGATCGGAAACGGAGATGGAGTGCATTTTTCCCACCATGCCGGCGAACTTGCGGCCCTTCTCCAGGATCGCGGGCAGTCCGCGCGTTTCCTTGTCGAAGCCGGGAATCTCGTGGGGTTCGAGGCTCACCGCATCCGGCGCGTACAACTCCTGCTGCGCGGCTTCCCATTTCTGTTCACGACACAAGGCGACCAGCCGTCGCGCGATTTCTTCCGTTTTCATAAACGTGGGATTGTGGGTTGACGTTCGTACTCAATCGGAACGACGAGCACGGTGGGGCTGCCAACCGAAACCGTTTTTGAACCAGAGGCAAGTCCTGCCGATCACGTCATTTCTTCCTGGCTGCAGGCTGCGCCTCGATTTGTGCGATCAACTCATCGTAGCCCGCGAGATTTCGGCGCAGGGCTGACTCGGCATCGACATCCGTCCGGTGGCATAGAATGCCAACCTGTCCCCGCCAGCCGCTGGCGCGGATGATCCGCAGCATCGCGAGTTCCTGATCGCCCTCGCCGAGGTACATGATCTTCCGGTCGGTGCGGTCCCCGTTTTCCACCACCCCGCTGAGGTTCACCGCCACCACCCGCGCGCTGATCCGCGGCCAGAGCGTGGCAAACATCCGCACGTGCTCGTGGGCGTGGTGAAAATTATACACCAGCCCGACGTCGGCGATCCCATCGCGCCGCAGCGCCTCGATCACCGCGAGCTGGTTCTCGGGATCGCCGAACCAGCCGCCGTGGTTGTAGAGCGCGATCGGACAACCCAGCGAACGGGCCACCTCGGCGATGGGCCGGATCCGTGCGGCCTCCGCCGCCACCCGCGCCGTCTGCTCCTCCGGCGTCTTCGCCGGGGGACCACCGCCGGAAATCCACAGGGCCGGTTTGATCGCGTGCCGCTTGATGGCCGCAAAGATCAGTTTCGCCGTGTCGTCGACTTTCTGGGGAAACCACCAGGCGGTGATTTCGATCCCGCGCTGCTTCATCACTTCGATTTCGCGATCGAAGGTGGCGATGTGCTCCGGCCGGTAGTCGTAGGCATATCGGCGCAGCCCGATCGCTTGCAGCATTTCGGCCCGCTCTTCCGACGAACGTTTTTTCGCGTCGAAGGGCACGATGCACCACGCCTGGACGTTGTCGCGCTGCCAGCGCGGCGCTGGTTCGCCCGCCCCGGCCGTGCCCGCGCCGAGGCCGATGGCGACGGCAATTCTCCAAGACACGATGAAACGAATCATGGCTTTGGTGACTCCAGGTTTGGCCGTTTAGACGCGTTCAAGAAGCAGACGCCTGATTTCCTTCGGCTCCTGTCGTAGATCCTGAACTGCGACAACCGTCGTCACCTCGGGCTCAATGGCGAAAAACACACTCTTTCATGAATCGTAGTAGGCGCAAGCGTAGCGTAGGTCGTCCTCGATGAACTCGAGGAACTCCACCGGTTGGCTCTTCACTTTCGGGACAGCCGCCGCTCAAGTTCGCCCAGCGTGATCCGCTTCGCGGTGCCCGCCCGGTATGCAGCCCATCGGGTGTCCAACACTTTCTTTTGCGCGGCAGTCACCGGCAGTGAGTCGCTGACGCCGGACAGCCAAAGCTCTTCCGCCAACTGGAAACGCTGGCGCTTGGGCAGCTTTTGTAGCTCGGGAAAACTTGCTAGCGTCATGCGGGAAAAACTAAGCCGGGAGTCGGTGCGGTCAACCGTGCTATGCGGAACGTTAAAGGTGAACACCGAATTTTGAAATCGAGCGTTTCCCCGCGCAGGCGGCTGATGACTTCGCGTCTTCGCGGCTTCGCGTGAGACCAACTCCGGCCAACCAAGGCAGAGCTCACGCGAAGCCGCGAGGGACGCGAAGGAGGAGTGGCGACAGCGGAGCCATGGGTCATCGCGCCGGCCACGGGGAAAACCAATCGAAAGCAGCGCTGGCTCCATCGACCGGTCATTCCCATTCTCCGCAATTCGCGTCCATTGGCGTCGATTCGCGGTTGAGCCGAATGGCTGGGATCTTGACCGCAGATAACGCTGATCGACCGGTTTTAGTTCCATTCCGGGTTAGCCACAAAAAGGCACAAAGAGGCCACGGCGTGCCTCCGGAAGTCCCGCGAGCGGCTATAGGCGCTTCGAGCGCTGGTTTCACGGCCCGTCGGAGATTCGATGTAGTCCTTAGCCGGGAAATCGTGGAGCGCGCGTCGGCGCACGGCACAAGCGAACACACGGTGCGTTCGCAGCGGAGCAGAGTGTGAAATTTCCCGGCCAGCGCCTCGATGAAGCCCTGCCGCAAAATTTACCTGGCGGCTATAGCCGCTATGCAGAATTCCAGCAGCCGGATGGACCCTTTTTGTGCCTCTTCGTGGCCATCGACTGGGATTGAAGCCGTAGAGCTGATCTCGCGGATTGACGCGGGGCCGCGAGGACCATCCGCGCCATCTGCGAAATCCGCGGTGAACTGTCCCGGCTCCGCTGGCACAGCGCGCATGGCCCGTGTTTCGGGCTACCCGCATCGGGCACTGGGTTAGCCGGTTTCCGACTCGGCAACTTCGCGCAGGAGCAAACGCGCTTGGATCATGTCTGGGTCTCGAACGGCCGGAATGACTCCAGCCAGTAGCCAGCAAAACGAAAGCTCTTTGTAGAATATCGAGTAATTCGGATACGGTTGGATGATCATCTGCCGCCAATCATTTCGGCGGGGGCGGCAAATGCGCGGTCTTCCCTTCAAGATCCGGATCGCGTCTTGATACGCTGTTAAGAACCGCTCGGCAGTTTCGAGGTTATACGCCTTGTAATAGTCGTAGGCAGCTTGAAGGTCTTCCGCGTAACCTACAGCTTCCTTGAAGGGCTTCATCGCCGAAGCCGTCTCAATGCGTCACCCACCGGCTTAAGCTTTCCGGGTCGAGCCATCGCTTTCGCGACTCGCGAATCAAGCGACTCAAGCTGTGCGGCGGTTGGGCCCAGCTTCGGTTCCGCCTCACGCCAAAGATGATCTGCGAGTGCGGCCTTTTCACGGGCCGACAGACGACGAAGCTGCGAGGCAAGATCAGCGGTAAGTGGCATGCGCGAACCGTAACTTCGATCCAGAGCCTCGCAAGCCGAAGCTTTGGCTAGACAGAGCTCAGCCACGGAGAGAATCGGCGCGACTCGTGCCTGAGGAAAGGGACCGGTCCAAATTGGGCATTTCAATTCCCATTCGATCGCACGGGGCGTGACGATCCTCGGAGTTGGCTGTGGCGACTGGGTTCGGCCGTTTGTCGGGGCAACTCGGTATCTTATCAATCTTGGACTTTGATGGGGCATCGGCCATAGTCTTGGGCCGTCATGAAAAAATTCTATTTTGTAATCACCGCGTTCGCGTTGCTGGTTATTGGAATATGGGTGTTCTTCTGGTGCTCGGATCTTGGCATCAGCAAGGATGACGTGCGTGGCCAGTTCGGAGATAAATTTGGAGCGCTCAATACGCTTTTCACTGGCCTCGCATTTGTGGGATTGATTGCGACTCTATGGCACGAACGCGAAAGCAGCAACCAGCGAGAAAAGGAAACCGAGAAACTGATGCGACAGCTCGAGCGCACCGCAGTCGCCTTGGAGACTCAGTCGAAACTGGAATCGAGAGCACGCTATCTGACGGCGCTGATTGCCAGGATTGAAGGGTATACGCACCAAATAAACTTCTATCGGCAACCGCCTGGAAGTTCCGGTGATCGTGAGCAGAATGCACTGCTGCACGAGTTAGATCGGGAACTTCGGACGACCCGAAAGGAATACGGCGGAGAAGAAATAACCGTCGAGAAAGCCGCGGAGTTAAATGCGTATTTGGCAAAACAAGGCAATCGTTAGCCGTCTTCTGAGGTCTCCTCGATTCCGCCAACGTCAGAGATGAGTCACGCCCACAGCCGGCGCGACGCGTGCAGCGATCCGCACCCGGATCGTCGTTTCATTTCCCGTTTTCACTACATTAGCACGCGGCGTGACGGCTGTGCGCGTTTGGCTCTGGCGGCTTGGGCTGCTTTGATTTCATGCCGCGAGTGCGGTCGCCTTCTCACCACCTCGCCCTGGAGTTCTTCCGCGAGAGCCACGGACGACAGCCACCGATCGGATCGGGAGGCCCCGGATAGAAGATAGGATCGGTACTCTTGCTCTCCGTCTTTGCCTTAGGCGGTTCGACCTTGTCATAGTGATATTTCACCATCAGCGATTCCAGCAAAGGAAGCTTCCGTCCTTCGCTATTGGGTATCTTATCGGTGTAACGGATTCGAAATGCTCTTGAGGTACGCGCCACCTCAAGAATCCATTTCTCGACAGTTTGCAGTTCCAGGTAAACATCGAACGGTTCCAATTCGTGCTTAACCGAACTCCAAAGTACATTGGAAGCGCGAATCAGCACGTACTTCATAGCTGATTCTGAAAGTCCCATGAGTTGATATGTTTCGCTAACGACCGAAACGAGGTGAACAAAGAGCTCATTTGGATGAAGCTTTCCCTCTTGAACGGCCATCGCCGAAGTCCGAAGTGCATCTCTTTTCTCATAGAGAGAAACCCGCTTTCGGCCCCATGCTTCAACTTCAGAACGCAATTCCACCGAGAGTACTGCGCCGGAGTACTCGACATACCACACTGTACCACCAACAGAGAATTCGACGACTCGGTCGCGCTCCTCTGGACGGCGCCTCGTGGGGCCGTAGAGCCTTGTACTGCTACCAATCACGCCAGATGAGTGACGGTTTCTCATAGTTAAATCATTTTATTTGCCGAACGTCAGAGATGAGCCACGACCGCAGCCGGCGCGACGCGTGCTTCAGTCGATCCGAAAGTCAATCTATTCACTTCAGATTTCATTTCGGTAGCACGCGGCGTGACGGCTGTGGGCGTTGGCTCTGGCGACTTCGGCCTTTTTCTCAATAAAGCGTCACCACAAATTCATCGACAGGCTTCTTCAGCATGTCTTGAGGACGATCCCCGCCAAACGTCATTAGGGACGATTTGCCGGCAATCTCTGCGGTAGCGATCTCCGCTTGGTCCTCCGTGCGGACCACCTTCACGATGAAAGCAATTTTGTCGCGGCGACCTGACCATTCAGTAGCGCGGTCCTCCCACTGGGTAATTCTAGACGATACAACGTAGCTACAGCCCTTCTGCCGAGCGGCGACAACTGCATCGGCCAAGGAATCCACAGACGGGCCGTTCACCACATCGGTGGCGTAGCGAGAAAAAGCTCCTTCCAACGTCGCCGCTACCGCAGCGCCACTCCCCGGATACTTCGTCGCGCCGTACGAACCGTCGCGGGGAGTTACGACATAGACCTTTTCAGCCCGGAGTATCTTTCCTTTGGGTGCTCCTGCGACGGGCGCAACTGTAGTAGTCTGGCAACCGACGAGTGCGATACAGATCGTTAGTAGAGATAGGATGTGCTGTTTTACCATAGGAAAGTGACTCTGGCGCCTTGTTCGGCTCGTTCATCGCTCCTCGTCAAACGGATTTCTCTCGATCAGTCCCCAGACTGGTAATCCGTCTTCGGAGGCTCGCGCGCCAATTTCCAACAACAAACGCTTCGTAGTCGCGTCATCTGCTCCGATCACATGCATGAGGCGATCGAATTTCCGCCATTTGTATTTCGGATTCTCAAGCATCCTCTTCAGCAGCTTCTTTCGTTCCTCGTCCGCTTTTTGGCGCGGTCGTTCTTGGAACCAGTACTGGCAAGCAGCAGAAACCACACTGCCGGCACATACCCCCACGATTCCAACAACTGCGACAACAACTTCTGTGCTCATGGTGATATCCCGTTCTCCGGGTTCGGCCTCTTTTCATCTCCTCGTGTTAAGCAACTTTTGCTTCTCCTTTTGAAACTCCTCCTCTGTCAGAATGCCCTTATCCTTGAGTTCAGCAATTTTCTTCAACTCGGCATAGACATCCACTTCCTTATTGAGAATGACAGTCGTTTCGCCGCTGCTCGCTCTTCCCTCAGCATCGTACGCCGCCTGCCCAGCGATCGCGAGCGTGGGCGCACTCTGACCAGCATCGCGCGCCGCAGCACTCACCAGGCGAAATTTTAGATCTACTTGCGGCCATTTTGCGAATCCAGCGGCCACCTCGTTCGCAGACACGACCTCAGCAACCATTCCCTTACTCGCGGCGAAACGATTCGCCTCCTCGTAAGCTTCTTTTCGTAAGACTCCGACTGGAGTAAAGCCGGTTGTGCCAGTCTTGGTAATCGTAAACATGCCGCCGCTCGCCGCCATTACGGGCGTACTCGTCGAACATCCGTTCAGGACTAGTAAGAATGCGACAGCGAATGAAACGAGGGCAATGGGTGATTGCTTCATAGGTTAGAATTTTGCAACGAACGTCAGAGATGAGCCACGCGCACAGCCGGCACGACGCGTGCTTCGCTCGAAGTCAAATTCCAAATCTTACCTTCGGATTTCATTCTCTCAGCACGCGACGCGACGGCTGTGCGCGTGGCTCTGGCGACTCGGCCTTTTGTTTTTCATTTTCCGGTGGGAATCGCGCGAATGGCTGCGAGCTCAAGCAATGCATGCTTCTCGTCAGCGCGTCCCCAATCGAAAACCGGACTCCAAGAGCCAAGATAATACTTCTTACCGCTGAGAAGCACGAATACGTGCCCCAATCCCTTCGCTTCGACTATTTGGCACTTCTTCACGGAGTCTATTTCGCCACGCAGAGGATATTCTTCGATTTCGACGTCAGTCATGAGGATCGGTCCTCGACTCGTAGCGAGAAAATCTGTCGTCTCTCGATCAGGAACTAGAAATCGCTTCCCTTCGCCGTCGACGTAAAAGCATTCGCCGCGTGAGGAGCGTAGGACTTCTCCTCTGACTAACTGCTTCACCTTACTCTCAAGGCGCTCGATCTCCAGCAACGTCCCGATTTTGAGCTTTGAGACGAAGGTAAAGAGCAAACATCCGATTCCAGCGGCAAAGATCCAAAGTGCGCGCTCGGTGATACGTGCCTCAAACGCCGGATAGATGATCGCAGCGGCAAAAACGCCAAAACAAATCAGCGCTGCGATTCCCGATAGCCAGAGATGAAGATGCTTTTTCATTGCCGAAGTATTCTTGCCGAACAGTGCTATTCGCATCAACTGACTTGAGCTCTTGCCGGGGAAGGGAGCGGGAAATTCGGCACGGTTGGAACGGGCTTCAGGGGCGGATGTGGTTGAGCGGCAATCGTGCGGGAGGGAAGGCTCGATTTTGGGTGTTCGGCGGGTTTATTTTCCGCCCGGGAAAAGCGCAACTGCGAGTATGGCTTTGGCCGGAAGGGATCGGATTGGGACAACACCTCATATTCATTTCCCGATTGGAAGGACGTTCTCGCGGCGACGGCACGGGGCCGAACCAGACCGCGTTCGCGTGAGATCATCCGGTTCCTACGTCACTGCAAGACCCGACACATGCCGGCTACCGACGAGGACCACTGACCAACAGTCGGTCGAGCCGAGAGTTCTCTTGGTCCGTGGTCCGTAGTCTGTGGTCTCGTGGTCCGAGGCTCTGCCTGGCTGGCAGGATGCCCGTGCCATTCAATCCATGCGGGCGGGACGCCCGCGCTCCCAGGGGAACGAGTTTCGAATTTCTACGGACCAGCCTCGTTACCTCGGCTGCTACGGGGACGGGAGCAGCGTAATTAACCTGTCCCTATTGGGCCCCCTATTGGGCCCCCCTATTGAGACCCACGGGCGGGACGCCTCTCCGAGCCGTAGGCTCTACAGAGCCGGTGGCCGTGCCACATTAGCCGCCAACCGGCAGATGCGACCCGGTGCCCACATTCGGTTTGCCTTCCGTCCCGCGGGCGCTGACACGTGCAGTCATGTCGAGGCGAACGGTGGGTCGACGTCCAGTCATGGCGGGCATGGTGATCGCGCTCGGCGCGCTCGCGGCGCCGCTGTTTTCCGCCGATCAACCGCAGTGGGGCGAGCGGTTCACGCGCAACATGGTGTCGGCCGAAACGGGACTGCCGGAATCGTTCGACCTCGAAAAAGGCACCAACGTGAAATGGTCCGTGCCGCTCGGCACCGAGACGCATGGCACGCCGGTGGTGGCGGGCGGCCGCGTGTTCGTCGGCACCATCAACAACGCCCCGCGCGATCCGCGGCACCGCGGCGATCGCGGCGTGCTGATGTGCCTCGACGAACAGACCGGCCAGCTGCTCTGGCAGCTGGTCGTGCCGAAGATCACCACCAGCAAATACTGGGACTGGCCGAACGCGGGCCTCTGTTCGCCGGTGACCTTCGACGCGGGCCGCGCGTATGTGGTGAGCAATCGCGGCGAGGTGCTCTGCCTCGATCCCGCAGGCATGAGCAACGGCAACCAGGGCGCATTCATGGACGAGGCGCGGCACCAGGCGCCCGCCGGCAATCCGCCGCTCGAGCCCGCCGCCAACGACGCGGATATCCTCTGGCACTTCGACCTGATCAAGGAAGTCGGCATCCGGCAGCACGACTCGGCTCATGGCTCGCCGCTGCTGTATCAACAGTTTTTGTACGTCAACACGTCGAATGGCGTGGACGACACGCACCGGCACATCGCCTCGCCCGATGCACCGAGCTTGGTGGTGCTCGACCAGGCGACGGGCCGGCTGGTCGCGACGGATGGCGAACGGATTGGACCGCGGATCTTCAATTGCACCTGGTCGTCACCGGCGCTCGCGCAGATCGACGGCCGCGCCCAGATCATTTTCTGCGGCGGCGACGGGGTCGTGTACGCGTTCGAGCCGGTCACCGCCGCGCCGGCCGCGGGCAAGGTCGAGCGGTTGAAAAAGATCTGGCAGTTCGACCCCGACCCCACCGGGCCGAAAGAGGACGTGCATCGCTACATCAGCAATCGGAAGGAAAGTCCGAGCAACATCAAGGGGCTGCCGGTCGTGTATCGAAATCGCATCTACGTCACCGTCGGCGGCGATCTGTGGTGGGGGAAAAACCAGGCGTGGCTCAAGTGCATCGACGCGACCGGCACGGGCGACATCACCGCGACCGGCGAAATCTGGTCGTATCCGCTGGAGCGACACGCGATGACGACCCCGGCGATCGCCGACGGGCTGCTGTTTGTGGCGGACTCCGGCCGGCGGCTGCACTGCGTGGATCCGGAAACCGGTCGGCCGTTCTGGACCCACGACGTCAAGGGCGAGGTCTGGGCGTCGCCGCTCGTGGTGGACGGGCGCGTTTATTTCGCCACGCGCCGCGGGGAGTTCCTGGTCTTCGCCGCGAGCAAGGAGAAGAAGCTGATTAGTGAAACGCGCTTCGATGGCCCGATCAGCGGCACGCCGGTCGCCGCCAACGGCGTGCTGTTCGTGACGACGATGTCACATCTCTACGCGCTGAAGGCGCCGGCGGGCCCGTAGCCCGCATTTTTCCTACCGCGGCCTGCGGCCGCAACCCGCCAGAGGCGGGCAAGCCAAAGGGCGTCCACCTCGGAACAAGGTTTTTTCGAGGCAAGCCCAATTTCCAAATCGTCGCGGGCTGCGAAAACCAGAAGCTTTACAGGAGGAAACGGAGACAACGGAGTGCACGGGCACCGCAGTTTCTCCGTTACCTCCGTTGCCTCCTGTAAGAAGGTTTGGAGGCGGCTGCTCGCCGCAGGCGAACCTCTTCTTCCGAGCGAAGTCCCGGAAAAAAAGGCCGCACACTATCCCTGAAAATGCACGCAAGCCGCGAGCACGAGTTAACCGCAAGGAACGCGAAGAGCGCAGAGAAACTGCTCCTCTGCTCCTTTGCTCCTCTGCTCCTTTGCGTTCCTGCCGGGTAGGCCCGGCTAAATCGCCTTGCGAGACCGGCCGGGATTGCGCCACGGCCGGATACGGCGTCACAGTCCCGACGTGACCCGAGCATTTGGATTCGGCAACGCCCTGAAATTCAACCTGGCGTTTTGCGCCGCGACCGTGAGCGCGTTTGCCGCCGCTCCGGCCCGCAGCACGTGGGTGTCGCCGGGCAGCGATGGAAAACTGGTCTACCGTGCCACGCCCGCCGGCGACCGGATCATGGACTTCTCCTACGCCGGCTACATGGGCGGAGGCGTGGCGCTGCCCGATGTGCCGGTGAAGATAACGGTGAAACCCAGTGGCGGCGCGGACGACACCAAGGCGATCCAGGAAGCCATCGACCGCGTCGCCGCCATGCCGCTCAACGGCGGATTCCGCGGCGCGATCCAACTCGCCCCAGGCACCTTCAACTGCACCAGCACGCTGAATGTGAGCACCTCCGGCATTGTGCTGCGCGGCAGCGGCAGCGCTGGCGCGGGAAGGAGCACGTTGCAGCTCACGGGATCGCCGCACAACGCGATCGCAGTCCGCGGGTCATCGTCATCGCGCGACCGTTCCGCGACGAGGGTTCGCGCGCGCACCACGATTGCCGACGCCTATGTCGGCTCCGGTGCAAGCTCGTTCACCGTCGTCGACGCGAAGGGTTTCGCCGTCGGCGACACGCTTCACATCGAGCGGCCCGTGACCGAGGCATGGGTCGAATTCATGCGTATGCACGACCTGACGCGCGACGGCAAACCGCAGACCTGGATGCGCACTGGCAGCACGACCGCAGCCGAGCGACGCATCGTGGCGATCGCCGGCAACCGGTTCACGCTCGATGTGCCATTGAGCGATTCCTTCGACGGCAAATATTTGAATCCGCCGGGAACCGCGGTCCTCGCGGTCGAACCGCCGTCGCGCGTGCAGCAGGTCGGAATCGAACGGCTCCACATCGAGTCACCACCGCAGGAAATCAGCCATACCGCAGGGCACTTCACCGCGCTGCGGCTGACCGGCGAGGATTGCTGGGTGCGCGACGTGGTGATCGACGAGACGATGAACAGCGTCGCGGTCGGAGGCAGGCGGATCACGCTCGAACGCGTAACGGTGAATCGAAAGGCGAAACACCAGGGCGCCTCGAAGCCGGCCGAGTTTGCCCCCAATGGCACCCAGGTGCTGCTCGATCGTTGCGCCGTGAACGCCGACAACGTGTGGTTCGTCGCCACCGGCGCCGGAGTCTCGGGACCCATGGTGGCGCTGAACTGCGATTTTCGCGGCAACGGCCGGGCCGAGTCGCACCAGCGTTGGTCGACCGGAATGCTTTACGACAATTGTCGCGCGCCCGATGGCGGCATCGAGCTGCGGAACCGCGGCGCGATGGGCTCCGGCCACGGCTGGTCGATGGGATGGGGCGTCATCTGGAACTGCACGACGAAGGAGTACCTCATCCAGAATCCGCCCGGCGCATTGAACTGGCTGATTGGCAGCACGGGGCACAGCGGCGTGTCGCCGCGGCCGTTCGGCTCCGGTCCCAACCTGGCCGTGGGAACGGAGGACGCGCATGGTACGCGCGTGGCGCCCGCCAGCTTGTATCTGGCGCAGCTACAGGAGCGGCTCGGACCGCAGGCGCTGGCCAATATCGGTTACGGACCGGGCGGAGCGACGATCGCCGGTGCCGCGTCGACTTCGCGGCTGGGGGCGGCGCTGCCGGCGGAGAATCTCGCCATCGATCGCCCGGTGCTGACCAGCAACATGCGCGGCGGTGACCGCAGGTTCGGGGGCTGGCAGGCGCTGGACCGCAACCTCGCGACGTATTGGGCAACTGATGACGGCGTGACGAACGCCACGCTCGAGCTGGACACGGAGGGTGCGGTGGAAGCGAATGCGATCGAACTCGTCGAGGCGGTGCCCGGCCAGGTGAAGCGTTATCGCGTCGAAGGGTTCACCGACAGTGCGTGGCGGCTTCTCGCCGAGGGCACCACGATCGGAGACCGAAAGCGCCACCGGTTCCCACGGGTCACGGTCTGGAAACTCAAGCTCACGATTCTCGAGGCGGTGCCGTATGCCGCGATCGGTACATTGGGTTTGTACCTGGAGACATCTCCGACGTCGTAGCCCGGATATTTCTCGGTTGCGGCTGCGCCGCCCTAAGCCGGAACGATGCATTCCGGGTGGAGCCGCTTGACCCCAAGCGGCTGATGTTCGACCGAGCCAACTGCAGCGGCTTGAGGTCAAGCCGCTCCACCTTTCAGTGCTTTCGTTCTCATTGGTAAACGAACGTCAATTGAATCGTTACGGCTAAGCCACGCACCGGCCAATCTACCGATTGCGGGCGGCGCGGAGGCCGCGCCTCGCGTTCTTCCATGTCTCGCGTTCTCCCATGTCTCGCGTTCTTCCCCATCTCGCGTTCTCCCGCGTTTCGCGTTCTTCCATATCTCGCGTTCTTCCCCATCTCGCGTTCTTCCCAGTCTCGCGTTCTTCCGCCTCTCGCGTTCTTCCCCTACACCTTCCAACCGTTGCGATAGTCGCGCGTCAGCCACGCGGAGTTGCCACCGCGCGCGAACCGGTTGGCGGCGGGATCCCATTTCACGTTCGCGCCGTAGTGATACGCGAAATTCATCACGTGGCAGGCGATGACGGTACTCGCGCCGATGGCGACATCGCAGATCGGCCGCCGCCGCGCGTGCACGCAATCGACGAAGTCCTGGAAGTGCGACGTGCTGCGCTGGAGTTTCACCTTTGCGTCCGCGAGGAAATTTCGCTCGGCCAGCGTGACCTCACGCTCGAGCGACGTCGCCTTGTCCACGTCCTTGCCCCAGAACCGGTGGACGGTCTTGCCGTCGAGAATCAGCTCGAACCGGCCGCGATTGACGTGGAGATCGCCCTCGGTGCCGTAGAACGACATGCCCTTGCCGCGGACGTGCGTGAGCAGCGTTCCGTCGGCGTAGACGATCTGCGCGCCGCGTTTAGCGGTCTGCCAGTTCTGCGGCGGCCGCACCTCGACGGGACCGCTGCCGTCGAGGCCCAGTGCCCATTGCGCAATGTCGATGTGGTGCGCGCCCCAGTTGGTGATGGAGCCGCCGCCAAACTCCCAGTTGTACCGCCAGGTCGGATACTCGGTGTGCACGCCCCGCGGGCTGAGCGCGGGATTGTAGCCCACCAAAGGGGCGGGGCCGCACCAGAGGTTCCAATCTAGCCCCGGCTCCATCGGCTCGCTCGGCAGGTTGTAGGCCCAGGCCGGATCGCCAAACGAAACGTGCACGGAATTGACGCGGCCGATCACCCCGTTGCGCACGAGCTCGGCCGCGACCCGGAACTCGAACGCCGAACGTTGCTGCGAGCCGGTCTGAAACACGCGGTCGGCCTTGCGCACCGCCTTCACCAGTTCGAGCGCCTCGTGGATATTGTGCGTGAGCGGCTTCTCGCAGTACACGTCCTTGCCGGCCTTCACGGCGGCGATGGCCATGTAGGCATGCCAGTGATCGGGCGCGCCGATGACCACTGCGTCGATGTCCTTTCGCGCCAGCACCTCGCGGAAATCGTTATAGGCCGAACAGCCGCGATACGCCGTCCCGGTTTTCGCGGCATACGCCGTGTCGACGCGCTGCTTCGCCGCCTCACGCCGCGTGGTGTCCACGTCGCACACCGCGAGCACCTGCACATCGTCGCGGCCGAGGAAGCTCGTGAGGTGGCTCTTCATGATGATGCCCATCCCGATGCAGCCGAGCGTGAGCCGGCGACTCGGCGCAGTGGCCTGCGACCAGACGCGCTGCGGCAGGAGGAGCGGAGCGCCGGCAAGCAGCGCGGAGGTTCGCAGGAATCGCCGACGAGAGGGGTTGATTGGGGCCATGACGCGGGGAGTGCGGTTCCGTCATAGCCGATCCGCGCGGTTTGTCGCGCCGATTCACGAGACGAACGGAACGTTGCGCCGCGAATCAAATTTTGAGCGGTTTGGAAAGTGGCACGGGCGTCCCGCCCGTGGACGGCGCGGAGCGCCGCCAAATCATGGGCTGCCCATTCGGCAGGCTCAGGGTCCCAAGCCTGTCGAGGGAGAAGCCCATGCCACTCACAAACCCGCCGGAGGCGGGCAAGCCCACGGGCGAGACGCCCGTGCCACACCGGATCATGTAGGCATGCTCAAAACCTGATTTGCGCCACGGAACGGTTGCGCCGCGACGAACTACGATTTACCGCTCGCTCGCAATGGCCCGCGATGAATCACCCGGCACGACCGCTGAGCGCTCAACCTGGTCGGCGCGCCGATTGCGCCCGTCGCCGACGCTCGCGCCACCACTGACAATTCCCGCGGGTAACGCTTCGGACTGGAAACCGCTGCGATTACGACGGCCGCGAAACGCCCGTGCTTTCCGCGACCGCGGATTTTCACGGCCAGCCGTTCCACACCCGGGCGGCATGGGATCGTTTGGTGCTATCGCCGGGGGAGGGATAGCCGGGAAATTTCATTCACGAATCGAATTCCGGCTGCCAAACAACTTCGTGGTGGTGCGGCTTGACCCCAAGCCGCTTTGCCTGCCGAGAGATCATCAACGCGTTGGGGTCAACGCGCTCCACCTCGAACGTTCACTTCGATTCGCACTTCGTATCAGTCCCTGCTGCCCGAATTCCTGGCGGACTCCGCCGGCCCGGCGAAAGACGTCTGAACCTCTTTCATCAGACGCGGGATGAGCGGACGATTGCCGGCGCCCCATTTCACCTGGGTGAGCAGGACGCCCGCGTGCTGATGCTCGAGGTCGAGCCACGCCAGGGTGCCGGAAGCGCCGAGGTGCCGTACGATCTTCCCGGCGGCGATGACGTTCCAACCGAGGCCATAGCCGGTTCCGCCGCCCTCCGCGGTTTCGGTCGCGCGAGGCGGATGCGGACGATACATGCGCGCGAGTTGCGACGCGGCGATCAACGGTTTGTCGGCTGCGCGTCCGCGGTTCAAATGCAGCGCGACGAAGGCGGCCATGTCGTCGAGTCGCGAACACAGCCCACCTGCCGGATTGATGAGCCCGCCGCGCCGGGGCAGCGGCATCACGCGGGTGTCGCGGGTCGGGCCGGCCGGACTGGGCAGGTAACGCGTCGGCGCGGCCGCCAGCGTCGCGGGCTCCGGAAAGAACGTGGTGTGCATCATGCCGAGGGGATGCAGCAGGTTTTCCTCCAGCAGCCGTTCGTAACGCTGGCCGAGCACGACCTCCGCGATCCTCGCCGCCACCATGTAACCGGAATGGCCATACGAGAACCGCGCGCCGGGCTCGGCCAGCAGCCCGCCCTCGAGGTAGTGCGCCACGGCGTCCGCCAGCGAAAATCTTTCCGCAGTCGCCATGGTCGGCGGCTGCAAGTCGCCGGGGTCGGCATTCCCCGGCAGTCCCGACCGGTGGGACAACAGGTGCCACACCCGCATCGCAGCCGCCGGAGCGGCGCCTTTGAGGCGGATGCCCTTGAATTCCGGCAGATACTTATCGACCGGATCGTCGAGCGAGATGACGCCGCGCTCATGGAGCATCACCATGAACGTCGCGCTGATCGGCTTCGTCAGGGAGGCGATGAAACACGGCGCGTCGACGGTGAACGGCCGCGCCGAGTCGAAGGCGGCGGTGCCAAAGGCCTCGCGGAAAACAACGTGTCCGTGCGAAAGCACCACGAGCGCGCCGCCCGGAATGGCTTTTCGCGTGATGGCATCCTCGATCACCGCGCGCCATGCCTTCCGGTGCGCATCGCTCACGGCGACAACCGGCGCACGCGCGGAGTTGGGAGCCGCGGCAACCGAGCGGCGGCACGCTCCCGCAACGGCGGACAACGCCACCGTTTTCAGCCAGTGGCGGCGGGTCCAGGCGGAGTCCGGGGCAACGGGGGGATTCATGATGCCGTCTCCGCTGATTTCGCAGCGGCGACCGGGAGGCTCAACTTTCCGCGCGCAATCGCAAGTCCGGAGGCAAGGGTCATCGATGGCCGGAACGGTCTTGCGCGTCGCGTCCACCCGAGCGTCAATGTGCAGCCCGTCGCCGCGAGCCTCGCGTCGATCAATTGCCCTGACTCGGTTCAAATGCCGCAACGAAAGCCGTAACAATTCAGTTCAACCGCGAATAGACGCCAATTCACACGAATGAAGAGGGCATCTTTGAGGAGCATGAAAACGATCAACCAAACAGTGACCAAATTTTCACATGGGCAATCCTCCCCCTCCTCCTCTGGGATTTGCGTCCATTCGCGTTCATTCGCGGTTGTCCTCTGAATCGATACGGCTAAGACGAACTTCCCGAATCACCCACCCCGCCGTCATGCGCGTGCGCACCCTGATTTTCATCTTCGTCATGGCCGCGGCGGCCGGCCGGATCGCCGCAGCGCCAAATGAAATCATCGGCCAGTGGTCACTCACGTTGCCCACCGACGAGGCCGGCTGGCTCAACATCCGCCAAAATGGCGGGGCGGTCACGGCGGAATTGATGTGGGCGGTCGGTGCGGCCCGGCCCCTGGAGCGGATTGAAGTCGGCGACGGGACCCTTTCCTTCACCCGCGCCATCCGGCGCCCACTCGCACCGAAGGAGGAATCCGCCACTCGTTACCGAATCACGATGCGGGCGAAGGGCGACGTACTCCGCTGCACCATGCGCCCGGAACCGGACGGCAAGCCGGTGGAATTCCTCGGGAAACGCCAGCCGCCGATGCCGCCGCGGCCGGACCTGAGCCGGGTGAAATTCGGCGAGCCGGTCACACTTTTCAACGGGCGGGACCTCGGGGGATGGCGGGTCAGCAATCCCGCCAAGCGGAATGGGTGGAGCGTGCGCGATGGTATCCTCAGCAACGATACTCCGAAGACCGACTTCGGCTCCTACGGCGAATACGCGAACCTGCGCACCGACGCCGAATTCGAGGATTTCCAGCTTCAGCTCGAGTATCGGCTGCCCGCCGGCGTTGGGGGCAACAGCGGCATCTACCTGCGCGGATTATACGAAGTGCAGGTCACGCACCGGGACAGCAAGATGCAGGGCATCAACGGACCGGGTGCGGTCTTCGGTCGCATCACGCCGTCGCGCAATGCGGGGAAGCCCGCCGGCGAATGGGAGTCGTTCCAAATTACCCTCGTGGACCGGCACGTCACCGTTGTGCTCAACGGCGACAAGGTCATCGACAACGCGCCCGTTGAAGGCTGCACCGGCGGCGCACTGAAGAGTGATGTCACCGCGCCCGGTCCGATTTATCTGCAAGGCGACCACACCGCGGTGCAGTATCGAAACATCGTCCTGCGACCGGTGCGGCCCGACAGATGAGGTAGCAGCCGAGGTAACGAGGCTGGAAAACTCAGTTTACCATCCGGTGAATGGAGCCGCGGCGCCCCCGCCGCGGCCGTAAGAACGACGTTTTTCAACTGCCGCGGCGAGGGCGCCGCGGCTCCACGGCATGATTATCGTACGAGTTCGGGACCCGCCGATGCTATTTCGCCGCCGTCGCGGCTCCCGCCTGCAAGTCGGCGCAAAGCAGTTCGCGGTCGTTGCGCACGAAGACGCAGCCGTTGGCAAACGCGGGATGCGACCAGTGCACATCGCGGCCGCCGGCGCGGTTCGTCGGGTCGAGCAGATGGGCGCGACTGATCTCGGTGTACCCCTGCGGCGTCAGCCGCGCGATAATCAGGTCGCCCGTCTCGTTGTAGATGAAGAATCGATCCTCGTGCTTCACGAGAAACGCGGTCGTCCAGCGCGCCGGTTTGCCGTCGCTTCTTGTCGGCACCAGCGTTTCCCAGACGCGCTCGCCGGTTTCGAGCTTCAGGCAGCGCAGCTGGCCGAAGCTGCACACACCATAAATATGTCCGTCCTCCAGGAACGGTGTGCTCATCAGGCTGTGCAGCCCCTCGGGCCGGACCTCGCTACGGCCCTTGATCTGCCAGACCACCCCGGCCTTCGGCTGCTTCGCGTCCAGCCGCATCAGCATCGAGCCGTCGAAGAAGGAAGAAATGAAAAGGAAATCGCCGTGCCGCCGCGGCGTCCCGATCGCATGGGCCATCTTCGTCTTGAACGGCTCCGACCAGAACACCGCGCCCGTTTCGGGATCGAGCCCGTTGAGCGATTCGCTGTCCCACACGACGAGCTGGCGCCGGCCGCCCGCCTCGATGAGCGACAGCGGCGCGTAACCCGGCTCTTTCGTCTGGAGTGCGCGCCACAGTTCGCGACCGGTTTCGCGGTCGAAGGCCACCACGGTGTGGCCCTCGCCTCCGACCATGCAGATGACGCGATTGCCATCCACGAACGGCGGCGCGGCGAACCCCCACGTCTGCGTGGTCACGCCGTAGTCGTTCTTGAAGGAGCGCGACCAAACCACGCGACCGCTCGCGACGTCGAAGCAATGCAGGTCGCCCTCCGCGCCGATCGTGTAAACGCGGTCTCCGGCCACGGACGGACTCGCGCGGGGTCCCGCGGGGTAACTGATGAAATACGGACACTCGTACTCGTGCTGCCACAGGATCCGGCCATTGCGTTCATCGAGGCAGAGCACGCGTTCGCGTCCGGTCTCGGCGGTCCGTTCGAGCGGCCCAGTGGGATTGCCGCGGGTTTCGGAGCCCGGCCGATCGATGACAAAAACGCGGCCGTTCGCCACTGCGGGGCTGCTGTAACCGGCCGCGATCGGCGTGCGCCATCGCACGGCCGGACCACCCTCGGGAAATTTCTCGATGATACCGCGTTCGCGCCACACGCCATCGCGTTGCGGCCCCTGCCAGTGCGGCCAGTCGTCGGCGGACACTCGCACGACCGCGACGAACGCAACCGCGAGCGCACAGGCCATCCGTGTTCTCGGAGTCTGCAGCGCAGGAAATCGAAGGGGTAAGGAGAATCTCATCCGACCGTCGGACTGTGCGGTCGCGTAGCATCATGGCAATCGCGTCGTGATGAATATCCGGACGAAGCACCGGATACGCTTGATCGAACCGACCTGCTGGATTCGCCACCGTTTCGTAGCTACGAGCGTGAGCGAGTGGAGGGAAAGCCAACGGGAAATGCCCATGCATCATGCCTGGGAGCAGCGTCGATGCGTGCCAATAGAAAAGGAACTCGGCGCGACTCCGTGGCAGCGCGCGGTGACGCGATCGCATCGCTGCGTGCGTCCCGCCGAAAATCCGGATTGCCTTGCTCCGGTGGATGCGGGCACACATGCGCGCCCCGCCGTTATCGTTCGCCCTCGCGCCGCCATGCCCAAAACCCTGATCTCCTCGTTGCTGCTGCCCGTCGCACTCCTGCTCGGCCTGCCGGCCCGGGCGGAGGAGAACTGGCCGCAGTTTCGCGGGCCGACCGGCCAGGGCCTTTCCGACGCAACCGGCCTGCCCTTGAAGTGGAGCGAGTCCGAGGGCGTGAAATGGAAAACGGCGATCCACGACAAGGGCTGGTCCTCACCTGTGGTGCTGGGCAACCAGATCTGGCTCACGACGGCGACGGAGGATGGCCGCGAACTGTTCGCCATCGCGGTCGACCGCACGACGGGAAAAATTCTGCACGACCGGAAACTCTTCGAGGTCGCGGCGCCGCAGTACGCGGACAAATTCAACAGCTACGGTTCGCCGACGCCGGTGCTGGAGGAGGGCCGGGTCTACGTTTCCTTCGGCTCGTCTGGTACCGCATGCCTGGATACGCACACCGGACGCACCCTGTGGGAGCGACGCGATCTGCCGTGCAATCACTGGCGTGGCGCGGGTTCATCGCCCACGGTCTGGCGGAACCTGCTCATCCTGCATTTCGACGGCGCCGATTACCAATACGTCGTCGCGCTCGACAAACAGGACGGCCACACCGTCTGGAAGACCGACCGTTCGATCGATTTCCGGGACCTCACCCCCGAGGGCAAGCCGATCCGCGACGGCGATTTCCGGAAGGCATTCTCCTCGCCCCTCGTGATCATGCACGAAGGCAAGCCGCTCCTCATCAGTGTCGGCTCGAACGCGACCTATTGCTACGACCCGGCCACCGGGCGCGAGTTGTGGCGCGTCGAGGAACGCAAAAATCATTCCGGCACCGTGCGGCCCGTCGTTGGTCACGGGATGGTCTTCACCGCCACGGGCCTGGCGAAGGGCGAACTCTGGGCCGTGAAGCTGGGCGGTGAGGGTGTCGTCACTGACACGCATGTCGCGTGGAAGGTCACCACCCACGTGCCGAACCGCCCCTCTCCGCTGCTCGTCGGCGAGCTGCTCTTCATGGTGCATCAGGACACAGGGGTCGTGTCGTGCCTCGAGGCCATGACCGGAAAACTGGTCTGGCGCGAACGGCTTCCGGGAATCGGCAACCACTCGGCGTCTCCGATTCACGCCGAAGGCCGGATCTATTTTTTCAACGAGAACGGCCACACCGCCGTCATTGCGGCGAGCCGGCAGTTCAAGGTGCTCGCGGAAAACAAGCTCGACGACGGATTCATGGCGTCACCCGCGGTGGCCGGAAAGGCGTTGTTCCTGCGAACGAAGACGCATCTCTATCGGATCGAAAGCGACTGAAGGATATCCGGATCGTACTTACGCTAGCCTAGCGCCATTCCGGCCTGACCCTGTCGGCCGGATCCGCCGTCGTTCGCGGGTGAGAGTCTGAAGTGGTCGTGAGGTCGCCGGCAGAGGAGTCGGGCTGTTGCAGCCCGCGAGGTTTTGAAACCGCGCAAAATCTAATGCATGGCCAGCGGGTGTTTCGGTCGGTCGGAAAGCAGATAAGGGACTTGAGATTCAAACCTCTCCGTTTCACTTTGCAGACGCTATGTCGGATTCGCCTCCAACCAAATTAAGCGTTCACTATCAAAACGCGCCTAACAAAGTGTCGTTTCCAGTATCGGGTGTCCACGGTGGGTTGAATTTTCAGGGGCAACTTATTGCTCACTTTTTCACCGAAGCACGCGGCTATCCGTCGACGACGAAAGTTACGATTGACCATCAACAACACATTGTTCGCGAGGAACAGACTTCTTCCGTTGACGGCGGCATCGTAATGGTTCGCGAGGTCCAAGCCTCGGTCTTTTTCGACGCGCGAATGGCAGAGCTTCTTGGAACGTGGTTACTGGAGCACGCAAAGACCATGAACGAGAGAAAACTCGATCAACGAGTTGTGGTAATACCAACTCAGTCCAAACCATGAGGACGGATCCAAAGGAATTCGAAGGGAGCACTCCGCAGCCGCTGGCGTTCGGCGACAAGGCATTTTCCGAATTAGTCTCCCGCGGCAGCTCGAACGTAGTGAGCTATGTTGGCGTTGCGTTAACCCCCGCGGACAAATCTCTGCAGGGAATCGCCAAATTCTACCTGTTGGGCGAAACCTCACAAATTTTCAGCAACGTTTCAGCAATCGGCGAAGAGCGCAAAACCCTCCGCCAGGCAGTCAAGAATCTTTGGAAAGTTTATAGGTATAATCAGCACTACATTGGTTATCTCGCAGGTGGAGTATCCGAAGAAGAGTTTAACGCGGCTGTAGAGAAATTTGCACAGGCTCCGGAGTTTTTCACGCCAGATGAACTCAAACGAGCAACATCTGCTTTAGTTCCGATCATGGAGGATGAAGAGCTGACGGCCAAAGATTTGGCAGTAGTCCTTAATGCCGACGAGAATCAGCTTGAGCTGGCTATTCAGGCATAGAGAAAAGGCACATGGCAACCGGCGTGCCGACGAGCCAATCCATCGAGGGAGAGCGAGTTTACGCGTTTGGAAGGAAAATACTTCCGGACGGACTTCCAAAGATCGATGGAAAGACGCGGAAAATTCGTTTTTGCATTAGCATCAGAAAAGGAGGAGGCGGACGAATTGAGAAAGCCTTCGACCCGAAAGTTGCGCATTTTTGGAGTAATTCCAAAGTGGACGTTGGAGATGAAATTCGCGGCTTCATGCTCGAAGGATCAAGCCACAAGAAATTTGGCAAGGGCGATGAGCAAGTTGGCGGAGCACGAACACACACTCATTCCGGGCAGTCTTGGACCATGGAGGGCGAATGTGCCCTCCGCGTGGTTCTGACTTTCCTTAAGCAGCCGCTTACTGCACCAACTCCTCAATTGGCGCCGACTGCGATCGAGATATAAGTCCGCAAAATCGTGCTGTGCGAGCACAGTGTGGTTTCGCCGCAGAGCAGGGTGCGAATTTTCCCGGCTAAAGATACTTCCGCAGAATCGGCGCCAGCTCCTGCTTGCGCCGCGCAGGCCAGACTTTTTTGTCCGTCATGATCGCGTTGTGCAGCGCGGAATGGCACGGCCAGTTCGCGACGGCGGGAATCTTCGCGATCGTGGCGGCCACGATCTTCTTGGCCATGTCCGCATTGCGGTGCAGGTAATCGAGAACGATGTCCACCGTGACGTGCGCCTCGTCGGTCTTCCAGCAATCGTAGTCGGTAATCATGGCCATGGTGGCGTAGGCGATCTCGGCCTCGCGCGCGCACTTCGCCTCGCCGAGGTTCGTCATCCCAATCACATCAAAGCCCGCGTCGTGATTGGCGAGCGACTCGGCGCGGGTGCTGAAGGCCGGGCCTTCCATGTTCACGTACGTGCCGCCGTCATGGGCCGTCGCGCCGCATTGGCGCGCGGTGGCCAGCAACAGCTGCCGGAGTTCCTCGCAAATCGGATCGGCCAGGGCGATGTGGCCAACAATACCGCGCCCGAAGAAGGTGTGCTCAGCAGACCGTTTGGTGCGGTCAAAGAACTGGTTCACCAGCACCAGGTCGCACGGTTTGTATCTGGCCTGGAGCGAGCCGACCGCGCTCACGCTGATGATCCATTCCACGCCCAGTTTTTTCATCGCCCAGATGTTCGCGCGATGGTTGAGCTCGCTCGGGAGGAGACGATGCCCGCGGGCATGCCGCGGCAGGAAAACAACGTCGCGGCCGGCTAACCTCCCGGTGAGGAACTGGTCGGACGGAGCGCCAAACGGCGTCTTAACCGTGACCCACTTCTGGTTCGAAAACCCCTCGATGTGATAAAGCCCGCTGCCGCCAATGACGCCGATGCGAGGTGCCGTTTTCTGCATGAAGGAGAAACCTCAACAAACGGACGGCACGCTCACAAGACGTAATGAGGGCGCGGCCTTTTTCCGAAGCTGCGCCTGAGAAGCGCGCTCCGGCCGGGCGGGACCGCCCGGTTGTCCTCGCGCCCGTTAGGGAACCATTTCCTCAAATATCGTTCAAGGTTTGCCGGGTGCGTGTGCGCTCGTCCGCTCAATGAACGAAAATCTCCTGTCGCGACCGCCGGTGATCCGCGGCGCCACTGGCTCGGTCCGGTTGCGCCTGCTTCGTTTCTCCTTGCTGGCAATGACCGCCTGGTTCCTTTCGCCGCTCTCGGCTCAGACGACGATCGCCATTTTGAACTCCAGTTTCGAGGATCCGACGCTCACGGTTTCTCCCTACTACACCACCAACGGAGCGACAGATTGGACGAGAACCATCTCCACGATCCCGGCCGGAACCTTTGCTCCCGTACTCTCCGCCACGACACCTGCGGCCATCGATGGTTCACAAGTGGGATATGCCAACGGTTCTGGAGGCTTGCAGCAGGTTTTGAGCGCCACTTTCGCGGCCAATCAACTCTACACGTACTCCGTTTATATCGGTTGCCGTTTCGATGAAGTGTCGGGCGCCCAAGCCACGGGTGCAATTACTCTCGGCTATCTTCTCTCGGACACGTTCACGCCGCTCAGCTCGCAATCTACCTTGGTCAGCCGCGGCAATTTCAATTTTGTGACCGGCTCGTATACAACCACCGAGCTTGCGTTGGGCCAGCCAATCGTCCTTCAACTGACCAACCTGGAGTCCTTTCAAGTGATCTTCGATCAGGTGCAACTGTCCGTCACCGCGGTGCCCGAACCAGCGGCCTTCGCTTGCACACTCGGCGCCGCAGCCCTCGGGATCGCCTGGTGGCGGCGGCGGGGACGGCCTCGCGGTTCTTCGGCGCAAGCCGGCGCTTGATGGCGAGCCCGCGACATTTCACCGGGAGCAATATGCTTCCTTTGTGAAAAACGACTGTTCCAGGCACCTTGTCGCTCACGGGTTCGCCGTCGCCGTGCTTCGTTTTGAGGTGCGGATTTCGCGATAGAGCTTCGCCATCCGCTGAACGCGATCGGCGTGCGTTCGATCGGCGATCAAGTTTTTCTGTTCCGTGAGATCGCTCGCCAAGTTGTAGAGTGCCACCGGTTGATCGTGCTCGATGTCGAGCACGAGCTTCCACGGGCCATCGCGCAATGCGTGCGCCATCCCGTGGCTCCCGGAGTCCACGCCCTTTTTCGCGACCGCACTCCAGGCCTGGTTTTTCACCGCCTCGCGTTGTGACGCGGTCATCTTTGCCTTCCCCGCCTTCTTCTTCGCCTTTGGCGCCGGAGCTGCTTCCGCCGTCGCCGGGTCGCGCTCGGTGAACGCGTCGCGACCCGGGCTGCTCTGGATGAGCAGCGTCTGCCGCACCGGCTGGTCGTCGCCGCGACGGCCAAGCAGCACGGACGCAAGGCTCACGCTGTCTAGCATCTGCTCCGGCTCGGTTCTTCCACCGGCAAGATCGACGAACGTGGGCACGATATCGAGCGTGCCGATGAGCTGGTTGCGCACGGTGCCGGCGGGGACACGTCCGCGCCAATACGCGACAAACGGAACGCGGTGGCCGCCTTCCCAGATATAGGATTTGGCGCCGCGCAATCCGCCGACGGCGTCATGTCCGGCGGCGCGATCGATTTCCGTCGGAATCCCGCCGTTGTCACTCGTCACGATGATGAGGGTCCGGTCCAGCAATCCTCGCGTCTCGAGTGCCGCGAAAATTTTTCCGACCACCACGTCGACCTCGAACACCATGTCGGTCTTCGGCGTGATCCTGGTGACGCCCTTGATGGGAGTGCCACGCAACTGGTCGGGCGGCGTGTACGGACTGTGCACACCGTCGGTGGAAAGGTGGATGTAGAACGGCTTTGCCTTGTCCTGATCGATGAACGCGATTGCCTTATCCACCAGCGTCTCGCCCACCGTGCGGCTGTCCCAGTCGGGCAGCCCCGGCCCCGCACGCGGGACGACACCGCCATTGAGCGGCCCCTCGTCCAACGTCGTCACCCGGGTCGCGTCGCCGAGCACGCGGTTGTTCTCGAAAAACAAATACGGCGGCGCCTGGTGTCCCCCGAGCAGCACGCACGAGTAGTTGAAGCCCCACTCGATCGGACCCGTTTTCATCGGCTTGGTGAAGTCCGGGGTGCCGGCGGAATTGGGCTCAAACACGCCGCCGAAATGGAGCTTGCCGAAAAGCCCCGTGCGATAACCCGCCGCCTGGAGCAGATGGCCAACCGTTTTCTGGCCGGGCAGAAATTGTGGAGGCTGGCTCCATCCCCAGGTGCCGCCCGGCGCGCGGCCGCGCCACGTATAGTTGCCGGTGGCCACCGTGTAGCGCGTCGGCGCGCAAAGCGCGGCGGCCGTATGGGCGTCGGTGAACCGCATGCCTTCGCGCGCAAGCCGATCGATGTTCGGGGTCGGCACCTTGCCGTTGCGGTTGTAGCACTGGAAATCGCCCCAGCCGACATCATCGGCCATGATGTAAACGATATTGGGACGCGAAGACGGCGCTGACGTCGTGGCGGCCATCGCGCGGCCACCGAGCACGCCAGCAAGCGCAGCGAGCAAAAGCACGGGTTTCATTGCAACCGCGATGCTGTCACGGCCACCACCGATGCCGAGTGGAAACGCGAGGCCTGAAACCCGCCAGCCGCATCCCTGAAGAAAAGGAACCGCGAATAGACGCGAATGAACACGAATTTCAGAGAGTGTCCAAAACTTTGCTTTTTATGTCATTCTGAGCTTGGCGAAGAATCCAGCTGGACATTCGCACCTCTAAAACCCACCGCGCTTATCCAATTGGATTCTTCGCTCCGCTCAGAATGACAGGCCTTTTTAGACAGACTCTCGGAGATTGGTAGAAGCAATACTGTAAGCGGGGTTGCCCTCCACTCAGTGAATCATCCCGAGTTAATTGTTTTCATTCGCGTCCATTCGCGTCCATTCGCGGTTGACCTGCCGCGTTGCGGTCAGGTCGCCTGCAATTTCCAGGCGCCGCGATAGGGCCGGCTGGTCCATTTTGCCAGTTCGCCGTCGCCGACGATTCTTTCCTTCACTGGATCCCAGACGACTTTCTTGCCGGAGCGAATCGCAATGTTGCCAAGATGACAGACCGTCGAAGAGCGGTGGCCGATCTCCACGCTGCAAATCGGATCCTTCCGGCTCTTGATGCAATCGAGCCAGTTTTGCGCGTGGTTCGTGCTCGCATAGAGCCGGACGGACTTTTCATCGAGCGGCTGCTCGAGGATCTGGGCCGGCGTGGATTGAATCGTGCCGCGCGTGACGAAGATCGTGCCCTTCTCGCCTTCGAACGTGCAGCCGCCTTTGAACTTGCCCGTGCCGCTGCTGCATTCCACGACCGTGCCGTTCGCGTACTTGTACGTGGCATCGAACTGCTGCGGCGTCTCGTAGAGTTTCTCCGCATTGTACATGGCGGTGCCCGTGATCTCGACCGGACCGCTGCCGTCCATCCCGAGCGCCCATTGCGTGATGTCCAGGTGATGCGCCCCCCAGTTCGTCATCTGCCCGCCGGAGTAGTCCCAGAAAAAGCGAAACAGGTAATGCACGCGGTGCTTGTTGTACGGCCGCCAGGGAGCGGGGCCGAGCCACATGTCGTAATCGAGCTCGGGCGGCGGCTGGCTGTCCGGCACCGTCGGCGGATTGGCGCGCGACGTGTAGTTCACGGCCGAGAGCCCGACTTTGACGGATTTGATTTTCCCGAGCCGGCCGGAGCGGATGTATTCGCACGCCTGGAGAAACTTCGCGTCGGAACGCTGCTGGCTGCCGGTCTGGAGGACGCGTTTATGCCGGCGGACCGCTTTGACGAGCGCCTGGCCCTCGGCGATGAACAACGTCAGCGGCTTCTCGCAATAAACGTCCTTGCCCGCCTCGCAGGCGTGAATCGCCGGCAGCGCATGCCAGTGATCGGGCGTGCTGATCACGACGGCATCAATCGATTTGTCCTCGAGCAGCCGCCGGTAATCGCCGAACGTGGCACACGGCCGGCCGTTGGCTTTCTCCACCCGCTGCTGCGCCGCGCGCGCGTGCGTCTGGTCCACGTCGCAGACCGCGACCGCGTTCTTCAACATCCGGCCGAGATTACCGCTGCCCTGTCCGCCGACGCCGATAAACCCGAGCCGGATGAATTCGCTGGGATTCTGGCCGGTCGCGGCCTTCGTGCGGTTGAGAAAGATATTCGGGCCGGCGGCGGCGGCGATGGCGGCGTTTCGAGTGACGCCAAGGAACTGGCGGCGCGAGAGTCTGGAGTAGTTTGACATGGGCGGAGCTGGACGACGTTTGAACTTCGGTTCCGGCCGGATTTCCGGCTCGAAGCAGATTGGCTGTTTCGCCGCTGCCCCGCCACTGATTTATGACTCCGCCATCGGTCAGTTGCGTGGCTACGAGCGTGGAGTTTAGTAGCTACGAGCGTGAGTGAATGGAAGGTTTTCGCTGCTGCGAAAACCTGGAATACGATCATCGGGTGGGCGCGCAGGTGGCCACGAGAACGGACCGCGACAGCACCACGAGACTTTACACGCGTGCACCTGAGGCCTACCAACGCTGCCGCCCCGCCGCGTGGCAGCGGGGAAATCCCTTCACCCCTTCTTCACCGATGAAACTCGCCGTTGGACTTCTCGCCCTCTTCGCCTCCACCGCCCTCGCCGCGGAAAAACCAAACATCGTCGTGATTCTTTGCGACGACCTCGGCTACGGCGACGTGAAGGCCAACAACCCGGAGTGCAAAATCGCCACGCCGCACATGGACCGGATTGCACGCGAAGGCGTGCGGTTCACCGATGCACACACGCCTTCGTCCGTGTGCTCGCCCACGCGCTACGGTCTGCTCACGGGCCGCTACAACTGGCGCAGCAAGCTACAGTCCAGCGTGCTCGGCGGCTTGTCGCCGCGGTTGATTGAACCCGGCCGCGAAACCATCGCCTCGCTCCTGAAAGCGCAGGGCTATCACACCGCCGCCGTCGGCAAATGGCACCTTGGCATGGATTGGGTGAAGCTGCCGGGCCGCACGGTCAGCGAGTTGTCCATCGAAACGCCCGAGCAGGTCCACAACGTCGACTACACGCAGCCGATTGCGAACGGCCCGAACAGCGTCGGGTTCGACCGCTACTTCGGCATCGCCGCCTCGCTCGACATGGTGCCGTACACCTTCATCGCCGACAACCGCGTCGCCGCTGCGCCGACGGTCGACAAGACCTTCCCGATGCATCCCGGCTTTCCGGGGCAGTGCCGGCTCGGGCCCGCCGCGCCGGACTTCGAGGTGGAAAACGTGCTGCCCACCCTCGCGCGCAAGGCCGTCGAGTACATCGGGGAGCGCGCCGCGACGAAGCAGCCGTTCTTTCTTTACCTGCCGCTCAACGCGCCGCACACGCCGATCGCGCCGACAGCAGAGTGGCGCGGCAAGAGCGGGCTGAACCTCTACGCCGATTTCGTGATGGAGACGGACTGGGCCGTCGGCGAAGTACTCGCGGCCTTGGATCGCGCCGGAGTCGCCAGCAATACGCTGCTCGTTTTCACGAGTGACAACGGTTGCTCGCCACAGGCGAGAATCGAAGACCTCCAGGCAAAGGGTCATGCCGTCAGCGGGCCGCTGCGCGGTCACAAGGCCGATGTCTTCGACGGCGGCCATCGCGTGCCGTTCTTCGTGCGCTGGCCGGCGAAAGTGAAACCCGCCGTCAGTGATCAACTCATCTGCCTCACGGATATCTTTGCCACGTGCGCCGAAGTCGTCGGCATGCGCGTGCCCGCCAAAGCCGGCGAGGATAGTTTCAGCTTCCTGCCCAACCTCACCGGCCAGGGAAAATCCGCGCGCGATGCGGTGGTCCACCACACCATCACCGGCGCATTCGCGATTCGCCAGGGCCCGTGGAAACTTGCGCTTTGCCCCGGCAGCGGCGGCTGGTCCGCGCCGCGCGATCCCGAGGCGGTGAAGCAGGGCCTGCCGGACACGCAGCTGTATCGCATCGCCGACGGCGACATCGCGGAACAGAAGAATGTCGCGGCACAGAATCCCGAAGTCGTCGCGCGACTGACGAAGTTGCTCGAAAAATTCGTCGCCGACGGCCGGACGACACCGGGACCGCGAGCGCAAAACGCCGTCGCCGTCGTATTGCGCAAACCGCTGCCGGCCGCGACGCCGAGGAAAAGGAAGTAACGGCGGGAGGCGGCACTTTTCCGTGGTCATGCACGCACTTCGACTCGCTGCCGCATTCGCGATCGTTCTGGTCGCGCACAGCAACGCCGCCGGGCCGCCGGTTGTTCCGCGGCTGGTCGGCGAGTGGTGGACGGTCGCGACCGATCCGGATCTCGGCGAGTTGACGACGCCGAAACAGCAGCCGGTTGATTTTGGCATCTGGCGCGCCGCGGACGGCACGTGGCAGCTCTGGTCGTGCATCCGCGCCACGAAAGCGCCCGGGAAGACGCGGCTCTTTCATCGCTGGGAAGGGGCACGGCTCACGGATCGAAACTGGACGGCAAAGGGGATCGCAATGCAGGCGGACCCGACACTGGGCGAAACCGAAGGCGGGCTCCAGGCGCCGTATGTAATAAAGCATGACGGCCAGTTCTGGATGTTTTACGGCGACTGGACCGGCATTTGCCTGGCCACGAGCAGCGACGGAAAACTTTTTACTCGCCACCGTGGCTCGAACGGGGGGCCGCAGCTGGCGTTCCCGGGCCCGGTCGACCGCGACGCGAACGTTCGTGATCCGATGGTGATTCGCATCGGGAGCCTCTGGCACTGCTACTACACGGCGCATCCCGGCCGGAAGGGCTCGGACTACGCGCGCACTTCACCCGATCTGCTCACGTGGGGTCCGGAGCACGTGGTTGCGGCGCGCGGCCGTTCGGGCGACGGTCCGTTCACGGCCGAGTGCCCGCTCGTGGTCGAGCCGCGTGCCGGGCATTTTTATTTATTTCGCACCCAGCGCTACGGGACCAACGCGCAGACAACGGTGTACCACTCGCGCGATCCGCTGGACTTCGGCATCGACAACGACGAGGCGCACTATGTGGCAACGCTGCCGGTCGCCGCCCCCGAGATCTTCCAGCATGAAGGCGAATTGTTCATGGCCGCCCTGCTGCCGAGCCTGAAGGGCATTCAAGTCACGCGGCTTGAATGGACGGCCAGCGCGTCCGGCATCAAGGCGCCGTAGCCGCGCGCGGACACACTGAAAGTCCCGCCGGTTCGATGGAGGCTGCGCTCGCTGTCGCGCATCGAGACGAAAGCACCCGGTATTGGCCGCTGAAATCGGTGAACGCCTCCAGCGAGGTACCCTCGACTGAGCATTGCCGTTGCGGCGGAAAGCACTCCTCACCACGTCCGGGCGCGGTTCAGGGCAACAGTTGCATGAGCAGCATGATCCGCGGCTCGCGATAGGTCCAAACGATCCGCTTCTGCGGTGTGACCTCCAGGATGGAAATGCCCTGGCCGTCTTTTCCATGCCCGAGAAAATTCACGATGACGGTGTTGCCACTGGGCAACCGCTGAACGCCGAGCACCCAGTCGAGATTGGTTTCGGCCGGAAAATCCTCGGGGTTGAAGGACCACACGATCTTTCCTTGCGGATCCATCTCCACCGCGCGCTTGCCCATCCCGGGCCCCGGCCCGCCGCCCGTGCCAATCAGCGTGTTTCCGTTGGCGAGTCGCGACACACCATAGGTCATCCCCGGGTGGGAAAAACGGCGGACAATGCTGCCATCCGGCGCGTATTCAACGACGGCCTGATCGAATGTCTGCGCCACCAGGTAATTTCCGTTGGCAAGCTTTCGGCATTGGCGCGATACGCGGTGAACATGTTTGTCACCGACCTGAAGCTTGAGCTCACGGACGATTTTCCCCTGCCGGTCCACCTCGATCAATCGCTGGTTCGAAGGGTCCCCGATCAGCGTGAGTCCATCCGGCAGCCGTTGTACCGAATGGCATTCCTGGCTGATTTTGTACTCAAACACGACCTGCTTGCCCGGCGTAACCTCACGCACGCCGGACTGCCCCGCTTTTTTGGGCTCGTACCAACAATAGAGAACATTGCCGTTCGCGAGTTGCTCACCATCCATCACCCAGCCCGGCTGCTCCAGTTCCCACGAAGCCGAGCCATCCTTTTCCAGGATCAGAATCTTTTCGCTGAGCATGTCGCTGATCAGCATCCGATAGGGGTAGCGTGGTGCGGCACCTGCGGCGCCTGCCGCCATGGCGGAGGTGGCAATCAACGTGAACGCGACAAGGAAACGTGCCGATAGCGAGCGCATGAAGTGTGGCGAAATCGAACCGCGATTGAGTCGGATGCTCACTTGGAAACAGGGCTGCGCTCGCCTGCCATCGGCACCGCCGTGGCGACGGCGTCGGCGCGTTCCGAAACCTCACCGACGATGCGGAATCCCACGTTGTGCACGCGCTGCCATTCCGGATACGCGAGCCGCGCGGCCGATCGCGCCGCCACCGGTCCGTCGTAGAATGAACCGCCGCGAACGACGCGACGTCCGCGGCTCCCGGTCGCCGTCCACTCGGCGGCATTGCCGTGCATGTCGTGCAGCCCCCACGCGTTCGGCCGGTAATGTCCCACCGTCGTGGTCACAATCGCACCATCGTTGAAGCGACGATCGCCCAGCCCCCACAGCTGATCATCCGCAAGGTTGGCGAAGACCGAGAAATCCGCGGTCGTGTCACCGAACGAGTACGCCGAATCGCTGCCGGCCCGGCAGGCATACTCCCACTGCGCCTCCGTCGGCAGCGTGATGCGCAGTCCGGTTTGCTGCGAAAGCCAGCGGCAGAACTCGACCGCGCGCGTCCACGACACGCGGACCACCGGCTGATCCGGTTCGTTCAGCGCCCGGCCCTGCCGGCCGGTCACCGGCAGCCGGAAACGGAAATCGCGCGACCAGCCGCTGTCATGCGCCGGATCAAATCCCTGGAACTGTCGGTTCGTGATTTCGCCCGCACTCATCCAAAAGCTCTTCGCGATCGCAACCGGCTTCGCCGCCAGCTCCTCGGTCGGCGCGGCCGCTTCGCCCATGACGAAAGTACCGGCGGGAATGCGGACGAGTTTCAGCGAGCCGCCACGACCGAACGACACGACCTTTTCGACGAGACCATCCGCTGCCTGCCGCCGCCGCGCCTCGACCGGATCGATAGTCCATTTTGCCGCAGCGATCACGGCGGGCTGCCCGACCACCGTGGCTCTTGGCACGGCCGGCGCTGCGAGCACGGCCGGCTTCAACGTTTTGGCCCCGAGTTCGGGGTCGACCGTCGGCCCGCCGTAAAGCGTCCTCAATTCCATCCGTCGCACGTTGGCGTCACCAGGAATCGCATACACCTCGCTCCAGGTGCCGTGACAGGGCGCGTTCAGATCAATCCAGGTGATGAGCCGATCCCAGCTTTCCGGATCGAGTCGCACGCCGTGATGCCCGGCCTGCAGCAGCTGGATGAGCCGGCTCGTGTCCGCGTGATACTCGCCCGGCACCGGCAGGTCCGGTGCGTCTTCGATGTCGACGCGTCGCACCAGCGGAAACAGCGCTTCATACGCCGGCGTGAAGAACAGCCGACCGACCGGCAGATCCTTGTGCGCGCCCTTTCGGTCGATCACTTTTTCGATTCGCTGGATGTCCGTCGCCGGTTTGATCACGCCCATCGGTTCCACCTGGCCAATGGGCCAGCCGCGGTACGCGGGCTGAAACTTCCGCGCCCGCAAATCCGCGATCTTCATTCCATCGTCGCGCGCACCACCGTTGTGGCAGTCGATGCAATAGCGATCGAGCACCGGCTGGACCTCTCGCTCGAAATCGAATCCGCGCGCCGGCCCGTACCACGGCGTGATCTCACTGGGGACGCGAATCGCCGCGAGGCTCGCGTAATGACCGGCGCCGGCCCGCGGTGAAGCCGCGGTTGTCGCGGGCTTCGGCCCGCTCCTGATTTGGTGGGCCAATGCCACCGGTGGTGTGTCACCGGTGCGCTCATGGCAGCCGATGCAGGAAACTTTCTCGCCGGGCATCGCCGTGTACCAGCTGCGCATCACCTGCACCGCCTTTCCCTCCGCATCGATCGGCTGCAGCGAAATGGGCGTGTTCGCCGGCACGCGAAACAGCGCCGACCCGTCGGGCTCCACCGGCACTGTGCCGAGGATCCGATTCACCTCCCACGGTCCGCCAATGCCGATGCGCGACCCACCCGCCAGCCCGGGATAGCCAAAATGATACGAGAACAACCGCAGCGCCCGAATCGTGCCGCGCGGCACGCCCTTGAGTCCCTGCCCAGTATATACGTCGTGCAAGTAGATCGTCGCCTCGTTGTCCGCGACGTCCACGTGATCGGGAATCACCGGCGGCTTCGGCGTCCGCCGCACCGGGATTGGCTCCAGCAGCGCCCAGCCCTCCTCCTCCCGAATCGGCACCATGTTGTCGAAGACGTCGACGAGGTAGATGCCCCAGTTGTGGTCGGCCGACGGACGGCATGAAACGAGGAAATATTTTTCGCTCAGCGGGTACGGGTGCAGGAAGAGCGGCCACGTTCCGATCACGAGTTTCTCCACGATCACGGCCTCCACCTTTTTGCCGCGGCCGGGTATTCGCTGCACGACGCCATCGGCTTCGTTCCAGCCCTTTGCCGTGTCGAACACCGCCAGCCAGCCCATCCGCGGCACGCCGTGATAGTCGCTGACGATGCCGACAAACTTGTCCGGGTCGCCGGGAATCGAGCGCGCGAAATAAAGCGCGTTGGGCCACCACGAATTGCTGCCGTAGAGCGCGCGCTGGCCCGTGCCGTCCGGGTTCATCGTCATCAGGATCCGCAGGTATTCGTGCCGGATGCCGGTGTAGTCCCATCGCGAGTACATGACCTGCCCGTCACTCCGGACCGTCGGATACAAATCGTGGTCCTGATCGAAGCAGAGCTGCCGGACGTTGCCACCATTCGCGTCCATTTGATAGAGATTCGCGACGCGGTGCGGGATGCCGCTCCAGCACGGCACGGCCTGATAATTCGCGGTCGAGCCGAAGATGATCCGGCCGTCGGGCAGATAGCATGGATCGAACGCATCGACGTCATCGGGCATCCGCGACACCTGGCGGCGGCCGGAGCCGTCGGCGTTCATCTCGAAGATTTTCCAGTTCGTCGCGTCGCACTGGGCGAACAACATGCGATCGCCCTCGAACCGCAGATCGATTTCGCCGACGTAACCGCCGTCGGTGGGACGGTGCAGCGAGGTCACCTTGCCGCCCGGCCGGACCGGGCTGAGCACGGCGATCTCGTTGTTGTAGATGCCGCGCGGCAGGCTCGCATTGCACCAGTGGTTGCACGGCATCCCAATCTCGTTGCTCGGCTGCTGGCGCAGGTTGTAGTCGATCGGTTTCTTCGATTCCCGACGCACGAAGAGCAGCCGATCGAAATCGAGCAGCGGATTCGCGAGCAGCGCCTCCATCCGCAAACGCGTCACCGCAGCCACGAACTCGGTGGCTTGCGCTGGCGCCGACGCGTCGCGCTGCGTGCAGGCCCGGCGCACCGCCGCCTCGCGCTCTTCCAATTTTCGCAACTCCGCGAGGTAGGCCGCCCCGCGCGGATACCGTTCGCCGAATGACGCCGTGAGATCCTCGATCGCGAGCCGCAGCGCGACCAAATCCGCTTCGGCAATCCGCGCCGCCGCCTGCGTGAATGAGTTGCCCGCCTTGGCCGCCGATGCCGCCCCCCGCACCACTCCCGCGGCAAGCATCGCCGCCGCGATCATGAAGACAGACTTGGCGCGGAAGGTGAGGACGCTGGTTTTCATAGGGAGAGGAGGTATTCCGCGAGGTCGTCGAGTTGCGGCGCATTCAGCTGCCGCGTGACCCCGTGCCGGTTCCAGCGGTTGCGCGTGGTGAGCACGTCACGGACGGTCGCGGCGGAACCGTCATGCAGGTACGGCGCCGACCGCCAGAGTTCGACCAGGGTCGGCGTGTCGAATTCTTCGGCCGGCAGGTCGAAGACGGCCGCCGTGCCGACATCATACAACTTCAGATCGGTGAACAATGCGCCGGTGTGACAACGCGCGCAGGCCGTGGCATCGCTCGCGAACAGTTTCTGGCCGCGCTGCGCCGCCGCCGAGAGTTTTCCTTTGACCAAACGGGGACTGGGGATCGGCTGCAGCGATTCCAGGTAGCGATCGAGCGCGACGGCATCTTCCGGCGGCCGCACGGTGAAGAGGATGTGCTTGATTCCGGCGCGCACTGCCATCGGGGCGTCCTCACGCACGCCCGTCCACATCGCTGGCGGAGTGCGGTGCGCGAACAGCAGGCTCTTCGCATTTTTTGGATTCGCGATCCCGTCGTTGAGGTTGTCCCAATTCAGTCCGTCGACGCGCGCGTCGGAGGAATGGCAGCTGGAACAGCTCTGCCAGCCCTGGAAACAGATGCTCGCGTCATTCCACAACATCTCGCCGGTCCGAACGACCGACATCTCTGACTTCGGTCCGAGCGGGATCGCAGTGGCGGCACGGGCGGGAATCGCGAGGTCAATGACGCTGAGCGAATCGGAAAAATAATTCGCCACGTACACCTTTGAGCCCGCGAATGCGACGGCACGCGGTCCGATTCCCTCGACATTGATCCGCCGCCGCAATCCGACGAGGAACGTGAGGTCGTTCGGCACGTCGGCGGCGGATCGGCCGCCGCCACTGTCGCCGAGCGCCGCGGCAGCCTCGGCGGTAGACGGGAGCGCGAGGAGCTTCGCGAGCAGCGCGCCGGCATCGATGATGCTCAGTTCGTGCGTCCCCGCATGCGTGACGCAAATCGTCCGGCCGTCTGCCGACCACGCGGCCGCCCACGGATTGGCCGCGCCGCGGCTCACGTTGTCGAGCAGCACGGTGTTGAGCAACTCGCCGCGCGCAATGTCGATCACGCTGAACGCGTTCGTGTTGATCCAGCCGCGATCGAGCTGCGTGGTCGGCAACTGGAAACGCGACAGCTGGTGCGTCACGCACGCGAATTTTCCATCCGGTGAAATCGCGACGTCGCGCAGCAGGCCGCTGCCGTTGGGCAGCTGAATTTCCTTCGCCACGCGGGCGCGAGCCGTGTCGATGACGCTGACGGAGGCGGCGACGAATTCGGCATCGGCGCGACCGTGATGGAGATGATGGGCCACGAGCAGCGACCGGCCATCGGGAGTCAACGCGGCGGCAATCGGTTCGCGCGCCACCTTTACGCGGGCGACCTCGCGCCGGCGCCCGAGATCGATGATGGCGACGGCATCGTCAAACCGGTTGCAGACATAAAGCGTCCGGCCGTCCGGGCTCAGCACCGGCGCCATGGCCGTATGCCCGGTGGGAATTGTGGCGGCGATCTTCCCCGTAGCCGTGTTTACGATACACACTGTGCTCGTGGGCGCGGCGCACGTGACATAGAGCGAGGCGCCATCCGACGAAAGGGTGAGCCCGAGTGGCGAGGCCGGCATCGGTGTGACGCGCACGAC
>JAUSID010000059.1 GCA_030648295.1 Opitutaceae bacterium | reverse complement strand
AGATTCAGGAATCTTCGAGGTTACCCCGCACCGGCAATTGCGCCCACCTTCGTGAATCAAATCACCGGAGCGCAACACCAGATTTCGAAATGCGGGAAATATCTCTTGCGTGAAAAAAACCGGCGCGCTCAGTGTGACTTCGAACATGCACGGCGCGTGCGTTCTTTGCTGCGGGAGACATGACACGCGTGCGGGCGGTCGGTCCCCCGAATCCTAATCAGTCCGCAATCGTCAATCGTCTTCACGTATGCTGAGTTCTCCCGTCGGTTCCCCCTCCCGCCCCTCAACTTGCGCCTCCGGCCCCACTGGAACGCTGGCGCTGCGGAAGATCCTCCGCGGCGCGATTTTTCTCGGCGTGGGCATCAGCGTTCTGGGAGCGGCCGAAAAGAAATCCACCGCCGGAGCGGCGCGAACCACGCCCAACATCGTCCTCATCGTCACCGACGATCAGGGCTACGGCGACTGTACCAGCAACTGGAAGACCGACTTGCAGACGCCGTTCATGGATGAAATCGCCCGCCACGGCGTCCGCTTCACCCAGTTTCGCGTCAATCCGCTCTGTTCGCCGACGCGCTCCTCGATCATGACCGGCCTTTACTCGCTCGAGAACGGGATGTGGCGCGGGCCGGGCGAATCCGCGCGCGCCGAGCCGGCGGGCGGCTGGCCGGCGGATGAGCGCCGGATCAAGGACAACGTGATCATGCTGCCGCAGCTGCTGAAAAAACAGGGCTACACCACCGGCGCGTTCGGGAAATGGCACCTGGGCTACGACAAGGTCAACGTGCCGGGCGCACGGGGCTTCGATCAATTTTTCGGATTCCTCGGTGGCGCACACCCGTATTGGCTGGTGGCCAACTCGCGCGTTGAAGATCTCAACGGCAAGCCGGTCAACGCCGGCCACACGACCGACCTTTTCGCCGATCACGCGATCGCGTTCATCCGCGAAAACAAGGATCGGCCGTTCTTCTGCTACCTGCCCTTCAATGCGGTGCACGGCCCGCTGCGCCGCGAAAGTTCGCCGCGCGACTCCGCCAAGCCGGAGTGGCTCGCGTACTACGAGAAACGTGGCGTCCCCCAACCACGCCGCGATTACTGCGCGGTCATGACGCACGCCGACGCGCGGATCGGCGACGTGTTGAAAACACTGCGCGAGCTCGGCCTCGAGAAAAACACGCTCGTCATCTGCCTCTCGGACAATGGCGGCATCCTGCACGACTATCCCTCGAACAACGGCCCGCTGCGCGGCGGCAAGGGCGAGACGTACGAGGGCGGCATCCGCGTTCCCGCCATGATGATGTGGCCCGGCGTCATCCCCGCCGGCACGGTGTCGAAGGCGGATGCGGTGCATTTCGATCTGTTCGCGACCATTCTCGACGCCGCGGGCGCACCGGTGCCGCCGAAGAACGGCGCGTATCCGGTTCATGGTGTCAGCCTGCTGCCGCATGCGAAGTCGAAGGCGCAGTCGCCGCTGCCGGAGCGTTATCTCTTCTGGGATCTTTACGGCGACGTCGGCGCGGTGCACGGGAAGTGGAAACTCGTGGGCGACATCGGCAACCACTCCGGCGACTTCGCCCGCGCGGTGGCGGAGACGGAAAAGGCGCAATTCGAGCTCTACAATCTCGACGAGGACATCGGCGAGAAGAACAACCTCGCGGCCAGGTTCCCCGACATTTACGCCGACCTGAAGCAACGCCACCTCGAGTGGCTCCGGCAATTCGCGCGCGAAGGCGGTGCGGCGAAAGCCGCCATGACCCCCGAAGAACGCGCCGCGAAGCAGGCCAGCCGCGCCGAGCGCAAAGCGGGCAAGAAGAAGGCAAAGTAGTCACTCGCTCCGCGCGGTGCCATCACGCGGCCGCGTGGATCTCGATCCCGGAAGCGGGCCGCGTCCACCGCGTTTCGCGCCACCGTCCCCACTCGTTTCTTCAACTCATTGAAAATCTCCCCCATGCCCACCCGTTCCCTTCTCCCCCGCGCACGTAACGTGTCCCGTCCTGATGCAAAGCTTTGCGCCTTTGCGTTGGCGGTGGCTGCGGTTGCCATCGCCTCGCATGCCACCGCGCAGACCACGCCTCCTCCCCCGCCGTCCAATCCCAACGATCCCGTGGTCGAGTTGTCGCCGTTCGTCGTCAGCCAGGAGCAGGACACCGGCTATGCCGCGCAATCGACGCTCTCCGGCACGCGCACGCGGACTCCGCTGAAGGACGTGCCCAGCGCGATTGGCGTGTTCACGATGGATTTCATCAACGATCTCGGCGCGCTCAACGAGCGCGATGTGCTGATGTATTCCGCGTCCGCGGTCGCCGAGCTCGGGGACCAAAACGCCAATGTGAGCGGCAACAACATCGCGCAGCCGAACTTCCAGTTCCGCATTCGCGGCCAGGCGGCAAGTCGCGCGCGCAACTACTTCACTGCGCTGGTGCCGCCGGACACCTACAACCTCGAGCGGTTCGAGGAATCGCGCGGCCCGAATGCGATCCTCTTCGGCACGGGCGGTGCCGGCGGCATCGTCAACCAGTCGACCAAACGCGCCAACCTCAGCCGCACCCAGACCACGGCGACCGGCATGGCCGGCAACGACCACTTGCTGCGCGGCGAATTCGATCACAACCACGTGCTCGCCCGCGGAAAATTCGCCATGCGGTTCAACGGCCTCGTGCACGACGCGGACGACACGCGCCCGCACCAGTTCAGCCACGAGCAGCGCGGCACGCTCGCCGCGACCTATCAGATCGCACCCAAGGTCCGGCTCTACGCCGAGGGAGAAATGGGCCAGATTCACGATGCCCTGTCGCGCGAATTCGGGGCGAAGGATTTTTATTCGCTGTGGCTCGACCGCGGCCGGCCGCTGACCGCCACGCGCACGGCGAGCGCGGCCAATGGGATTGCGCTCACGGCCAACCAGCAGCGCGTGACGATTGTCGGCAATGACGGCACGGTGCGGAATTTCCAGCAGATGGCGCAGTCGACGACCGATACCGCCCGGCGCGGCGCGGCCATCCTCGACGAGGGCATCGTGCCGCGGATGGCCAACCTCCAGGGCCCGGGCAGCGAACGGTTCATCGATTACCACTCGGCCAGCGCGTCTCTCGAGGTGCAGCCGGTCCAGGATCTGTTCGTGGAGCTGGCGGCGGATTACCAGGCGATCGCCTATCGCCGCTTCGATCCGCTCTCGGGCGTGTATCAGGTATTTGGAGAACCGATGACGGTGTTTCGCGATGGCACCCCGAACCGGTATGCGGGCCAGTTCTACATCGACTCGCAGTGGCGCAAGGTGAAGCAGAACGAAAACCTTCGCAGCCTGCGCGCGACCGCCTCGTATTCGCTCAAGCTGGGCAGGTGGGGCCGGCACAACCTCGCGCTGATGGCGCAGGACACGCGCAACCGCTACGCGAGCGACTCGATGTGGTCGGTGCTGCTCGGCCGCCCCTTCAACGCCGCGCCCTTCAACGCGCGCAACCAGGTTTTCACCCGCACCTATTTCCAACCGGGCGCGGGAGCCGGAGCGATCGCCGCGACGAGCTGGCGGCAGATCCCGGCGCAGGTCAGCGTCGTCATGGACCCTGGCGCGCCGGCGTCCTCGTACAACACCGGCTGGATTACGAACAGCTCCGGCATCAACGACGACTGGATGAATCACCGCAGCTTCCTCGCGTCGACCCAGAGCTATTTCTTCAAGGAGCGTCTGGTCCTGTCACTCGGCGTCCGGCGCGACGAGCGGAGTCTCCACAACCGGCCGCTGCTGAACGATGCCGAGGGATTGAGTCGCGTCGACTATGGCGCCCCGGTGGCGCGGACGGACGTCGCGGCGACACAAGGCTCGTTCGGACTCGTGTATCACGTACGCCCGTGGCTTTCGCTGCTCTACAACCGATCGGAAAACGCCGGCGAACCGGGCACGCGCACCGAGTTGATCCCCGATGGCAGCCTCCAGCCGATCAGCCGCGGCCAGGGCGAGGATGCGGGGCTCACGCTTTCGCTGCTCGATCGCCGGCTGTTCCTCCGGCTCGCGTATTTCGAGACGACGATGGTCGACGACAGCAAGTCGGTCATCTCGAATGCGAACACCGTCGACCGCCACGATCGCATCCTCGACACGATGGTCACGGATCGAATCCTGACGGCGGCGGAAGCCAACGCGCTGCGATACCGCGGCGGCTCCAACGTCGACCTGCTCGACCGCAAGAGCACCGGTTGGGAACTGGGCATCACCGCGAATCCGACGCCCCACTGGCGCGTCATTTTCAACGGCTCGCAGGGAAAGTCGGTCGAGACGAACATGCTCAAGCGCACCCGCGCGCTGATGCCGGACCTGATGGCGGTGTGGCAGCGCGCCCGGTCGACGAGCGTGACAACCGGCTCGGCCACGGTGGCGCAGGAGATCGCCGACTTCAACACGTGGTTCGCCACCAACACCGCCGTGGAGGGTGCGAGTTCGCTGGGTGATCGCGAGTGGCAGGCGAAGTTCTTCAACCGATATGAATTCTCCGAGGGCAGGCTGAAAGGCGTGTTCGTCGGCGGCGGGTTGCGCTACCAAAGCGCACCAACCATCGGGGCCAATCCCACGACGGGCGTGCTTTTCAAGGGCGAATCGGCAACGGAGGTTGACGCGTTGGTTGGCTACACGACTCGCGCGGCCTGGTTCGGCCGGAACACCCGCGTGACCGTGCAACTGAACGTGTACGATCTGCTCCAGCGGCGCGACTACTACAGCATCCGCCGCGAGGTGGACGGAATCCTCAGCACGATTCGGATCCCGGATCCCACCACATGGAGGCTCCAGGCGAAGTTTACGTTTTGAGTGCGGGAGCGAGCGGTCGCGAGAGACCGAGAACAAGGAACCATGGGTCGGATAGGGCAGATCGGACCAATCCGGGGGATCTTTTAAGTGATTCGGTTTTCTCCGTGCCCAGCCGCGTGATCCGTGGTTAACGTCTGCCGCTCCCGCGTCTTCTGTCTCCTGTCTCCTGTCTCCTGCCCCCTTCTCCCCTATCCCATGAAACGCCTTCTCCTGCCGCTGCTCGGTAGCCTGGCTGCCTGCGCCGCGCTCACGGCCGCCACGCCCACGCGACCCAACATCCTGATCATCCTCGCCGATGACATGGGGTATTCGGATCTCGGATGCTACGGCAGCGAGATCGCCACGCCGAATCTCGACCAGCTCGCCGCTTCCGGGCTCCGGTTCACCCAATTCTACAACACCGCCCGCTGCTGGCCGACGCGCGGCGCGCTCATGACGGGTTACTATGCGCAGCAGATCCGGCGCGACTGGATCGAGCGCGGTGACGGCGGCGGCGGCCGCGGCGTCCGGCCGGCATGGGCCCCCCTGCTCTCTGCCACGCTGAAGCCGCTCGGCTACCGGACGTATCATTCCGGCAAGTGGCACATCGACGGCAAGCCGCTCCAGAACGGGTTCGACCACGATTACTCGATCGATGACCACAATCGCTTTTTCGATCCCAAAAACCACACCGAGGACGACCAGCCACTGCCGCCGGTGCCGTCGAACACCAGGTTTTACCTGACCACGCACATCGCGGAGCACGCGATCCAGTGCCTGAAGGAGCACGCGGAAAAATACGCCGCGCAGCCGTTCTTCGAATACCTCTGCTTCACCTCCCCGCACTTCCCGTTGCACGCGCCCGCCGAGGATATCGCGAAATACCGCGACCGTTACAACCGCGGCTGGGATGTCATGCGCCAGGAACGTTTCGAGCGGATGCGGAAGCTCGGGCTCGCCATTCCCAAGCTTTCGGAGATCGAGCGCGAGGTGGGCCCGCCGTACCCCTTTCCCGATGACGTCGCGAAGCTCGGGCCCGACGAGATCAACCGGCCGCTGCCCTGGTCCCGGCTTTCCCCCGCCCAGCGGGAATTCCAGGTGAACAAGATGGCCATCCACGCCGCGATGATCGATCGGATGGATCGCGAGATCGGCCGCGTGCTCGACGAACTGCGCCGGACGGGTGCGCTGGACAACACGATCGTGTTCTTCCTCTCCGACAACGGCGCCAGCGCGGAGATGATGGTGCGCGGAGACGGCCATAATCCGCAGCTGCCGCCCGGCTCGGCGGGCACGTTCCTGAGCATCGGACCAGGATGGTCCAGCCTCGCGAATACTCCGTTTCGGCGGCACAAGACCTGGGTACACGAGGGCGGAATCGCCACCTCGCTCATCGTGCATTGGCCGAAGGGCATCGCAACGCGCGGCCAGCTCCGCCACACGCCCGCTCACGTCGTCGACATCGCGCCGACCATTCTCGAACTCGCCGGCGGCAAACCGCTGACTCCGCCACCCGGCAAGGAAGGCCCGCCGCTGCCGGGCCGCAGCCTCGTCCCCGCGTTCGCAAAGGACGTGACCATCGCGCGCGACTCGATTTGGTTACTGCACGAGGGCAATCGGGCACTGCGCGTCGGCGACTGGAAGGTTGTCTCCACCGGTGCCGATGGTCCGTGGGAGCTGTATGATCTTGGCAAGGATCGCGCCGAAACGACGAACCTGGCGGCGAAAAATCCGGCAAAGGTTCGCGAACTCGCCGCCGCCTGGAAAAAGCAGACCGACGAATACCAGATGTGGGCGAAGAAGGATGCGCCACCCCCGCCCGCGGGTAAAGGCGCCGGCAGGAAAAAGGCCGCCAAGTAGAGAGGCTCTGCCTCAGACCAAAGACCAAAGGCCAGAGACCCCAAGCCACGGAACACGCGTTCGGAAAACCCTGGTCGCCTTCGGCGCCGCCAAAGGCGGGTAAACCCTGGCCGCCTACGGCGCCGCCGAAGGCGGGCAAGCTTAACCTGTTCACAATAACTTCCGTGTTCAAGAATTCCAGCGAGGCGCAGCCTTAGACCCGACACAGGTCCTCGGTTTGTCATTCTGAGGCTTGGCGAAGAATCCAGCACGATGCTCGCAGCCGGACGCGCCACTGGATTCTTCGGCGGCCCTCAGAATGACAGTTTTGGGAATTTTCGAAAACCCTGGTCGCCTTCGGCGCCGCCAAAGGCGGGTAAACTTGCCCGGCTCACAATAATTTTCGCGTTTCAAGGATCCAGCGCGGTAGCTTTCAACGCGGCTTCGCCCAACCAAACAATTTTACAGGAGGTACCGGAGGCAACGGAGACGACGGCGCGGATGAAGCGCATCTTCTCTGTTTGCTCCGTTTGCTCCTGTAAATAATCCTGTTTCGCCGACTTTCTTGATCCCATGAGAACACACCGATTCCTTCTCGCCGCGTTTGCACTGCTGGCCGGCCGGCTGATCGCAGCCGACCAGCCGAACATCGTGATGATCGTTTCCGACGATCATCATTGGGCCGACTACTCTTTCATGGGCTCGAAGGTCGTGCAGACGCCGAACCTCGACCGGCTCGCCGCCCAGAGCCTCACCTTTGCGCGCGGCTACGTGCCCGGCAGCCTGTGCTGCCCCAGCCTCGCCTCGATGATCACGGGCCAGTATCCGCACCAGCACAAGGTCACGAGCAACGACCCGCCGCTGCCGAAAGGAGTGCCGGCGGCGAAATTCCAGCAGTCCAGGGAATTCAAGGATGGCCGCGAAGTCATGAACCGGCACATGGAGGCCGCGCCGGCGCTGCCGCGGCTGCTGGGCCAGAAGGGCTATCTCAGTTTCCAGACCGGCAAGTGGTGGCAGGGCCACTACAGCCGCGGCGGGTTCACCCACGGCATGACCAAGGGCGCGCGGCACGGCGACGAGGGGCTCGATATCGGCCGCAAGACGATGCAGCCGATCTACGATTTCATCGCCGAAGCGCGGAAGGAAAAGAAACCATTCTTCGTCTGGTATGCGCCGATGATGCCGCACTCTCCGCACACGCCCCCGCCGCAGTTTCTGGACAAATACAAGGACAAGACGCCGTCGCTGCCGGTGGCGAAATATTGGGCGATGGTGGAGTGGTTCGATGAAACCTGCGGCCAGCTCCTCGATCACCTCGACCGCCAGGGCCTGGCCGAGAACACGATCGTGGTCTACGTGGCCGACAACGGCTGGATCACGGATCCCGAAAGCGGCCGGTACGCCCCGAGGTCAAAGCAAACCCAATACGATGGCGGCCTGCGCACGCCAATCATGGTTCGCTGGCCCACGACGGTGAAACCCGAAATGGCACCGCAGCTGGCCAGCTCGATTGACATCGCGCCCACGCTGCTGACCGCAGCCGGCATAAAGGTGCCCGCGTCACTCACCGGCATCAACCTGCTCGATGCCGGTGCCCGCCGCAGCCGCAACGCCGTTTATGGCGAGTGCTTCACTCACAACGCGGTCGACCTCAACCGGCCCGGATCGAGCCTGCGCTGGCGCTGGATGATCGAGGGCGACTGGAAGCTCATCGTTCCGGCGAAGCAAAACGAGCCCGATGCCGTGGTCGAACTGTACAACGTGACGGCAGACCCAAACGAACAAAAGAATCTCGCCGCCGCCGAGAAGTCCCGGGTCGCTGAACTCTCAAAGAAGTTGGACGCCTGGTGGGACGGCAGGTAGGGCGAAGGGCGGCGCAGCGGAGAGCGAAACCTAATACTTCATTTGTCTGCTGCGCCGCGGAGAAGGGAGGAAGAGACAGGGGACAGGGGACAGGGGACAGGGGACAGAAAGACGAAGGCCGTCTTCCTGGGAGCGCGGGCGTCTCGCCCGCAATGGCGAATGTCACGTGTTGCGTTACATCGAGGTGGCAGGTCGCATGCGCGAATCGCGCGATTCGGACAAACACACCCCGCCGTTCGGGCACCCCTCTCGAGAGGGGATTTCGAGCTCAGGCGCCTGCCCCGGCAATCAACTTCCCCGCCGCCTCTTTATCCC
>JAUSID010000047.1 GCA_030648295.1 Opitutaceae bacterium | reverse complement strand
TCGCGCTCCCAAGAAAAGTCTCTGGTCTTTGGTCTCTGGTCCTTGGTCTGAGGCGAAGCCTCTCCAGTCCCTTAGTCCTTTAGTCCCTTGGTCCCGTGGTCCCTTCCAACGGCATGTCGTAGTGGCAGGCGACAAAATGATCGGGATGACCGGCCACGGGACGCAACGGCGGCACTTCGACGCGGCAACGCTCGGTCACAAAGGGACAGCGCGGGTGGAAGGCGCAGCCAGGCGGCGGATCGATGGGCGACGGCACGTCGCCCTGCAGCACGATTCGCTCGCGCCGCACTTTCTCTGGATCCGGCCGTGGAATCGCCGAGAGCAGCGCGCGCGTATATGGATGCCTCGGCAGCCGGTAGATTTCCTCCGCCGGCGCGATCTCCACGATCCGTCCCAGATACATGATGGCGACGCGGTCGGAGACGTGTTTCACGACCGCGAGGTTGTGGGCGATGAAGATGTAGCTGAGTCCCAGCTCGCGCTGGAGATCCAGCAGCAGGTTGAGAACCTGGCTCTGGATCGAGACGTCGAGCGCCGAGACCGGTTCGTCACAGACGAGCAATCGCGGATTCAGGGCCAGGGCGCGCGCGATGCCAATCCGCTGCCGCTGGCCGCCGGAGAACTCGAATGGATAACGGTCCACCGCGCCGGCCGGCAGCCCGACCTTGTCCAGCAAGGCCAGGACGCTGGCGCGCCGGGCGGCGGCGTCGCCGAGCCGGTGAATCACCAGTGGCTCGCCGACAATTTCGCCGACGGTGTGCCGCGAGTTGAGCGACTCCACTGGATCCTGAAACACCATCTGCAAATGGCGGCGGTGCGGTTTCAGCTGGCGCGGCGGCAGGCTCGCGAGATCGGTGCCCTCGAAAATCACCTGCCCCGAAGTGGGCTGCAACAACCGCACGACGCATTTGCCCAGGGTGGATTTGCCGCAGCCGGACTCGCCCACGAGCCCGAGCGTTTCGCCGGGTTGCAGGGTGAGCGAAACTCCGTCCACCGCCTTCAGCCGTCGTACCGAGCGCATGAATACGCCTTCGCGCACCGGGAAGTGCATGCGCAGGTCGCGGAGTTCGAGCAGCGGCGCGGAAGGGGAACCGGCGGGTGGGCTGACCGTGTCGTTCAAGGTGGATTCAGTCCGCGTTCATTCGCAGTTTGTTCGCCGGGGGCTGCCCGCCGCGGTTCCCGCGGCGGCAATTCGCGCCAGCGCCAGCACGCCGTGAAATGATCCGGCTCGACCTCCTCCAGCGGCGGCTGGACCGCGCATTGGTCGACCCGATACGGGCAGCGGTTTTGAAAGCGGCAGCCCGCCGGGAGATCCTTCAGCCCCGGTACCATTCCCTCGATGACCCGGAGCCGCGTCTTGCGCGGATGGTCGAGCACCGGAATCGAATCGAGCAAACCGCGCGTATACGGATGCGATGGATGCTGGAAGATGTTCTTCACCGGCCCGGCCTCGGCGACGCGACCGGCGTACATGACCACGACATCGTTGCAGGTTTCGGCGATGACCCCGAGGTCATGCGTGATGAGCACGATGGCCAGGCCCATGTCGCGCTGGAGACTCTGCATCAGCTCGAGGATTTGCGCCTGGATGGTCACGTCCAGCGCCGTGGTCGGCTCGTCCGCGATCACCACCGCGGGCTCGCACGCCAGCGCCATCGCGATCACCACGCGCTGCCGCATCCCGCCGGAAAGCTGGTGCGGATATTCGCTCATCCGGATTTCGGGCACCGGGATGCCGACTTTCTTGAGCATCTCGATGCCGCGGCGCCACGCGTCGGCCTTGTCGGTCGTGCAATGGATGAGGAACACCTCGCTCAGCTGGCGGCCGATCGAATGTACGGGATTCAGCGCCGTCATCGGCTCCTGGAAAATCATTCCAATCCGGCCGCCGCGAATCTGGTACATTTCCTCCGGCGGGAGTTTCGTCAGGTCGCGGCCTTCGAAAAGGATTTGTCCGCCGAGGATGTGACCCATCGGTTGCGGCAGCAGCCGCATGATCGAGAATGCCGTGACGCTCTTGCCACAGCCGGATTCGCCGACGATCCCCAGCGTGCGGCTGCGATGCACCTTGAAGCTGACGCCGTCGACCGCGACGAGCCGGCCGATGTCGGTGTCAAACCCCGTGACGAGATCACGTACCTCGAGAATGACGTCGTCGGCGGGTGCGGAGCCGGGGGAAACCACGGATGGGGAAATGGCGGCGTGAGTCGGGCTCACTTCTCCTTGAATTGATCGAACACCTTCACCTGCGCCGGGAAAGTCTCGCCGCGGCGCTTGGCGGCTTTGGTTTGTTCGCGCGCCTCGGTATCGATCGAAAAGAGGAAGTATTCCAGCGCGGTGCGGCTCAGCATCACGTTGAAGCCTTCCGGCCACTTTACCCAGCGCCAGTATGCGGTTCGATAAAAGAGCGTGGCCCACCCGGGCACCCAGGCGGCGTCCTTGTAGATGATCTCTTCAATCTGCGCTGCCAGCCGCTTCATCTCGTCGAGCGTGTCCGCCTTGTCGTACGCCTCGATTAGCCGATCGAGCTCGGGGATGAATGTCATCGTCATGTTGTTCGTCTGGACGCGCGGCTGCTTCTGCGAAGGGTTCGGTTTTCCATCGGCGAACCGCTCGACCGGCTTGCCATCGGCGCCCAGATACGCGTCGGCATAGGCGTTGGAGCCGTGATACATTTCCCAATAGCGCGGAAACAGCTCGGGCGAGCGGGACAGCGCAACCAGCGCGATTTCGTGACCCTTCTCCTGCACTTTTTTCCAACCCGTGGTCGAGTCGAGGACCTCGAGGTTGAACTCCAGTCCCGCCTTCGTCGCCTCGCTCTTCAGGATGGCCATGATGTCGCGGATGTCCGGCCGGTACGTCGTAATGGTAAAGCTGAGACGCTGGCCGCGTGCGTTGCGAAGGATTCCGTCCGGCCCCTGCTCGGTGAAACCCGCCTTGGCGAAGTGCTCGCGCGCCTTGATCGGATCAAACTTGCGGGCGGTGATGCTCGGGTGCGTCCGCCACGAGTAACCGTCGGAGCGCGTATTCATCTGCACCGCGTCGCCGCGAAAGAACTGGTTGGCGACGCGATCGAAGTTGGATGCGTATTGGATCCCGGTGCGAATCTCCTGCTCATCCAGCACCGGCTTCGATCGGTTAATCCAGAGTCCCCAGTCCGGTCGCGGGATTTGGTTGAAGAATTTCGCCTTGTGGATGTAGCCGCCCGCCACGTCGGGGTGATTGTCGGGCAGCGACTCGTACCAATACTTCGGCACGACCGTCATCGTATTGGACGGAAAGTAGTCGAGATCGCCGCGCACGAACGATTCAAAGACCTTTTCCATGTCGCGAATCACCGTGAGCCGGAAACGATCCGGATTGTAGCGGCCGCGCCAGAATTTCTGGTCACGCGCCCACCAGTCCTTCACCCGGCTGAGCGTGACGCTGCGGCCCTTGTCGATGTCCGCCTCGTGCAGCGTGTACGCGCCCAGCGTCGGCACCACCCGCCACTGGTATTTCTCGATGTAGTCGGGGCCGAAATCCGCCATCGCGTGTTTCGGAAAGAGATAAAACCCCTGGCTCGCCCGCACGACGAAGTCGGGCCGCAGCTCCTTCATCGTAAGCGCGTAAACATGCCGGTCATACACCGTCACCTTTTCCCAGGTCTTGGTGTGAAAATCATTGTACCACGGCTCGCGAATGTGCGGCGAGCGGAGCATATAGAGCGTGAACACGACGTCGTCGGTCGTCACGGGCCGGCCGTCGGACCAGCGGGCGTTCTCGTTGATCCGGTAGTAGACGGTGCGGGTGGCGCGGTCCGCGGCCCATTCCTTGGCGAAACCGGGGTATACGCGGCCGGGAACATTCGGGTGCTCGACCGCTGGATACATCTCCACGTAATCCCACAAGTACTCGCGAATCCCGCCCGTCGCATCCGGGCCGATGACGCGCAGCGTGCGCGGAAAATCCTGGATGAAGTAATTGAACGTGCCGCCCTTCTTCGCGTTGGGGTCCGCGAATTCGGGCAGGTCGGAGCCGTTTTCCCATTTCAGGTTCGCCGGCAGATCAGCGGCGGCCTTGACCACATAAAAGTCCTTCTCGCGGTCGAGTGTCGCCTTGAGATCGGCCGCCATCGGGCCGGTGGCCGCGGACTTCGCGGTCGGGCGGGTACTGGTGCCATCGGCCGCATCCTTGCGGCCGCAAGCCGACAACAGCAAAGCGGCGGCCAGCAATGGCAGCACACGGGCGAAATGAGGAGTGTACATGGGGAAGGTCACCGGTAAGTCGTGAATTTCTTCGGATCGAACGCCTCGCGCACCGCTTCGCCGATGAACGTCACCAGCACGAGCACGGTGACCAGCGCGCTGAAGGCGGACGCGACAATCCACGGCGCGTTCAGGTTGGCCGTGCCCTGCCGGAGCAATTCACCCCAGCTGGGAGTCGGCGGCGGCAGGCCATAGCCGAGGAAGTCGAGCGCGGTCAGGGCCGAAATCGCGCTGGCGACAGTGAAGGGGGCGAAGGTGACGATGGTCGAGAGTACGTTCGGCAGCACATGCACGAAGATGATTCGGGTCGTGCTCGCGCCCAGCACCTGCGCCGCGTGCACATAATCGCGGGCCTTTTCGCGATAGGTGTTCGTGCGCATGTAGTACGTGATGCCGGTCCAGGAGAACATGACCACGATCGCGAGCAGCCAGCCCAGGTTCATGCCGCCATAGGCGGAGACGATCGACGCCACGATGATGACGACGAACAGGAACGGGACCAGAGACCAGATTTCGATCAGCCGCTGGCCGACGAGGTCGAGCCAGCCGCCGAAGTAGCCCATGGCGCAGCCGAGCGATACGCCGACGAGATACGTGAGCACGATGAACGAGCCGGCAAAAATGAGCGCCTTGCGAAAGCCATAGACCAGCCGGGCCAGGACGTCCCGGTTGAGCTGATCGGTGCCGAGCAGGTGCCGCTCGCCCAGGTTCGGCGGGCGCGGCTTGTAGAACTCCTGCGGATACGAATTCTCGTAGGGGTTGTAGGGCACCGGGGGCAGCAGGACAAAATTCCCCCGGCCGGGTTCCTGCGCCAGTTTCGCCTTCAACTCGCGGTAATTCGCCTCGTACTCGTAACCGAGCCCGAACTCGCGGCCGCGGTGAATCGCGCCATAGGTTGGAAAATACCAGCGGCCCTCGTAGCGGAGCGCCAGCGGGCGGCTGTTCACCAGCAACTCGGCGGCGAAGGACAGCACGATCAGCGTGATGAGGATGATGAACGAAACGTAACCGCGGCGGATCTCGCGAAAGCGGCGGACTTTTTTCGCGGTCAGGGGGTTCAGCCGGAAGCGTGGAAAAGGCAGGGCCATGCGCCGCGATTATTTGAACCGGACCCGCGGGTCGATCAGCGCGACCAGGATATCCGAAATGATGTTACCGATGAGCAGCATGAACGACGACACCACCAGCACGCCCATCACGGTCGGGTAATCGCGATCGAAGATCGACGAGAGGCCGAGGAGGCCCATGCCGTTGATGTCGAAAATGAACTCGATCAGGAATGAGCCCGTGACCAGCAGCGACAGGTTCTGCCCGAAATGGGTGGCGATCGGGATGAGCGAGTTCCGCAGGGCATGCTTGAGCACCGCGGCGCGAAACGAGACACCCTTCGCCACCGCCGTGCGCACGAAGTCGGCCGCGAGGTTGTCCATCAGGTGGTTCTTCATCAGCAGGGTGACGAAGGCGAAACTGCCGATGACGTAACACAGCAGCGGCAGCACGGCGTGGTGCGCAATGTCGAGCATCCGCCCGCCGGGGCCGAGGTCGCGGTAATTTTCGCTCACGAATCCGCCCATGGGAAACCATTCCAGCCGCGCGGCGAGGAAAACGACGAGGATGGCGCCCAGGGCATAGCCCGGGACGGCGTAGCCGATGAACACCAGGATCGACGTCGTGTGGTCGAAAAACGTCCGGTGCTTCATCGCCTTCGCGATGCCGAGCGGAATGCACACGCCGTAAATCAGCACCAGCGTGATGCCGCCGTAGAAGAGCGAAACCGGCAGTCGATCACGAATGATGTCCAGCACCGGTTCGTTGAACCGATACGACATGCCGAGATCGCCGCGGAGCAACTTTCCCAGCCACGCGACGTAGGCCTGCCCCACCGGTTTGTCGAACCCGTAGTAGGCCTTCAGCGCCTGCAATTGCTCCTCCGAAATCGCGCCGCGGCTCACATCCGTGCGCGCCACATCGCCCGATGCACCCATTTGCGCCTCCATGATCGCCCGCTCGACCGGGCCGCCGGGAACCACGCGCGTAATCGCGAATACGAGCATCGTGACGCCGAGCAGGGTGGGGATGATTAATAGTAAACGACGAAGGAAATAGTCACGCATGTGGTTGCGTTACCACGAGGGGGCGGCATTCGGCCGGAACGTGCGGTGATCGGCAAGCGTTACTGTGGCACCCAACATGAAAAAAGCGAACGGGCCGCGCGTGACGGCCGGATCGGATGCATCGAGCCGCGACTTGGCGGCCGGGGTTGAAGTTTCGCGTTGTTCGCACAGCATGTCTGCTCGCGCATGGTCCTGTCGTCCCTCCTCCCCCATCGACCCGCCGCCTGGTTCATTGCTGTTTTCACGCTGGTGGCCGCAACGGCCGACCTTGGCGCCCGCACGCCGGAACTCACCGGCCCCCGGTCCGGCAAGTGGGCCCACGAGGGCGCGAAGCTCGCCCCGGATGAGCGCGTGCTGTGGGGCCGGCTCGACAACGGATTCCGCTACGCCCTGCTGCCGCATCAGGGTGTTCCCGGCCGGGTGACGCTCCAACTCATCGTCCTGGCCGGCTCGCTCGACGAACGGCCGGACGAACTCGGAATCGCGCACTACATCGAGCACCTCGCGTTTGGCGGTTCGAAAAATTTCAAGGCCGAGGACATGATCGCGCTGTTCCAGCGGCTCGGCGTCGAATACGGCAGCGACGTCAACGCCAACACCACGTTTGACGCGACCACCTACAAACTCGATTTCCGCGAGAACACCCCGGCGCTCCTGCAGGAAGGTTTGAGGCTGTTCCGCGATTTCGGCGACGGAGTGACGTTCGAGCCGGCCGTGATCGAGCAGGAACGCCGCGTCGTGCTGGCGGAACTGCGCAACCGCAACACGCTCGCCGGCCGCCAGCAGCAGGCATCGATGCCGGTCGTTTTTCGCGGGTTGCATTTTCCGCAGCGGATGCCCGGCGGCAGCGACGCATTGATCGCGAGGTTCACGCGCGATCAGTTTCTCAATTTCTACCGCCGGTGCTACCGGCCCGACGTGATGGTGCTGGTGGGCGCGGGCGATTTCGATGTCGCCGCGATGACCGCGCAGGTCCGCGAGATTTTTGGCAGCATGGTCCGGCCAGCGACGCCGATTCCGCCGCGGGATGAGGGCAAGCTCGATGCGCGCGGGCTTCGCGCCGGCGTGTTCCGCATCGGCGGTGTCTCATCCGCCGCAACCGAGACCGCGTCGGTGATGCCGCTGCCACCGCGGCTCGACACGCGCGAAATCCTGGTCGATCGGCAGCGGCGTGAATTCGTCATGAACGCGTTTGCCGAACGCTTGCGCACCGAAATCCCGCGCGCGGCCGGCGCCGAGGCGAGTTATGAGGAACTGCTCGGCTATGGCGTGGCGATGGCGTCCGTCGGCGTCCCGGCCGACGAGTGGCAGAACGGCGTCGGTTCGCTCGACGAAATGGTGCGGCTCACGCTCGAGCGCGGACTGGACGCATCCGATGTGGAAACGCTGCGGCGGCGGAACCTGCGGCTCGCGACCCACATGCTCGATCAACTGCCCACGCTCGATCCCGGATCCATGGCCGATGCGCTCGTGGAATCGATCACGGCGCATGTCGTGTATATTGGATACGCCCGGCGATTCACCTGGATGCGCGAGTGGCTGGAACGGTTCACGCCGGCGGACGCCCAGGGTGTGTTCCGCGGGATGTGGAATCTGAATACGACGGCGTTTCACGTGGCCGGCGGCGTCGACATCCAGTTGAACGGCGACAAGGTGGTGCAGGAGGTCCAGAAGCGGCGACGCGCGGGGTTGAGTCACGTCCTGGCCCGGCAGCATCGCGTAACTCCATTTCGCATGCCGCGGTGGGGCCAGCCGACCACGGTGGCGGACCGGCGCGAATTGCCGGCGCTCGGCGCAAAGCTCATGCGCTTCGGCAACAATGCCCGGCTGAACTTCGTGTCGAGCCGGCAGGAGGCGGGGCTCGTGCGCGTGGTGGTGCGCGTGGGCGCCGGGCTGCTGGAAATGCCGGGAAACAAGCCCGCGCTGAAGGAGTTCGGACTCAACACGCTCCTCGCCAGCGGTGCCGTCCATTTTCCACCCGAGCAGCTGAACGGGCTCATCGACGACAAGTTCCTCGAGTTCAGTTTCGACATCGCGGATCGCGACGCGTTCACGTTTCGCGGCACCATGGCGGTCGAGCAACTCGAGCCGTTCCTTGCCATCGTCACGGACATCCTGCACGCACCGAAATTCAACAGCTATGTGCATCGCGAAACGCGGCTGCGGGCGGCCATGAGCCGCGCGGCCGACACGGTGGGAATGCAGGACGGGATGCGCGAATTGACGGATTACCTGTTCAAGGGTGACGCGCGGTTCACCTGGGGATCGCCGCTCGACTACATGTCGATGAGCGTGGTCGACGTGAAACGCTGGATGGAGGAATCGCTATCGCGCGGTTACCTCGAGGCCACCATCGTGGGCGACATCGCCGAGGAGGCGGCTGTCGGCGCGGTTTCACGCACGCTGGGCGCGTTGCGTCCCCGCCTGGCGGAAAAGAAACTGCCGGCCGAACCGAAGCCGGTCGTGGTCACCGCCCCCGCGGGCTTCAAGCGCATCGAGTTTGTGGGCGAGCAGAATGTCGGGCTCGTGGTCGGCACCTGGCCCGTGACCGAGCTGCTGCACATCCGTGATCAAGCCGCGCTCGAATTGCTCGCCAAGCTGCTGGAAATCCGGATCCGCGGGGAGGTCCGCGAAAAACTCGGGCTGGCGTATTCGCCTTCCGCTTCGTTCCAGGCGTACGATGGTTTTCCGACCTTCTCGATTTTGCAGGCGCAGATTGATTCGTCGCCGAACGACACGATGAAGGTCGCGCCGCTGGTGGAACGAATCGCCGCGGAGGTCGCGCAGAAGGGTGTCAAGGAGGGCGAGTTCATCGGCGCCCGCGGCATCCTGAAGGGCCAGCTGCGCCAGGCGTTTCGCGAAAACGGATTCCTGATTGGAATGTTGATGCGGGCGCAGGAGCGGCCGGAGGAAATCGAGGAGATCGTCGCGCTCCATGGCGGCTTGATGGAAACAGTCACGCGGGACGACGTGAACAAGTGGGCCGCGAAAATCCTTCCCGCCACCAACTGCCGCACCGCCGCGATCGTGCCGAAGGCGTTCGTCGGAATCTTCGACGTGGGAAAGCCGTGAGGAGGGAGCAAGGACCAGAGACCAGAGACCAGAGACCAGAGACCACAGACCAGAGACCAGAGACCAGAGACCAGAGACTAAGAGACTAAGAGACTAAGAGACCAAGGGACTAAGGACTAACTGTCCCCTGCCTCCTGCCTCCTGTCCCCTGTCTCCCGTCCCCCGTCCCCCGTCCGCTACACCGCGCCGAAGAATTTCAGGATTCGGCGCAGGCTGGTGACCAGGACGTCGATTTCCTCGGGCGTGTTGTAGACGTAGAAGCTTGCGCGCGTCGTACTCGTCAGCCCGATTTTCCGCATCAGCGGCTGGTTGCAGTGATGGCCGCCGCGCAACGCGATCCCATCCTCGTCGGCAAACGTCACCACGTCGTGGGCGTGGACGTCGGGAAAGGCGAAGCAGACGATGCCCACCCGCGATGTCCTGGGTCCGAGGATACGGATGCCGGGCAGGGCGGAGAGTTGTTCGTACGCGATTTGGGCGAGGTCGTGATCGTGCTTCGCGATTGCGGCGCGACCGATCGCATCGAGGTAATCGCACGCGACGCCCAGCGCCACCGCGTCGGCGAAATTCGGCGTGCCCGCCTCGAAACGCTCGGGGGACGGCTTCCATTTCGACTCGAAGTACTCGACCACCGAGATCATCCCGCCGCCGCCCTGATACGGCGGCATCGCGTCGAGCAGCGCGCGCCGGCCGTAGAGCGCGCCGATGCCGGTGACGCCGGCCATCTTGTGGCCCGAGAACGCATAAAAATCGCAACCGATCGCGCGGACGTCGACCGGCATGTGCCCGATCGACTGGGCCCCGTCAATCAACGTCAGGATGCCGCGGGCGCGCGCCTTCGCGCACAGCTCGGCGGCGGGGTTCACATTGCCGACCGTGTTGGAAACGTGGCTGAAGGCGAAAAGCTTCACCTCCGGCGTGAGCAGCGAATCGACCTGCGCGAGATCAAGTCCGCCCTCGACATTGGCGCCGACGACCGGAACGTAACGAAGCTTCGCGCCGGTGCGCTGCGCGATCAGCTGCCACGGGACCATGTTCGAATGGTGCTCCATTTCGGTGAG
>JAUSID010000021.1 GCA_030648295.1 Opitutaceae bacterium | reverse complement strand
GCGGCCGAATTCAACGGCCAAGACGATTACAAGCTGCGCGCCAGCGGCCACCGGCGGCAGGTGATCGAAAATGGTGCCGCACCGACGTCCAAGACTCAGATCTCCTGACCTCGCGGAATCAGCCTGAGCCGTGAAGTTCGTAAATCAGGCGAAGATCGGTGCCGGGGAAGACTGTTTCGGTCGCGTTTAATTCGGCGCACAGATGCGCAACGGCGGCGTCTTGTAGCGCCGCGGCCTGGTGGTGCAAACGTACCGTCAGGGTCTGCGCGGGCAGATCCGGAATCAGGTCGGCCGACGTCAAATAGAGTTTGCGCAGCAGCGACCGGGCATCGTCGTTGCGCGCGAGTTTGTCTCGGGCCACGCCGGCCATCGCGGTCTCCGCGCGATAGGCGATCAATTTGCACGCGTGAGAAGGGGGCGATCTCCTTCGGCGATCTCTGACCCCTTCGGCGATCTCATGGGTCGCGCCCCTTCCACGGCACGCGCCCAGGCCGCGCCCATTGCCCGGACGCTCACGGCACTTCGTAAACTTCCACGAGCGCTTCGCCCGTGCCGCCACCGAGGCCGGAAATCTGCGCGGTGTAGGTGCCGGGGGCGAGCGTTAGGAGGAGCGCAGCATCGCGGCTGCCGAGCGTGAGATCGAAGGCTCCGACGCTGCGCGCCACGGGCTGGAGCAGCGCGTTCCAGCTGTCGTTCTCGGCAATCTTCACGCCGGCAGCGTTGTAGATTTCGAGCTTCGGATCGGCGAGCACGCCGCCGACGCCGAACTCGGCGAGCTTGGCGCCGACGCCGCGGATGAGCAGCGTCTTCGCCGCGGTGCCGTCGACCACGAAACCGGCGAACAGGATGTTGTCGCCGGTGCCGACGGCGTTGCGGGCGGACACGTTAATGAGTTTGCCAGTGCCGCCGGAGTCGTAGACCTCGACCAGCACGACGCCGGTGCCAACGCTTCTGATTTGCGCGGTGTTCGCGCCATCGCACGTGCGCTGAAGGGCGGCGTCCTTGCTGCCGCCGCTCAGGGCAAACGCGCCGACATCGGCGAACACGGAGGCGAGGCTGGGGCTCCAGTCGTTGTTCTCGTCAATCTTGGTTGAGGCGGAATTGTAGAGTTCAATCGTCGGATCGGGCAGGACGCCGGCAAGGCCAAAGACCGCGAGGGTCGGGCCGATGCCGCGCACGAGCATGTTTTTCGCGCCGATGGTGGCGAAACCGACGATGAGGGTCTGACTGGCGCCGAGGTTGGCGCGCACGGAAAGATTGGGCAGCCGACTTGGCTGACCGCTGGTGACAGCGACGGCCGCCGTGCTGCTTGTGACGGAACCGGCGGAGTTGGCAACGGCCACCGTGTAGTTGCCTGCCGCCGAGGTGCCGGCACTCGCGAGCACGAGCGAATCGGAGGTGGCGCCATCGAGCGTGACGCCGTCCTTGCGCCACTGATAGGTTGGCGTGGGGCTGCCTGTGGCCGTGACCGTAAGCGCCAGGGTTGAACCGGCGTTGACCGTCGCGCCGCGCGGCTGGGACGTGATCACCGGCGCAATCGGCGTGGAAAGGCTGAGCGTGGCGGGCGAACTCGTCACCGTGCCGCCCGCGGTCGTGATCGTCACGGTGTAGTCGCCCGCATCGGCGGCCGTGAGCGAGTTGATCGTCAGGACGTCACCCGAGCTGTTGCCGTATTTGCCACTCGAGGCATTGAGGTCGACATCCTGGCCGTTGCGGCGCCACGTAAACGCGAGTGCGATCCGGTTGGGGTTGTTTTGGTAATTCACGCTCGTGCCGCCGACGGTGACGGCGACCGCAAAGGTCACGCTGCCACCGGTGAGCGCGACGCGGTTGGTCGGCGGCACGACAATGACTGGCGGCGCCGTGATGGGGGGCGGCACACTCGTCAGGGCGATGACCGCCGCGGTGCTCACGGCGGAACCGGCGGAGTTGGAAACCAACACCGTGTAGCTGCCCGCGGCCGCGGCGGTGATGTTCGCGAGCACAAGCGTGGCAGACGTGGCCCCCGCAACGTCGACGCCGTCCTTGCGCCATTGGTAGGTTGGGGTGGGACTGCCGGAAGCCCCCACCGTGAGGGTCGCGGTCGAACCGGCGGTGACCATCGCGCCTAGTGGCTGGGTCGTGATCACGGGCGCCGTGCCGGTAGGCGGCGCGCTCGTCAGGGACACCACTGCTACATTGCTCGTGACCGACCCGGCGGAGTTGGAAACGAGCACCGTGTAGCTACCCGCCGCCGCGGCGGTGATGTTGGTGAGCGAGAGCGTGCCGGACGTGGCTCCGGCAACCGCGACGCCGTCCTTGAGCCACTGGTAGGTCGGCGCCGGGGCGCCCGAAGCCGCCACAATGAGCGACCATGTTTGGCCGGCGGTGACGGAAGCGCCTTGCGGCTGGCTCGTGATCACCGGTGCGGCCGAATTGGAAAAGGTAAGGGTCGCAGGCGCGCTCGTCACGACACCACCGGCCGTGCAGATCGTTACGGTGTAGTCGCCGGCATCGGCCGCGGTGAGCGAGTTGATCGTGAGGGAGAGCCCGGTGGTGGTGTTGGTATATTTGCCACCCGAAGCACTCAAGTCGCCCAGATCCTGGCCGTTGCGGCTCCAGGCTTCGCCGAGCGGGACGTTGTTTTGGAATTGCCAACTAAAGGGCGTGCCACCAATGGTGACATCGACGGAGAATGTCGCGCTGCCACCGATGACGGCGATGCGGCTGGTGGGCTGGGAGACGATGACGGGCGGCGGCGTCGACGTGCCGGGGTTTTGCGCGCCGATGTAGAAGGTCACTTCTTTCGAGAACAACGTGCCCACCGCGCTGCCCGCGACCGTGGCGGTGTCCATCGTGGCGACAGTGTCGAAATCGAGCCAGGCGCGATAGACGCGGCCGCTGACGAGCCGTCCCGCGGGAATCGTATAGGAGGTCAGCGGCGTCGGCGTGGCCGGCTGGCCGAAGATCGGTTGGGAGAAGACGTCGGTCTCGAGCTGCGTCCCGCTTTCGGTCATGCTCGTGAGGTAGAAGTTAATGTGGCCGGCGACTCCGCTCGTCGCGTAGCCGGAAAAGGTGCTGAAGTTGATGGTCGTTGGTTGCGCGGGATTGACGACGAGCACGCCACCGCTGTTCCAGGTGCCGTTGGTGACGCTGATCACTTGGGGCGTGGTCACGGGGTAATTGTCGGTCGCAAGATTGATCGAGAGCGCGGGAATGCTCGCACCGGTCATCCGATAGGTGCCGTTGGGGAAGGCGGCATCAAGGGCCGCCTTGGTTGCGAACCACTGCCTGAGTGCGTAATCGCTATTCTTGGTATCGAACACGAACGGAATCGTGCTGCCGCCCGGCAGCGTCAAGGTAACGTTGGTCGCGGCCTTCGCCTGAAACTTAAACGCCCCGAGCGGATCGGCCACCGCGCCCGCCGCGGAGGTCTGCAAGAACTGCTGTTGTTTCGAGACGAAGTAAAACGACTGCGCATGCAGCACAGCTGGCACGATCAGCAGGAGAAGCGGCAAAACAAAGCGGAATGATTTCATAGAAGCGACGGGATTTGAAACAATGCTCGCGGACTCTCGGAGCCTATTTGCCCGATTATACGCCGCGAGCCACCCGTCAGCTCCGGTGCGCCTAGAAGCGCGGCTATCCCGGCCAAGTAATTTTGCAGGGGCGACCGAGAAGGGGTCGTGCTTTACCATTTACCTTGACCGAGCCGACCGAGCAGGGGTCATGCTTTACCATTTACCTTGGCCGCGGGCGCTGAGGGCAGGGTGGCGCGATGGCGCGCAAGCTGCGGTTGGAATTCCCCGGGGGCGATCTACCACGCGATCGGTAATAGGGCTGTTCGCTGCTGCGCTGTTCGTCCAGCCGGCGTTTTCCGTCCAAGCGCGCTGCGACGCGAACTCTGCGCGTCACGAGCTGCGGTACCGGGGCGTGCTATCACGTCATCCATGCGCCTTAGGCGCACAAGTCGCGGCAATTACCGGCGGGATTTGTTCGCGCGCAAGGGCGCGGCGGAGTCGTTCGAGATGTGCCTGTTCACTCCCGCCGGCGCGCCGCCATGGTAGCCGGGGTGGCGACGCGTTCCGATTGAGCGCGTCCTGCAGCGAACGCTCGACCGCCATCGGCCGATCATCTTGACAGCGGAATTTTGGCCCCGCAGTAGTCCCGTAACCCTCCTGGCCCACGCTGGCACTGTTCCGAGTTCGAGCGCGGGTCGTCCACTATCACCATGATTCCGCTCCGTGGCAGCAGCGCGGCCGTGCCTCGTGGAATCAACGCACGCGATCCGGGCCAACGGCGTCGAACGTCGCCGTGGTCGGGGGTTCTTTGGTATTCATGAACCGCCGCGATTTTCTCATTCAGTCCGGCGTCGCGGCCGCACTCACCGGGCTGGGCCCGATGGTCCAGTCCGCGCGGGCGCAAGCGGCCGGGGCGCCGCGCACCTTCCGGCTGTGGGCCACCAGTGATCCGCACGTCGGTACGGATCTGCGGCATGGCCGCCAGAGCATTCGCGCGGCGATTGATCATTCCGAGCGCGGCGGCAAAGAAGGCGGCCCGCCCTTCGACTGGGATATTGCGCTGATGCTCGGCGATTTTTCCGGCAGCCAGGGCACGCCGGACGACGAGGAGGGGGCCGAAATCGTCCGGCAGTTTGGCGCCCTGAAGAAACACCGGCGCGAGGACGTGTATGAAGTCGTCGGCAATCACGATGCCAACGGACCGGGCGAACCGACGCAGTGGTGGTTCCGGAAGTGGATCGATCCGACCGGTGAGAACACCAAGTTCTCGGGCGTCGATGCGCGGCGGCGGCCTTATCCGATCGACGGCACGTGGGAGCGCTACTCGTTTCGCGTCGGCAACCTGCTTTTCCTGATGATGGGGGACCGCAACGACGGCGGGCCACCGGTCGGCCGCGGCAAACGCGGCGGATATCCGTCCGGTGCCGTGACCGGCGAGACCTTCGCGTGGTGGAAGCGAAACGTGGAGACGAAAGGCGATGCGATCGTCATTTCGACCCATCACCACATGTTGAAGGAGACGACCGTCGCCTCGGGCCCGTGGGAGGGCTACGTCAAGGGAAAGAAGGGCGAATGGGTCAGCCACTATCATGGCTATTTCCCGGACGGCGGACCGGAAGGCGCCTCGTATCTATATTGGTTGGACCAGTCGCCGGACGCGCAGGCCTTCGAGAAATACCTGGCGGCGCGGCCCGGCGCGATCGACTTCTGGATTGGAGGTCACACCCACACGAATCCGGATGATCGCACCGGCGGCCGTTCCCACCTCGAGAAGAAGTGGAACGTGAATTTCCTGAACTGCTCCGCGCTGAGCCAACACCATGCGCACAAAACCACGATCGCATTGAGCCGGCTGCTCACGTTCACCGAGGGTAGCGATGAAGTGCGCGTCCAATGTTACCTCCATGGGTCGAATTTTGCGCCCCAAGGCTGGTATCCGCCGGCGGAGCGTCGCATGAAGATTGGCGGGCCCTTCCGGTTCACCGCAACGCGTGCGGCAGCACCAGGCTGATCCACGGTATATAGGTGATGAGCAGCACGCCGATGAATCTGACGCCCAGCAGCGGCAGCACGGCGCGCATCACCTCGGGCAGCGGTTTGTTCAGCCGGTAGGACGCCAGCAGCAGGTTCAGCCCGACGGGCGGGGCGAGGAAGCTGAGTTCCATGTTCGCGAGAAAGATGATGCCGAGATGCAGCGGATCGATCCCCAGCCGCGCACCGATGGGAATGAGCAGCGGGACGACGACCACGATGGCCGCGTAAATCTCGACCAGCCCGCCGATGAACAGGAGCGCCACGTTCAGGCCGAGCAGGAACACCCAGCGGGATTGCACGTGGACGGCCGCCCAATCGGCGAGTCGATCCGGAATCTGCGCATCCACCATGTAGCTCGTCAGCCCCAACGCCACGCCGAGGATCAGCAGGATCCCGCCGACGAGCACGCCGGCCTCGGTCATCACGCGCGGGCAGTCCCGGAGAATCCCGAGGTCGCGATGAATGACCACGGCAACGATGAACGCGTAGAACGCGGTCACCGCCGCCGCCTCGACCGGCGTGGCCCAGCCGCCGAACAGGGCGACGATCGAAACAACCGGCAGCATCAGCTCCCATTTCGCGGCCCAGGCGGCGCGGCCGGCTTCGCGCAGGTTGAAGCGTTGTCCGCCCTCCGTCGCCTTGCGGCCGGCCCACACGCCCCATGCGCCCGTCATCGCGATCAGAAGGAACGCCGGCACCAGCCCGGCCACGAACATCTCCTTGATGTCCACCTTGGCGAGAATGGCGTAAAGGATCACCGGGAGGCACGGTGGCAGCAGGACGCCAAGTGAGCCGGCGCCGGTCACGAGCCCCAGCGCGTCGCGCTCCGAAAACCGCGCGGCGATCAGCGCCGGCATGAGCAGTCCGCCCAGCGCGAGAATGGTGACGCCCGAGCCGCCCGTGAAGGACGTGAAGAACGCGCAGATCAACGCGGTGGCAATGGCCGGTCCACCGCGAAACCAGCCGAACAGCGCCTGGAACACGCGGATCAACCGCTGCGACGCCGCGCCCTCCGCCATGAAGTAGCCCGCGAGCGTGAAGAGAGGGATGGCGGGCAGCGCCGGATTCGTCACGAGCCCGTAGTGTTCGACCGACACCGCAGCGATCGGAACATCGCGGCCCCAGAAAAGGATCATCGCGGCGCCCCCGAGCGCGACGTAGATCGGCGTGCCCAGGACGGTGGCCGCGAGCAACGCCGCCAGCGCCGGCAGGGTCAGGCTCGAGATCGCGATCGGCGGAAAGATGGCGGCCAGGATGAACGCCGTCGCGAGCACGAGGGCAAAGGCGCGGCGCGACCACGTTCCCGCCGCCCGCCAGAGCAAACGCAGGCAGATGACACCGAAGCCGGCGGGCATCGCGAGTTGGATCACCCAGAGGGGAATGTCATAGGCGAGGGCGCCTCCGGCCTCCCGCTCCTGGAGCACGAATTGCAGGCTCGCGACGCAGAGGAACGCGGTGACGGCCGCCCCCACACCCGTGCTGAAGATGAGGGCGAATCCCTTCCAGCGTCCGCGCAGCAAAGCGGGCGCCGTTGCGAGCGAGAGCAAGCGGCCGTCGCGCGCGGCGACCACGCCGCCGACCATGCCGACCAGCAGCGTGAGGTGGCGCAGAAAATCCGGCGCGCTGGGAATCCCGGTGGAAAATTTCCGCAACACGATCTCGGCGAGCGGCAGCAACACCATGATGGCGAGCAGCAGCGCCAGCGCGAAGTTTTCACCGAAATGCCACCACCGGCGCGGGGCCGCCTCGCCGAGGGGCGCAGCGGCGATGGCGGCAGGGTTCTCGGTCGCGGGGGGCACGTTGAACTTACCGGCCTAACCGGAACATTTCACAGGCTGAAGGAAAAAAACCTTTTTGGTCACAGAGCGCACAGAGCTCCGACACAGAGTTTACCCGCCTATGGCGGCGCCGAAGGCGACCAGGGTTCACAGAGGAAAACCCTTCGATCCAATTTGAAATGCCTGCCCATTCGCATCAGGCGCGTCCAAACACCTTGTGGCCTCCTGCTGCCTCTGTGTCCGAGCTCTGTGTCCTCTGTGACCCATGCCTTGGTTCGTCTGGCTATGCAAATAACCGGCCTAGGGCGCGCCTCCAGGATGTGTGGCGCGGTAGTCGACCAGCACGCGCTGTACCTGATCGAAAATTTCCGCCGGGACGATGCGCCCGCGGATCATGGGGTACGCCTGTTCCGCCAGCGCCTGCCAGGCAGCCCGGATGGCCGGCGTCTCGGCTTGGACCACGAGTCCATTCTTCTTCATGGCGACGATGGCGTCATCGTCCTCCGCGCGCGATTGCTTCCGAATCTTCTCCGCCGCGGCCGTGGCGATCGTCTGGAGCTCCGCGCGCAATTCCGGAGAAATTTTCTCCCACACGTCGCGCCGGACGATGGCCGCGCCGACGACCGGCGCCCAGTTCAGATCGAGCATGTACCTTGCCACCCGGTTGATTTGAAGCGCATTGGCGAGAAACGGTGGCACCGGCACTGTAGTGACCATGCCGGTCGTGAGGCCCGGAAGAATCTGCTCCATCTCCAGACTGACGGGTTGGAAACCCAGTTCGCGAAACGATTCCATCTCCCGCGAGCCGCCCGACAGCACGAAGAGTTTCATTTTCTTGTAGTCGTCGGGAGTGGCGCCCGGCTCCTTCGAGAAGTAGCGAACCCAGCCGGCGTCGCCCCAGAACAGCACCTCGAAGCCCTTCGCGCGCAGGCGGGACTCGAGTTCGCCGCGAATCTTTTCGCGCACATAATCCACCTCGCGCCAGTCGCGAAAAACCATCGGCATCAATTGCAGGCTCGAAACCGAGCGGTCGATTTCCGAGAGCCCGACGGCCGTGAGCAACGCGGCGTTAATCTGCCGCGCGCGCATTTTCTTCACGAGCAGCGCCTCGCCCTCCGCCATGCCGGCGTAGATGGTCAGTTTCACGGCCGGCCCCGCCGCCTTTTGCCAGGCTGCGCGCATTTCCATCAGGCTCTGGTGACCCGAAGTCCCCACGGGCAGGATCGTCGCGAGTTTGATTTCCACGGGCACAGCTGAGCGGGCGGCGGGCATGACACCCACCATCAGGGCCAGCGCCAGGGAGGCAGGCAGGAAGCGGCATTTCATGGCGATTTGATTTCGGGCAGAATCAGTTCGTCGGTGCGCGAAAGCAACCAGCGCGCGCGGCGCTGCATCACGAGGTTGGCCAGCCGCCATTCCGGATGAGCATCGGGATCGATGGCGAGCGCCTGCTTGAGCAAGGCCTGAAATTCCGTGCGGTCCTGCTTCGGCACGGCCACCGCCTCGGCCAGGCTGACCAGCGGCCCGGCCTGGCCGCCGGCACACAACTCCATCGCGCGCGCAAAGTGCTGCCGCGCCCGCGCCGCCGGATCGCCCGCCGCGCCCCGCCGCGCCATCTCGTAAGGGATCAGAAACGCATGGATCGCGCCGGCGTCGAAGCTCTCGTTCAGCTCGAGCGCACGGTCGATCAGAGCCTCAACCCGCACCTGGTCGGCAATCAGTTCGGCGTTGTCCTTGGAGAGGGTGATGGCCGCACCCCACGCGGCGGCGGTCCAAAAAAGCAGCGGCACATCATCGGCGACCGCGGCCCGCATCGCCATCTTCGGGTCGGCGCGGAGTCGGCCCGACAATCCTTCGTGGGCTGAGTCCAGCCCGCGCAGCCCGTGGTCGCGCGCGCGCAGATAAAGTCGCCGCGCCCGGGTGCGCAGTTGGGTCGCACCGGCAAAGTCCTGGTCGGCCATCAAGTCGGCGTCCTGCTCCAGAAAGGCAAAGGCGTACTGCGTGAACCCGCGTGCGGCCGCGAGCCGCAGCCCGCGATGGGCGGGAGTTTCAGCCAGGAGGCTTTCCATCAGCTTCAGGCTGAACGGAGCGGCCGACCGGACCAGTTCGGGATCGTCGTCGGTCGCGAAAGTTGCCCCGCCGCTGGCAAGCGCGTCGCCGAGTTGGTTGGTCGCGGTGTGCCTCAGCGTCGCGCAGCCGGGACCGGTGAGCAATGTGAGCGCGAGGAGGGCAATAGAATAACCGGCCTTGACGATGAGGTGAAGGCGGCCGGGGTGGTTCAAAGGAGCGCCGTGGAGATGTCCGATCAAATCAGAAGCTATTCCAAATTGGTAGACCCGGAGGGACTCGAACCCCCGACCCCTTGGTTCGAAGCCAAGTGCTCTATCCATCTGAGCTACGGGTCCACGGAAACAGGCCGAACCATGAAACGGCGCCGGCAAACTATCGAGCGATTTCCGGCAACGGCAGCGCGGAGCGTCGATCCCGAATCAGGTTCTGCAATTCATTTTTCAGCGCCTCGATTCTGGCCACGATTTCCGGCAGCGGAATCGCCGCCGCCGAGCCGTCGAGCCGCGCGATGATCTGGCGGGCGCTGGTGGCGTTGAAGGGCAGCGCATCGCCGACGTAGACATACACCGGGTTCGTGTGTGCATCCGTGCCGGCGTCGCTGTAGGTCCGGGCCGCAATCCACGTGCTCGCGCGCACCGGCAGCACGTGCCGCAGCGACCATTCGGAGCGGCCCGCCGGATCGAACCGGCGCTCGACCACCGTCCCGTTGGCGATCAGCTCGACATAACGGGTCGCGTATTGCGGGCTCTGCACGCGGATGTCCACGGTCAGCCTGGCGTCGGTTTTTTCCGGATACCGGAGGATGGCCCCCGGTTTCTGGCCGTCGACGGTCAAGAAGAGCATCGGGCCGGAAGTGGCGAAACTTCGCCCGGCGGCCAGTGCCTCGGCGAAGGAGCGCGGGGTGGGGGCGGTGTCGCTCCACGCGTAGGTCATTTCGCTCGCGAGCTCGCGCGTGGGCGGAAAGTCCGATGCGCCGACGATGGGCAGCCGGTAGCCGATGTTCAGGAAATCATACCAGCCCTCGAGGCCGAGGCTGCGGTATTCGCCGAACTGGAGGAGCTCGAGAAAGTCCATTTTGCGCTCGAGCAGCAGACGGTCGGCCTCCTGGTTGAAATAGCCGCCGTGCGCCAGCCCGATGAAGCCGTGCAAGGCGTGCGTCTGATCCGCGATGACCGCCAGGGACGGCCCGCGGTTGACGTTGTCGGTCCGGCCGTTCGCCGGGACGTAGCGATCCGGCAGGACAATCGTGACGTGGCCGAGGCGGGTCGGGCGGTATTCCTGACCGGAGGTGATGTGATAGATTCCCTGCCGTGCCAGGCTGCCATCGCCGAGCCCGCGCTGCTGGCGAAACGACTCGTATCCCGCCCCACTGGGATCGTAGCCCAGCGTGTTGTAGGAAAGCAGATACGCGTAGCGGATGTCCTTCGCGGAGGTGACGGTGAGCAGCGTGTCGTCGTTCACGCCCGTCCGATCCATGTGGATGTGGGTGTCACCCGAATACCAGCCGAGCGCCGCCATATCGATCGCGCGCTCCAGCACGATCTCCACGTCGGTCGTTGTTTTGGGCCGCGCCGTGAGCGTCAGCTCGACGGGGCGATACTCGTAACCCTTGCGTACTTCGATTGACGCCGGGCCAGGCGGAACGCGAACTTCGAACCGGCCGTCGGTGTAGAAGTAATATGGGATCGACCGCGAGCGGATCGCCCCCTTGTGGCGGTTCGCGCTGCGGCGCAGGCTAAATTCGCGGTAGGGGTCGTTGTCCGGCTCCTGGTTCCCGCCGTTGACCGCGACGGTCGCGCTCGCCGGCTTTTTGGTGACCGCATCGACGATGCGGACGCGCAACACCGCCGCGTCGGGCCCCGGATCAATGGTTGGCGGCGCCGGCGGCCGGCTGTCGACGGCGTAGGGCAGATCGTGCGCGATCGCCGGAAAGGGGGACACGCTCGCAAGGGCGGCGATGAGCAAATGCAGGAGCGGACGCGGGATCATCGAGAATGCAACAATCCCGCTTATGGCCACCGCGCGCCCGCGCGGCGATCCTGAACTCGGGTAATCGGCCCGCAAGGCCGACGCAGGCGGGCCGAGTCACCTCGATCGCGCTCACCGTGCTATTCGCTGACGCTTCGGCTTGCTGGCGCTCGCCGCTACGGTCGGGATCGAGCCAGTAGTCCGACGTGGATCCTTCCACTCGCTCACGCTCGTGGCCACGGCTAAGTCGCGGCGTGCACCTGACGCGCCGGCTTGCTGGCTCAGAATCCGGGAACATGGGACTCACGCGAGAGGCGCCGGGCCGCCCGCCCAAATGAGCTCTGCTACTCGCGTTGCCAATTGATGCACCGCGAATGGCAACCCCTGCGTAGTGCCAGCAACAGGGTCGTGGCACGATGCATCGGCTCGGAATTCATCCGGCCTTCATTACGCTCATGCCCAGCAGTTCCTCGTCCCCAGAATTCCTCACTTGCGATGGCAATGAAGCCGTTGCGTCGGTCGCCTACCGGCTGAACGAACTCATCGCGATCTATCCCATCACGCCGTCCTCGACCATGGCCGAGGTGTGCGACGAGTGGGCCGCGGTCGGGAAGAAAAACCTGTGGGGCGAGGTGCCACGCGTGGTGGAACTGCAATCCGAAGGCGGCGCGGCCGGCACGGTACATGGCGGGCTGCTCGGCGGCGCGCTGACGACCACGTTCACGGCGTCGCAGGGGCTCCTGCTGATGATCCCCAACCTCTACAAGATCGCGGGCGAACTGCTGCCGCTCACGATGCACGTGAGCGCGCGGGCGCTGGCGGCCCAGGGCCTCTCGATTTTCGGCGATCACCAGGACGTGATGGCGTGCCGGGCCACGGGCGCCGCCTTGCTTTGCAGCAATTCGCCGCAGGAAGCGCACGACCTCGCCTTGATCGCCCACGCGGCGAGCTACCGCTCGCGCGTGCCGTTCATCCACTTCTTCGATGGCTTCCGCACCTCGCACGAGGTGCAGAATATCGCCATCCTCCCGGACGATGTGCTGCGCGCGGTGATCGACGAGGACGACATTGCCGCGTTTCGCGCCCGGGCCATGACGCCGGACCGGCCGACCCTGCGCGGGACAGCGCAAAATCCCGACGTGTATTTCCAGGGCCGCGAGGCGGTCAATCGCTTCTATGACGACCTGCCGGGCGCGGTGCAGGCGGTGATGGCGAAGTTCGCCGCGGCGACGGGCCGCGAGTATAAGCTTTTCGAATACCACGGCCATCCCGAGGCGGAGCGCGTCGTCATCGCCATGGGCAGCGCGGTCGAGACGATTGTCGAAACCGTGAACTGGCTCGTCGCCAAGGGCGAAAAGGTCGGCGCCATCGCGGTGCGGCTGTTCCAGCCGTTCGAGGTGAAGGCGTTCCTCGGCGCGCTGCCGAAAACGGTGAAGGCAATCGCGGCGCTCGATCGCACGAAGGAGCCGGGTGCGCTGGGTGAGCCGCTGTATCTGAATCTCGTCACCGCGCTGGCCGAGGGTCGCTCGCTCCTCACGGGCTCGCCCCGCGTCGTCGGCGGCCGCTATGGACTCGGCTCGAAGGAATTCACGCCGGGAATGGCCCGGGCGGTGTTCGACCATCTCTCGCAGTGGGAACCGCGAAACCATTTCACCGTCGGCATCCTCGACGACGTCACCGGGACTTCGCTGCGCTTCGATGCTGAATTCGATCTCGAGGCGGCCGACCTGCGCCGCTGCGTCTTTGTCGGACTCGGCGCGGACGGCACCGTCGGCGCGAACAAGAATTCGATCAAGATCATCGGCGAACAGACCGAGAACCACGCCCAGGGATACTTTGTCTACGATTCGAAGAAATCGGGCTCGATGACGATCTCGCACCTGCGGTTTGGGCCGCGGCCGATTCATGCGCCGTATCTCGTCCGCCAGGGGCAGTTCGTCGCCTGCAGCCAGTTCAGCCTGGTGGGAAAGACCGATGTGCTCGGTTACGCGGCGCGCGGCGCCACCGTGCTCCTGAATTCGCCCTTCACGCCGGAGGAAACGTGGCGGCGTCTGCCGCGGGACTGGCAGGCGACACTGATTACGAAAAAGCTCCGGCTCTTCGTCATCAATGCCACGCAGGTCGCGCACGACTCGGGCATGGGCCGGCGCACGAACACCGTGCTCCAAACCTGTTTCTTTGCGCTGTCCGGAGTGCTGCCGCAGGAGGAGGCGATCATCCAAATCAAGAAGGCGATCGCGAAGACCTACGGCCGCAAGGGCGAACAGATCGTACGGATGAACTACGCCGCGGTCGACGCCGCGCTGGCCGGGTTGCGCGAGGTGGCGATTCCCGCGACGGTCGATCCGAACGCGCTGGCGACGATTCCGCCGGCGTATTCGAACGCGCCGGAGTTTGTCCAGAAGGTCACCGCCCGGCTGCTCGCCAACGAGGGCGACCTGATGCCGGTGAGCGCCATTCCGCTCGACGGCTGCTGGCCGACCGGCACCGCGCAATTCGAGAAGCGGAACATCGCCCTCGAAGTGCCGCAGTGGGATGCGAAGATCTGCATCCAGTGCAACAAATGCGTAATGGTGTGCCCGCACGCCGCCATCCGCGCGAAATTCTTCGAGCCGGCCAGGCTGGCGGGCGCGCCCGACACGTTTGCGTCGGTGCCGTTCAAGTCCGCCGACTTTCCCGGCCAGCAGTATACGCTCCAGGTGGCGCCCGAGGATTGCACCGGCTGCTCGCTGTGCGTCCAGGTCTGCCCCGCGAAGGACAAGTCAAATCCGCGGCACAAGGCGATCGACATGGTGGCCCAGCCGCCACGGCTCGCGGCCGACAAGGCCAACTGGGACTTCTTCCTCCAGTTGCCGGATCCGGATCGGACCCGGCTCGATGTCACCTCGGTCAAGGGCACGCAGTTCATGCAGCCACTGTTCGAGTTTTCGGGCGCGTGCGCCGGCTGCGGCGAGACGCCGTACCTCAAGCTGCTCACGCAGCTGTTCGGCGATCGCATGCTGATTGGGAACGCCACCGGCTGTTCTTCCATCTACGGCGGCAACCTGCCCACGACGCCGTATGCGGCGAATCGCGACGGGCGCGGCCCGGCCTGGGCGAATTCACTCTTCGAGGACAATGCGGAATTCGGACTCGGGCTTCACCTCGCGGTCGAACAACGCGCGAAGACTGCGCGCGAGCTGGTGCAAAAACTGGCGGCGCCCATCGGGCCCGACCTCGTCAATGAACTGCTGAATGCCGATCAGTCCAACGAGGCGGGAATCGCGGCCCAGCGGGCGCGCGTGGCGAAAGCGCGCGAACTCGTCCGGCCGATTACCGGCGCGGATGCGCGTCGGCTGCTCGCGGTCATCGACGACCTGGTGAAGAAGACGGTCTGGATTATCGGCGGCGACGGCTGGGCCTATGACATCGGCTACGGCGGGCTTGACCATGTGCTCGCCTCGGGGGCCAACGTGAAGGTGCTCGTGCTCGACACCGAGGTGTATTCGAACACCGGCGGCCAGTCGTCGAAGTCGACGCCCATGGGCGCGGTCGCGAAGTTTGCCGCCGGCGGCAAGAGCATCGCGAAGAAGGACCTCGCGTTGATCGCGATGCAATACGGGCACGTGTACGTCGCAAAGGTCGCCTTTGGCGCCAGGGACACGCAGACCATCACGGCGATGCGCGAGGCCGAGGCCTACAACGGTCCGGCGCTGATCATCGCCTATTCGCACTGCATCGCGCACGGCTACCAGCTGGAGAGGGGGCTCGAGCAGCAGAAGCTGGCGGTCGATACGGGATACTGGCCGCTCTTCCGCTTCGATCCGCGGCTGGCCGCGAAGGGTGAAGTCCCGCTCAAGCTCGACTCGGGTCCGCCGAAGATCGAACTCGCCAAGTTCATGGCCAACGAGACGCGATTCGGCATCCTGCGGAATGTGGCGCCGGAACGCGCCGATGAACTCGGCGCGCAGGCGCAGGCGTACGTGCGCCAGCACTTCGCGCTCTACCAGCACCTCGCGACGCCGCCGACTCCGAGAGCCGACCCGCCCAAGCCCGCCGTGGTGGTGCCGAAAACCACCGGCAATGGTGCCCCCCACGCGGGGAATGGCGATCCGCACAAGGCCCCCGCCGAACATCCGCGAACCCCGCCATCCGGCCCGCGTCCACCGACCCCGAGGGTACCATGAAACTCAATACCAACTATCTCGGGCTCGCGCTCGACAACCCGCTGGTCATCGGCGCCTCGCCGTATTGCGACAGCACCTACATCGCGCAGCAGCTGCAGGATTCCGGCGCCGCCGCGATCGTCATGCGCTCGCTTTTCGAGGAGCAGATCGACGCCGAGCAACGGGCGCTGGTGCATCACGTCGAGGGATCGGCCGACAGCAACGCGGAGGCGCTTTCGTATTTCCCGAGCTACAGCGAGTACCAGCTCACCCCCGACCATTACCTGCGGCAGCTCGATCAGCTGAAGAAGGCGGTTTCGATTCCGGTGATCGCATCATTGAACGGCTGCCGTCCGGGCGGCTGGACGGATTATGCGCGGCGCTTCGAGATCGCCGGGGCCGATGCGGTCGAGCTGAATCTCTACCAGCTCGTCACCGATCCGACGGTGCCGGGCGACCAGGTGGAAGCCGACATGCTCGAGACGGTGCGCAGCGTGGCGGCGGCGGTGCGGATTCCGATTTCAGTCAAGCTGTCGCCATTCCACACCTCGCCGGTCCACTTTTGCGCCGCGCTGGAAAACGCGGGCGCGGCCGGCGTCGTGCTGTTCAACCGGTTCTACCAGCCGGATTTCAACCTCGAGGACCTCGAGGTCTTCCCGCAGCTGAAGCTCTCCGATCCCACGGAGCTTCTGCTCCGCCTGCGGTGGCTCGCGATTGTATCGCCGCATCTGCGCGGCTCGATCTCCGCCACCGGCGGAGTGCACAGCACCGAGGACATCATCAAGGCGCTGCTGGCCGGCGCGCATACGGTGCAGCTCGTGTCGGTGGTGCTGAAGAATGGCCCGCGGTTTGTGGCCACGCTGCTCGCCGGTCTGAAGAACTGGCTGGTGGATCATGGCTACGACAGCGTGGAGCAATTGCGTGGGACGATGAACCTCTGCCGCTGTCCGGATCCGGCCGCCTTCGAGCGCGCGAACTACATCAAGATTCTCCAGAGCTGGAAGGTGTAGGTTTTGGCTTCGCCAAAACCTACGGTGCTGGAACGTTACGGCCCGGATACGCCGCCATCGGCGCGGCTTTACCAGATGACGAAAGACGGTGCGTCGCCATGGACTTTCGGCGTACGGGGAACGATTTGACCTGGGAGCGCGACCGCCCCCGGTCGCATAAGATCCGCAGCGAGCGAGGACGGTTGCGCTCCCATCCAAACCAATCGCCTGCCCCTCGACAGGGCTCGGGGCCCTGAGCCGGTTCGACAGGCTCACGGCCATCATGTCCTTCGAGCGAAAGGCCTCGAGCTTGTCGAGAGGCTTGTCGAACGGGCGAGCAGGTTCCTACAAAACCGGATGTCGGAGAACCAGACTTATGAGTCGTCGTGATTTTCTCGTCGGCGCCACTTCCGCGATTGCGGCGGGCGCGGCGTTGCCGCGATCGCTGCGAGGGCAGCTGGCGGAACCTGCGGCCGGATTGGCGACCCGGGAGGAACTGACCGCGCGGTTTCGCGCGATCACCGCCGGGTTCCTTCGTCATGCACGCACCACGAGCGCGGACTACACGGCTTGCGATTTTCCCGGCGGCACGATGATCAAGGGCTGCTGCACGCCGAGCGGAAAGACCTACACCTCGGTCGCGCGGATGCTGCCGGCGCTGGCGGAGTATGCGGCGGCGAAACAGCCGCGGCTCGCAGGCGAGCCCGATTTGACGGACGTGGTGCGCTCCATCTTTCGCACGGCGTTCGATCCGAAGCATCCGGATTACTGGGGCGAGCCGGTGGGAAACAAGCCGACTCAGCGCACGGTGGAGTCGTCGCTTGTTGCGATTGCGCTGGCACGGATGGGTCCGGATTTCGTCGGCGCGTTGTCGGCGCGGGAGCGGACGAACATCAACCAATGGCTCGCGAGCTGCACCGTCATTCCGGAGCGGACCAACAATCATGCGTGGTTCACCGCCGTAAATCAGGCGGCGCGGTTGAAGCTGTCGCGCACGTTTCCCGAGTTCAAAGGCGACGAGGCCTGGCCGCACTCGCCCGGGCTGCTGCGCCGGATCATGCGGAAAAATTTCGCGTGGTGGTGGAACATGGGCGCCTTTGACGAGGAGCGCGGGAAGTTGCGCGAAACGCTTTCACCCGGCGGTGCGCCGGCTGTGACCGAGGGCTACATCGACAATGGTCATCCGTATTGGGCCATGCAGGCGTTCACGTTTTTCTCGATTCCGGCGACGGATCCGCTGTGGACGGCGCCGGAGGAGGACTTGCCGGTGGAGAAAAGCGATTTCGCGATAAAGCTCGCCGGCCCAAAAATGATCATTGCCGGCACGAAAACATCCGGCCAGGTGCGGTGGTTGCAGGCGATGAATGCGTCGCGGCGCGATTATTATCGCGACAAGTACAACAAGTTCACCTGGTCGAGCGCGTTTCCGTTCAACGTGCTGCAAGGCGCGAAGGATTTCGCGCCGTGGGATCAGACGCTCGTGTTCCGCGATTTGGCGACGGGGGTTTGCGCGGCGCGGATTTTTCCCGATCACGGCGAGTTGCTGGACGACGGCGTGCGGACCTCGTGGCGCGCAACGCTCGGCAGCCAGCAATTCAAGGTGAGTTCGACGATCCGGCTGGCGGGCGATTTTGAATTCCGCCGCCATGTGATCGAATTATCGAATGCCGCCGCAGTCGGCCCCGGCGCCGGGAGGATCCAGGCGATCGAGGGATCGCACGCGCTCGGGCTCGCCGATAGGGAGGAAGTGGATCGCGTGCCGGGCGCGGACTGGACCGCAATTCGCTCGCGTCGCTCGGGCAAGCTGCTCGTGGGCTGGAAAATTTCCGGGCACGAGGCGATCGACGTGGTCCAAGATTTCGATCCGAAGAAGGAGCCCCGGGTGAATCTGGTCGATCCACGTGTGGCAGTGCTCTCGTGGTCGAAACAATTCAAGGGGGTCGCAGCCGGTTCGACCATCGAGCTTACGAGCCTGCATTACGCGAGCCCGAAGCCCGAGCCGATGGAGCGAATTTACGCGCACGCCGCGCGGCTGATCCGCCGGTGGGTGTGAGCCCACGGAGCGTGGGGTCGCAGAATCAGGCCCGGATGATTCCGAGCCGCTCGATAAATGCGGCGCGCCTGGCCGGATTCAAAAAACGTTGCTGGATGCCCATCGCTGTGAAGTTGTCTATCGTCAGGAAGCTATAGCTGAGTGAGAGGTCCCGTTCTTCGCGGGCTTTCTCCAGCCAGATGAGCGTCACGTCTTCCTCGCCGAGGTATGCGTGGAGCAGCGCGAATAGGTACGCGCGGACATACTCTTTTTCCGCCCGCCGGGTCAGGTCCGCCAGTACCGCACGCGCCTCCTCGACGCGTCCGATATACGCGAGGGCACAGCCAAGCGTTGCCACCATCCACGGCAGTTGGTCCGACAACTTCACGGCCGTCTCCAGCTCGGCGATACCCTCGTCGGTTCGACCGACCGTGATGTAGGACTGGCCCAGCAGCCAGTGCGCGATGAGGAAATGTGCGTCCAGCGCGAGCACGTGCTCGAGCCGCGGGATGGCTTCCTCCGCCCGGCCCGAGCCGAGCAGCATCCATCCGAGGTGCGTGTTGGTGAACAGTGAGAGCGGTTCCAGCCGGACCGCTTCTTCGTCGATTGCGACCGACTCGTTCAATCGGTTCAGCGCGATGGAACAGGAGGAGCTCCAATAAAGCGCTGGAACGTAGGTCGGCTTCAACTCGATCGCCCTCCGGAATTCGCGTTGGGCCGCCGGAATGTTCCAGTCGTAGCAAAGCAGGATGAACGCGAGGGCGCAGTGTGCTTCGGCCAGGTCTGGATCGATCACCAGCGCGCGCTGGGCGGCCGCGCGCGCCTTCGGCATGACGTCATTCGGCCGCCCGTAACCGTAGAATCCAAGGAGCGTGTAAGTGTCAGCGACCCCGGCGTGCGCGAGCGCATAATTGGGATCGCGGGCCAGTGCCGCCTCGAAGCACTGCAAGCCTTTCCTCAGCCCGCCACCGCGCTGGCTCCAAAAGTAGCGGCCCTGCAGATAAAGCTGGTACGCTTCGAGGTCGTCGGTCGGAGGCTTGACCAGCGGCTGCCGGCCATCGCCCACGAGCTGGACCTTGAGTTTTTCGACGATGGTGCGGGCGATTTCATCCTGCACCGTGAAGATGTCATCGAGATCGCGGTCGAAACGCTCCGACCACAGGTGGTAACCGTCGACCGCGTTGATCAGCTGGGCGGTGATCCGAATCCGGTTGCCGGCCTTGCGCACGCTGCCCTCGAGCACCGTGCGCACGTTGAGCCTCGCGGCGATCATCCGCAGGTCATCGGCCTTGCCCTTGAAGGCGAACACGGAGGTGCGCGCGGCAACTTGCAGTCCGGGAACCTGGACCAGCGCGTTGATGATCTCCTCGGTCATGCCGTCGGAGAAATATTCGTTCTCCGCGTCGGCGCTCATGTTTGCGAACGGAAGCACGGCGATCGACTTCGGGCTCGTCGCCGGCGCCGGCGACGCCACGGCCGGCGGGGGCAGGGGATGCACGCTGCCGGCGGCCGGCTGGCGTGGCGGCTTGAGCAATCGCTTCACCTGCGCCACGAAATCCGGCGTTGGCAGCGCGCCCGGCAGCCGCGTCCATTGCACGCGCAGAAATTCGGCGGGCACCGCCGCGGCGGACTCGGCCGTGTAATCGATCACCACCGGGACGATGAAGGGCACGCCGTCGGCGAGGTCATGCGTACGTTCCACTCCCAGCTTCCATTCGCGGCGAAAATAGCCCTCCCGGCGTTCCTGCGTGACCCCGGAGATCACCGGCAGGAAAAGCGTGCAGGTGCGGATCTGGTTGCGAATGTTCTGATCCCAGACGTCACCGCCGCGGAGTTCGTTTTGATCGAACCACACCTCGACGCCGTGGCTGCGCAAAGCCTCGGCAATCCGGCGCGCAGCGTCGGTGTCGTCTCGGGCATAGCTGATGAATATGGCCTTGGCTGGATCGCTCATGCGTTTTGACGCGACTTCCTGCCCGTCGCGGCCGGGACGCGGGGAGTTGGGGAGAGCAGGCCGGAAGAATCATCTGCCGGCTGCCGTCAGCGCAACGTTGGATTTTGCGCGGTCGTTTGGAGCATCAGCTTCCGGTCACCGTGGCCAGACGGGCGAGGTGGTACGGAGCGCGACCGTTGAACTGCGCGTATTCGTGGCGACGTTCGGCGTGGATTTCCGAGTAAACTTCAGGCGGGTCACAGAGCGCACGGAGAACAAACAGAGGGCACCGAGAAAGGCCTTGCCGTTTCGACGAGCTCAAGGCCCCGAGCCGGCCGAGGGGCTCCGTGTCCTCTGGATTGACCTCTGTGCGCTCTGTGTCTCGCCCGAGGTTTGTCACCCGAGCGGCGGAAATTTGATCGCCGCCAGCGAGCGCGAAATCGTATCGACCACCGTCGCGGGCACGACACCGAGCGCGGTGATGCCGGCGATCAGGAGCAGGCACAGCGCCGCCACCGGCCAGGCCAGCTGGATTCTGGCGGGAATGCCTTCCGATTCGCCGAAGAATGCCGTGCGGACGATTCGCAGGTAATAATAGATCGCGATCGCGGAATTGATCACCGCGACGACAACGAGCGCGAGATGACCCTTGTCGAGCGCGGCCGTGAGCAGGCTCAGCTTGGCCATGAAACCGACGAACGGCGGGATGCCGGCGAGGGCAAAAACACCGACGAGCAGGGTGACGGCGAGCAGCGGCGAGCGGCGATGGAGTCCGGCGAGGTCCGCCACGCTGACATTCGCGCCGTCGGGTGAGACGTGGCAGATGACGACGAAGCAGGCCAGGACCATGAGCATGTAGCCACTGATGTAATACAGCGCGGCCGCGTAGCCGGCGTCGTCGAGCGCGACAAAGCCGATCAGCGCATAACCGGCGTGCGCGATGCCGGAGAACCCGAGCAGCCGCTTGAAGTCGGTCTGCACGAGGGCGATCAGGTTGCCGTATACCATCGAAGCCACCGCCAGGCAGGTGAGCAGCGTGGCGAAGGCGGCGTGCTCCGGTGTGGCGAGCGACACGAGCCGGACGAGGACCGCCACGGCGCCGACCTTGGGCAGCGACGCGATCAGGCCCGAGGTTTCGTTGGCCGCGCCCTCGTACACGTCCGGCGTCCAGAAATGGAACGGGAAGACCGCGAGCTTGTAGAGCAGCCCGGCGAGCGCGAGAGCGAGGCCGACGATGGCGAGCGAGCTGTTCGATGAAGCGAGCAGCGGCGGCAGCTTCGCGAGGATCACCGGCAGCGAGGTGGATCCGGTGAGGCCGTAAAGATAGCTGAATCCGAAGAGCATCACGCCGGTGGCGGCGACGCCGAACATCAGGTATTTGATCGCGGACTCCATCTGCGCGCGCTGGCCCGCGCGCTCCCGCCGCATCGGCACCAGCAGGTAGAGGGCGAACGACGAGAGCTCGAGTGAAACGACGAGCGTGATCACGTCGATGCTGCTCACCAGCAGGGTCAGCCCGATGAGGCTGAGGGCGATGAAAAGATAATACTCCGGCTTCGCTTCGCCGCGGATGTCGCGGAGTTCGCCGCTGAGGAGAACGACGCAGACGTAGCCGAAGCCGATCACGATCTTCAGGAATTGCGAGAAACCGTCGACGCGGTAGGCGCCGTCGAACATCACCATCTGCTGGCCGAAAGTGAACAGCGCGGCCAGCAGCATGCCGGTGGCGGTGAGCAGGCTGACCGTGCGCGCGAGGCGAACCCGGCCGTCGCCGAGCGCGACGACAAACAAACCCAACGCACCGGCGAGGAGGATGAGCTCGGGAAGAAAGGCGAGGAAGGAACTCATGGTTTCACGGCAGCGCGGCGACCTGGGTGATGACCGGGTTGGCCTGTTGCAGGAGGTGCACCACGCTCGCGTGCATGATTCGCATCACGGGTTGCGGATGCAGCCCGATCCAGAACACGAACGCGACGAGTGGGGCGAACATCACCATCTCGCGGAAATTCAGATCGGCCAGGGGCGGGTGCTTCGGATTGTCGGTTCCACCCCAGGCGAGTTTTTGCAGCATCCGCAGATTGTAGGCGGCCGCGGCGACGATGCCGGGTACCGCACACAGAATCAGAAGTTTCGATACCTTGAGACCGCCGGCGAGGACGAGAAACTCACCGATGAAGCTGTTCGTGCCGGGAAACGCCAGGGACGAGAGACAGAACAGGCCGTAGCAGAATGCAAAGATCGGCATCTGTTTTCCGATGCCCGCCGCCGCGCCGATGTCGCGGGTGTGCAGCCGCTCGTAGATTAGGCCGACGACCATGAACAACCCGCCGGTGGTGATACCGTGGTTGATCATGACGAGCGTGGCTCCTTCGATCCCGCCGGTGTTCAGGGCGAAGATTCCCAGCGTCGCAAAACCCATGTGGCTCACACTCGAATACGCGACGAGTTTCTTGAGATCAGTCTGGGCCAGCGCCGCGAAGCCACCGTAGAGAATCGCCACGACCGAAATCCACATGACATAGGGCCCAAAGGTGTGAGCGGCCAGCGGCGTAATCGGCAGGGCAAATCGCAGGAAGCCATACGTGCCCATCTTCAGGAGAATGCTCGCGAGCAGCACACTGCCGGCGGTCGGCGCCTCGACGTGCGCGGCCGGCAGCCAGGTGTGAAACGGGAACATCGGCACTTTGATCGCGAAGGAAATGAAGAAGGCGGCGAACACCCAGCTCTGAAAACCGGCGGACAACGGGTGGCCCATCGTGTCGGGCAGGCTGAACGTTCCGGTCTGGAGTCGCAGCGCGATCAGCGCCACGAGCAGGAACACGGAGCCGGCCATGGTGTAGATGAAAAACTTGAGCGACGCGTACACCCGCCGCGGTCCGCCCCACACGCCGATCATCAGCGCCATCGGGATCAACATCGCCTCCCAGAACACGAAGAAGAGAATCGTATCCAGCGCGGAGAAGACGCCGATCATCGTCGTCTCCATCAGCAGCAGCGCGATCATGAATTCTTTCACGCGCGTCTTGATGTAGTTCCAGGACGCCAGCACGCACAGCGGCATCATCAACGTCGTGAGCAGGACGAGCAGCAGACTGATCCCGTCGAGCCCAAGGGTGTAGTTGATCTTCAGCGTCGGAATCCATGCGGCTTGCTCGACGAATTGAAACGCGTGCGTGTCGGTATTGAACCGTGGCAGCAGCAGCAGCGACAACAGCCCGACCGCCGCGGTAACGAAGAGCGTCCACCAGCGCTGGGCGCGTTCATCGCGCAGCAGCGCCAGCACCGCGACGCCCGCGACCGGTCCGAAAATCAATACGCTGAGAAAAGGGAAAGGGGATTCGGGAGTCATGGCGCGTCAGAACCAGATCACGAATGCAACCGCGAGGACGGCGGCGGCGCCGAAGGTGAGGGCGAGGTTTTCCTGGAGGGCGCCGCGCTGGGTTGAGCGCAGCCGGCTGCCGAGCCGGCGGAAGCTGCCGGCAAAACCGTCGACCACGCCATCAATCACGACGCGATCGAACCAGTCGACGACGTTGGCCGAGCGCATCAGCGGCACGAGGCCGCCCGCGCGATAGATTTCACCGACGACGTTGTCGAACGCCTGGACGGGTTTGCGCGCGAGCCACAGGAAGGCGCGACCACCCATCCGATACGGCCAGTCGAGGTCGACGCTGATGGTCGCGGTCGGCACGAGCTTTTTCAGCAGCAGGAAGAATCCGAGGCCGGTGAAGCAGAGAATGAGCAGCGTCTCGGACACGTGGTACGACGTGTAGGGCTCATACACGACCGGGTAGGGAAGCATCCGATACAGGTAGGGCGTGTAGCAGCCGATGTAGATGCAGAGCACGGAGGCGATGGCCATCGCGGCCATCATGTTCCAGGGCGGCTCGGCCGCGCGCTTCCAGGTGTCGGGCTGGCAGTTGTTCTTCCCGAACCAGATGAAATACGGAACCTTCAGGCCGGTGTGCAGGAACGTTCCCGCGGATGCGAGCATCAGCAGATACGCGGCCCACAACTTGTGCTCCTCGTAGCCGGCGGCGACGATCATCGACTTGGAAACAAAGCCGCTGAAGAGCGGGAAGGCCGAGATGGAGAGCCCGCCGATGAGCGTGAAGACGAACGTCCACGGCATCTTCTTGTACAGTCCACCGAGTTCGGTGAACTTGCTCTGGCCGGTCATGTGCAGGACCGCGCCGCAGCCCATGAAGAGCAGTCCCTTGTAGAGGATGTGGGCGAACGCGTGGGCGCAGGCGCCGTTGATTGCCATCTCGGTGCCGAGGCCGACACCGGCGACCATGTAGCCGACCTGGCTGATGATGTGATACGCGAGCAGCCGGCGGGAGTCGTTTTCGAGCACGGCGTAGACGACACCGTAGAGCGCCATGATCACGCCGAGCGCGACGAGGATTTCCATGCCGGCGAAACCGCGGCACAACGCATACACGGCGGTCTTGGTCGTGAACGCGCTGAGGAAGACCGAGCCGTTGAACGTGCCCTCGCCATAGGCGTCCGGCAGCCAGGCGTGCAGCGGCGGGACGGCGGCGTTGAGGATGAACCCGCCCATGATCAGCCAGGTCGCGGCCGTCGGATGATGAACGTCAAACAGGTTGAACGCCCAGCTGCCGGTCGCATGAACGTGCATCATGATCCCCGCGAGCAGCGCCACGCCGCCAGCCACGTGAACAAGCAGGTAGCGGTATCCGGCATTCAATGACTCGTTGCGGCCGCGGAACCAAATCAGGAACACGGAAGAGAACGCCATCAGTTCCCAGAAGAGAAACACCGTCAGCAGATCGCCCGCGTAAATCGTGCCGAGCGAGCCGGCGACGTAGGTCCAGGCGGCGATGTGCTCGGCGTCGCGTTTGACGTGTGCGCCGTAGAGCGTGCCGATGAAGCACGCGACCGCCATGATGTAGCCGAAGACGAGGCTCAACCCGTCGACGCGGCCGAACGTGAGCGTCCAGTTCAGGAAGGTGACTTCGCCGTAGACGCCTTTCGAGAGCGCGAGCGTCCGCGCGAAGACGAGCAGCGGGATGAGCAGGAGATAACTCATCTTCAGCCGCGACGGCACCAGCGGCAGCAGCGCGCCGCCGAGCAGCAGGATGACGGCCGGGTGAAGCCAGAGGCCAGAGGGCAGAGGCCAGAAGCCGGAGGCCAGAGGCCAGAGGCCAGCTACGTTCGCCGCAGTATTGCCGATGCCAGAGGCAACGGTGGCGAACAGGGTGAGCAGCTCACTCATCGTAGTAGTCCTCCCGCTTCATGATGCCTGCTTTCCCGAAGGCTTTTGAGGCGAGGATAATCAGGACACAGCCGAGGAACCCGAACGCGGCCCAGAAAAACGGGAATTTTTCGGCGCTCGTGTGCGCGTGCTGCTTGTCGACGAGGAACGGCAGCGCGTCGATCAGCACCAGCAGCGCGAGCACGACGTAGCAGCCGCGGATGACCAGCTTCAGCCGGTCTCTAAAAAAATCGATGAAGCGGACGAGTTTCATGGCAGGACCGCGTGGGCGAATTGCATGAAGAAGTCGGGGTAGAACCCGAGCGCGACGGACGCCGCGGCGGTGACACACAGCGGGATTACCATCGCGAGCGGCGCCTCACCGTGTTTCACGTGCGCAACCGCCTGTCCGTGGCCGCCGCCATTCTCCGGTGGCGCCTTGCCGAAGAACGCGTGGTACACGACCGGGGCGAAATACGCGGTGTTCAGCACCGTGCTGGCGATCAGCACGACCATGATGCCCATGGTCCCCGCATCCATCGCGCCGACCAGCAGGTAGAGCTTGGAGATGAATCCGCCGACGGGCGGCGCGCCGATCATGCCGAGCGAGGCGAGGGCAAAGGCGCCGAAGGTGAACGGCATCACGCGACCGAGCCCGCTCATCTCGGAAATATTCTTCTTGTGCGAAGCGACGTAGATCGCGCCGGCGCAGAAGAAGAGCGTGATTTTGGCGAAGGCGTGATTCGCGATGTGCACCAGACCGCCTTCGACTCCCGTTGGCGTGAGCAGCGCCACGCCGAGGATGATGTAGGAGAGCTGGCTGACGGTGGAATAGGCGAGCCGCAGCTTCAGGTTGTCCTTGCTCAGCGCGATCACCGACGCGACCAGGATGGTGATGGAGACGAAGTAGGCCGTCGGGATGCCAAGGTTCAGCGCGTGCATCGTGTCGACGCCGAACACATACAGCATCACGCGCACGGTGGAGAACACGCCGACCTTCACCACGGCGACGGCATGCAGCAGCGCGCTGACGGGCGTCGGTGCGACCATCGCGCCGGGCAGCCAGTGGTGGAACGGCATCACGCCGTTCTTCGCGAAGCCGATGAGGCAGCAGATATACAGGACGGTGACGACGCCGCGATGCGCTGCCGGCGGGAGGATTCCGCTGCTGGCGTTGCCGGCGAAGTCGAGCGTGCCTGAGAGGACGAAGATCATGACCATGGCCGGGAGCACGAGCGCCTTCGCCGTCGTGGTCAGGTAGACCAGATATTTCTTTCCGCCCTCGTAGCCCTCCTCGTCCTGATGGTGAGCAACCAGCGGATACGTCGAGATGCTGACGACTTCGTAGAAGAGATAAAGCGTGAGCAGGTTGTCGGCGAAGGCGCAGCCGATGGCACCAAAGAGGGCGAGCGCGAAGCAGGCGCTGAACCGGGTTTGCGCGTGCTCGTTCAAGCCGCGCATGTATCCGGCGGAGTAGAACACGGTCAGGACCCACAGCGAGGAGGCGACGACCGCGAAGATCATCGAGAGCGCGTCGGCGCGGAGCGCGAAGGTGAGCGCGGTCGCGGTCGGCGCGAGGGTGAGCGCCTGCGTGTACTCGACGGGAATCAGCTCGAAGAGCGTGTAGTGGAGTTTCTGGCCCGCCATGACTGCCGGCACGAGCGAGAAGACGAGCCCCGCCAGCGTGAGCGCCGACACGAGCGAGACGGCCTCCCGCACGTTGGGTCGCCGGCCCGTGAGCATCACGAACCCGGCGCCGATCAGCGGCGCGAGCAGGGCGAGAAACAGTCGGATGTCGCTGGTTGGTTCCACGGGCTAACCCTTGAGTTCAGTAAGCTCCTGCGGGGCGATGGAGCGATAGTTGCGGTAGACGGCGATGATGATGCTCAGCGCGATCGCCACTTCGGCGGCGGCGAGTCCCATGATGAAGAGTACGAAAATCTGCCCGGCGGTCGGGTCCGGCGCGAAGAACCGATTCACCGCCATCACATTCAGCGAGGCGGCGGCGAAGATGATCTCGCCGGAAATCAGCATGCCGATCAGCGTGCGCCGCCGGAGCAGTCCAAAGATGCCGATGGCGAGCAGGCACGCGGCGAGGACAAGGTAGATCCCGGGGCGATCGTGCAGGTAAAGGAGGTTCATCGGGGTGCAGTCTCCGGTTCGTGGCCGGCGGTGGTCGAGACCAGCGGATGAGTGTCCGAGGGCGGTGCCGGCGCGGTGACCTGTGCGGCGAGGATGCCGAGTTGATCGTGGGCCGTTGACGGCGGTTTCGTGCGGCCGCTGCGGGCGATCACGAGCGCGCCGAGGATGGCGAGCAGGAGCACCAGCGAAATGAGTTCAAACGCCAGGCTGTAAGTCGTGAGCAGGGCGATGCCGATCGCCGCGACGGAGCCATCGCTGACGCGTGCCGGCGCGACCGGCCAGGGTCCGCCGAGGCTGAGCCGCGCAATGCCGATGCCAATCAACGTGCAGACCAGAAATGCCGCCGCGGCACCCCAGAGACCGAAGCGGCCGGAGCGAATCGGGATCGCGCCAAAAAGATCCGCTACGCGATCGGTCGGTTTCGGCTCGTCGGGTTCGGACAGCATGACACCGAAGACGATCGTGACGCAGACGGCGCCGACATAGATCAGGATCTCCATCAGCGCGAGGAACGGGCTTTGGAGAAAGTAATAAAGCCCGGCCAGCCCGATGCAGCAGATCATCAACCCGCCGACCCCGCGGATGATTCGCTTGCTGAGGACAGCGATCAGGGCCCCGGCGATCATGGTGATCGCGGCGACCGCAAACGCCGCCGCCACGATGTACGATGCAAAAGGGAACGATGTCATTGGGCTCCCGGGTTCGTGGCCGCGGTGGAAGCAGCATCGGATTGAGGGGCCGCGGTCGGCGCAGGCGCGGTCGGCGGTTTGGTCGCGGGAACGTTCGAAGGCGCCGCGCGAGCGGGTGCGATGATCGTGATGTCAGGATCGATCGCCACGGCGGCAGGCGCCGGCTTCGTGGCACTCGGTGCCGGCGATGGTGCGGACCCTGCGGCCGGGACAACGGCAGCGGTGGTGGCGACCGCCGCGGCTGGCGTAGGCTGCGGGTGCGTCTGCGCCCAGAGCCTGGATTCGGTTTCGATCTTCGCGTACAGGTCCATGTGCGCGAACTGCTCGCGGTTGAAGCTCACGACATTGTACTGCTTGGAGAAATCGATCGCGTCGCTCGGGCAGACTTCGACGCATGAGCCGCAGAGGCTGCACATGGAGAAGTCGAGGTCGTAGCGGGAGACGGATTTCTTCTTCTCGCCCTCGCGTTTCAGGCCATCGAGGTCGATGCACCCACTTGGACAGGCCTTCACGCACAAGCCGCACGCGGTGCAGCGCGGCCGGCCCGTGGCGGGATCAAGGACGAGCTGGATGTGGCCGCGGAAACGCGCCGGCATCTTCAGCGTGTCGTGCGGATACTGGGAGGTGAGGCTCGGCTTCAACGCCTCACGTCCGGTAATCCGCATGCCGATGAGCAGGCTCTTGAAGCCCAGATACGTTTCCCGAATGGCGGAAGCGAGGCTCATGGCTGGTGAGGGGTGGCAGGGGGCATGGGGCACGGAGCAGGCACGGAGAGCTCAACGTCTCGTGCTCTTTGCCCCTGGCGCCTGGCCGCATTTGGCGTGCTTGGGTTCATCGCCGTTCAGAAGAGTGCTTTCCACAGCAGTGGCAGCTTCAGCATCGCGCCGGTCAGCAACAGCGTGAACAGCGAGATGGGAATGAGGATTTTCCAGGACAGGTTGAGCAGCAGGTAGAATTGCGTGCGCGGAAACGTCCAGCGGACCCACATGACGGTCGTGATCAGCGCGTACGTTTTCAGCATGAACCAGACGAGCCCCCACGCGCCGCCGGAGAGGATGCCGATCGGGCTTTGCCAGCCGCCGAAGAACAGGACGGTGGCGAGGCAGCACCCGACGACGATGTTCGAGTACTCCGCCATGAAAAAGACGCCGAACCCCATGCCGCCGTATTCGGTGAACACGCCGGCCACCAGTTCGCTCTCGGCCTCCGCCATGTCGAAGGGCGCGCGGTTCGTCTCCGCCAGCATGCAGATGAAGAAAATTATGAACGTCACCGGCATGAGCGGATTGACCCACACCCGGAACACGTTCCAGTGCCAGAACCCGCCCGCCTGCTGCACGGTGATTTCCTGGAGGCTCATCGTGCCCGTGATCATCAACAGCGTGATCACGACGAGGAGCATCGGGATTTCGTAGGCGACGTTCTGGGAAACGACGCGTGCCGAGGAGATGATCGAGTACTTGTTGCGCGAGGCCCAGCCGCCGAGCATCAGCGCCATCACGTTAATCGACCCGAACGAGAAAACGAAGAGCAGCCCGAGGTTGAGGTCGCGCGCGACAAAGTGTTCGGCGTACGGAACCGCCATCAGGCACAGCATCGGCGGCGCCATCACCATGAGCGGCGCCATCCGGTAGAGCAGCGTGTCGGTGCCCGCCGGCACGAGGATCTGCTTGGCGAGCAGCTTGCCGACGTCGGCGAACGGCTGCATCAAGCCGCCCCAGCCGGCTTCATTCGGTCCCGGCCGGCGTTGGACGCGTCCGGCGATCTTGCGCTCGGCGAGGACGAGGTAGGCGGCGTTGAGACCGACGAACGCGCAAATCGCGACGACGTAGAGCAGAATCCGGATGGGCTCGAGATTGAGGAAGGTCATCGGCTTCGGTGAGGCGGTGAATCGGTGGCCGGTGAGGCGGTGACCGGTGTAGCGGAACGCGCCAAGCGTTTCGTTACCTGCGGATCGTTCGCCGTTTCGCCGAAGCCCTTGGCGGGCTCCGCTACGAGAAGGTATGGTTGCGTGAACATCAGCATGACGCGTTCAGCGGTCGATGTCGGGAATCACCAGGTCGAGGCTGCCCATCATCGCGAGCGCGTCGGGGAGGATCATGCCGCGGCTGGCCTCCTCGAAGAGGCTGAGGTTGGAAAACGACGGCGTGCGCAGCTTGAGGCGGTAGGGCATTTCCTTCCCGTCGCTCACAATCCGGACCATGAACCGGCCGCGCGCGGCCTCGACCGCGTAGCAATAATCGCCGGGCGGGAGCTTGATTACACGCGGCACCTTGGGGGCCATGAACGGGCCGGCCGTGATCTGATCGAGCGCCTGGTCGATGATCCGCAGGCTCTGCTCCATCTCGTCCATCCGCACGAGGTAGCGTGCCATCGAGTCAGCCTGCGGATAGGTCGGAATCTTGAAATCGAATTTCGGATACACCGAATAGGGCTCGCACCGGCGGACATCGTAGGCGACGCCGGCGCCGCGGATCACCGGTCCGGTCGCACCGTACCGGCGGCACATCTCGGCGCTGATCGGGCCGATCTCCTCCAGCCGCTTGCGGAGAATGATGTTGTCGCTGACGAGGTCACGATACATCCGCAGCCGGGGCGGCATGTGCTTCACGAACGCGCGCGTGCCGTTCAGAAAATCGTCGTCGGCATCGTTGTAGAGCCCGCCGAACCGGTAATAGCAGTAGGTGAGCCGCGCGCCGCAGAGCCCCTCGAGCAAATCGAGGATCTTCTCGCGGTCGTCGAACGCGTAGAGGAACGGGGTCAGCCCGCCCAAGTCCGAGAGCAGCGCGCCCCACCACACCATGTGGCTGGCAATCCGGTTCAACTCGGACGTGATGACGCGGATGTATTCGGCGCGGGCCGGCACCTCGATTTTCAGCGCGCGCTCCACCACCCCCACGAAAGCGTGGGTGTAGTGCATGGCCGAGAGGTAATCGATCCGGCTGGTGTTGGGGAGAAACTTGGCCCACGTGCGGTTCTCGCCCATCTTCTCGTGCATCCGATGGATGTAGCCGATGACGGGTTCGGCGCGCTGAATCCATTCGCCCTCCATCGTCGTGAGCACGCGCAACACGCCGTGGGCGGCCGGATGCTGCGGCCCCAGGTTCAGCACGAAGGTCTCCTGGGGGCCCTGGCCATCGGGCGCGGCGGAAAGGGAGTCTTTCCGGGCGATCACGGCTGGTAGTCCTTCCGGAGCGGGTGAAAGGTGGCGTCCTCCGGCAGTAGGAACGGCGTCAGGTTCGGGTGGCCGGTGAAGCGAAGGCCGAAGAAATCGTGCGCCTCGCGCTCGTGCCAGTTGGCGCCGGAAAACACGTTCGAGATGGTGGCGAGTTCAGGCTCGGCGCGATTCACGCGAGTGCGCACCACGGCCCGAAGTCCGTTGACCGGATGAAAGTAGTCGTAGACGACCTCCATCTGGGATTGCGCGATCCAGTCGACGCCGGTGACCGCATCCAGGGCGAAGCCTTCGCGATCGAGAATCGACGCGGCGGATACAACCTGATCGGGGCTGACGGTGGCGTCGAAGTGGTAGCCCTTGAGCGCATGATCGACGACCTGCACGGGGCTCGGCGGCGGAGGAGGCGGAACGGCTGGCGCGGCGGGTTTTGGCGCCGCGGGCGTTCCGGTTGCAACGGCGGCGCTGGCCGCGGCGGTTGGAACCGTGGCAGGGGCGGCGGCCGGAACGGGGGCCGGGATTGCAGCGGCGGTTGCCGGCTCATGCGGGCCGGCCGCGGCGCGAACGGGTAAGTTCGCGGGGACCGCGGCCGGACCGATGAGCTGGACAAACTGGCTGGTGAGTCGCTCGAGGGTCGCGTTCATTCTTTCAGTTTCGCGACCGGGAAGTGGCGTTTGCCGGTGATTTTTTCCTCGAGCTTCAAAATTCCCTCGATGATCGCCTCGGGGCGCGGGGGGCAGCCCGGTACGTAAACGTCCACCGGGAAAAGTTTGTCGACGCCCTCGACAATCCCGTACTGCCCGGCGAAGTTGAACGGCCCGCCCGAGAGCGCGCAATTGCCCAGGGCGATGACCCATTTGGGCTCGAGCATCTGGTCGTACAACAGCTTCACCGCTGGCGCCATTTTCTTGTTCACCGTGCCGGCGACGATCATCACGTCGGCCTGGCGCGGGGACGGACGAAACACCTCGGCGCCGAAGCGGGCGAGATCCCAGCGCGCCATGCCGGCGGCCATCATCTCGATCGCGCAGCAGGCGAGTCCAAAGGTCAGCGGCCAGAGCGAGTAGGAGCGGCCCAGCGCGAGCAAATCATCGAGCTTGGCAAACTGGGCAATCTGGGAGCACTCGACCGGCCGTTCGGAACCGGGCGCAGGCTGAGGGCCCGGCTGGAAGGACTGCGGGGTGGGTTGCCCCATGCTCTTTAGCGGCGTTTCCATTCGAAGATTCCCTTCTTCCAGGCGTACACGATGACGAGTGACAGGATGCCGACGAAAATCACGAGTTCGACAAAATCGCGGATCTCGAACCCGCGCCCGTAAACCAGTGCCACCGGGATCAGGAACAGCACGTCGACCGCGAAGGCGACGAACACGAGCGCGTAAAGGTAGTAAACGGCGCTGTAGCGGATCCAAGCGTCGCCAATCGGATCCATGCCGCACTCGATGGGCTGGTTGGTCTTGCCCACGGTCTGGCGAACGCGGCGGGGTGAAAGAAAGACGACCGCGACGAGCGGCCCAATCGCGAACCCGAGTCCGATGAGGGCGAAGGCGCAGACATAAATGAGGTCGCCGACCATCAGGTCGTTCATTCGGGTTGTGGGTTGGAGGCCGCTGCCATCGTGGTTCGGCGACATGATGGCAGCGAATGCGCGACGCGGCATCGCACGCGTTGGTGTTCAATCCGCATATCTTGCACTCGACCCGCGACGACGGTGAAATCCGCTGCTGGAAACCACCGTTGTGTCGAAAGAATGGATACGGAAAACGGGATGGCCGCCGCCTCGATGGCAAAACCGGTGGCGCGGCCGCGAAAGGTCCCGCGACGCAACGCGTGACACCGGGTTTCGGCCGCGATGGAACGCTGGTTTTTCACGTTTCAGGCTCCGGCCATATTAGCGCGGCGAATCCACGAACGAGCTGTTAGAAACCGTTTCGTCACGAGCCGGGCTGGACGGGAACGGACTTGGCGGCCGCACGCGTTCAGGTGGAGCCTGGCGTGGAAATTACTGCCGCCGGCCGTGGCGACGACACATACCGGTCGATCGCGAATGCGGCGTCACGACCGTCGCGGACCGCCTGGAGCGCGAGGCATGGGCCGCGGCTCAAATCACCGCCGGCAAATACGCCCGGCCGGCTGGTCATGTGGTTGGCGTCGATGGCGAGCGCGCCAGTCGGGCCGCGTTCGAGTTCACCCATGACGCCCAAGGCAGCTGAATCGCCCTCGTATCCGAGCGCCAGGAAGACGAAGTCGGTTTCAATCTCGAATTCGGCCTCCGGGCGTGAGCCATGCGGCGCCAAGCCGGTTTTATCCTGCTCCGGATGGAAGCGCGCGAATCGAACCGCGGTGACCTGTCCCGCGCGATTGCCGAGCACCGCGATGGGCGTGACGGCAAAGGCATACACCACCCCTTCCTCGATCGCGTTTTCGTAATCGCGGCGGGTGCAGGGCATTGTCTCCTCCTCGTGCCGGTACACGCCAATCGCCTGGCGGGCGCCGCAGCGCAGGACAGTGCGGAGGCAGTCCAACGCCGTATCGCCGCCGCCGACCACGAGCACGCGTTTGCCGCGCACGTCGAGTCCCTCGCGGATGGGCAGCGCGGAGGCGCTGTGCTGCCGGATGAAAACGCGGGCCTGCGCAACGCCCGGGAGGTCTATCCCCGGAAGATCGAGCATGCGCGGTCGCCGGGCGCCGAACGCGAGATAAACGGCGGCGAACGATGCCTCGAGCGCGCGCAGCGTGAGATCTTTTTGCGGTATGACGCCGGCGTGAAACTCCACCCCTTGCTGTCGCAGCAGCGCGATGCGTCGCTCCGCCACGGTGCGCTCGAGCCGGAAGCCCGGGGTCATTTCCGCCAGGTTCGCCTCGGGTAACAGGCGATCGAATACGGTGACGGCGTAGCCACGGCGGCTCAATTCGTCGGCGCAGGCGAGCCCGCCGGGATCGGCGCCAAGGACGGCGACCCGGTGGCCGTTCGCGGGCGCCACCGTGGCGTTCACCAGGCCCTCGGCAAACGCGCGTTGACTCAGGAAGTGTTCGAGCGCCCAGATGCCGACGGGTTCGGCGCGGCCGCTGATCACGCACATGGCCTCGCAGAGGTGATCGGAGGGACACAGCCGAACACCGATCTCCGGCATGCAGCCCGAGGTGTGCAGGATGCGCGCGGCCTCGTCCCATTGGCCATCGGCCGCGAGCGCGAGCCACTGCGGAATATTCAGATGCAGCGGGCAGCCGGCCACGCACATCGGCTCGGGACACTGGATGCAGCGCGCCGCTTGTTCCCGCGCCGCTTCCTCGTTGAACGGCTCGTAAACCTCGCGGAAGTCGCCCGTGCGCTCGACCGCGTCCCGTTTCGGCGGCTCGCGCCGTGGGGTTGTGGTCCATGCGTGGCTGGCCGCCGGAATTGATGGAACGATGTCACTCATCGTGGCGTGGGGTGGGGCGAAAGGTGGGGGAGCCTTTTCGATGCGCTCGCTGACACTGAGCGGGCGCCAGCATAGCTCACGACCACTGCCGGCTCGCAGCGAAAATTGCCAATGACTGCGCATGACTTGGCATGAACGGAACACGCTTGTTTGCCGGGATGCCACCGGTGTCCGGGTGTATCGGTACGCCGTCGCAGCCGTTCGAGATTCCGCGGTTTATCACAAAACCGCGCAGCGGTTTTGCCTAAGCCCGCATGAGCTTGCAGCAGGCGGCGAAACACCGAGTCGCCAGCCAGCGGAAAACCGTGGAGCCCAATCCGAGCGTCAAAAAATGCGGGCTTCCTGTTACTCGCCGCCCTCGGTCGTGTGCGTCTGCAACGCGCGCTGCCGCGCCCGAATCTGGCTGTCGTACGTCGGAGGCGGATTCGGATTCCGATAGAAGACGCCGGTGTAGAGCGACGTGCTGTACTCCTGCGCCAGATCCATCGCCTTCAGTCGATTCGTCGGATCGTGTCCCATCTCCGCCAGCTTTCGCATCCGTGTCTTCTGCACCTTCAACTGATCGTCGGGATCACCAAAGGTGACGCATGGCGACTGGACGTTCACGAATGCGAATCCTGGATACCGGATGGCCTCCTCGAGCATCTTCGTCAGCCCGTCCATGTCGGCCGGCACGCCTTGCGCGACGAAGCCCGCACCGTAGGCGAGCACGTAAAGGAGCGGGTTGACCGGATCCTCCATGCTGCCGTGGGTGCTGCTCGACGTGATCGCCCCGCGCGGGGTCGTGGGGGACAACTGGCCCTTGGTGAGCCCGTAGATGTGGTTGTCCATGACGATATACGTGAGGTCGAGATTGCGCCGGATGGCATGCGGCACGTGGCCACCGCCGATCGAGAAGCCGTCGCCATCGCCGCCCGCGACGAGCACGAGCAGATCGGGACTGGCCATCTTGATGCCCTGTGCGACGGGCAGCGCGCGACCGTGCACGGTGTTGAAACCATAGGCGGTGGTGTAGCCGGGAATCCGGCTGGAGCAGCCGATGCCGGAGATGAAAGCGATTTCGTGCGGCGGCCGGCCGATGTTGGCGAGGGCGCGATAGAGCGCGGTCACGACGCCGTAGTCGCCGCAGCCCGGACACCAAATCGGCTTCAGTTCGCTGCGAAAATCCTTGGACTTGAGCGGTTCCGCCGGAGGAGGACAGCCGCACTCGGATGTGGGTGAGATCATGAAACGGTGACTTTCGGGACGGTTGCGGTGGCGGTCAGCCGGCTCGGTGGCGTGGCCAGTTGCGCGATTTTGCGGACGATCTCGGCGGGCGAGAACGGATTCGCGCCACTCTTGGCGAACGAGGTGAAACGCTTCGGCACGTCGACCCACATCCGGATGATCTTGTGCAGCTGTCCCTGGTGCGACTGCTCGACCACGACGCAGCTTTCCAGCGAGGCGAAGAATTCCTGGTAGATTTCCTCGGCCACGGGATAGAGCAGCTTCGGGACCAGCAGCTTCACCGGTAGCCCCTGCGCCTGCGCGGTTCGCACCGCCTCGAGCGCCACGCCGGCGACACCGCCCCAGCTGATCACGCCGATCGGCGCGGCCGGATCGCCTTCGATATGGAAGAGATCGCGGCGCTGCTTCAGCGGGTTCAGCTTGTTCAGCCGCTTGTCGTTCATCCGCTCGTGCATGGTGCCGTTGCTCGTCGGATCGCCGTGCTCGTTGTGTTCGATGCCGGCGGCGAGGTAACTGCCACCCTTCATGCCCGGATGGCTGATGGGACTGATGCCCGAATCGGTGAACCGGAACCGCAGGTAGGGTTGCATCTCCTGATCGGTGGGCCGCAGCCGATCCACGATCTTCAGGTGCGAGGAGTCGATCGGATCGATGATGTCCTTCCGCTGTGCGATCTCCTGGTCGGAGAGCACGATCACGGGAGTCTGGAATTCCTCCGCGATGTTGAAGGCCTCGACCGTGATCGGAAACATGTCCTCCACGCTGATCGGCGCGAGAATGGGACGAACCGTGTCACCGTGGGCCGAGAACGCGGCCGCGAACAAATCGGCCTGCTCCGTTTTGGTCGGCAGCCCGGTTGAGGGTCCGCCGCGCTGCACATTGACAACCACGAGCGGCAGCTCGACGCCGCTGGCGAGCCCGAGGACTTCCGTCTTGAGCGACAGGCCCGGACCCGACGTGGCGGTCATGGCTTTTTGGCCGGCAAACGAGGCGCCCACCGCCGCGGCGATGCCGGCGATTTCATCCTCGGCCTGAAGCAGCGAGCCACCGTGCTTCCAGATGTCGCGCTGGAGGTGTTGCATGATTTCGGTCGCGGGCGTGATCGGGTAGCCACCGAAGAACTTGCAGCCGGCGAACAGCGCCGCTTCCGCGCAAAGTTCGTTGCCATCGGTCACGCGCCGGCGGCCCTTGCCACTGACGGACGGTGCGAGCCGCCGCGCCTGGCTGACCGGATGCTCATCGGCGTAGGCGAGACCGGCGGCGTAGGCGCGCTCGTTGCCCTGGAGGACCTCGGCCCCTTTTTTGCCAAACTTGCGGCGAATGCCCTCGAGAATCGCCTGGCGGCCGAGCCCGAACCAGCCGGCGACCAGCCCGAGGATGACGTTGTTTTTCGCCAGCAGCGTGCCGGCGGTTTTCTTCGCCAGATCCTCGATGGGCACGGCGATGGCGATCGCGGGGCGGACCTTGAGCGGAACGGCGTCGGGGGCGACGCCGGTTTTCTGCTCGTAGATCACCACGGTTTCGCCGTCGGTCGGCAGTTCGCCGCCGAACCGGAGGAAGTCCTCCCAGTTCAGCGCCACCGCCACCGTGAGCGCGCCGCCCGGGTTGAGCACCGGAACGGTCGCCACGCGCAGACGGCAGGAGGATTCACCTCCGCGGATCTGCGAACCGAAGCTTTTGGTGAGGATGGCATAGTAGCCCTCGTGGGACGAGGCGCTCATCAGCGACTCACCGGCGGAGACGATTCCATCGCCGCCGGAACCGGCCATGCCAATTATAAGGTCATTTAGCATTGGTGTATGTGGATGCGATTCAGTCGCTGGCGGGCTTCAGTTGCCGTCGTTGCCAATCGACTCCGTGGCACAGGCCAGCCGCGCTTCCTCCGCGAGGGCAACCTCGTCCGCGGTAACGGGCTGGCACTTCACATAACCGAGACCGGTGTCGTCGTTCCGCGCATAGAAGTCGGGAGCGATGACGCGGCATTGATCGCAATCGATGCAGGTCGAATCGATATAGTAGGGGCCCGGCAGGTTGTCGGGGTTTTTGTCTGAGAGGGAGGCCATGCGCGCAGCATAGCCGGCCGGTTCCGGTGGCGCCGCGCGTGTAATCATTTTTGCTGCGCAATTTTTGTCACCGTTGCTACGCAGATCTTGCGCGGCACGAAAACCGCACGATTTCGGACCAATTCAGTTTAACCGCGAATAAACGCGAGAGCGGCGCAATCGTAGGCGAAGTCGCATGTTTACCGAAGCAGCGCCGTTGGAGCAGGGAGCAGGGAGCAGGACTCAAAGGACTTTATTTAACCACGAATGAACGCGAATGGACGCGAATGGGCTCGGACCAACCAGAAACGGTGAACGGGATCGCTGTAGCGCGGAGCTTCAGCCCGCGCTGGAAAATTCGCGGTACCCAGGCGCGAGCTGAAGCACCACGCTACCCTTGGCCGCGACTTCCTCCGAATTCGCGTCCATTCGCGTTCATTCGCGGTTCCTTCAACGGATTGGACTGGTCTCGCTCGGACAGCCGTTCCCACCGGCGATTTGCGGGCGCTCCGCAATCAGAACAACGTCAGTATCCGCGACGGGAATATACCCAGCACGACCAGCAGCGCGGCGACCACGACCAACGTGATCGCGGCGAGGGCGGGCACGGCGATTCGGGGGGCGTCATTCGCGGGCGGGACCACCAGCGCCTGTTTCAGGATCACGAGGTAATAATAAAGCGCCACGGCACTGAGCAGGATCGCGAGCACCGCGAGCCAGCCGATTGGGCCGCCGAGTCCGCTGATTTTTAGCGCGGCGGCGAACACCGCGAACTTGCCGAAGAAACCGGCCAGCGGCGGGATGCCCGCGAGCGAAAGCACGTAGACGAAGAGGCAGCCGGCCAGCAGCGGCGAACGCCGATACAACCCCGCGAGATCGGTGATTCGCTGGCAGGGACTGATCCGGTCGATCATCGCGATCACGCCAAAGGCACCGATGGTCGCGAGCCCGTAGGTGGCGGCGTAGTAGAACAGAGGCGCGGGACCGGCGCTGCCGGCGGCGATGACGCCGAGGAGCAGCGCCCCGGCGTGCGCAATCGCCGAATACGCGAGCAGCCGGCGGACGTTTGATTGCGCGAGCGCCGCGATATTACCGAGCAACAGTGAGAGCCCGGCGATGACCGCCGCAACGGGCAGCCAGCCCGGCGCACCGGTGAACGAGCTGACGCTGCCGGCCGCCGGTCCGGCGCCATGCCAGAGCAGCCGGACGAAAAGTGTGAATCCCGCGAGCTTCGAGGCCGAGGCGATGAGCGCCGCGGACGTTGCCGGGGCACCCTGATACGCGTCCGGCGCCCAGAGGTGAAACGGCGCCGCGGCGGCCTTGAAGCCGAATCCGACGAGGATCATGACGACGGCCACGACCAGCAGCGGGGTTGTCGGCTGCACCCGCAGCTGTTGCGCGATCTCGGTGAATTCAATCGAGCCGGTCAGGCCGTAGATGAGGCTGAAGCCGAAGAGGAGAAACGCCGCCGAGATGCCGCCGAAGAGAAAATACTTCAGGCCCGCTTCCGCGGACTCCGGTCGCGATTTGTCGAAGCCCGCCAGCACGTAGAGCGACAGGCTCGCGAGCTCGAGCGCGAGAAACGCGACCAGCAGTTGCTGCGCGGATGCCATGAGCGTGAAGCCACACGTGGCGAAGAGAAGGATGGCGACGTATTCGGCCGGATGCGCGAGCCGGCTCGTGCCCGGCAGGAGAGCCAGCGTGAAACCGGCGAGCAGCAGTACGCCGACGCGTGCCGCGCGGGCCAGCGCGTCGAACGCGAAGACGCCGCCGAAGTTTGCGGCAGCCGGACTGGCGCCGATCGCGTGATAAATCGCGATGGCGATTGCGAGCAGTCCCAGCCACGAGCTGAGCTGCACGCGCGGCGCGAAAGCACGCTGCCGGCCGGCAAACAAATCAACGCCGAGCACGATCAGCGCACCGAGGACGAGCGAGGCCTCGGGCAGCAGGGCGGAGAGGAGCTGGCGGTAATCGGGGTTCACGGCGTCGCTTGCTTGAGAGCCGCGCGCATCAGCGGCGATTCCAGGGCCGGCATAATCCAGTTGAGCAGCACATCCGGCTTCAAACCGACGTACACGGTCGCGCCGATCAGCAGCAGCGCCCCGGCTTTCTCGGCCCACGTGATCGGTCCGTAATGCAGTTCATGCATGGCTGGCGCAGCGGTGTTAGACGCCAATGGCGCGACCGGCGACGCACTGCGGTCGGTCGTGCCGAAGAAGGAAATGTGGATGACGCGCAACGTGAAGGCCGCGGCAATCAGGATTCCACCGGCGGCGAACGCGGCCCACAGCGGCGATGTTTTCCACGTGCCGATGAGAATCGTCAGCTCGGCGGGGAATCCGCTGAACCCCGGCATGCCCATCGACGCGAGCCCGGCCAGGACAAACGTCAGCGCCGCGAACGGCAGTTTGCGATGCAGCGGCATGGTGCGCAGGTCCGCGAGCTGGCGCGTGTGCGTGCGTTCGTAGACCATCCGGCCGACCACCGCGAACAGCAGCCCGGCGATCACGCCGTGCGAAAACATCTGGAGGACGGCGCCGCTCACGGCGCGCGCATTCGCCGCCGCCAGCCCGAGCAGGACGAAGCCCATGTGGCTCACGCTCGAGTAACCGATGACGAACTTGAAGTCGTCCTGCACGAGGGCGATGAGCCCGGCGTAGATAATTCCCGCGAGCGCGAGCGCCGCGATGGTCGACTGCCAGAACTCGAACCCGACGGGGAACAGCGGCATCGCGACGCGCAGGCAGCCGTAGGCGCCCAGCTTCATGACGACGCCCGCGAGCAGCATCGATGCGGCGGTGGGGGCCGCGACGTGGCCGGTGGGTGCCCAGGTATGGAATGGAAACAGGCCGGCGAGAACGCCGAACCCGAGGAACACGAGGGCGAACAGGCCGATCTGCTCCCCGCGCGAGAAAGCCGATGCGGCCTGCGCGAGATCGCCGAGCGCGAAACTCGTCCCGCCGCCGAGCGCATACGCCCAAAGCAGTCCCGCGAGCACGAGCGCGCTGCCGGCGAACGAATACAGCACCAGTTTCATCGCGCCGTATTCGCGATTCGTGGACCCCCATTTCGCGATCAGGAAGTACTTCGGCACGATCGCGATTTCGTAGAACACGAAGAGCAGGAACGCGTCGGCGCTGAGGAAAACGCCGTAGACGCCGCCGATCAGCGCGAGGAAAAGCGCGAAGAACTCGCCCGTGCGTTCCTCGATGTTCCAGGAAAAAAGAATCCCGGCGACGGCGGCGAGTGCGGTCAGAATGACGAGCGTGAGGCTGATGCCGTCGGCGGCGAGATGGTAGCGGATGCCCATTTCCGGAATCCACGGAACGTCTTTGAGGGCCTGGAGCCCGGGTCCGGGGCTGAAATCGGCCGCAGCGGCGAACGCGACGACCGCGGCGGCGATGGCCGTTGCGAGTGCGACCCAGCGTGCCGCAGATGCGGATCGCGCGCCGGCGATCAGCGCGAGCACCGCGCCGGCAAACGAAATGTAGATCGTCCAGGGCAGCGCGTTCATGGCAGAATTCGCGGTTGAGCCCACCGCCGGCGGAACGCTGGGACGCGAATCAAGCCGCTGTGCCAGCTTGCAACCGCGAATTCTGAAGGCGGCTTCGCCGCGCCCATTCGGCAGTGCAATTGCGGCCCCGCCGTTCGCAGGACAAATTGGGTGTCCGGTGTCATGGCAGGTTCAGGTGACCGGCCCACGTGGTGATGAGCGGGTTGATCAGCCGAGCAAGGAGTTGCGGCCATATGCCGAGGATGAACATGAGCGCCACGAGCGGCACGAGAGTCGCGTATTCGACGCCGCTCAAAGCGGCGAAGCCGGCAGTGGTGGCGCCGCGCGCCGGTCCGTGAAACACGCGCTGCCAGAAGGTCAGCAGGAAGACGGCCGTGGCGAGCAGCCCCAGCGTGGCGATCGCCGCGGCCCAGGGTGCGAGCCCGAACACGCCGCGGAAGATCAGGAACTCGCCCACGAAGCCGTTGAGCCCCGGCAGTCCGAGCGAGGAGAACATCGCGATGCCGGTGAGTCCCGCGAAGACCGGCGCGACGGTCCGCAGCCCGCCGAAGTCGTGCAATCCACGCCGGCCGTCGCAGCGCGATTCGATCATGCCGACGCAAGCGAACAGCGCCGCGGCCGAAATCCCGTGATTGAACATCTGGAGGATGGTGCCGCTCAGGGCCGCCGCCGCGGCGTGAGCGGCCGGCTTCGGTCCTCCGGTCGCGGCCGAGACGGCGAAGAGCGCGAGCAGGCAGTAGCTCAGGTGGTTGATGGATGAATACGCGATCATCCGCTTGAGGTCCGTCTGCCGCATGGCGGCGAACGCGCCGAGCACCACGCCACCGAGCGCGAGCCACAGCAGCACGCCCGACACCGCGTGCAGTTGGGCGGGAAACAGCGGCCAAAGGATCCGCAGGAAACCATAGACGCCCATTTTGGACATCACGCCGGTGAGGAACATCGAGACGCCGGTCGGCGCCTCGGCGTACGTGGATGGCAGCCAGGTGTGAAACGGAAACAGCGGCACCTTGACCGCGAGCCCGAGCAGCACGCCGAGGAAAACCGCGGTCGGCCACCAGCCACCCGCACGGGCCAGGCTTTCGGCGAGCGCGCCATCGGCCGCCTCCTGCGCCAGCCGGATGAAGTCGAGCGTGCCCGTCGCGGCAAAAATGGCGGCGAACCCGAGCAGCATGAACGCGCTGCCGCCGATGGTGTAGATGACGAACTGATACGCGGCGCGGGTCGCGGCCGGTCCGCCCCACAGCTTGATCAGGAAAAACGCGGGGATGAGGCTGAGCTCCCAGAACACGAACCAGTGAAAGAAATCGAGCGCGAGAAACACGCCGATGGCGGCGCTTTGCAGCAGGAGGAAGAGGGCGCCGAATGCGCGTGCCGATGATTTGATCCGCCATGATGCCAGCAGCGCCGTGGGCGACACCACGCCGGTGAGCAGCACGAGCACGAGGCTCAGGCCGTCGAGGCCGAGCCGGTAGTGCACGTTCAAGGCCTCGATCCACGTGTGCTGCTCGATCCATTGCATGCCGGTGCGCGTGGGATCGAACGACGCGGCGGCCACGAGCCCGAGCCCGAGCGTCGACAGGCTGAACAACAGCGTGAGCACGCGTGCGACCGACGCGGAGGCGCGACGCGTAATCGCGAGCACGGCGGCGCCGATGCACGGCGTGAACACGAGCAGCGAGAGGAGCGGGAACTTGGTCACAACACCCCTCCATTAATCCTGTTTGGGAGCGCGATCGCCCTCGGTCGCATCGGGATCGTTGCGACCGGGGGCGGTCGCGCTCCCACCAAATCCCGGCTCCAACAACGTGTGCTCACCTTCCACCTCCCAGCATCACGACCAGGACGAGCATCACGAATCCGATCGCGACCACCCGCAGGTAACCGTGCGCGTCGCCGGTTTGTGCGTGTGAGTACGCGTTGGCACCGCGGCGCAGCCCTTCGCTGCCAGCATCAAAGCCGCCGTTGATCACGTCCTCATCCGCTTCGCGATTCACCACGCCGGCAAAGACGCCCAGCCGCGCGAGGAACCGGATTGTGCCGTCCCACACCGAGCGGTCGAGCCAGTCGGCGAGGGCGGCGAGCCCATCGCTGATCCGGCCGACCGTCGCCGCATAAAGCTCGTCGAAACCGAGCCGCTGGCGCAGCGCGTGAAAAAGTTTCGGCGCGCGACCTTCGATTGGATCGGTCGCCGCGGCCCGTGCGCGCGGCCGGCGGCCATAGAGCGCCCAACCGGCACCGATGCCGAGCGCCACGAGGACAATTGAAAGCCCCATCAATCCCGCACCATCGGCCAGCGAGTGGCCGTGAATTTCAGTGCGGCCTTCAAGTCGGGCCTGGAGCCACGGCCACGCCGGCGTGCCGAGGAAACCGAGGAGGATGGCGAAGATGGCGAGTACAACGAGCGGCACGGTCATCGTGGCGGGACTTTCGTGTGCGTGTTCCGCCGTCTCGCTGCGCGGGGTGCCGAAGAACGTCTCCGCGACCAGCCGCGTCATGTAGAACGCGGTGAGCACCACGCCGGCGAGCGCAACATAGAGCGGCAGCGGCGACACGGTCCATCCGTGCGCGGCGTGGAGAATCGCCTCCTTGCTCCAGAAGCCCGAAAACAGGAATGGCACGCCGGCGAGCGCCATCATGCCGATCGCAAACGTGGCGAACGTCACGCGCAGCGGTCGCCGCAATCCGCCCAGCCGCCGGATGTCCTGCTCGTGATGCGCCGCATGGATCACCGAGCCCGCACCAAGGAATAGCAGTGCCTTGAAAAACGCGTGGGTCAGCAGGTGAAAAATCGCCGCCACCCATGAGCCGACTCCGAGCGCCAGCATCATATAGCCGAGTTGGGAAACGGTGGAGAAGGCGAGGATCCGCTTGATGTCGCTTTGGCCGACGGCGATCACGGCGCCGAGCAGCGCGGTAATCGCGCCGATCGCGGCGACAACCGTCAGAGCGTGCAGCGGAACCCCCGTCAGCGGCAAATCCGCCGTCATCAGCGGATACACGCGGGCGACGAGGAAAACGCCGGCCGCAACCATGGTGGCTGCGTGGATCAACGCGGACACCGGGGTCGGGCCTTCCATCGCATCCGGCAGCCAGACATGCAGCGGGAACTGGCCCGATTTGCCGACGGCGCCGCAGAAGATTAGCAACCCGATCGCGGTCGACACCGCCAGCCCGCCAATCGTGAACTGGGCGGTGAGCGCACCCAGCGCATTGGTCTCGAGGACACCGTTGCCTCCATCATAGAAGAGCAGCGAGCCGGTGGCATCGTAGAGCCACACCATGCCGAGCAGCAGTCCAAGGTCGCCAATCCTCGTGGTGATGAACGCCTTCTTTCCCGCTGCGGCCGCCTCGGGTTTGTGGAACCAGAATCCAATCAGCAAATACGACGCGAGGCCAACCAGCTCCCAGCAGATGAACAGCAGCAGCAGGCTGTTCGCGACGATGAGACCCAGCATCGCAGCGGCAAACAGGCTGAGGAAACAGAAGAAGCGCGTGAAATTCGCGTCCTCGTGCATGTAGCCCGTGCTGAAGATGAAAATCAAGAGCCCGACGAACGTGACCATCACGCACATGAAGGCGGTCAGCGGATCCAGGAGCCAGCCGAGCCGCACCGCGGAGTCGCCAAGGTCGAACCAGGCAAAGTTGTGGACGAGATGCGCGGCGGGATCGGCGAGGGCGGTCACGAGCGCGCCGCACGAGAGCAGGAACGAAACCGCCAGCGCCACGATGGCCGCGCCCGCGGCAAGTCTCCGGCCGACACGAGGCGTAAGCGCGCCAATTCCCGCCGCAAGGAGCGGCAGCGCGGGAATGAGCCAGACGTGGGCGGCGGTTACGCTCATGAGCATTGCGGATTTCGGATTGCGGATTGCGGATTGGGCAAACCGCCGAAACGGCGAAGCGGATCGCGACCGGTGCGGTGAATCCGCAATCCGCAATCCGAAATCCGAAATGGAAGACGCAGGATCATCAGAATGGGTCGGTTGTCCGCCGTCATATCACCCCTTAAGCCGCACGGCCTCCTGGAGCCGGATGTTTTTCTGGTGCCGGTAAATCGCGATCACCAGCGCGAGACCGACCGCGGCTTCGGCAGCCGCGACCGCAATTGAAAACACCACGAACATGACGCCCGTCGCGGGCGAGGGCGCGGGGCCGAAGCGCCAGAATGCGATGAAATTGATGTTCGCCGCATTGAGCATGAGTTCGACGCCGAGCAGCACGAGGATGGTGTTGCTGCGAGCGAGCGCGCCGATCAGCCCGACGCAGAACAGGGCGCTGGAAAAGAGCAGGCAGAGTTGAAGCGGACTCAGGCTCACGATGTTTTGCGGGTTGGAGGCGCAACCGCCGGTGGCGCGACGCCCGGCGGATCTTCGCGACCGGTCGAGGCGAGGATGATCGCACCCAGCAGGGCGACGGTGAGGAGCGCGCCAACAATCAACAGCGCCGCCGCATGGGTCCCCATCAGCTCCTGGCCCATCTGCCGGACGGATACGGTCACGGGCGTTGCGCTCGCGGCGATGGGCAGTGGCGCGCTCACCACCGCGCCGAAGAGCACGCCCAGGGTGGCGCCGCCAGCCAGCAACGCCGCCACGATCCGCCGCAGCGCGTCCGGCGCGATCGCCATGTCCACCCGCGACTGCCGGGTGAGCAGGACGGCGAACAACACGACCATGGAAACCGCGCCGACGTAGACGAGGAGTTGCGCGAAGGCGACGAATTCGGCGCCGGCCCAAAGATAAAACGCGGCGATGCCGGCCCAGCTCGCAATCAGCAGCAGCGCACTGTGGATGAGGTTCCGCAATGACATCGCGACGGCCGCGGAGCCGAGCGTGACGAGCGCGATGATGAGGAAGGCGATGCTCATGCGTAGCGATAAGTCCGCGGGGCGTAGTCGCGGCTGAGTTTGCGGCCCATGACGACGAAGGGGCCGGCGACGAGTGCGAGGGCGATCGCCCAGCGGGCGAGTTGCAGCGGGCCGCTCCAGTTGCAGGTCAGCGACCAGAACGCGGCGGTGCCGAGATTAATCAGCGCCATCGGCACAAGAAACTTCCACGCGAAGCGCGTCAGCTGATCGATCCGCAGCCGGGGAAACGTGGCGCGAATCCAGATGAAGCCGAAAAGCAGGGCGAAGAGCTTGAGCGCGAACCAGACGTACGACGGCACGATTTCCAGGAACGGCAGCGGCGCCCGCCAGCCGCCGAGGAAGAGCGTGACGGCCATCGCGCTCAACGCGCACATGCCGAAATACTCCGCCATGAAGAACAGCGCGTATTTGAATCCCGAATATTCCGTGAGATGCCCCGCGATGAGCTCGCTCTCGGCCTCGGGCAGATCGAAGGGCGAGCGGTTGGACTCGGCCAGGGCCGAGACCATGAAGATGACAAACGCGGCAAATCCCCACGGGGTTAGCACGTGCCAGTGCGGGATAAAACCAAACTTCCAGCCCGCCTGCGCCTCGACGACGCCCGTGGTCGAGAGCGTTCCCGCCATCATGATGACCGGCACGAACGAGAGCAGCAGCGGCAGTTCGTAACTGATCAGCTGTGCCAGCGCCCGCATGGCGGCGAGCAGCGAGTATTTGTTGCGGCTGGCCCAGCCGGCCATAAACACGGCGAGTTCCGTCCCGGCTCCGGCGGCGAAGAAATAAAGTATGCCGGCATCGAGTTCGACCGGCACCAGGTTCCGCCCGAACGGGAGGACGGCGAAAGTGAGAATCGAAAACGCGAGCAACGCGACCGGCGCGAGGAAGTGCAGCAGCTTGTCGGCGGACCGCGGCACGATGTCCTCCTTCGTCAGCATCTTGATTCCGTCGGCGAGCGGCTGGCCGAGGCCGAAGAGCCGCAGCTTCGTGAACGGCAGGCCCGTGCGGTTCGGACCCGGCCGATTCTGGACCCGGCCGAGGACCTTTCGTTCGACCAGCGTGAGCAGCGCGAAGAGTATCGCGAAGCCGAACAGCACGACGAGGATCGCAAGGAGGCTGTTCAACCACCAGCGCCATGGCTCGGGCAGCCGGCTGGTCAACAGATCGCGCGCAATGATCGGCAGCCGCTCGAGCCGTGAATCGCCGGCCGCTGCAATGAACGGTGAGGAAAGCGATTGAAAAAACCAGTCGCTCACGCCGGGAGTCACGCGGGAAAGCTGCACGAGCGTCATGCGCCGGGCGTGCCCGTTTTCGGCGCGACCGGATTTCCGGTCGCGGAGTTTTCGGCTGGAGTCTGGGTGGGTTGCACGGGCGGGACGGCTGGTTCGGGCATCGCGGCGGTCGCCGGCTTCATTGCCGCGGTGGCGGGAGTTGACCCGGATGGCGCCGGCGGTCGCGTGGGTGGATTCGCCGCGCCGGGCTTTGCCGTTGCGGCTTTCGCGGCCGCGGCCTCCGCGGCGGCCTTCGCCTTCGCATCCGCCTTCCGCCTGGCCTCGGCGAGCATCGCGTCCACCTGTGCCGCTTCGGCGGGATGAATCTCCTGGTAGTAACTGTTCGGCTTCGCCAGGGCCTCGCGTTTCAACAGCAGCCTGTCGAACCGATCTGCTTCGGCGATCTCGTATTGCTGATCCATCTTGATCGCGTCGAAGGGGCACACCTCGACGCAGATCTGGCAGCTCATGCAAACGGAGATGTCGATGTCGAAGACCTTCGGCTTCTTCGTCGGACGGCCTTTCTCGTCGCGGTCGGGGATGATGTAAATGCACTGCGGCGGGCATTCGACCTCGCAAATCTTGCACGCGACACATCGCAGCCCGTCGATCGCCGCCGTGCCGTCGTAGACCAGGAACGGAAAATTCCGGTAGTTCTCCGGCAGCTTCGTCCGCTGCTCCGGATACTCGGTCGTGACCAGCCGCGCGGGGTCGTGAAAACTCCCCACGAGGTTTTTGGCGGTTACGCCCAGGCCTTTAAGTAATCCGATGCCGAGCATGAGGTCGTTCCTGAGGTGTTTTCGCGCGGCAAAAACCTAGTTGATTTTCCGCTGAGCCGGAAAATCAGAGGAGCGGGGATTAGCGTTCAGGGTCTTGGTCATGGTATTGGAGTCTAGGTTTTCGCAGCAGCGAAAACCTCATCGATCCACCTCTCCGAGCACGATGTCGATGCTGCCCAGGATGATGACCGCGTCGGCGATGCTGTGGCCGAGGCACATGTCCTCGAGCACGGTCAAGTTGATGAAGGACGGCGGGCGGACGCGGTACCGGTAGGGATTCGCACCGCCGTCGCTGATGAGATAAAAGCCGATTTCGCCCTTGGGGCCCTCGATCCGGCCGTACGCCTCGCCCGGCTTCGGCTTGAACCCGCGAATCTTCGCCTTCGGGTCCATGATCGGGCCGGAGGGAAGCTGGGCAAAGGCCTGCCGCAGGATCTCGATCGATTCGCGCATCTCGAGCACGCGAATCATGTAGCGATCGTAGGTGTCGCCATGGTCGCCGAGCGGGACACGGAAGTTGAAACGCGGATACACCCCGTAGCCGTCGACCTTCCGGATGTCGTAGTCGACGCCCGCGGCACGGAGCATCGGCCCGGTGATGCCGGCGCTGACCGCCAGCTGCCTCGGCATTACCCCGACGCCCTGGGTGCGGGCCATCAGGATTTCGTTGCCGGTGATTAGTGCCTCGTACTCGTCGAGAAATTCATTGTAGCCGTCGGCGAGCCGTTTGGCCGCTTCGAGCCACTCGGGCGAGGCATCAACGCGACAGCCGCCGAAGCGCTGATAATTGCACATCATCCTGGAGCCGCTGAGCGCTTCGAAGAGGTCCAGGATTTTTTCGCGCTCACGGAAGGCATACATCAGCGGCGTGCCGCTCGCGCCCGTGTCCTGAAGCAGGAATCCCGCGAGGCAGGTATGGTTCAACAACCGCGTCAGCTCGGCGAGGATGACGCGCAAATACTCCGTTCGCTCGGGCACCGGCTGGCCGGCGAGTTTTTCCACCGCCAGCGCATAGGCCCAGTTGTTCGTCATCGAACAAAGGTAATCCAGCCGATCGGTATACGGCATCGAGCCGAGATAAGTCGTGTTCTCGCCGATTTTCTCGTGGTTCCGGTGCAGGTATCCGAAAACCGGCTTCAGCTTGACGATGGTTTCGCCGTCGAGCGTCGCGATCATCCGGAACACGCCGTGGGTCGAAGGGTGGTGCGGGCCCATCGAAACCTCGAGCAGATCGCCGTGGAATTCGTCGCGGACGGAGCGCACGTGCGCCCCGCCGGGCGCGAGCGGCGAATGACAAATCTCGGAGGGCGCGTTTCCGCCGGCGACAGCAGGCGTTCCATGCAACGCAACTATGGGCGAATTCGTCATTCGTTATTCGTCATTTGGCATTCGCCCCCGGTGCGGCCGGGGCGGCCGGGGCCGGATAATGCGCCTTCGCTTTTGCCAGCACCTCGTCATGCGGCGTCGGCTCCCATTCATAATCGTCGGGTTCGACGTAGTCCTTGCGCATCGGATGGCCCTTGAACTCGTCCCACATCAGGATCCGCCGCAGATCCGGATGGCCGTCGAAGACGACGCCGAAAAGATCAAAGACTTCGCGTTCCTGGAATTCACCCGACCGCCAGACCGGCGTGAGCGACGGCAGCGTGACCTGATCCGTGCGATTGCCCGTGCGCATCCGGATGATGACCGGCCCCTGCTTCAGCGCCATCGAGTAAAGGTGATACACGACCTCCAGATAGCCGGGTTGGATCCGCTTGGTCTTTTGCTCGACAAGTTTCGGCGGGCCGCCCGCCGGATCGGGAATGGTGGTCCTGGTCGTCTCGACGATCTCCTTGTCCGGCCAGTCGACGCCGGTGACGTTCGAGCAGAAGTCGAGCTGGAGTGCCGGGTCGTCGCGCAGAAACGCCGCAATCTCGCGCGCCGCCGACCCGCCAACGACGAGCGAGTGCTGCGCCGACGGCGACGGATTGTTGAGGATGCTCAATTCCGCGCCGGGATAGCGTGACAGTAATCGATCGCGGATTTGTTCGAGCGATTCCATTACGGTTTATCCGGCCGCACGATCGTGGGCGGCTGCCAGACCTCGGGGTTCGTCGGCGGCACCAAATCGGTTTCGCCGAATTCCGGCACCGGGTACTCGCAGGCATCATCCGCGCGCAGATGCCGCGGCGCGTTCGGCCCCGTGAGCTTCTGGCCGCGGATCTTTTCCTGGAGCGTCATCAGCCCGTTGAGCAGTGCCTCGGGGCGCGGCGGACAGCCGGGGATGTAAACGTCCACGGGAATGTAGCGGTCGATTCCCTTGAGGACGTTGTAACCCTGCTTGAACGGCCCGCCGGAAATCGCGCATGCGCCCATCGCGATGCAATACTTCGGCTCCGGCATCTGGTTCCAGAGCCGCACGACCTGCGGCGCCATTTTCTTCGTCACCGTGCCGGACACGATCAGTAGATCCGCCTGGCGGGGTGACGGCCGGAAAACCTCCGAACCGAAACGCGCGATGTCGAACCGCGCCATCGAGGCGGCGATCATTTCGATGGCGCAGCAGGCGAGTCCGAACTGCAGCGGCCACACCGAGTGGCTGCGGCCCCAGTTGTAGAGTTCCTCGAGGCTGGTGAGCAGGATGCCCTGCCGCCGCAGCTCATCGCGGTCGGCGTCGGACAAAGGCGTCGGCGTATTCGCGCTATCGGTCATGCATCATCTCCATTCGAGGTGGCCGCGTTGCCAGGCCCACACGAGACCCTCGGCCAGGAGCAGGACAAAAACGAGCATGGTCAGCAGCGCGCCGGTGGAAAGTCCGGTGAAAGCGACAGCGAAGGGCAGGAGAAACAGCACCTCGACGTCGAAAATGAGGAAGAGAATGGCGTAAAGGTAGTAGTGGGCCTTGAACTGGATCCACGAGTCGCCGGTCGGCGCGAGGCCGCATTCGTAAACCGCGTTCTTCACCGCACTGGGTTTTGCCGGCTGAAAAAACCGAAACCACAGCTGGGCGACCCCCAGCAGGGCGAGCGGGAAACCGACGGCAACCGCGAGGAATAACGCGAGGAAGGCGAAGGACTCGTTATGCATCGGCAAGGGGAAGCAAGAGTAGCAGCAGCGTCCGAACCTCAATTTCCAATCGGGCCCGTTTCTTGGCCAACGCTACGCATGCATTGCAGGGCGAAGGTTGCCATCGCCACGGGCCGGGTGGGTGAGCTCGAGAGAATTGCTTCAGACATAAAGTCCGCGAGTGCGGGAATTTCAATCAACAGTCCGCCCGCGCCATTTCAAACGCTTTCAACTAATCCCGTTCCCGCGTGTTGTGCAGGAAACTTATTCTGCGCATATGAGTCCGGCCGGCGGGCGCATCGCCTTGTCGCATGGACTCTGCCTGTGGCGGTGAGCGCCAGCCCCTCAACCCGGGACGGGGGCCTGAGCCGATTCGAACGGGCAAGCCGACGAACGTCCACTCGCTGGCGCTCGCGGCTACACTCGAAAGTGGCTGCGGCTTCCAGCCGCAGATGGATCGGTCCTCCGGCCGGATGCCAGTGAACGGTTGGGTTCCTGCCGCACGCGACCGGCGATGAATCGTCGAACAAGGTTTCGCCGGCAAATGTGAAGAGAGGCGACTTGTCCCTGCTCTATTTGGCGCAACCGATTCCATCTGCGGCAGGATGCCGCAGCCACTTACGGAGGATGCTGCCCGGCTTCGGATTGCATCCTTCACGTCGCATCTGCCGCCGCGACGAGATCGCGCAATGCGCCATGGACGATCAGTTTGTCGCCCGGGGCGACCAATGCCGCGCCAATGGCGCGATGCGCGGAGCACAACCCCGCGATCTCCGCCTCGGTCATGATGAAGAATGCAGTCGAGAGCGCGTCCGACTGCGCCGCGGTCGGTGCCAGCGCCCAGGTCCGCGTCACCCGCGCCGCCGGCGAGCCGGTTCGCGGATCGATCAAGTGCCGGCCTTTCACCGCGATGCCGGAGCCGCTCAACGCCGCATTCGTGATCGGAACCGTCCGATAGGCGCGGCCTTCGCCTACGCCCGTATACCAGCCGGGCTCGCCGGGCGGCGGTTCGAGCGCGAGGACGGTGCTGTCGCCGCTATTGAGGTAGGCGGACGCGATTTCCCACTCGCGCAGCGTGTCGGCCATCCGGTCGAGCGCATAACCTTTGCCAACCGCGCCAAGGTCGAGCCGGAGCTTGAGCGCCAGCGACGTGATCGTGTGCGCGTTGGGGTCCAACGTGAACGGTGGTGCATCCATCGCCAGCTCGTCGGGTCGCTGCGACGCATACGCGGGATCAAATGCCCGGCCGGTCGCGATCGAAACGTCGGCGGCAATCAGGAGGCACTCGAGCGCGTCGTGCCCGATCGCGGCCGATTCGCCACGCGCCAGCCGGTTGGCGCGCGAAATGTCGCTCGATTCGATGAACCGGCTCAGCTCGTTCTCCAGCCGATCGAGCTCGCGAAACGCCGCATCGGCCGCCTGCCGTGCATACTCGCGCTCCTGGCCCGCGATGATGATCGCGAAATGCGTCGTCATCGCCTCGTGGTGAAAAGTCGCTGGGTCCACTTCGATTCTGGTTCTGAGTTTTGGGTTTTGAGTTCTGGGTTCTGAGTTTCGGTTCTGAGTTCTGAGTTTTGGGTTATCAGAGCAGAACCGAAACGCGGAACTCGAAACGCGAAACCCAAAACCATAAACGCGGCGAAATCATTGGCGGTGCGCACTCGCGGGCTTCGGCGTTTTCCCGCGCCAGATTCGCCATTTCAGCTTGAGCATCGCCGCCGCCGGCCGCCACCAGAGCCGGCCGAGCCCGTATTTCGATTCGCCATGTTCACGCGCATGATGACGCACGGGGCGTTCGCCGACGCGAAATCCGGCCGCGACCGCGAGCGCCGGAATGAAACTCTGCATCAGCTCCATCGGGAAGAATGCCTCGCGCACGCCGCGCCGCATGACGCGCAGCTGACAACCCGCATCGTGGACGCCGTCCTTCAGCACCGCGCCGCGAACGACGTTCGCGACTCGCGACATGATCCGCCGCAGCGTCGTGTCGTGCCGATCGACGCGCCAGCCGCACGCCATGTCGACCGATCCGGTTTCGACCAACTCGAGCAGGGCGGGAAAGTCGCGCGGATCGTTCTGGCCGTCGCCATCCATCATGAACAGGTAATCGCCCCGGGCCGCGTTCAGGCCGGTGAGCAGCGCGATCGCCTGGCCGGAGTTTTGCGGCATCGGCAGTTCGCGCACCTGCGGCCAGCGCGCGGCCGCTTCGGCGATTTCCGCCGCGGTGCTGTCGGTGCTGCCGTCGTTGACGAGGATGATTTCGAACGGGCGGTTCAGCGCGGTGAAGACCGGAATGGCGCGTTCCACCAGCGGCAGGATGTTGCCAGCTTCATTGTAAACCGGAACGACGAGGGAGAGCTGCGGCGTGAGCACGTTAGGGTCCGAGAGGCTGCGGTGTTCTGTTGTCATCTGTGCGGCGTTGGTTTGTCCCTCATCCCTCATTCCCTTCCTCCCTCAGTCCCTTCGAGCGGGGTGAAGATGATGCAGACGAAATCCGGCCGCAGGCCAAGAAAGGACTCGCGGTACCTGCCCCGCAGCCGCGCCCGCACCGCCTCCGCGGTGGTTTGGGACGCAATCACGAGTGCGCCATCGCAGTCAGCGGGCACTTCGGGCCAATAACCAACGTTCGGCAGCCCGCGAAAATACCACGGCAGCGGCCAGTATTCCCGTCGCTCGATGATGACGTGCACCGGTTGATCGGGAGCACGCGCGAGCGCCGCCTTGGCGAGCGGGCGAAATTTCAGCACGTCGGCCGAACTGTGCACGTAGGCGTACGGATTGCGCGCATCCGCGGGTCGGAGGAATGCGACGCGTCCGGTTTGCTGATACATGGTGCCGAGCGTCACGAGGGCAAAAGCGATGGCCACGAACTTACCGGTGTCGAGGTTGCTGACCGCCGCGAGCGCCGCAGCCGTGAGCAGCGCGAGCCCCGGCACGAAGTGCACGACGTGCCACGGGGTTTTGTACGCGAACCATGAGTACACCGCGACGACCAGCAGCGTGTAGAGCGCGACGCCGGAAATGAAGGTGGTGTCTGGCGGCGCGGTGATCGTCCGCCGTCGCAGGACGCGCACCGCGGCCACGACGAACCCGATGACGGCGAGCCCGGAGAAAGCGACTTGATGCCAGACGAGTCCGCCGGCGCGAAACCAGCCGAACAACCGCAGGTAGTACCACCACGGGTGCTCGTGGCCGGTCGGCGCGGCGTCGCCGCCGAACCGTGTCGCCGCATGCAGGTAGACGCCGAGGGCATCGACGATGCCCCTGGGATTGGTGCCGAAAGACGAGTAGAGAAGCAATGCGGTGATAACCGCGGCGAGCGCTGCGACACCAGCCGCCCGCCACCCGGACCGCCGACCGGCCGAATCGGTGCGCGGGCCACCGACCGACTCTTCGGTGCGCGGCCGAAGCCGGATCGCGACGACGATGGCTGCCGCTGCGAGCACGAGAAAAAGCGGCGCACTCGCTTTCGTGGCCTGCATCAGTCCGATGCAAATTCCGGTGCCGATCGCCCAACTCGTTTGCTGCCGCCGCCACCACTGCTGCGCGCACACCAGCGTCGCGAGCGTGAACGTCACCAGAAGGGTTTCCTGGATGTAATACCGGCTGTAATACACGGCCGGTGGCGACACGGCCATGAACGCCGCCGCGGCCATCGCCGCCCACGGTACGCCGGCGTCTTCCGCCTCGCCATCGCTCGGCGCCAGTTTCCGCGACGCGCCATCGCCGGACGTGAGGCCACGCGCAAAAACGGCAAGCAGGATCACGCCGAGGGTGCCGAAAATCGCAGGCACCAGTCGCACCGAAACTTCACTTAGCTGCGCGAGCGATTTCTCACCGCGGATCCATGCCACCGGAAGGGCGGCGTAGTAGAGGGTGGGCCCGTGGTGATCGCTCGGATCGAAGGCATACCGGCCGCTTTCGAGCAGTTCGCCCGTCATCACCGCATTGTTCGCCTCGTCGGCGTGCATTGGCCGCCGCGCAAGGTCGTGGGTGCGAAGCCAGAACGCCGCCAGCGTGATCAACACGAGGGGCCACCAGCGGCGCACGAGAACAACCATGAGGCGGAGGATAGGCGGGGGAACCGCTGTCACACAAGCAGCGCTCGCATTGCGGCCACCCCTGCGAGCCGGACAAGAGTGGCACGGCCGTCCCGGCCGCAAGTGTTGTACCGAGCGTTCATGCGTCGGAACTTCTCCGTCTTGGGAGCGCGGGCGTCCCGCCCGCAAAGTCAGCTGCAATCATGTCGCTGAAAAATTCGCCTGTTCTGCTTCACCCATGATTTGAGTATTCATCGGAGTTGCGGGCGAGGACGCCCGCGCTCCCAGGGCGAAAAAAACGCCGGCCATCTTGGCCGGCGCGGGGGGAAATGATTTTCTTGCGGCTTACTTCGCCGGCGTGCCGAACACTTCGACTTCGCAGTAGTGGTTCAGCTCGTCCGAGGTGTTGCCGTTGCTGTTGAGCCGGACATAGCGGCCGGTCGCGCCTTTGCCGTCGATGATGCGGCCCTGGTAATCCTCGATGTACGCCTTGTCGCTGCCCTTGCCGAGCTTCGACGAGTTGTCGTCATCGTTGTTGTAGACCGTCTTGACGCCCTTCTTGAATTCCGCGTCATCCGAGATCTGCACGACGACGTCGTGATACACGCGTGCTTGCGAGTGGAAGTGCCAAACCACGACCGCGGCGACCTTCGCCGAGGAGCCGAGATCGACCTGAACCCATTGCGGGTTGGGCCCGAGCTCGACGTAAGTGCCATCGGTGCCGGTCTTGTCACCATCGGTGACGAACGTCAGCTCGCCGATGACAGGCAATGAATCGCTGCTGGTGACCTTCTTTCCCTTCGAGAGAAGGGAGGTTCCGGCCGGAACCATGAAGTCCGGGCGCTTGCCGGCGCGAGCCGGCTCCAGGTTGGGAAGCTGAATCGGACGCGGCGTTCCCGCGAAGAGCGGGCGCGGCAGTTCCAGTTTCAGCGGCACTTTGTCCGCGGCGTTGGCCAGCGGCGCAACGACCAGGGCGGTCAGGAGGAGGGTGAGGGTGCGATTAAGCATGTTGGCAAAACGTAGGGTGATGGACGGCCGCGATTCGGGCCGCAAGGAAAAGCAGTCCGCTCCGAACGGTCCGAAGAAACGGTGATACTTATGCGACGAAGTCTTCCGGCGCGAAATTCAACATTTTCTTCGCCGCGATGGCCTGATTCACCCCTAGGACGGTGACCGCGCTCGCAAATGCACTCTCGCCCGGGCAGTTGAGCGGGGTGCCGTTCCGCACGGCATCGAAAAAGTTTTCGAGGTGCGGCTGGTGAATGGCTTTGTCGAGGACGATGGGCATGTCCCAAGCTGAAAGTTGCGCGGTTTCGCGCACGTCGACGGTGGCCGCCTTGGACGGACCGCCGAGCTTCTTGACGCCCGGCTTTTCCCAGGGCTTGACCGGCGCGGGTGCTCCTTCGCCGCTGCCGGGCTTCTGGATATAGCCCTTGGCGACCCAGTCGTCCCATTCGGGGGCGCGCGCCTCGCGGTAGAGCTTCGTGAACTTGGGATTCTCAGAGAGCTTCAATGCCCCTTCGTCGCCCATGAAGTATTCGTGATAGCCGCCGCCCGCGCTCGTGGTTGTGAGCACCTGGTAGGTCGCGCGCACGAGTCCGTCCTTGGTCGGAAACTCATAAATCGCGAAGGCGTTGTCGTACCACTCGTGCGTCTTGTAGTAGTCGGCGCCGCCCGCCGCGATGATCGAGCGGGGATTCGCGCCGAGCATCCAGTTGTAGACGTCGATTTGGTGCGCACCGAGATCCGAGATGGGGCCGCCGGCGTATTTCTTGAACCAGCGCCAATTCCGGAACTCGTGCATGTTGGCGTAGCCCCACTGGGCCAGTTTCGCCGCCGGCATGACCTGGTTGGCCGGGAAGCCGAGATCGTCGGACACCGAGCGATGCCACTGGCCCGTGATGTTGGTGATCCGGCCGAGCATCCGGGCCTCGCGGACAATCTTGTCGCGGGCGTGCAGATAACGCGGGTTGCTGCGCCGCTGGTGGCCGATTTGGAGCAGCTTGCCCGTCTCCTTCGCCGTGCGCACCATCGAGCGGCAGTTCTCGACCGTGTTTGCCATCAGCTTCTCGCAGTAGACGTGCTTGCCGGCCTTCAACGCCGCGTTCGTGTGCTCCGCGTGCATGAAGTCGGGCGTCGCCACGATCACGGCGTCGATGTCCGGCACCGATTGCAGCATCTCCCGGTAGTCCTCGAACGGTTTCGGGTCATGGCTGAACTTCTTGAGTAGCCGCTCGCCGATGCCGCGGTTGTAGGACCAGATATCACACACGGCCTTGAAGCGCAGGCCGGGAATCTTCAACGCGGCGTTGGTCAGCACGCGGCCTTGTTCGCCGCAGCCGATCAGCGCGACGTTGACGGTGTCGGATTTGCCCGCGGCGCCGCGCGCGATATACGGCGCGGCCGCCAGCACGGCGCCGAGCTTGGCGCTGGTGCTCAGGAAATCGCGGCGGGTGAGCGGGGAAGCAGGGAGAGAATCAGGCATGGTAACTTATTCTGTCATTGATGGCGCGACCGGCAGCGAAGGCGGCGGGCAGCGAACGGCATCTCTAATCCGTAAAGACGCACCGTGCGGGGGCCGGGATGCTGCGTTCGCGCGAAATGACGGGGACGAAAGTTGCGGGATTGCGGACGCTCAGTTGAATTTGTCGGGCCAGACCGAGAAGCGATCGTTGCGGACCAGGACGAGGGCGACGACGAACATCAGCACGTACATGCCGAGCCAGGCGACGCCTTCGCTTTCCTGCACCGTCATCAGACCGAACGACAGCGAGAGGTACACGAGGCCGGACAGGATCAGCGTGGTGCGGGTCTTGACGCCGAGCAGCAGCGCCGTGCCGAGGATTGCGAGCACGTAGCCCAGCACCAGCGCGTAGGGCTTGGTCGCCCACAGCGGGAGGAATGACGCGCCGGTGATGCCCTCGGCCATGCGCGTCATGTTCTTGGTGTAGTTCGCGGTCGAGTACGTGCCCGAGCTTTCGAACTTGTGGATCGCTTCAATCAGCGTGCGCAGCCCAAGGAAGAGCCGGAGCAGCAGGAACGCCGCGGTATATTCGCAGCGTGAGACGGGCGTGACAACAACACCAGTGGTAGCGGAGGTTTCGTTCATTACAGGCTGAGGAGAAGTTGAAGTGGAGGAGTTCATAGGCCCGAACCTCGACGCGATGACCTCGTCGCGGGCCGAAGCCGATCCGCAGTCCCCGCGCTCGACGTCGCTTTTAGGAACGTCCGGCTGGAAACGGGGGCTGCATTCATCGGGGAAAGGAGAAGTTGTGGTGTAGTGGTCGGCCGGATGGCAAGCGTGCTCAACTGATAGGCGTGAAATTTTTCGGCCGGTCGAGTCATTGTGCGTTCGCGCACAAAATACGCGCACAAATCCCAAATAAATGCGCAGGACCGCAACGAGTTCGCCATCATGCGCGTGCGGCGCGCGGCGATTTCCTGGGACGCGGGCGTCCCGCCCGCTGGGAGCGCGACCGCCCCGGTCGCAACGATCTCAAATCGACCGAGGGCGGTCGCGCTCCCAGTCGCCGCGCAAATCTCCGGCTCGTGGCAATCCGGCGGTTTGTTCCTGCTCCCTGCTCCGCGGCGCATCAATCGAAAATATGCGCCACTTCGGTCACGGCCGTCTCGACAAGCCTTTCGACAAGCTCAAGGCCGCCTTTCACTCGAGCCATCCGATGGTCGTGAGCATGCCGAACCGGCTCGAGGCCCCGAGCCTGCCGAGGGGCTGCGCCGCATTACGTCACCGCGTTTCCAACGCCTTGAGCACTCGTTCCAGCGTCCCGGCCCGCGCCGTTTCCACGCTGACGGTTTCCTTCCAACCTTCGCGCGGCCGGGCCAAGCGCGCGGCCTCCGGATGAACCGGCAGCCCGGTGTCGCGCGGCGAATACTGGCTGTCTCGGCCGCCGAGTTTCCAGACCACGAGGTCGAGCGACGGAACTATCGTGATGGATAAGGCAAGGGTCTTCACCCGTGCAGTGACGCTTCAGGTGGCGGATGCCGGCGTTCTTCTGCTGGAAATCCGGCGTACACGTGGACAGCGTCGGGCCGTCCGTTCTCCCGCCCCCTCCCGCCATGGCTGAAAAATCCTCCCGTCCCTCGCGTAAAAGCGGTTCGAATACATCGGACCCGTTTCGCCAATACGAAGAGTCCTTCGTCGCCACTCCGGATCCGTGGACTGAAATCTCCAAGCTCGAGCACGGCAGCGATCGCAGCTTCGCGTCGACCGTCCGCAGCATCGTGATGAACGCCGAGCCGGCGCAGCGGCCTGGCTTCGAGACGAAGCTGCTCGCTGCGCTGGAACGGCCCGGCTGCACCGACGTCGGCGCCCGGTTCATCGGCGAGATGCTCGCCCTGATCGGTGGTGCCAAGACAGTCGCGGCGCTCGCGCCACGGCTCCACCAGCCGAAGACGGCCGACAACGCGCGTTATGCGCTCGAACCGATCGCCGAGCCCGCGGTCGACGAAGCGTTCCGCGCGGCGCTTGGCCAGCTGGGCGGTCCGCCGAAAATCGGACTCATCGGCAGCATCGCGCTGCGTGGTGATCGCGCCGCCGTCCCGGCCCTCGCCGCGATTCAAAAAAATCCCGCTGAACCCGCCGCGGCGCGCGAAGCGGCCGGCCGTGCCCTCGAACGCCTCAACGCCCGCAGCTGATCCCGCCATGAACCAGATCGCCTCCTCCCTTTTCAGCCGTCGTGACTTTCTAAAGACGGGTGCTGCCGCGTCCGCACTCGCCGTCGCGCCCATGATTCTGCCGTCGCGGCTGTTTGGCCAGAATGCGCCCAGCAAGCAGCTCGGCGTCGGTTTCATCGGTGTCGGCAATATCGCGCAAGGGCACCTCGACACGCTGCTGGGATTTCCCGAGGTGCGGATCCGCGCCGTCTCCGACGTGGACCGCCGGCATCGCGATTTTGCGAAGAACAAGGTCGACGCCGGTTATGCGGGCAAGGACTGCGCCGCCTATAATGATTTCCGCGAGATGCTCGCGCGGCCCGACATCGATCTCGTGTGGGTTTGCACGCCCGACCACTGGCATGCGCTGGCCGCGATCCACGCGATTCGGGCGGGCAAGGACGTTTACGTGGAGAAGCCGCTCACGCTCACCATCACCGAGGGCCGCGAACTGGTGAATGCGTTGCGCCGGCACCAGCGCGTCGGGCAGACCGGCACGCAGCAGCGATCGACGAAACGGTTCCACGACACGGCCGAGTTCATCCGCAACGGTGGACTCGGGAAACTCCAGCACATCGAGGTATTGATCCCGGCGAACAACAAATACACGACCGGGACCTGGAAAGCGGAGCCGGTGCCGGAGGGATTGGATTGGGAGATGTGGCTCGGGCCCGCGCCGTTCGTCCCGTTCAACCGGCAGGGCTGCCACTACAATTTCCGTTTCAACCTGAATTACGCCGCGGGCCAGGTGACGAACTGGGGCGTGCACTACATCGACATCGCGCAGTGGGCGCTTGGGGCGGATGACAGCGGACCGGTCGAGGTCGAGGGCAAGGGCGAGTTTCCGACCACGGGACTTTTCTCGACCGCGACGAAAGTCGACTTCACCTGCAAGTACGCGAACGGCGTGACGCTGCGTTGTCACACGCGCTACGATGGCGTCGGCGACGGCAACGTGCGGTACTTCGGCGAGCGCGGCTGGGTGGATGTGTCGCGCTCGGCCAATCACGCCTCGAACCCGGATTTTCTGAAGGAGATCACGGCGCAGGCAGGGAAGGGCGCGGTGAAGCTCACCGTGAGTACGAATCACCACGACAACTTCCTGAACGCCGTGCGCACGCGGACCAAGCCGATCTCAGATTTGGAGATCGGCCATCGGACGACCACGGTGTGCAACCTTGGCAACATCGCGATGCAGCTCGGCCGCAAGCTCCGCTGGGATCCGGCCCGCGAGTCGTTCATCGACGATCCGATGGCGGATCGGATGCGCCACCGCTCGATGCGCGGCCCGTGGGGGCTGGTCTGACGATGAGCGGTTCTGAGTTCTGGGTTTTGAGTTTTGGGTTCGGTTCGAATCCGCTGGAGTAGCGACGAGCGCCAGCGCCCTGTGGCTGCGGCTTCCAGCCGCAGATGGTGCGATCGATTGCAGTCGATCGCTTCGTCGCGCTTGGTCGGCGCAGTCGGAAGGACATTCGAAACGGGCGTCCGATCGGATCTGCGGCTGGAAGCCGCAGCCTGGAGTTTGGCCAATTTCCAGCGCCAACGGCGCGAGAATTCCTTAGCCCAGGCCAACGGCCTGGGGTAATATGGGGTCAGCGACGCGGCCTGAAAGGCTGCGACCACGCCTCATCAATGCCCCAATCA
>JAUSID010000294.1 GCA_030648295.1 Opitutaceae bacterium | reverse complement strand
CGATTTCCCGGCTAAGGGCAAAACCCGCCGCAGGCGGGTAAACCGCGGCGGCTTGTGCGCCTCCGGCGCATTTTGCATTTAGCCCGCATGAACGCGGGGCGCTCGCCGGAACATTGGGAGGTTGGCGGTCAGACACGGGTGAAGACCATTTCAAGGGTGAAAAATGCGGGCTAACGCGTTGCGGGCGAGACGCCCGCGCTCCCAGGAAAGATTCGAAACCCACCACGCCGTACATCGTTCGATGTGCGTTCCGCACTTCGCGCTTTGCCCTTGTCTCCAAGCCCTTTGCCCCTGGCCCTTCGTCCGTGCGCACGTAGTGACCGCTCTCGACGTTGCGGCGAAATCGAATACCTTGGGGGGTCTCCTCCAATCCGAATGCCCACTTTCTCCCGCTTCCTCAGCACCTTCGTGCCGTCGGCCACGCTCGCGCTGACCGCCGCGTTGCTGGCGACGGTGGGACGGGCGCAATCCGCGGTTTTCGCCGCCGGTGGCGCAATCGGTAACCAGCCGCCCGAGTCATTCGCTTTCACCGTGGCGGATGCGACGCAAGTCGGCGAGGTCCGCGCGTATCTCGCCGATCGCGCGGCCGGCCGCGAAACGCGGCCCCTGGTGGCAACGCTGCGCGTCGCGGCCGGGAGCGATGGCACGAATCGAAATTATGCCGCCACGGGGGCGCCGGAATGGGCGTGGCGCGTGGTCCAGGTGATTGGCTTCACCCGTTATACCTGGCCGCAGGTCGAGCCGGCCATCTACATCCCGGGGCGCGACGGGTCACCCTCCACCATCGCGGACTTGTTGCGGCCGCCGTCGAATCCAGCGGCGTCGGTCTGGTTTGGTGAAGCCGGGTTGATAGCGCTGCGGAACTTTCCCGTGCAGATGGAACTCACGCCGGGCAGACCCAACGTGATCACCAATGTCTCGAATCGTGGATACGTCGCGGCGGGCGAGCGCGCGCTGATTTGCGGTTTCGTGGTTGAAGGCGGCACGCCGCGAAACGTCGTGATCCGCGGGCTGGGCCCGTCGCTGCGCGCGTTCGGTGTCACCGACGCGCTGGTGGATCCCAAGCTCGAGGTTTTTCGTGGCACCGAAAAGATGGCGGAGAATGACAACTGGGGCACCGGTTCGCTGAATCGGCCGCATCCGGCCATCTCGCCACCGCCGTCGCCATTCCACCTCGTGCCCGCGGACGCGAAAGAGCCCGCGCTCGAATTGAGCCTGCCGCCCGGCGCCTACACCGCCGTTCTCCGCGGCGCCGACGGCGGCTACGGCGTCGGACTGCTCGAGGTGTACGATCTGGATACCGTCCGTCCGTAGAGTGGATTTTCTGCCCTGGGAGCGCGGGCGTCTCGCCCGCAGGGATTGAAGTGGCACTTCCAAACCGCTCAAATGCTGATTTGCGCCCAGCATACGCCGGCAAATTTTTTGACAAGCCCGGCCGGCATCATTGAGTGCTCGCGGCTTATGAAGCGACTGTATCGCGTCCTGTGTGTCACGCTTGCGCTCGCCTTTGGCGCGGCGTCCATGTTCGCCGCTGATGCCGCCGCGGGTCCGGAAACGACCCCCGGCGCGACGGAGGCCGAACGCACTGCCGCAGCCGCGGCTGCCACCGTCGCGGCACGACAGACCGCGAAGCAACCCGATTTTCTCGAGACGCTCGTCGATTCCATCCTCTCGCTGTTCGACGTGAGGGCGAGCGGCAACACGGCCACGCATTATGCGATCAGCGCGCTCCTGTTCATCATCGCGCTGCTGGCACGGCGGATCGTCACCGGGATTGTGTTCGTGGTGTTGCGCAAGCTGGCGGCGAAGACGACGACGACGTTCGACGACAAACTCTTCCCGGCGATGGAGGGGCCGGCCGCCGCGTTCGTGATGCTCGTGGGCATCTTTGCCTCGCTGAAGGTGCTCAAGCTTTCGGAGGCGCAGGATTTCTTCATCAGCAACGGTTCCCGCGTGGCCTTCTCGCTCGTGTTCTTCTGGGCGATGTGGCGGTTCTTCGCCTCGCTGCTGGAACACGGCAACGAGATCGCGCACGAGAAGCAGCTCGGCATCGCGGCGTTCATGCCGTGGATCAAGAAGTCCGTGCTCACCACCTTGCTGGTGCTGGGCGTGCTGCTCACGGTCCAGAGCCTTGGCTACGACGTGAAGGCGATCCTGACCGGCCTCGGGATCGGCGGACTGGCCTTCGCGCTGGCGGCGCAGGACACGCTGGCCAACTTCTTCGGCGCGATCGTCGTCGCCATCGATCAGCCGTTCAAGATCGGCGAGTTCGTGAGAATCGGCGGAAATGTTGGCGGCGTGGAGGACATCGGGCTGCGGTCCACCCGAATCCGGCTGATCGACAAGTCGCTGATGGTAATCCCGAACAAGACGGTCGCCGCGGAAACGATCACGAACCTGTCGCGTTTCACCCAGCGGCGGACCGAGCAGGTGATCGGGCTGACCTACGACACGAAACCGGAGCAGATGGACGCGATGGTGGAGGAGATGAAGAAAATCATCCTGGCGGAGGCGGAAGTGGATCCGACGTCGGTGATGGTGTTTTTTCGCGACTTCAGTGCATCCTCGCTCGACCTGTGGGTGGTCTACGTTGCGAAGGATCCGGATTTTCAGAAGTACATGCGGCTGCGGCAGCGGATCAACCTTGCGTTCATGCGCGCCGTCGAGTCGCGCGGACTGTCGTTCGCGTTTCCGACGCAGACGGTTCATCTCGCGGGTGAGGTGGCGGAAAAGATCGCGGAGCGGGGGAGAGGCGATACCGGGCCGCCGGGGAAGCGGGTGTGATCGGCTTTCGGCGGAGGTTGTCTTCCCCCGGGGAGCGCGGGCCTCTGGCCCGCTTCAGAAGTGGCTGCGGCTTCCCCGTTCGACAAGCCTCTCGACAAGCCTTTCGACAAGCTCAAGGCCTTTCAGTCGAACCAGCCGATGGCCGTGAGCTCGTCGAATCGGCTCAGGGCCCCGAGCCCGTCGAGGGGCAGCCGCGGATGTTCCCAAGGTACATTCGATCCGATCTGCGGCAGAGCTTGCCCTGAGCCTGTCGAAGGGATGCCGCAGCCACGGCCGAGTCGCAGATCAGTCGAACGGGTGATCGACTTTCTGGTTGCGGGCGGGACGCCCGCGCTCCCTGGAACCGAGCCGAACTGCGGTCGCACGGAGATTGCCAGCGGCGCGCGACCAACCACACTGCCGCCATGCGAAAATTTCTCGCGCTCCTCGCGCTTTCGTTGGTCACCACGTTGCCACCGTTGCTCGTCGCGGGCGAGGCGCCGAAAACGAAAGGACCGGGCAAGGGCGGGATGCCGCCGCTGCCGCCCGGCGTCACGGTCCGCCGCGACATCACGTATGTGAAAGGTGGACACGAACGCCAGAAACTCGACCTGTACCTGCCGGCGAACGCCAAGGACTTGCCGCTCGTCGTGTGGATTCATGGTGGCGGCTGGCAGAACGGCAGCAAGGAACGCACGCAAGCGCTCCCGCTGCTCACGCGCGGCTACGCGGTCGCCAGCATCAATTATCGTCTCAGCTCCCACGGCGTGTTTCCGGCGCAAATCGAAGACTGCAAGGCTGCGATTCGCTGGCTGCGCGCACAGGCGAAGGAAAATGGTTACGACGGCGGCCGCATCGGAGTGTGGGGCAGCTCGGCGGGCGGACATCTCGTCGCCATGCTCGGCGTCACGGGGGAGGTGAAGGAATTCGACCGCGGCGAAAATGCGGGCGTCTCGAGCCGCGTGCAGGCCGTGGTCGATTTCTTCGGACCCACGGAGCTGCACATGATGGACGCGCAAAGCACCGCCGTGAGCCGGATGAAGCACAACGCGCCGGACTCGCCCGAGGCGAAGTTGATCGGAGGCCCGCTGCAGGAAAACAAGGACAAGGCCCGGCGCGCGAGTCCGCTCATGTACGTGACGCGCGATGACGCTCCGATTTTGATCGTCCACGGTGACAGCGATCCGCTCGTGCCGGTGGCACAGAGCGAGACATTTTTCTCCGCGCTAAAGGAGTCCGGCGTCGACGCCAGCCTGTACATCGTGAAAGGCGGCGGTCACGGTGGTTTCACGGATCCCGAGGTCAACCGCCAGGTGTTCGCCTTCTTCGATCGCACGCTGCAAGCGAAACGCGAGTGATCAGAGTTTAACCGCGAATAAACGCGAATGGACGCGAATGACTGAAGGCGGCGCCGCCGCTCCTTCATCGGTCTCGAGCACGTCCAAGAAGATTGGGTCTCTGGTCTCTGGTCTCTGGTCTCTGGTCTCTGGTCTCTGGTCTCTGGTCTCTTGTCTCTGGTCCGCCTGAATTCGCGTTCATTCGTGTCCATTCGCGGTTACCTCCTGCTCGATTGGCGTTTCGTCCGATCGCCAAACCCGTTGACCACAGTTTCGCGCAGATCGAGCATCCGCGCATGAACCCCGCCTGCCCCCGCCGCTCGTTCCTGAAGTCGCTGGCCGGCCTCCCGCTCATTGGCGCCGCGACTTCGTTCAACATCCACGTTCGCGCCGCCGAGGCGAACAACCCGTTCGCGACCGACAACCCGCAGATCACCCGCGCGCGCGACGTTGCCTTGAGCGTGCTCAAGCCGACACCTAAACAGCTCGAGCACGGTTTCCGCCTGCACAACGAGTCGCTCGTGTTCGAAAGTTACGGCTTCGCGCCGCGATTCGCGATTGATGGCGGGGTCATTGCCGCGGCGATGAAGTCCGGCGCGTCGGACGAGGAGCTGATCGATCTGCGCGAGGAGATGTCGATGTCACGCGGTGCCTTCAACGCCCGCGAGCGCAAGGAATTTCTCGACGCGTTTCGCGCCGCCGGCGTCACCTGCATTTTCCAAAACACCGGCGAGGAGGGCAACGACCCGATGCGGCTGGTGAAGCGGCTCGCCCATTTCACCCAGGCGACGGATCACATGCGCGACGATTTGTTCAAGGCGGTGAAGCCCGACGACATCGTCGCCGCCAAACGCGACAACCGCCGCTGCCTTTATTTCACGGGCAACGGCGTGCCGCTGAAGCACCATTTCGAAAACACCCGCGACGAACTGCAACTCATCCGGCTGTTCCATCAGCTCGGAATCCGGATGATGCACCTCACCTACAACCGCCGGAACCTGATCGGCGACGGCGCGGGCGAGCCGGGCGATGCCGGATTGAGCGACTTCGGGCATGCCGTCGTGGCGGAGATGAATCGCGCCGGCGTCATCGTCGATGTCGCGCACTCCGGTTGGAGGACGTCGCACGAGGCGGCGAACGCGTCGAAGAAACCGATGGTCGCGAGCCACACCACCTGCGCCGGGTTGTACAAGCATTTCCGCGGCAAACCCGACGCGGTCGTGAAGGCAATCTGTGATACGGGCGGGCTCATCGGCATCTGCATGATCCCACGTTTCCTCGGCGCGAACGGCGACATCGGCGCATTTCTCGATCACATCGATTATGCGGTGAAAAAGTTCGGGGCCGAGCACGTGGCCATTGGGCCCGACATTTCGTACGTTTCGCGCTACGATCCGGAAGAGCGGGCGAAGATTCCACCGCGCGCCAACGGCCGTTCGCCGCTGTCGCTGCCGGGCGCGCGCTGGGAACACCTTTGGCCGGCGGACGATTACCGGCCGAAGCCGCACGCGACGGCGAGCCTGGCTTGGACGAACTGGCCGCTGTTCACGGTCGGCATGGTCCAGCGCGGGCACAGCGACGAAACGATCCGAAAGATTCTCGGCGAAAACGCGCTGCGCGTCGCTCGGGCGAATTTCGCGGGGTAGCACGTCCGCCTGGGAGCGCGGGCGTCCCGCCCGCCTCGACCGAATTATCCAGCCTCGTTACCTCGGCTGCTACGAAATCCGATCCAGTCCCATCGCCCCCGCTCAGTGCCGGTTCCAGGCTGGGTTCGGCTTTTCCCAAATAATCCGCGCCGCATAGACGCCGCGTTCGAATGGAACATGGCGAAACGCTCACGCGTTCCGCTACCGCTGCAATCTCGAATGCCGGCTCTGAATTTCATCGTCATCGGCAAAATCCGGGGCGCCTCGCTCGCTCCTCCCTCACTCCCTCATTCCCTCACTCCCTCATTCCCTTCGCCCTTGCTCCCCCACTCCCTCAGTTCGCATGAACCCGAGGAGATCGAGAATCTCGTCTTCGGAAAACACGTTCAGCAACCCGGCCGGCATGAGTGAAACTTTCGAGGGTTCGATCGCGACGATATCCTGCTCGTCGAAACGCGCGACATTCGAGGGATCGGCGAGATTTTCCGCCAGCTGAAGACCTTTCTCGGTCAGGTTGATGATTCGTCCCGACAGCTGCCGCCCGTCGCGCAGCCGCACGGCCACGGTGCCGTATTGATCGCTGATTTCGCGGCTCGGCTCGACGATGGCCTCGATGAGATCGCGGACCGAGCGTTGCCGCGCGGCCGCCGAAAGATCGGGACCGAGTGCCCCGCCCTCCCCGTTGAAAGTGTGGCAGGCAAAACAACCCGCCGCGCCGAATAGTGCGCGGCCGCGCCCGACGTCCCGCTTCCGCGAGTCCTTCTCCGCCAGCATTGCGAGATCGTCGGTCGTCCACGCGCGGACAAATTTCCGGTCCGTGCTCGCATAATCCGGAGCCGCGTTGCGCTTGATCGCGTCGTCAATCAGGCCCCGCAACCCCGCGCGCTCCTCGTCCGGCGCCGCCTTGAGCGCGTCCTCGCGCAGCCGGTCGAGGAAACGCGCGAAGCTGCCGCCCCCACGCCACGCCGTCGTCGCGGCGAGCCATTCGAAAAACTGCCGCCGCAGGTCGGGTGTCCAAGTCGCGCGGAGCACACGCAGTGATTTGGCGTAATCGAGTTGGGCCTGCCGCGTCACGGCGCCGCGCAACGCGGCCACGCCTTTCGCCGCAACCTCGCGCGCGTCGCAGAACACCAGGAGTTCGAAGATCGCGACGTCGAGTTCATGCCGGCCGGTCGGAAACATCGGCGTGATCGCCGCCGCCCACGACGAGCGGACGTCGGCCGAAACCTCACCGCCGCGAGCAAACGCAAGCGAAAGCACACGCAGCCATTCGCCGCGCAGGTCGGCCTCGAGCCCGCCCTCGTGGAGCCGGCGCAGTGCGGACAGGACTTGCGACTGCGACTTGGGCGCGTCCGCCCGGGTCAGCGCCAGCAACGCAGCCAACGCGATTCGCGGCTGCTTTTCGTGCAGCGCGCGGTCACGCCAGGATTCCGGCGGCTGACTTTCGATTGCCGCGCGCGCTGCCTGTCGCACGGAAGGATCGGGGGAGCCGAGAAACGACCACGCCGTGTCGACGGCCGGTGGATCGGCGCGGCCGTGAAACGCCTCGAGCGAATGTCGCGTGCTTGTTGCTGTGGCTGCCGAATCCGGCAATCGAACGGTATCCGGTGCCATCGTGAATGAGCGGCCGGAGGCGGCCGCGGTCCCGCCGATCCAGCGCAGTCGATACAGCGCCGACTGAAGCCGCCGGCCGCCGGTCGTGAAATAGATGGCGCCGTCGAGCGGATTCACACACATCGCCGTCACCGGTAGCGGCGTGCCGGAAACGATCTCCTCGCGTTCCGCGCCGTAGCTCGCGCCGCGCGGCTGGAGCCGGAGCGCGAAGATTTTTCCGTAGCTCCAATCCGCGACCCACAGCGCGTCCCGATATGGCTGCGGCAACTTTGCCGTCGTCGTCGACAGCACCGCCGTCGGCGATCCGAGTCCCATCGGCAGTACCGTTGGCCACAGGTCGGGCGCGCCATCGGGGATTTTAAGCGCCCCCCGCCGCCAGCCAAAATCGGCGCCGCTCACCGCGTGCAGCACGCGCGTGGGCCGGTACCATGGCAGGTTGATTTCGAATTCGGTGTCCGAATCGAAGGTGAACAATTCACCGCGGACATCGAGCGCAAGCGCGTACGCGTTCCGAAAACCGGCGCACACGAGTTCCCACGTGCGACCCTCCCTGTCGGTGCGGCAAATCCATCCGCCCGGCAGGATGCCGCGCGTCTCGCTGCCCATCAGCGCCGGCAGCGGTTCCAGCAGCGAGTCATCGGCCCAGAGTTGCGGCACCCGCGAACGCACGAGTTCGGGCAGCTTCGTGGCATTGCCCGCCAGGACGTAGAGCGAACGTCCATCCGGCGCCGCGATCACCGCATGCGGACCATGCTCGCCATCGCCGTCGAGCGGCTTCAGCAGTTCCACCTTGTCGAGGTCGCCGTCGCCATCAGTGTCGCGCAATCGATACAGCCCGGTTGGTGCCGCCGCCTTCTGGCCAACGACCGCATAAAGGCTGCCGTCGATCCACGTCATCCCATGAACGCCACCAATCGGGATTGGCAGTCGCGCGACCGCCGCTGCACCGCCAGCCCGGGACACGGGGGTGATCCGGTAAACCGGCCCGTATTGATCTGAAGCATACAACCGGCCCTGCGAATCCGCCGCGACCGAAACCCAGGAGCCTTCCGTGTCCCGGGTGACCGCATGCACGCGCGTGACCTCGAAGCCGGGCGCGACTTTCATCTGCACCTCGGCCGCGGCGGCGACCAGCGTGGCCACGAACCACGCACTGGCGGTCCTCAGGGTTTTCGAAAGCACTCGACGCATGCTAACCCTGTTTCTTTTTCTGCCGCTTCGCCCTTTTCGCCTCGGGGTCATTCTTCTCGTTCGGCGCTCCGTCATGGTCGAGCAGCGGCGCCGGCAGATTCTCCAGCAGTCGATCGAAATACGCGCGTGCCGCGATCACCTCCGTATCCTTCGAGTTCGTCACGTCGCGATAGCCGGTTCCGTCGCGACTCGCACCGCAATCAATAAGCTTCCCGTAATGCCGCGGCGAATTGTCCTCCAGCAACCAGCGTTCGGTGCGGAGAATCCGCCGGTCGGCCTGATACGCGAAGATCCACTCGCGCGTCGTGTCGCGCTCACCGCGCAGGAATGGCGCCAAGCTGCGGCCGTCGACCACGTGTTTTGCCGGTACGTTCGCAGCCGCGAACTCGACCACGGTGGGGAAAACATCCGACGTATCCGCCAGCGCCAGCGTCGTGCCGCGCGTCTTGATGAGTCCCGGCGCGTTCACGATCAGCGGAACCCGCGCGCCCTTTTCCGTCGCGGTGGACTTGCCGTCGCCGCCGGTGCCGTTGTCACCCGTGAAGATGATCAGCGTGTTCTCGCGGACTCCCGCCTGCTCGAGCGCGTGCAAGAGCCGGCCGATGAGCTTGTCCGTGTATTCCACGTTCGCCTGGAAATTCGCGGCATTCGAGCGTTCGCGATTCATGCCGGGCTGGTAGGAATCCGGAGTCGGCAGCCACGGGCCGTGCGTCAGCGGCATCGGGTAATAAATGAAGAACGGCTGGTCCCGTTTCCGCCGGACGAACTCGAGCAGGAAATCAGAAAAAATATCGGGTCCGTAGTCGTTCGCGCCGGTCGGCACCCAGCGGCCATTCCGGCAAACGCTCGGGTGCCAGTAGCGCGAACGGAAACTGATCCCAGCCGCCTCCGCCTTTGCGCGGTCGTCGGCCGAGTAGTGCTCCCGATATCCCCAGATGCAAAACTCATCGAACCCCGCCTCGCGCACCACGGTCGGGTAGGAACCCGAGAGCTGCCATTTGCCCGCCAGTGCCGTGGCGTAACCCGCGTTCTTCAACACCTGGCCGAAGGTGACGTGGTTCGAGATGTCATCGGCGCCCTCGTGCTTGACCGGCGGGCCGCCGCGCTTGCCCGAAAAATTCAGCACGCCGGTTCGGAAGCCATACTGGCCGGTCATCAGCGTGAACCGCGTCGGATGACACACCGGCGACGTGTAGGCGGTCTCGAACTTCACGCCGGTTCGCGCCAGCTGGTCCAGGTTCGGCGTCCGATGCGTGGGATGCCCGTAGGCGCCGAGCTCACCCGCGCCCATGTCGTCGGCCATGATGACGATGATGTTGGGCCGGGCGGCGGTTGCCGCATCGAGCCGCGGCCCCAGCGCGCCAAGCGAAACCATCGCGAGCAGGGCAGGAATGAGTTTCATGGTCATCGCGATTAAGGACGTGCCAGCATCTCTCGGCGATTCGCAAAAACCGCGGCCCGGACATCCGGCCTCGGACGCGATTGTTCGGTCTGGGAGCGCGACCGCCCCCGGTCGCAATCCCTGAAGCGACCGGGGGCGGTCGCGCTCCCA
>JAUSID010000278.1 GCA_030648295.1 Opitutaceae bacterium | reverse complement strand
GAAACCGGCCCCGGCCGCCGCGGAGACTCCGGCCGCCGCGGAGACTCCGGCCGCCGAGGAGACTCCGGCCGCCGAGGAGACTCCGGCCGCCGAGGAGACTCCGGCCGCCGAGGCGACTCCCGCCGCCGAGGCGACTCCCGCTGCCGCGCCGGCTCCCGATGCCCCGGCCGCGGAGGCCGCGCCCGAGGCGGCAAAACCCGCGCCGGCGCCTGATACCACGCCGACCTTCGACACCCTCGAGGATGCGCGCATTTATTTGCTCACGCAGGCCCGCGACAAGGTCGTGCGCACCGCCGAGACCGCGCGTTTTCACGGCAAGCTGCTCGAGTCCATTCCGCCGGGAGAGATTCGACGCGCGATCGAGGGCGCCCTGGAACGCCAGCGGCGTTTCCCGCTCGACACCGCGAATGCGCTGCGTGGCCGCCTCCGCCGTGAGCACTTCACCATTTTCAAGAAGGGCTCGAAGGGCATCTCGTATGTTTGCGCCGTGAAGCGGAAGTTCCGCGTCCCGGGCCAGACGTTCGCGGATTCCATCGGGGCGTTGATTTCATTCGTCGAGGCCAACCCGATGATTCGGGCGAGCGAGCTCGCGCCGAAATTCCTCGGCCTTGCGCAGCCGGTCGCGGCGAAACCGGCCGAGCCGCCGGCGGCAGCCGAGCCCGGAGCGGAAACGCCCGCACCGGCGGCGCCGGAAGCGGCGAAGGTGGAACCGAGTCTCTCGATCGATGACCGCGCGCGGCTGGTCCGCATGCAGAACGATCTCACCTGGCTGGTCCGCGAGGGTTACGTGACCGAGTTCATCGATGGCCGGCTGTTCGCGCCACCTCCGATGGTCGAAGCGCGCAAAAAAGAAATCGAATCCGAGGAGCACGATCCGGAGAACTTTCCGGAGGTCCCCGCGAGTCCCGCGGCCGCGCCGGCGGCGGAGCCCGCCGGTGAACCGCCATCGGCGAATTCCACGACGACCGAATCCGCGCCTGCGGCCGGGGAACCGGCGGCGTCCGAGCCCCCGGCTGAATACTCGGGCGCGGCGGAGCCATCGGCGGCCGAACCGGAGAAATCACCCGCTGAACCTCCCGCCGCTGAACCGGAGGGTGGGACCGAGCCCGCCGTGGCTCCGGTGGATGACGAACATTCACGACGCTCCGAGACCTGATCCGTCCCGGCGCTTTGGCTGACGCGATGACGCCGGCGGAGGTTCAGGCCTTTCTGCACCGGCAGATTCCGATTTCCGCGGCGATGGGCGTGAGGGTGCGCGCGAGTGATGCGGGCGGCGTCACGCTCGTCGCTCCCCTCGCGCCCAACATCAATCATCGCGCCACGTTGTTCGGCGGCAGTGCGTCCGCGATCGCGATCCTGGCCGCGTGGGCCTGGCTGCACCTCAAGTTGCGGGCCGACGGGCAGGCGGCACGGCTGGTGATTCAGTCGAACCAGATCAGCTATCTGTCGCCCATCGCGGGCGATTTCGAGGCGCGCTCCGTCGCGCCACCTGACCCGACGGTGGAAAAATTTTTGCGCACCTTGCGCCGTTATGGGCGCGCCCGGATCGTGGTCGGCGCCACGCTGACGTGCGGCGGTCGCAAGGCCGTCGCGTTCAGCGGCGACTATGTGGCGCTGCGCTGCTGATCCGACATCCGGCACCCCGTCGCGGAGGATCACATTGACGTGCGCGACGATTAACCGCGCAGCCGGATGGTGTGCCGCTCATCCGGCGTGATGCCGAGTTCGAGGTGCAGGGTGCCCGCGGGCAGCCAGTCGGCAATTTTCTCGGGCCACTCGACCGCGAGGCACCACGGCGAAACCATGAAGTCGCTGAGCAGCAGATCCTCGACCTCGCGCGTGCTCTCGAGCCGGTAGGCGTCGAGATGCAACAGGTTCGTCGGCCCGCGGTGCAGGGTGAAGATGTTGAACGTCGGGCTAGTCACCGCCTCATGGATACCGAGTCCGCGCGCCAGCCCCTGCACGAAGGTCGTCTTGCCGACGCCGAGCGTGCCGTGCAGCGCCAGGGTCGTGTCCGGTGGCAGTCTGGCGGCAAATTGCGCCGCCATGCTGCGCGTCTCCCCGGCGGAGGAAGTCGCGATGCCGCGGCGCAGTTGGGCGACCATGTCCATGGAATGTGGAAAAAGAGCCCGACGTTAAAGCCGCGGTGCTGCTCCCACGTCAACGCGGCGTGCGGCGCAGGTGCTCGTAGCCGTGGAACTCCGCCAGGTTGATCGCGTCGGCCGGAAGTTTTCCCGCGGGGACAAACCGGCCGATGCAGCTCAGCCCCGTGCGCGGAAACGCCCGGCCCCAGGTGCGGGCGAAGGCATCGCGATCGGCGGATGCCGCGACCGCAAACACCAGCTCGTAATCCTCGCCGTCGGTGAGCGCATTCCGCATGGTGGCGCCCGCGCGCCGTGGCAGCGCCGCTGCGGACAGCGCGGGAATGGCACGCGACGGCGTGAGCGCGTGAAGATCCTTCGCCAGCCCGTCACTCACATCCATCATGGCGCGCACCGCCGGCTGTCGCGCGAGCCAGGCGCCCTCGTTCAGCCGCGGTGAGAACCGATGGTGATGGCCCGTGGCGAGGCTGCGTCCAAGCAAACCGGTGACGTAAATAAAGTCGCCCACCTTCGCGCCGGTGCGCGTCAACACGCGACGGCCGGTGGTCGCGCCCAGGAGGGTGAGGCTCGCCGCCACCACGCCATCGGCCTGGGCGACGTCGCCGCCCACCACGGCCACGCGATAACGGCGGGCGCACGCGCCCAGTCCGCGATAGAATTGTTCCAGCCATTTAACGCTCACGCGGGCGTCGAGGGTCAGCGCCAGCACTGCGGCGGTCGGCCGGCCTCCCATGGCGGCGAGATCGCTGAGATTGCGCTTGAGCAGCTTCGCTCCGACGTCGCGCGGCGCGACGGTATCATCGAAGTGTCGGCCGTAAATGACGGGATCGACGGTGATGAGCTGCCGGCCGCGCCCGCCGGGGAGGACCGCGCAGTCGTCGCCAATGCCAAACGGCGCGCGGGGCGAGGCACTGCCCAGCCAGCGGCGAATCGCCGCAATCAGCCGCTCCTCGCCGAGGCGGGACACGGAAGCGGCGGCGCGGCGGGCGAAGGGATGCACGGGAATGAAGACTCAGACGCCGACGCCGGAGAGAATCATCACAATCGTGTTCAGATTGAAGAGCGCATGCGCGACGATCGTCGTCGCGATCGAACCGGTGCGTTCGTACGCGATGGAATAAACGATGGCGAGAGCCACCAGCGGGCCGACGCTCGCGATCCCGTCCATCGTCGGCCAGTCGACGTGCAGCACGGCGAAAAAAAGCGCCGGTGCGACGAGCGCGATGCTGCGCGGCATCCGGGTTCGGAAATACCGATACAGTCCGGCGCGAAACACGAGTTCCTCCGCAATCGGCGCCACGACGACGGCGAGCAGCGTCATCCCCACGACCAGCCAGGCGGACTCCGCCTGAGCGAACATCCGGATCAGGTCCTGGGCTTCGTCGGGCAGCCCGGACAGGCGCAGGAAAACTTTCCATGCGTAACTCGCAGCGGCGAGGACGGGCAGCGAGATTAGGAACGTAATAACACCGGACCGGAGGACGCCGGAGGTCGCCGGGTTGGTGCAAGACCGGACGCGTTCCACGCCAAAATGATACGCCGCCACTCCCGCGATCATCCCAAACTGTCCGGCGGCGCCGTTGAAAATCTTGAGCGCGTCACCGGTGAGCGGCAGCCCGCGACCGATCAGTTGCGCCACCACCGCCACGATCATCGTGCCAAGAAAAACGTAGCCGACGAACAGCAGGAAATGGGAGACCGGTGCGCTCCAGGGATCGAGCGGGGAGGATATACAATACAGTCGCGCGGTCGGGCTCGAATGCACCCGCCAGAGCAGCACCAACCCCGTCACAATCATCGCCAGCTCGAACGCAGCCACGATGTAGAGAAGTGCGGACATGGAGCTCCAGTGCGGCGGAAAAAAGAGACTCGCGCAATGCCAACGATGGCGCCCTGACCAGCCTCCTGACGTCGGCTGCGAGATCGGACCCTGGGAGCGCGGGCGTCTCGCCCGCCCACTCTTCGGGCTCACTCTCTTGGATAATCCGGACGATGAAACGACTTGTCCGGAGTGGCTGCGGCATCCCTTCGACAGGCTCAGGGCAAGCACTGCGCAGGGACATTCGAGCGGACTTTCGATCCCATCTGCGGCTGCCCCTCGACGGGCTCGGGGCCCTGAGCTTGTCGAACGGGGAAGCCGCAGCACTTTCGGGCGGCAAACGCGGGCAGGATGCCCGCGCTCCCAGGGAATCAAACCACGATCCGTCGGCCGTCGAAAACGACCCGGCCGTTGACAATCGTCGTCTTCACCCGGCCGGTTAGCGTCTTTCCGTGCCACGGCGAGTTGCTCGACTTGCTCTCACCTGACTTGGCGTCGTATTTCCAAGTCTCGTCGGGATCGAAGAGACACACATCGGCCGCCGCTCCGGGCGCGAGCGTTCCCGCGGCCAGGTTGATCAGCTTCGCCGGCCGCCGCGTCATCAAGTCGATCACCTTCGGCAGTTTGAATTTGTTCTGGCGCACGAGGATTTCGAGCGTCACCGCCAGCGCGGTTTCGAGTCCGAGGATCCCGTTCGGCGCGAAATCGAACTCGCGATCCTTTTCCGATTCGTTGTGCGGGGCGTGATCCGTGGCGATGATGTCGATCGTGCCGTCGCGCAGTCCTTCAATCAGCGAGCGCCGGTCCTCCTCCGTGCGCAGCGGCGGGTTCATCTTGAAGTTCGTGTCGTAGGTGCCGAGCGCATCATCCGTCAGCGCGATATGGTGCGGCGTTGCCTCGGCGGTGATCCGCGCCTTCCGTGCCTTGGCGCGCCGGATGACGTCGACGGAAAAGCGCGACGAAATGTGCTGGAGGTGGATGTGCGCGCCCGTGTATTCGGAAAGAATTACGTTGCGGGCGACGATGAGATCCTCGGCCGCGTTCGGCCAGCCGCGCAACCCGAGCCGGGTCGACATCACCCCCTCGTTCATCACCGCGCCCTGGGTCATCGACTGATCCTGGCAGTGGTCCATGACCGGCAGCTCGAACATCTTCGCGTATTCGACCGCCCGTCGCATCAGATCGTTGCTCTGCACGCAGTCGCCGTCGTCGGTGATCGCGACGACGCCGGCGCGCTTGAGCGATCCGATGGGCGCCAGCGCCTGGCCCTTCATCCCGACCGTGATGCAACCGGTCGGAAATACCTTCACGACCGCGTCGCGCGTGATCACGTCCTTCATGTATTGGATCGTGCCGGCGTTGTCGGCGACGGGTGTGGTGTTCGGCATGCAGACCACCGTGGTGAACCCGCCCGCCGCCGCGGCGCGCGAGCCCGTCGCGATCGACTCCTTGTGCGTCTGGCCGGGTTCGCGGAAATGCACGTGTACATCGACGAGCCCGGGACACGCGACGAGGCCGCGGGCGTCGATCTGCCGCGCGCGTTTGCGCGCGGCGGTCGAGAGAGTGGGCACGAATTTGCCGTTCTCGATGAAGATGTCGCCGGCGTCGTCGCGCCGGGCGGCGGGATCAATCACGCGGGCGTTGCGAATCCAGAGCGAGGACATGAAATTGGTTATTCGACCGGCGTGACGTTTTCGGGCTGGCCGCCGGCACAGAGGTAGAGCACCGCCATCCGCACCGCGATGCCGTTGGTCACCTGTTCGAGGATCACGCTGCGGGCGCCGTCGGCGAGTTCGCTGTCGATTTCAACGCCGCGGTTGATCGGGCCCGGGTGCATGATGATCGCCTTCGGGTTCAGCCACGACGCGCGGGTCTTGTTCAGACCGAACATGCTCGTGTATTCGCTGAGCGACGGGAAAAGTCCCGCGGCCTGGCGCTCATGCTGTATTCGCAGCAGCATGACCACTTCCGCATCGGCGAGCGCAGACTTGAGATCGTGCGAAACCTTGACGCCAAGGTGCGTGAACCAGTGTGGAACCAGCGTCGACGGTCCGACGAGAGTGACGTTCGCGCCCATTTTGGTGAGCGCATGGATGTTCGAGCGCGCGACCCGGCTGAAGAGAATGTCGCCCAGAATCACGACCTTCCGCCCGCGCAGCGAGCCGAGGTGCTCCTTCATTGTGAACGTGTCGAGCAGCCCCTGCGAGGGATGCTCGTGCGCACCGTCGCCGGCGTTGATCACCGGAATGTTGAGGATGCGCGACAAATAGAGGGGGGAGCCGGCGGCGGAGTGGCGCAGCACGATCATGTCGGCCTGGAGGGCCTGGATGTTCTGCGCCGTGTCGCGCAGCGTCTCGCCCTTGGTCGTGCTCGAGTTCGCGGCGTCGAACCCGATCACGTCCGCGCTGAGTCGTTTCGCCGCCATCTCGAACGCCATGCGCGTGCGCGTGCTCGGCTCGAGGAACAGGTTGACGATCGTCTTGCCCCGGAGCGCCGGCACCTTCTTGACCGTGCGCTTCAGTGTGCGCTTGAACGCCACGGCGGTGGCGTGGACCTGCTCGATTTCGTCGAGCGAAAGTTCCTCGAGCGTGATGAGGTGGCGGCGGTGCCAGGGCATGGCGGAATTTTGGGCTTAGGCCGGCGACCGGTCGGCCGGACTCGTTGGCTTGATACGAATGGAGTCGTTTTTCATCTTTTTTGGATCGAGATTCACCACGACCTTTTCGGCGTCGCCGATGGGGAGGTTGAATCCGACGTAATCGGCGGACAGCGGCAGTCGGCGGCCCCCACGATCGACGAGCACGGCGAGTTCAACCTTGGCCGGCCGCCCGTGATCGAAAAGTTCGTCGAGCGCCGCCTTGATCGTGCGACCGGAGAACAGCACGCTGTCGACGAGAACGATGGTGGCGCCGTGGACATCGCCCGGAATATGTGTGGGCGCGAATTCCTTCGGAATGGGATGGCGTCCAATGTCGTCGCGGTGAAACGAGACATCGAGCGTCCCGGCTTTGGCCCGCGGGCCGAGATGGGCGAGCTGTCGCGCCAGTCGTTGCGCGAGTTCGATGCCGCCATTCGCGATGCCGAGCAGAAGAACATCCTTCCGGGCGTGCCGCACTGCAATGTCTCGCGCCAGCCGCGTTATGGCAGCCTCAATCTCCGCCGGACCGATGCGCTTGGACGTGCCCACCAAAAGTGTTTGTGACGGTTGGGGCCGGGGGAGGGAAGGTTTTTCTCAAATTCGGCTTGTGTTCTATCTGTCCTAGTGCACATAGGACAGCATGCTTCCGTTCTCCGCCGAACTCAAACCCGGGCTGCCCGTGGCGGAGCAGATTCTCTTCGCGGTGAAGAAGGCGGTGGTGATCGGGCAGCTGCGGCCGGGCGACAAGTTTCCCTCCGTGCGCGTGCTCAGCCAGGAGCTGCGGATCAATCCCAACACCGCGCACAAGGTCGTCGCGGCCCTGGTTGGCCAGGGAGTTTTGATCACCACGCCGGCCGTTGGCAGCGTGGTCGCGCCCCGCGAGTTGGGCGGCCGCAAGGAGCGCACGGAGTTGCTCGGGGCGGAGCTCGAGTGGCTGATCGTGGAGGCCAAGAAGCTCGGGCTCGACCTCGAGGATGTGCAGGCCGCCGTCGCCGCGCACTGGAAAAAACTCGGCGGCAAATGAACCCACTCTCCCTCCGACCACGCCCCGCGGACCGCTGGTACGCCAGAACCCGTTGTCATCTATTAGATGACATTCGCTTCGTCTCCCAGAGGGGGAGTTTTCGGGAATGTCATCTAATAGATGACATCGGCGGCGACCGCTGCCGGCCACACGCAGGAACTTTTACCCCATGAACATCATCGAAACCCAACATCTCACGCGGCGGTTCGGACGCATGGAGGCGGTCCATGACCTGAATCTTGCGGTGCCCACCGGCAGCGTGTTCGCGCTGCTCGGGCCCAACGGCGCAGGCAAGAGCACGACGATCAAGGTCCTGATGAACCTGCTGGCCCCCACGACCGGCACGGCGCGCGTGATGGATGTTGATTCGCGCCAGCTCGGCGAACGGCAGCTGGCGCAGATCGGATACGTATCCGAAAACCAGCAACTGCCGTTGTGGATGACGGTGCGGCAGCTGCTGAATTACTGCCGGCCCTTTTATCCGACCTGGGATCGCGATCTGGAAAGCACGCTGCTGGCCCGGTTCGCGCTGCCCGAGCACCAGAAGCTGTCGCGGCTTTCGCGCGGAATGCTGATGAAGGCGGCTCTGCTGTCCTCACTGGCCTACCGCCCGAAGCTGCTCGTGCTCGACGAACCGTTCAGCGGACTCGATGCGGTCGTCCGCGACGAGTTTATCCGCGGCGTATTGGAGGTGTCGGAACGCGGGGAGTGGACGGTGCTCGTGTCCTCGCACGACATCGAGGAGGTCGAGCGGCTCTGCGACCACGTGGCACTGATCGACGGCGGCCGGCTGCGGCTGAGCGAGCCGGCTGAGGCGTTGCAGGCCCGGTTTCGCCGCGTCGAAGTCACGGCCGCTTCCGCGGAGGTCAGGCCACAGCCGGCGTGGGTGGAATGGGAGCGGGCGGGCGCGCTGACGCGTTTTGTGGAAACGCGGTACGCCGGCGGCCCGACCGAGGCGGCCTGGCGCGGGCATTTCGGCGAAGTCCGCATCGTGGCCCACCCGATGACGCTGCGCGAAATCTTCATGGCGCTGGCGCGATCCGGAACCGCCTCACTGGCGACGGAGGCGACGGCGTGAAGTCAGTGTGGCACATCGCGCGCAAGGACATTCGCCGCTTCGCCATCCCGACAGCCATGTGGCTCGTGTTCGTACTCGTGATGACGCTGGGTTTCCGCAGCGCGTCGCTGCCGATTCGCGGCGATGCGGGCCGCACGGCGGTGGATTGGATCATGGCGCTCTCGACGTGGACGCAACTGATCATGGTGATGCAGTTCGTCGTGGGTTACCTGCTCGCGGGCGCGCTCGCGCTGGAGGATCCGATTCTCAGCACCACGGCGTTCTGGCAGGGCCGCCCAATTGGAAGACGCCGGCTCTTCGTCGCGAAGCTGATTGCAGCCGCGGTGTTGTTCGTCATCGCGCCCGCCCTGGCGCTCACCCCGGCCTGGCTTGCCTTCGGATTTTCATTTGGAGACGTCGTCGCGGCCGCGCGGGACGTGATGATGTGGCAGGCGTGCGTGATCGTGCCCGGCATGGCGCTCGGCTCGCTCACGGCAAACCTGCGGCAATTTCTCCTCTGTAGCATCGCGGTCTTTGGCGCGTACTTCGTGGCGGCGGCTTATGGCGTCAGTGCATCGCTCATACCTGCGCCCGTTTTTGATGTGCTGCGGTCGCGGAATTTTATCGTTCAATTCGCGCTCCTCCCCGCGATGTCGGTGATCCTGGCGCACCAGTATCTGTCGCACCGATACCGGTTCGGTTGGGCGCTCGTCGCGCTGTGGCTGGGCGCGACCGCGATGACGCGCGTGGCGTGGCCGTGGAACATCATGCCACCGGGTCCGCCCGGCTGGCCTTCGGCCACCGTATCCGCCGGCCGCCACGAAGATGTGGTGATGAGCGCAATCCTGCTCGCGCAAAACTCAGTCGCAGTGACGGTCACGCTCTCGCAGCCCACCGGCGCCGACACGTTTCTCGCGCCCTTCGCCGGACGCGGCGAATTACGTTGGGACGATGGCACTGCCGCCGTAGTGACACTCTGGCGTGGCGCTAACTGGGCCGAGACCGCGGCGGCGCAGTTGGTCAAACGCGAAGGCGGTACTCGCGCCGTGCCGTGGCAGATGCAAGTGAGCCTGCCGGCCGACGTGGTCACACGGTGGCAGTCGAGACCAGCGATATTCACGGGTGACTTGCTACTGGCGGACGGGCGCGCCCGCGTCGTTGGCGAAATGGCGCTCGAACCCGGCGCGCAGATTCGCGCGGGCTCGAATCGCGTGCGATTGCTCTCCGCGCAGGCGAGCGACGGCCGGTTGCGGATGCTGCTCGAGGAGCGACAGGCTTTCGCGTCCTGGGACCGGCCGCACTTCGATTCGCGCGGCAACCTGGCGCGCGTCCACCGTAACGCCGATGCTTACCTGCTGGCGGACCGGCCGGGCGGCACCATGAAATTTGTGCCGGCATCGGACGCGGGCGAGGCGGCCATGAATGGATTCCAGCTCACCCTGCGTCACCTCGACATCTCATCCGAGTGGCGCGGGGAAAACCCGTCCGCGCCCGAGGGTGGCGCGATGGTCAAGGTCACGTTCGAGCCCGCGCGCTATTGGCGCCGGACCATCACCATCGAGCGGCTTCCGCTCGCGACGGAGGAGAAACAACCATGAGGCTCACGCTGCACATCGTCGTGAAGGATCTGATACGGCTACGCTGGTGGATTGTTTGCTGGGTCGCCGTCCTGCTCTTGCCGGTGGCGATCGGCGTCGGATTCGTGGCGCGTTCGCCTTTCGACCAGCCGACGGAGTGGAAACTGCCGGGCACGTATGCGCTGCTCGTATTACTGGAGGTGCTGGTCGGCTACGTGCTCACGCTGGTGCTGATGCAGGAGGACGCGATTGTCGGGACGCAGCAATTCTGGCTCAGCCGGCCGATCTCGCGGGGCCGGCTGCTGGCGGCAAAAACCATCGGCGCGATCATCCTGCTTGGGCTCACTCCCTCGCTCGTTTCACTGCCGTGGTGGTTGTGGTGCGGCTTCGGCGGGCGGGAAATCGCGCGGGCCGCCCTCGAGATGCTGGTGCTGGGATTGCAGATCGCCATTCCGGCCGCGTTGGTTGCGGTGCTCACGGACTCGCTCGCGCGCGCGCTGCTTTGGAGTCTCGTGCTCGCGGCGCTGGTGCCGTCGCTCGGATTGTTTTTCTCCTTCGTGAATGCGGCGGGCCTGGGCGGCCGCCGCGACCCGATCGTTTTCGTCCTTCGGCCGCTGATCGCCGTGGTCGTCATCACCGCTGAGATGGCGCTGATGGTGGCGCTGCAGTTTCTGCTCCGCCGCCGCGGCTGGTGGCTGGGGCTGGCCGGAGGTGCCGTCGCAGTGTCGTTGTTTGCGATCAGCACGATGCAATGGACGGCATTCGCCCTTGGGCCGCGAGAGCGCCATCCCGAGCGGGCGACGAGCGTGACGGTCGCGTTCGACCGTGCGGTTGCCCATGCACCCTACACGCCGAAGCCGACGGAAAGGGGCTACATCACAAAACACCAGCGGCTGGCCACCCAGTTCACCATCGACGGGATTCCGGACGGTTTCGCGTGGGGCGCGTTCTCGGCGGAACAAAGCTGGGAGTGGCCCGGAGTGCGGTTGGAGCGGGCGACGCCACTCTGGCGCGGCCGCGACGCGCGCGCATTTTTTGGCCTATCCTATCCTGCAGTCGATCCCGAGACCAATGCGTGGTGGGCGCAACAACCCAAACCGCAAAAGACGGTGCGCCCAGCCGGCGGCGTCCCGCTGAGGCGCAACCAGGCCGAGGCAGCGGAGCTTCTTCCGCCTTCACTCGTCCAGCGCATGCAACGCGAACCGCCCGTGTACCAGGCGCGGGTATGGATGGGACTCGCGGCGCCCGAGATTGAATGTGAGGTGCCGCTGCGCGCCGGAAGCTTCCACGCCCGCAACGGTCACGGCATCCGGGTCGAGCGGCTCGAAAAGCCGACCGGAACAAATCCGCGCGACGTCCAGCCGTGGGCCGTGATTCTGACGAGCAGTCCCGGCACGATTTTGGGCGCGCTGTGGTCCGCCACGTTGTCGCCGAGCTGGTTTCCCACGAGGGTCTCGGATGCTTCGAACTTCATCATCAACCGCGAACGAAAGGAGATCGTGGGCTTGTCTCATGGCGAGTACCGCGAACTCGTGATTAACGGTGTACGGCTCGTGTGGCGAAAGAGTCAGCTGGTCGGGTTGGAGGTCGTCCGACAGGGCCAATGGGTGATTCGTCCCGGATGGCTCGACAAGGCTTCGCTGGCCGCCGTCCAGTTCCCTGAGCACGCCGTATTCAAGCGGGACATCCGCGTTGAAAAACTCGAGGTGCAACCGAGGAGACAGGTGACAGGTGAAAGGTGACAGGGGACAGGGGACAGGGGACAGGGGAAAGGCGACAGGGGACAGGGGACAGGGGAAAGGTGACAGGGGACAGGTGACAGGGGACAACCGACAGGGGACAGGCAGCGCAACGCGGGGCGTGACCTTGCGGACGAAGTGTGACACCACTCGGCCATGTCTAAATTTGCAGTCGGCTTGGGCCTGACAGCGGCTGTTGTCGCGGGTGGGGCGGCGTTTTACGTGCAGCGCGCGGACAATGCGAAGCTCCATCGCGAGATCGCGCTGTTGCGCGCGGAAGTGCAGATGTCCGCCGCGGCGGCGCGGCGCGAGGCGACGAAACCCACGGCCGTTGCTCCCGCCGCCTCCGATGCCGTCGTGGTTGCCGAGCACGCGCAACCGCCGGCCGGAGAGCTGACGGGTTTGCGCGAGGAAATCGTCGCGCTGCGCAAGAGCATGGAGGGCGTCAGCCGGCTGGCGCAGGCGGCGCAGGCGAAAAACACGTTGGAAGCCAAGAGCGTCGCGGAAACGGAGCTCATTCCAGTCACCGCGTTGAAAAACGCGGGCACCGCGACGCCCGAAGCCACGGCCCAGACGCTGATGTGGGCCGCCTCCGCCGGCGAAGTCGACACCCTCGCGGCCACTTTAGTGTTTCCACCGGCAGCACGCGCGAAAGCCGACGCCTGGTTCGCGACGCTTTCCGACAACACGCGGCAGCAATACGGCTCACCCGAGAAGTTGATTGCGCTGATGGTGGCCAAGGAGGGCGCGAAGCTGGGCGGGATCCAGGTCCTGGGCCAGACGCCGATCGCACCTGACGTAATGGGAGTCCGGATGCGGTTTTCCGATGTGGAGGGCAACACCAAGGACGACAACTTCGTCATGCACCGCAGCGACACCGGCTGGAAGCTCGTGCTGCCGGAAGCGACGGTGGAAAAATTCGGCCGGCAGATCGCGGGGAAGCGGTAAGCGGGCGTTCGCGCCGGATTCCCTGGGGGCGCGGGCCTCCGGCCTGCATTTCTCTTTCTCCCCGCCGGCGGGTTCGATGCCTGGAGAAAGATTAAGATAAAGAGGAAGAGAAAGAGGAGTCGGAGCCGAGCCGCGTGCCGAAATCGGCACGGCCAGCCCTTACGGCAACTCGTACACCTCGATCATCCCGACGCCGATCGCATTGTTCACGCCGCTGACCTGGGCGGTGTAACTGCCGGGCGCGAGTTCCACGAGCATCGCGGCATCGCGGCTCGCGGTGCTGGTAAAGAGGAACGCCCCCACCTGCGTGAATGCGGTCGATAGGTCGGCAGCACCCACCCAGTCGTCGTTTTCCCGCAGCCGCGTGGAACCGCGATATAATTCAAGCCGCGGATTGGCGAGCGTGCTCGTGACCCCGAACTGCGCCAGGCCGGGACCAATTCCGCGGATGAGCACGCGCTTCGGGATGTTTCCGGAAACCGTGAAACCCGCGATCAGGATGTTTCCGCCGGTGCCCACCTGCGCGCGCGCTGAAACGTTGACCAGCCGCGCACCGCCGTCAGGCGCAGTATCGTAAAGCTCGGCGAGCGCGATGCCCGTGCCGGACGCGCTCGTGACCTGCGCGGTGTAATTTCCGGCGGCCATGCCCCGCACGACCGCGGCATCGACCGACGCGGGATCGAGCGCAAACGCGCCGGTCGCAGTGAATGAATTCGCCACCGCGGTGGGCGAACCACCGCCGAGTTGCGCGCCCCAGTTGTCGTTCGCCAGCAGAACGGTCGAACCGGAGAACAGTTCCAGCCGCGGATCAGCGAGCACGCCGGTCACGCCGAACTGGGTCAGCGACGGGCCGATACCCCGCACCAGGATCACCTTGTCGGGAGAGCCGACGAGTGAGAAGCCTACAATCAGCGTTTGCGTGCCGGTGCCGGCATTGGTCCGAACCGAGAGATTGACGAGGCGGCCCGGATTTGGTGCTTCGACGCGAACCGTCACGGGCGCACTCGTGATCGAACCCGGCGGACTCGTCACGGTCACCGTGTAGCTGCCCGCCTGGGGCGTACTCGCCGCCGGGACGGCATACGTGGCGCTGGTGGCGCCGGTGATGGCAGCCCCGTTCTTGAACCATTGATACGTGAGCGGATTCGGCCCTGTCGCAACCACGCTCAGGGTGAAGGGCAGCCCGATTGCCGCGACCTTCCCCTCGGGCGCGACGGTGATGACCAGCGCATCGTCGAGCGTGCGGCCGAGCCGGCGCGGATGGGCGCGATACTGCGGCCAGTTGCCCGCGGCGGATGCGGCGTTAAGTTCGAACGCGTACACCTTCCGGTCGTTGCTGCCCACGTAAAGCGTGTTGCCGAAAATGGCCGGGCTCGATCGCACCACCCCGCCGGTGTCGTAGGTGCGGACCAGATTTCCGTCGGCCGCCACAGCGTAGAGCCTGAAATCATAGCATCCGATGTAAACCACCCCGCTGGCATCGACCGCGGGCGAGCTGGCGCGGACCTGGTTGGCCAATTGGTACGTCCAGCGCGCTGCGCCGCTCGCGGTGTCGAGCGCATGGAGCCGGCGGTCGTACGAGCCGAAGTAAACGGTGCGTCCGTCGGCACTCAGCGCGGCGGACGAACTGATGCTCTCGAAAGAGCCGGTGTAAATCCAGCGCGGCCGGCCCGCCGCATCGAGCGAGTAGAATTTCCCGGAGTTCAGCACGCCGAAATACAGATTGCCGGCACTGTCGATCGCCGGGGTGGAATAAACCTCGCCGCTTGCATCGGTCTCGAACCGCCACTTCAGCGAGCCGTCCGGGTTCACCGCATAAAGGCTCCGATCATCCGAGCCCTGGTAGATTGTGCCGTCGGCGGCGATGACGGGACTCGCATACGTGAGCGGCCCACGCACGTCGACCGACCACTTCGTCGCGCCGCTGGCGGGATCGAGCGCATAAAGCTTTCCGTCTCCGATTTTGACATACACCGTGCCGTCGGCCGCAATTGCCGGGCTGAGGGAGGCGGAATTGCTCGAACCGAAATCCCGGATCCAGCGCGGCGAGCCGGCGGGCGTGAGGGCGAAGAACCGGCCCACGCTGTTGCCGATGTAAATCGTACCATCGCCGGCCACGGCGGGCGACGCCGTGTCGATCGAGCCGCCGCTGTTGTTCAGCCCGCCGGTCGTGGCGAAGGACCACTTGAGCGAACCGTCGGGATTCAGCGCGTAAACCGATTTGTCGATGCTGCCGAAGTAGATCGTTCCGTCGGTGGCCACGGCCGGGGCGCCGGTGACCGAGTCGCCGTTGACTCCGGTGCGGCCGGTGGCCGCCTGCCAGAGCGAGTCGACGAGGTTGAGCGTGAACTCGCCGGTGTTGCTCGCGCCGGCGCCCACGGCGGGTTTGGCGTCGATCGTGAACCGGTAGGTCGTGCCCGCGATGGCGTCGAACGTGCAGACGCTCGGCCGCTGCGAGCCGTCGAAGCCGGTGTTGTCACCCGCCGTGACGAGCGTGAGCGACCCAAGCGACGTCCCGGTGTAAATAGCGAGCAGCGGATCGAAGTCGACGGTGAAGCCGGCGACCTGGAAGCGGCCGCTCTTCGGCGCCGTCCAGCTATACCAGAGCGAGGTTCCGCCCGGATTGTTCAGAATCCGCGGTTCGTCCGGCTCGCGGCTGCACAGTGTATTCGTGGCAGTGACACGCGCACTCGTGCCCGTGAGCACCACCGGCGTCGCGAAGTTGTCGTTTGAAGGCGCCGCATTGAGCGTGAGAAACGTCGAGCCGGCGGCGCCGGACTTGCCGTCGAGGGCAATCTGATACGTGGCGCCGGCCTGCGAGATGAACGACACGCGGCTCGTGACGTTGCCACCGTCGTCGTCATTCGATCCCACCAGCGACAGGGCGCTGGGCGCGGAGCCGGTGTAGACCGCGACAACCGTATCGTAGGCGCTGCCGGCGGTCGTAATCGTGACGGGCGTGCTGCCAGTCGCCTTCCATTCCCACCACAACGTGGCGGCAGGCGCGGCCCCGGCGTGCGCCGGCTCGCCCGGCTCGACCGTCGCGCCGGTGTTGTTGGTTCGAATGGCGAGGTTGTCGCCGGCGAGCCGCGGCCGATCCGCGAAGTCGTCGTTGAAGGGCCGGTTGGTTGCGGTGGTGAGCGCTTTGAACAGGTTGAGCCGACCGTTGGTCTGTGCCTGCCCGCCGAACTTCGTGCCGAGATCGACGCCGCGGAGCAGCCGGTTGATCAGCTGGCGGTAGTTGTCCCCGGGAAACTGCGCCTTCAGCAACGCCAGCGCGCCGCTCACGTGCGGCGCCGCCATCGACGTGCCACTCTTGAGTGTCGTGCCGCCGTCGGGCTTGTCGAAATCGAGGGACAGAATGTCGTAGCCGGGCGCAAACAGATCGACCGCCGCACCGTAATTCGAAAACACCGCGACTTCGTCGTGCCGGGTCGATGCGCCGACGCTGACGATGTTGTCCAGCCGCAGGCTGGCGGGATAATGCCTCGACACGTCCATGTTGGCGGTCTCGTTGCCGGCGGCGGCGACGAAGATGATCCCCGCGGCGCGCGCGCGATTGATCGCGTCGAACTCGGCCTGCGAAAGCGGCGATCCGCCGTTCGCGCCATAACTGGCGTTGATGATGTGGGCGCCGTGGCCGATGGCGTAGTCGATGCACGCGATGCCGTCGGCGCTGCTTCCACTGCCCGCCGCGGTGATGAATTTCAGCGCCATGATTTTCACGTTCCACGCGACACCTGCAATCGCGGTGCCGTTGTTGCCGACGGCGCCGATCGTGCCGGCCACGTGCGTGCCATGTCCGGCATCGTCCGTCGGATCGCCGCTGGTCATCTGGGCGTTCCCGTTCGTGAAGCGTGCGCCATGGAGATCGTTGACGCCCGGCATTGGACTCGGGTTGGTCCATAGATTCGCCGCGATGTCGGTGTGCGCGAGATTCACGCCGGTGTCGATCACCGCGACGATCACGCTGGAGGCGTCGCGGCGGATGTCCCACGCGGCCAGTGCACTGATGTCGGCGCCGGTCGTGCCGCGAATCTGGCCGGTGTTCTGCAATCCCCAGAGTTGCGCGAAATCCGGATCATTGGGGAGTGCCGTGGCATAGCGGATGTAGTCGGGCTCGACGTAGTCGTAGCGGCCGCTCGCCCGGAGCCGGACGATGGCGCGCTCGGCGGAGTCGCTTTGATCGAGCTCGAGGACGCGCAGGTCGCCGAGGCGCTCGAATTTTCGCACGACTCGCATGCCTTCCCGGGTCTCGTCGGCCTCTGCCGTCGCCCGGCGATCCGCGCGCGGCTTGGCCAGGATCGCATGCTGGCGGTAACCCTGGGCCATTTCCCTGGCCGAGAACTGCGGCTCGCCGGCCTCGGGGTTGTTGGCGCCGCGCGCGATGAGCCCAAATACAGTCGCTGCGACGAGAAGGAAGCGGGAGAGGACCTTGTTCAAGTTGAGGGCGGAGCATGCGAAGACACCCGGACGGACACAAGCGGCCGAACGCATGGTTGGGGCTGGGTTCCGGAAACAACGGATGGGCGGAATCAAGCGGAAGACGTCGGAGTGGAGTCCATTCGATGTATCCGAGGACCCGGTCCGCCGTTCCTAGTCCCTGGTCTCTGGTCTTTAGTCTCTAGCGAGGCGCAGCCTCGGACCAATGGTCAGAAAAATGGGGGGACAAAAACATGAATGGCGGCGTCGAGTGCTCCCTCTGACTATTTTTCTGCCTCAATTTTTCTGACCGCGTCTAGTCGAAGCCGAAAACTTGACCTGTTCACAACAAGTTTCCCCTCTCAAGGATTCTAGTCTCTAGTCCCTCGTCCCTGGTCCCCCCGCTACGGTTTGGCCGCCGTCAGGAATTTACGATCGACGAGCCACTCCTGGAACCGCTCGATCCATGCGCCGGCGGGAGACTTGTTCGTGTCGCGCACGCCGAAACCGTGGCCTGTGCCCGCGTAGATGTGCAGTTCCGCCGGGACGCCGGCCTGCTTGAACAGCAGGTACACTCGTGCGAGTCCCTCGGAGATGTCCGGCCGGTCGCCGTATCCACAAGCCAGGAACACGGGCGGCGAGTCCTTCGTCGGCTGGATGAGCTGGGATTTGCCGGGGTAAATCAGCGCCTGAAAATCCGGCCGCGAACTCATCCGATCGATTGGGTCGGCCGCGCTGGCATTGCCCCGGTCGAACTTCATCGCGGAAAGAAAAGCCACTTCGCCGCCGGCGGAGAATCCCATGATGCCGACGGCGGCGGGATTGATTTTCCACTCCGCCGCGCGGCTGCGCACGAACCGGATCGCGCGGTGCGCATCGGCAAGGCCGTGGACATCGAACGCGTACGGCTGAGGCGCGTTCGGCGGCGTGGCGTCGTCGCGACCGAGCCGGTATTTCAGCACGAAGGCGGCGATGCCGCGCGCGGCCAGCCATTCGCCGACGTTGTAGCCCTCGTGCTGGATCACGAGCCGCTGGTGTCCGCCACCCGGCGCGACGATCACCGCCGCACCGGTGGCTTGATCCGGCCGCGGCAGGTACGCGATGACCGACGGGTGATGGATGTTCGAGATGTTGCCGCCGGCGATTTTTTCCGGTTCGGATTTTCGGGTCTCCGAACCCGGCGCGCCGTTCGGCCACAGGGCAAAAGTCGGCCGGTTTTCGGCGGCCTCGAGAATTGCGGCCATGGAAAACATGGCGGCCAACAGGAGCGGGGAGCGGGTAGGCAGCATGGGATTGTGACGCCCGGCTAGCCGAGCTTCTTCTTCGCCGCTTCGGGAACTTCGATGGTCGTGCTGCCGATATCCTTGATCTCGGTCGTGCTCGTGCGTTCAACCTCGCGCGCCTCGCCGTCGCGTCCGGCGACCGTGCCCTTCACCTGATACTCGTATTTCACCAGGGCGCCGTTCTTGACCCAGAACTTGACCGAGCCGCTGGCGTTCTTCGGCGCCGGCGGCGCTTCGCCGCCGCCGCTGCGTCCGCCGCGCCCGCTAAAACTGAGCCGCTGCGCAATCGCTTCGGGGCTGAGCGTGCCGGCGATGACGCCGTCCGCGGCCTTCAAGTCTTTCGCACCGGCGATGAGCGCCGTGATTTCGTCGGCCGGGGTCATGCTGGTGCCGCCAAACATGGTGCCGCCACGACCGGACGATCCGCGTCCTGACGTTCCGCGGGCGCCGGCCGCGCCACCGGGGGCAGCGCCGCCGCCACCACCGCGATTCGCAAACTGCGCGCGCATTTCCTCCATGCTCATCCATTCGCCGGACTGGGGATTCTGCATCGCCATCTGCTCGCCCTTCCGGACGGTTTGCATTGCACCATTCTGGGTTTCGCGGGAGAGCAGCGTGAAACCATCCTTCGCGGTCTTTCCGGTGGTCGTGCCGGAGCCGAAACTGACCTCGGTTCCGCCGGCGGTCATTTTGGTCGTAGTCACCCAGGTGTAGTTGGGCGCATCCCCGAGTTTCCTGGCGGCGGCGTGGACCTCTTCGGTCGGCGCGGCTTGGCAGATGGTCGTGGCGAAAAGCGCGAAGGCAGGCAGGAGTTGGATTTTCATGGGCGGCGGTTTGGAGTGCGGCGCCTCGGGGTTCATGGCGAACGCGAGGCTGGTCGCTGATGGGGAGGCGGAGAATCGATCGGCAGCGTGACGACGCCGGCGGGAGAAAGTTGCTCGTTTGGGAATGCGGGCAGCGCACCCGCATCCCCCGGGGTCACGGTTTTGGCGCGCGGGCGAGGTGGCCGGCGTTGACGGTTTGCTGAAGCATCTGTTCGGCGTAGTGCCAGAGCTCGTTGCACCCGTCCGCGATGTGCTGGTTGCGCGCGATGACGCGGTCGTGCGTAACGCCATGGCGGTTCCACGCGGCGCCCTGGGTCCGGCAGTTGAGCAACATGGGTTGAAATCGATCGACGGCCGTGGCGAATTTCGCCTCGGCGGTATCCTTGGCCTCGAATTCGTCCCACAGCGCGCGAAACCCGGCCGCCTGGTCGGGTGGTAGCAAGCCGAAGATCCGGTCGGCCGCGACGGCTTCGCGCTCATGCTGGCTCGCCATCGCCGCGACGTCGTAGGCGAACGTGTCCCCCGCGTCGATTTCAACCAGATCGTGAACGATGAGCATTTTGAGTACCCGCAGCACGTCGAGCCGGCCGTCGTTCGCATGCTCCGCGAGCACGAGCACGCAGAGGCAAAGGTGCCACGAGTGTTCGGCGTCGTTTTCCGGCCGGCGCGTCTGCGTCGTGATCGTCTGCCGGAATACGTCCTTCAATTTGTCGCATTCGGCGATGAACTCGATTTGTCGCGCGAGCCGGTCGGCCGGCGACTCGGACGCAGGAGTGGAGGAGGTGCTCACGAACCGACGAAACGCGAGTGGGGCGCCGCCCGCAAGATTCGACGTTGTCGTGCTCCTCAGGTGGGCGGCGGGATTCGATTGCGGATTTCGGATTTCGGATTGCGGATTCGGCAGACCCGTCGGATTCGCAAAAGGTCGTTTCCCCTGGGAGCGCGGGCGTCCCGCCCGCAAAAAGCCAGAAGCCAGAGGTCAGACGTCAGAAGTCAGAAGTCAGCCAGAGGACTAAAGCCAGAGGACTGACATCGACAGGAACGCGAAACCCAGAACCCAGAACCCAGAACCCAGAACCCAGAACATCCTTCCTCCGCTTGCGATCGGCCGCGCAGGCAACAGCGTGCGCACCTATGCGCACGTTTACGTCGCTGTGCCTCTCCCTTATGCTCGCCGCAACAGCCCGCGCCGCCCCAGTGGATTACCCTGCCGCGCCGCGCGGCGAGGTCGTGGACGACTACCACGGGGCGAAAGTGGCCGACCCGTACCGCGGGCTGGAGGACTTGGATTCACCGGCCACCCGCGCCTGGGTCGAGGCGCAGAACCGGCTCACTTTCGGTTTTCTCGAATCGCTGCCCCAACGCGCCTATTTCCGGGACCGGCTCACCGCACTGTGGAATTATCCTCGCGTCGGGATCCCGCGCAAGGAAGGCGGACGCTATTTTTTCTCGCGCAATACCGGACTCCAAAACCAGTCCGTGTATTTCGTGCAGGAATCGCTCCCGGCGGCCCCTCGGGTTCTCATCGATCCCAACGCGCTGGCGAAGGACGGCACAATCGCGCTGACGGCCACGCGCCCGTCGTGGGACGGCAAATGGCTCGCCTACGGGACGGCCGCGGCGGGATCGGACTGGAACGAGTTCCGCATCCGTTCGGTTGATACGGCGGATGATTCCGGCGACCTCGTCCGGTGGGTCAAGTATTCCGACCTGGCCTGGACCCGCGACAACGCCGGTTTTTTTTATTCACGGTACCCGGCGCCATCGAAGGAGGAGGGGACGGGCAAGACGTTCAGCGACCTCGCCAACCACCGGCTGTATTATCACCGCCGCGGCACGACCCAGGCCGAGGATCGGCTCATCCACGAAGTGCCCGAGCAGCCCAAATGGTTCGTGAACGCGACGGTGAGCGAGGACGGTCGCTACCTCGTCATCGCCATCGAGCGCGGTACCGATACGGAAAACCTGCTGCGCTACGTCGACCTTGGTGATCCACGCGCGCCGAAACTCGACCGACCCGTCGTGCCGCTGGTCACGGAATGGGACGCCGACTGCAACTTCATCGGCAACGACGGGCCGGTCTTCTACGTGCTGACCGATCTCGACGCGCCGCGAAAGCGCGTGGTTGCGATCGACACGCGGTTGCCCGCGCGTTCGAGCTGGAAAACCATCGTGCCGCAAAGCGACGACGTGATCGAATCGGTCGACATCGTGGGCGGCCGGCTCGTCGTGCGGACGATGCATGATGCCAGCAGCCGGCTGCGGGTTTATGCGAAGGATGGACGTTCGCTCGGTGAGATCGCCTTGCCGGGCATCGGCACCGTCTCGGCCCTCAGCGGCCGAGAGGACGAGAACGAGTTTTTTTACACGTTCACCTCGTTCGCCGTGCCGCGGACCAATTACCGGCACGATGTCGCGACCAACCGGGGCGAGGTTTTCCAGGCGCCAAAGGTGGCGTTTAATCCGGCCGACTACGAGACGTGGCAGATCTTTTATGCGTCACGCGACGGCACGCGCGTGCCCATGTTCATCACGTCGCGAAAGGGGCTCGCGCTCGATGGAAAGGCGCCCGCCGTTCTGTACGGCTACGGTGGATTCGATGTATCACTCACCCCGTGGTTTTCGGTCGCGATGCTGAGCTGGCTGGAGGCCGGCGGAATCCTGGCCGTGCCGAATCTGCGCGGCGGCGGCGAATATGGCCGCGCCTGGCACGAGGCCGGGATGAAAGAACGAAAACAAAACGTGTTCGATGATTTCATCGCGGCCGCCGAATGGCTCTTCGCCAACCATTACACCTCGCCCGCGAAGCTGGTCCTCAGCGGCGTCTCGAATGGCGGGCTGCTGGTGGGCGCGGTGATGAACCAGCGACCTGACCTGGGTCGCGTCGCGTGGCCGGGTGTCGGCGTCATGGATATGCTGCGGTTCCACAAATTCACGATCGGTCACGCCTGGACGAGCGATTACGGCTCGAGTGATGATCCGGCGGGGTTCAAGACGCTGCTTGCCTATTCCCCACTCCACACCGTCAGGCGCGGCGCATCTTATCCCGCCGTGCTCGTCACCACGGCGGACCACGACGACCGCGTGCACCCGGGCCATTCGTTCAAGTACGCCGCGGCGATGCAGGCGGCGGTGGCGAAGGACCTGACGAACCATCCGGTGCTGATCCGAATCGAGACGCGCGCCGGCCACGGCGCGGGCAAGCCGATGACGAAGGTGATCGAGGAGGCGGCGGACAAGCTGGCGTTCGCCGCGCACTTTGTGGGAATGCGGCCGGACGCGGACGCGGTGGGAACGCGGCGCGAGTAATCGGGAGCGGAGACGACGCTTCATTTCGGATTGCGGATTGCGGATTCGGAAAGCTGAAGAGGAGGCCGTGACCTGGGAGCGCGGGCGTCCCGCCCGCCATGGCCTTCGGCGTGCCCGACGCGCCCCGTATCCAAAATCGAGAATCCAAAATCTAAAATTCCATCACTTCGCCATCCCGGTCGCGCCGGCGGTCGCCTCGTCTTGCAGCTCGACCGCGGGGCGGAATGACAGGCGGTGCGCAAATCGCTCCATGTAGAGATAAAGCACCGGCGTGATGTAGAGCGTCAGGAGTTGCGACACGATCAATCCGCCTACGACGGCCAGGCCGAGCGTGCGCCGGGCCTCGGCACCCGCGCCCCAGCCGAGCGCGATCGGCAGCGTGCCGGCGAGCGCGGAGAAGGTTGTCATCATGATCGGCCGGAACCGCACGAGGCATGCCTCGACGATCGCCTCCTGCGCTTGTTTGCCGCGGGTCCGCCGCGCATCGAGCGCGAAATCGATCATGATGATCGCGTTCTTCTTCACGATCCCGATCAGCATGATCAGTCCCACGTAGCCGTAGATGTTCAGCTCCTGCCGGAACAGCAGCAGCGTCACCAACGCGCCGAACGTCGCCGCCGGCAGGCCGGAGAGAATTGTGATCGGATGAACGAAGTCCTCGTACAGGATTCCCAGCACCAGATAGATCACGAGCACCGCGATGAGCAGCGTCCAGCCCAGTCCCTGCAACGAATTGGTGAAGGCCGCGGCCGTGCCCTGAAACACGCCGCTGACGGTCGCGGGCAACTCCGTCCGTGCAATCGCTTCGACCGCCACGGTCGCCTCGCTGAGCGAGACGCCGGACGCCAGGTTGAACGTGAGGGTGACCGCCGGCATCTGGCCCAGGTGCGCGACACTCAGCGGCCCGACGGTATGGGTGATTTTCGAGACTGCCTCCAGCGGGATGAGCTTTCCCTCGCGATTGCGAAGGTAGAGCAGCGAGAGCGCGCGGGCGTCGCGCTGGTATTCCTTCTGGAGTTCGAGGATGACGAAGTACTGGTTGGTCGGCGTGTATATCGTGGACACCTGCCGCGAGCCGAACGCGCTGTAGAGCGTGTCTTCCACCAGCTGCGCGCTGAGCCCGAGCGAGGACGCCTTGTCGCGATCGATGTTGATGATCAACTGCGGGCTCGAGATGAAGAGGTCGGAGTTGACGTCGATCAGCCCCGGCATCTCCCGCATCTTTTCGAGCATGAGCGGCGCGACGCGATACAGCTCCTGGAGATCCGTGCCGTAGAGCGTGTATTGATAAACCGAGGTCGAACTGCGGCCGCCGATCCGGATGCCCGGCGGCACCTGGACCGCGACGCGCACGCCGGGAATGCCCGCGAGAGCCGCCCGCACCCCGGGGGCAATCTCCTGCGCGCTCGGCCGCTGATTGCGCGGAACGAGGGTCGCGTAAATTCGGCCGTTGTTGCTCGAACTCGAGCTGCGGCTCGAACCGCCAATGTAAGCGGAAAAATTCTCCACGTACGGATTCTGGACGAGAATGTCGCCGATCTGCCGGCGATACCGGACCATCGCCTCGAACGAAGCGTCCTGCGCGGCTTCCATCGTGATTTGCAGCCGGCCGGTGTCTTCCGTGGGGATGAAGCCCTTGGGCACGATCATCAGCAGCCAGATCGTCAGCCCGAGAGTGGCGATGGCGATGAGGGTCACGGTCCGGCGCCACCGCAGCGCCTTATGCAACGTGCGGTCATAGAGCCCGAGCGCGCGGTTGAAGATCCCTTCCGTCGCGCGATACAGGCGACCGTGCTTTTCAGCCCCCTGAGGCTTGAGGATCCGGCTGCACAACATCGGCGTCAGGGTCAGCGAGACCACGCCGGAAACGAGAATCGCGGCGCTGATCGAGACGGCGAACTCGTGCAGGAGCCGGCCGAGAACGCCGCCCATGAACAGCACGGGAATGAACACCGCCACGAGCGAGATCGTCATCGAGAGAATCGTGAACCCGATTTCGCGCGACCCGCGGAAAGCCGCCGTCATCGGGTTTTCGCCGTGCTCGATGTGCCGGACGACGTTTTCGAGCATCACGATCGCATCGTCGACCACGAACCCGACCGAGAGGGTCAGCGCCAGCAGCGAGATGTTGTTGATGCTGAAATTCGCGAAATACATCACCGTGAACGTGCCGATGACGGCGATGGGGATCGCCACGCTCGCAATCAGCGTGGCGGAGATCGACCGCAGGAAGAGGAAGATCACCATCACCACCAGCCCGATGGCGAGGACGAGGGTGAATTTAACATCGTGCACCGAGTCGCGGATGGAGGTCGAACGGTCGCTGTAGATGTCGAGTTTGATCGAGGCGGGCAGCTGGGCGCGGAAGGCGGGCAGCAGTTCCTTGATCCCGTCGACCACCTTGATCGTGTTGGTGCCGGGCTGCCGCTGGACGAAAAGAAGGATCGAGCGGTCCTGCGCGATGTTCTGGCCGGGCGGATAATCGTCGCTCGGCGCATGCTTGTTCATGAACCAGCTCGCCGCCTTGTCGTTCTCCACGCTGTCCGTGACGGTGGCGACATCGGCCAGCCGGACGGCCGCGCCGTTCCGATAGCTGACGATGACCTTTCGGAATCCGTCCGCGCTTTTCAGCTGGCCGGTGGCGATGAGCGTCGTGGACTTGTTGGCGCCGTTGAGCGTGCCGGCGGGGAGATTCGTGTTGTTGCTGTCGAGCGCCGACCGGACCTCGTCGATGCCGATGCCGCGCGCGGCGAGCGCACGGGGATCGAGCCCGACGCGGACGGCGTACTTCTGCGAGCCGAGCACCTGCACCTGGGAAACTCCATCAACGGTCGAGATGCGTTGCGCGAGCACGGTTTCGGCCCATTCGTTCACCTCGGAGAGCGGCTGCGTGGCGGAGCTGAGCGCGAGCAGGAGGATGGGATCGTCCGCGGGATTGCTCTTCCGGAACGACGGTGGATTCGGCATGTCGCGCGGGAGCCGGCGTTGGACGGCGGCAATCGCGGACTGCACATCCTGCGCGGCACCGTCGATGTCGCGATCGAGGTTGAATTGGAGGGTGATCTGGGTGCCGCCGAGCGTGCTGCTCGACGTCATCGAGTCGATGCCCGCGATACTCGAGAATTGCTGCTCGAGCGGCATGGCGACGGCCGAGGCCATCGTCTCCGGGCTGGCACCGGGGAGACTGGCGGAGACGCTGATGGTCGGAAAATCGATGTTCGGCAGATCGCTGACGGGCAGCCGCTCGTAGGCCATCCAGCCGAAGAGGGTGATGGCGGTGGTGATGAGCGCGGTCATCACCGGCCGCCGGATGAACGGTTCCGGGATGTTCATGTCTCTTTCTTTTTCTTCCTTCCCTGCTGCTGCGCGCTCTTCTTCGCGTCACCCGCCGTCTTCTCGGCGGCGGTGGCGGCGGGCAACGCCTTGATCTGGACCGAGCGACCGGGCACGACTCGTAGCTGGCCGTCAATGACGACGGTCTCGCCGGCCTGGAGTCCCTTCATGATCACCGCGTCGTTTTCGAAGCTCCGCTCGACGGTGACGGGCCGGAGCTCGGCCACGTTATCGGCGCTGACGACAAACACGTGCTGACCGGTTTGGGACGTTTGCAGCGCGCTCGTGGGCACCGTGAGCACCTCGGGTTCCGCCAGCGTGACGGCGACGTTCACGAACTGGCCCGGCCAGAGCCGGTGGTCCTGATTGGCAAACGTGCCCTTGAGCTTGATCGTGCCTGTGGTCGAATCGACGGCGTTGTCGATGAAGGTGAGCCGGCCATTTTCCGGTTTCTCCGTGCCGCCGGGCGGGACCGCCTCGACCGGCAACTGGCGCTCGCCCTGGTAGCGGTGCAGGGCGGTGAGGTGTTGCTGGGGCACGCCAAACGAAACGTAGATCGGGCTGACCTGGTTGATTGTGACGAGCGGGTTCTGATCGTTCGTCCGCACGAGATCACCTTCGTGCATCTCGACATTTCCGGAGCGGCCGCTCAACGGGGCGCGGATGGAGCAGTAGTCGAGCTGGAGTCTGGCCGTGCTCACGCGCGATTCGGCGGCCACGAGATCCGCCTCGTGCGCGCGCACATCGTCCTGGATTTTCTGGAACTGCTCCTTGGAAATCATCTGTTCGGCGCTCAATGCCTGATAGCGCGAGAGCTGCGCGCGCGAGTTCTCGAGGAGTACGCGCACCTTCTGGAGGTCGGCGGAGGAGGATTGCAGCGCGTTCTGAAACGGCCGCGGATCGATCTCGAACAGCAGCTCGCCCTCCTTCACGTCCTGTCCCTCCTTGATCGCAATCCGCATCAGGGTTCCGGTCACCTGGGCCCGGACGGCGGTGCTGCGGAGGGGTTCGACCGCGCCGATGGCATCGATGACCAGCGGCACTTTTTTCACCACCGCCTGCGCGACGAGAACGGGAGCCGCGCCGCCGCCGCCGCGGCCGCCCTTGCCATCACCTTTCCCGCCGCCAGCCGACGAGGCTTTCGGTTTTTCGCCACAGCCGCCGAGCAACAAGGCGAGATTCAGGGTCCAGAGGATGGCGGCCGGAAACCGGCGGGAAGGGCTCGACATGATTGTGACGAAAGGTGGAGACAGAGAACCGCGGCGGCTGCTTTGGGCCAGGCACGCCGTCCAAATCAGGGCGGCGCGATGGGCGTTTGTCAAAGGCGTCGAGCAAGACGCACGAAAACAAAAAAAGCAGCCCGGCCGCGCTGGGGTTTATCGCGCTCCGGCCGCCGACTGATCAGGCGTCACCTGGGAGCGCGGGCGTCTCGCCCGCATGGATTGAAGTGGCACGCTCTGCTGGCCAGCAGAGTGCCGGTGGTGCTGGGGGCGCGGGCGCCCTCGCCCGCAGAGAAATGCCGATCGGAAATCCGACCGAATCTGCGGCTGGAAGCCGCAGCCACTCGATCTTTGCGGGCCAGAGGCCCGCGCTCCCAGGAAACCGTTGTTTCTTCCCGTCCGGGGCAAAACGCGTTTTGCGGTGGAGGCTGCATCGTTCCGGTTCAGAGAGGGGGCCGATTTCGCCGCATTTTTCAGGGTTTCTTCTTTCCCTCTTTTTGCCGTTTCTTCTTTTGCCCCATCCAGGTCTTCCGCGTCTTCGATGTCTCCCGCGTCTTCCCTGTCTTCCGTGTCTTCGAATTTGCACCCCTCGTCATACCGTAACCTTTTCCTTGCTTGCCCCCGGGGTGAAGATTTCCCTCGGAAGCATTTTGTCCATGAAAGTCCTCGTTGCTGACAAGATCTCACCCAAAGGAGTCGCCTACCTGCGTCAGCAGCCGGGCTTCGAAGTCGTCGAGGCTTACGGCTCCTCGCCGGAAAAAATCCTGGAGCTGGTGAAGGACGTACACGCGATCATCGTGCGCTCGGAGACGCAGATCACGGCGAAGGTCTTCAACGCCGCGCCCAAGCTCAAGGTCGTCGGCCGCGCGGGCGTTGGCGTCGACAACGTCGACGTGGAAGCTGCGACCGAGCACGGCGTCGTGGTCATGAACACGCCCGCGGGCAATACGATTGCGACCGCCGAACTCACCTTCACGCACATCCTGTGCGGGGCACGGCCGGTGCCACAGGCCGCCGCGTCGATGAAGGTGGGCCAGTGGGACCGAAAGACTTTTTCGGGCATCGAACTTTTCCGCAAAACGCTCGGCATCGTCGGGCTCGGCCGGATTGGCAGCGAGGTGGCCAAGCGTGCCCAGGCCTTCGGCATGCGCGTGCTCGCCTTCGATCCGTATCTCGCGCCCAGCCGCGCCAAGGCCATGCAGGTTGAGAACGTCGCCCTCGACGATCTGCTCCGGCAGTCGGACTATATCACCGTCCATATGCCGCTTACCGACGACACGAAGTACATGATCGACGAGGCGGCGCTGGAGAAGTGCAAGAAGGGCGTCCGGCTCTTCAACTGCGCGCGCGGAGGCATCATCAAGGAAACGGCGCTGCTCGCCGCGTTGAAAAGCGGCAGGGTGGCGGCCGCCGGCCTTGATGTCTTCGAGGACGAGCCGCTCGCGAAAGACAGCGAGTTTCGCTCGCTGCCGAATGTCGTCCTGACCCCCCATCTCGGCGCGTCGACCGCCGAGGCGCAGGAGTCCGTGGGGATCGAGATCGCGGAGCAAATCGCCGACGTCCTCAACCGCGGCGTCATTCGCAATGCCGTCAACGTGCCGTCCATCGACGCCGCGACGATGAAGGCGCTCGGGCCGTATCTCGATCTTGGCGCCAAGCTTGGCACGCTCGTGCAGCAGATCGCGCCGGCGCAGGTCGCGCAGTTGCGCGTCACTTTTTGGGGCAAGCTCGTCGACCTCGACACGAACTCCGTCACGCGCGCGATTGAGCGTGGTTACCTGCGTCGGATCAGCGGCGAGGAGGTTAATTTCGTGAACGCGCCGGTGCTGCTCGAACGGCTCGGCGTTCGCGCCGAGGTGGTGAAATCGACCGACGATTCCGGCTACACCGAATTGATCCAGGTCGAGGCCATCACGCCCGACGGCGCCGTGATCTCGGCCTCGGGCACTCTGATCGGCAAGGCGAACGAACGTCGGATCGTAAGCATCAACGGCCGCGAGGTCGAAGTCGTCGCCGACGGCAAGCTGCTCGTGCTGGAGAACATCGACCAGCCCGGCATGGTGGGGACAATCGGCACAATTCTCGGCAAGGCCAATGTGAACATCGCCGACATGTCGCTGTCACGCCTCACACCCGGCGGCACCGCCTACATGGTCGTGCGCGTCGATACCGAGCCGAGCGACATCGCGCGCAGGGAGATCAAGAATCATCCCGCGATCAAGATGGCGAAGTTCGTCCAGCTATGAGGATTTCGCTGCGCGAAATCCTTTGGGGTTCGGCTTTTTCGCCGCCCGGCGGCAATCCTGGAAATTTGCCCTTCGCCGGGAAATCGTGGAGCGCGCGCCGGCGCACGGCACCAGCGAACACACTATGCGTTCGCAGCGGAGCAGAGTGTGAAATTTCCCGGCTAGTCGACCACTGATGTCAAAAGCGAAACCACAAATTTCCCCATGTTCACGTCGCTGATCATCGCGCTCGTGATCGGGTATTTCCTCGGCTCGCTGCCGTTCGGATATCTGGTCGCGCGTTCGAAGGGCGTGAACATCTTCGAGGTGGGCAGCAAGAATCCCGGCGCGACCAATGTCCGCCGCGTGCTCGGCAGCGGCCCGGGCAATGTGGTGTTCGCACTCGACGCCTTGAAAGGCGCGGCCGCGACGATGTGGCCGTTTTTCCAATTGAACTGGTCGCGCGCCGCGGGCGAATCGTCGTCCTTTAGTTTTTCCTTCGCCACCGGGGATGCGGTGTCGACGCAGATGGCGGTGGCGGGCCTCGTCGGCGCGCTGCTCGGACACAGCTTTTCGTGCTTCACGAAATTCAGGGGCGGCAAAGGTGTGGCCACCGCATCCGGCGGACTCCTCGTCCTCATGCCGCTCGCGCTCGCGATCGGCGCGGCGGTCTGGGCCGCGACGTTTTATTCCAGCCGCTATGTTTCGCTCGCGTCGATTTTAGCCGCTCTGTCGATGCCGATCAGCGCCTTCGCGCTAAAAGAGCAGCGTGTGCTCCTCGGACTGACGATTGTCATCGCGCTGCTGGTGGTGCTGCGGCATCGGACCAACATCCAGCGGCTGCTCAATGGCACCGAAGGCAAATTTGTGCAGAAGACCGCCGTCCCGAAATCATGACTGACCCGCTCACACTCAACATCGGCCTCTGCGGCTTCGGCACGGTGGGGCAGGGCGTCTGGAAGCATCTTTCCGCCAATCGTGCCGAGCTCGAATCACGGCTCGGCGTGAAGCTCAATCTCGCGCGCGTCGCCGTGCGCGACCGGAAGAAACCACGCACGGTCAAGGCCCCGGCGGCGCGCCTGACGGATGATCCGCTCGCGATCGCGAACGATCCATCGATCGATATCGTCTGCGAGTTGATGGGCGGCACGACCATTGCACGTCAGGTCACGCTGGCGGCGCTGCGACACGGCAAGATCGTCGTCTCGGCGAACAAGGCGCTGATTTGCGAGCACGGTCCCGAGATCATCGCCGCGGCGCAGAAGCACGGCGGACATTTCTTTTTCGAAGCCTCCGTCGCCGGCGGCATCCCCATCATCAAGGCGCTGCGCGAGGGGCTGGTCGCGAATCGTTTTCCACGCATTTACGGCATCCTGAACGGCACCTGTAATTACATCCTCACGCAGATGGAGGATCAGGACGCGCCCTATGCCGATGTCCTCGCCGAGGCGAAGCGGCTCGGCTACGCCGAGGCCGACGAGTCGCTGGATGTCGATGGGTGGGACACGGCGCACAAGGCGTCGGTGCTTGCGTGGCTGGCGCACGGCGTCTGGATCAAGACGGACCAGATGATCGTCGAGGGCATCTCGCGGATCACGCCGGCGGATTTCAAGAACGCGACCACGCTCGGTTTCGGGATCAAGCTCCTGGCAATTATCACGCGCGACTTTGCAAAAAACGAACTCTGTGTCCGCGTGCACCCGACGCTGCTGCCCGAGGGCAACGTGATCGCGAATGTCAGCGGGGTGTTCAACGCCATCTCGGTCACGGGCGACGTGGTCGGCACCACGCTCTACAGCGGGCGCGGGGCCGGGCAGGATGCGACGGCAAGCGCGGTCATCAGCGACATCGCCGATGCATCGTCGCTGCTGAAGCACGGCAAGGGCGCGCACCTGATCGGCGAGGCGACGGAAATCCGAAGCAGCGGCTGCAGGCTCGCGCCGCCGGAGAGCATTCGGTCGCGCTATTATCTCCGACTCACGGTCAAGGATCAGCCCGGCGTTCTCGCGCGTGTCGCTTCGGTGATGGCGCGGCAGCACGTGAGCATCGCGAGCGTGATCCAGAGCCCGGCGGAAACCTCCGGCGCGGCTTCGCTCGTGCTCACGACGCACGAAAGCAACGAGCGCGCGATGCGCGCGACGCTGAAGCAACTGCGGGCGCTCTCCAGCGTCCTCGACGATCCGCTGCTGCTGCGGATCGGGGACTTCGAGGGGTGACTTCGATGCGTGCCGACACCTGCGCGATTCGTCCGGGTGGCACGGGCGTCCCGCCCGTGATGAGTGCGCCGCGGCGGCGCAACATGGGCGGGACGCCCATGCCACGGGCAAACCAGATCATGGGCGGGACGCCCATGCCACGCCGAGCCGCGTTCGCCACGAACTGATTTCACCATGGCCAGAATCGTCCAGAAATACGGCGGCACCTCGGTCGGTGACGTCGAACGCATCAAGAACGTCGCCGCGCGGATCAAGGCGATCCGCGACGCGGGCAACGAACTCGTCGTCGTCGTCTCGGCTCGCGCCGGGGTGACCAACGAGTTGATCGCCCGCGCCAAAGCCGTCTGCGCCATACCGAGCGAGCGCGAAATGGATCAGTTGCTCGCGATCGGCGAGCAGGAGACGATCGCGCTTACCGCCATGGCGCTGCACGGCATCGGCGTCGATGCGGTGAGTTATACGGGGGCGCAGGCCGGCATCTTCACCGACAAGGTTTTCACCAAGGCGAAAATCAGGACGATCAACGCCAAGCCGATCGAGAAGGATCTCAAGGCCGGCCGGGTGATTATCGTCGCGGGGTTTCAAGGCATCAACGACGACGGCCAGGTCACGACCCTCGGTCGTGGCGGCTCCGATCTCACGGCCATCGCGCTCGCGGCGGCGGTCAAGGCCGACAAGTGCGAAATCTACACCGACGTCGATGGTGTTTACACCGCCGATCCGCGCGTGGTGAAAGACGCCCGCAAGCTCGAGGAAATCAGCTACGACGAGATGCTCGAACTCGCTTCGCTCGGCTCGAAGGTCATGCAGTCGCGCTCCGTCGAGTTCGCCGCGAAGTACAATGTCGTTTTCGAAGTCCGCTCCTCCTTTAACCAAAACCCAGGAACCATCGTGAAACAGGAAGTCGCTTACATGGAAAAGGTCCTCGTCCGCGGCGTCGCTGTCGACAAGGACCAGGCCAAGGTCCTCATCAGTAATATCGCCGACAAGCCGGGTTCGGCCGCGACGGTCTTCAAGGCACTCGCCAACGCCCACATCAACGTCGACATGATCGTGCAGAACGTCGGCCGCGCGGGTCTGGCGAACCTGACGTTCACGGTGCCGCTGTCCGAGAAGGATAAAGCGGTGAGGGCGCTCGAGCCGGCGCTGAAGGAAGTCGGCGGCGAGGTCACGTTTGACGAGAAGATCGCGAAGCTCTCCGTGGTGGGCGTCGGCATGAGGACGCACAGCGGCATCGCCGCGACGCTCTTCGAGGCGCTGGCCAAGGCTGGCGTGAACATCGAGCTCATCAGCACCTCGGAAATCAAAATTTCCGTCATCATCGCCAGGGACAAGGCCGATGACGCCGCGCGGGTCGCGCACGCCGCGTTTCAGCTCGATCAGCTTGGCAGCTGATCGAGCTGAAACGCAGATGTCAGAGGTCAGACATCAGACGTCAGATATCTAATGAACTACCTCAGCACACGCGGCCAGACACCCGCGCTCGGCTTCTCCGACGCGGTCGCGACCGGGCTGGCGCCGGATGGCGGGCTGTTCCTGCCCGAACAGCTGCCGGACTATGCGGGTGAACTCGCGCGGTTCGAAAGACTCGACTACGCGGGGCTTTGTTTCGAATTCCTGCGCGGGTTTGCGACGGATATTCCGCCGAAGGTCCTCCGCTCGCTGGTCGCGCGGAGCTACACGAAGTTCGATCACCCCGCGATCGCACCGCTGAAACCACTGGCGAAAAACCTGTACGTGCTCGAGCTGTTTCACGGGCCCACGCTCGCGTTCAAGGATTTTGCGCTTCAGCTGCTGGGCAACCTGTACGCGCATCAATGCGAGGTCCGGCACGAGACGATCAACGTGCTCGGCGCCACCTCGGGTGATACCGGCGCCGCCGCGATTCACGGGCTGATTGGCCGTCCGGGAACCGCCATCTTCATCCTTTATCCCGATGGTCGCGTGTCGCCGCTCCAGGAGCGGCAGATGGCGTGCACGGGCGCGGACAACGTCTTCGCTCTCGCGGTGGACGGCACGTTCGACGACGCGCAGGCGGCGCTGAAGGAGATTTTTGCCGACCAGAAATTCCGCATGCGACACCGGCTGTCGGCGGTGAATTCAATCAATCTGGCGCGAGTCCTGGCCCAGTGCGTGTATTATTTATACGCGTGGATGCGACTCCCCACGGCCGAGCGTTCGAATGTCGAGTTTGTGGTGCCGACGGGAAACTTTGGCAACGTCCTTGCCGGCTGGATGCTCCAGAAAATGGGTGTGCCGATCCGGGGCTTTCGCGTCGCGACGAACCAGAACGACATCTTGTACCGGCTGTTCAGCACGGGTGAATATCGGATGGGCGAGGTGCACCCGAGTCTCGCGCCGTCGATGGACATCCAGGTCGCGTCAAACTTCGAGCGATTCATTTACTTCGCGGTCGGGCGCGATCCCGCAAAGGTCCGCCACGTGATGGACACCTTCAAGCGCACGGGCCGCTACAAGTTCGAGAAGTTCAACCGCGACAGCTTCACCGCCTCGTGTACGACCGACGCGGAGATTCGCGGCATCATCCAGCGGGTGCATCGGGATTATGGTTATGTTGTCGATCCGCACACCGCGTGCGGGTTCAAGGACATCGGGGTCGGCGGCGACCCGGACCGCGTGCAGATCGTCCTATCGACCGCCAGTCCGGCGAAGTTTCCGGACACGATCAAGGAGGCGATTGGGACCGAGCCGACGCACCCCGCGCTGGAGGCATTGAAGTCGAAGCGGATCGTAAAACACCTGCTGAAGGCCAGCCCGGCCGCGATCCGCGCGTTCATCGATACGCACGCGGTCGGGTAGCCCGCATTTTTCGGTGCGCCGTGAAAAGCCATGGGACTTCAGTGGGGAAGTTAGAACAAGCCCTCCCGGGAAAGGTCGCTCCACCCGGTACCGCCTGGAGGGACGGTGGAGGCAACAAAGCCGTTCAAGCACTCCGGGAAAAGGCCCCG
>JAUSID010000277.1 GCA_030648295.1 Opitutaceae bacterium | reverse complement strand
CGGAGTGAAGGTGTCATTGATGCAGACGACTTTCTGGCCTTTAACCATGCGGATCGGAAAAATAAAGAGCCTGGCGAAAACTGCAAAAGAAGAAAAACGCGAAGACTTGGAAGACACGGAAGAACGCGAGACCTTCCACGAGCCGTTTGCAGTGTCTTCCGTGTCTCGCGTTCTTCTACGTCTTCCGCGTCTTCCCCGTCTTCCCGCCTTCCAAGTCTTCCAAGTCTTCGCGTTTTTCTTCTTTTGCAGTTTTCGCCAGGCTCTTTATTTTTCCGATCCGCATGGTTAAAGGCCAGAAAGTCGTCTGCATCAATGACACCTTCACTCCGACCATCCGGGCGCTGTACAAGCAGCTGCCGGTGAAGGACAACATCTACACGGTCCGCGAGGTGTTTCTCGGCCGGGAGAAGATCGTCCGGGGCGGCGATTCGGCGACGGTCGGGCTGTTGCTCGAGGAGCTGAAGAATCCGCCTGATCCGTTTCACCAAGGTGAACAGGAACTTGGCTTCTCGTCGGAGCGGTTCGCCCCGTTGAACGAGCTGCCGGACGAAGAGGCTGAGGTCGAGGAAGTCGTCGGTGTCGGCGCGTGGGCTCCGGTGTGATTCCGGCATTGCGGGTGCCATCTCGTGGCCGGCGCGGAATCGATTCGTTCGATCGTGGCCGCTGATCCGTCGGCCGGCTTGCGGCCGGGCGTAAGGAACCTGTCGATCGACGAATCGAACAATCGCCAGCCTCGTTACCTCGGCTGCTACGAAGTTGGTGTCACTCGATCAGCACGACGATGTCGCATTTGCCTCCGGGGTCGGCGACACGCGCAGGCGTCCGAGGTATGGCAAAAAAACGCAGCCGTGTCCGTCCGGTGCGCAACGTGACAAATGTCACCGTGGCGCCGCCCGAACCGCCTGGGAGCGGCGCAACGGTGCTGGTTTGCTTCAGATAGCGCGGATCCGCGGCCGCAATCTCCCACACGTACCCTGGCACGTTCGGTGGTGGCAGCGTCAGCGTCAGCTCGTAGATCGGGCGGGTGTGAATTTCGATGAACGGATCGTCGGAGGAAATTGCCACCCGTGTCTGCCCCACGGGAGTGATCTCCGTGGTGGGGCTCGCGCAGCCGGCGAGGACCGCCGCGAGCGCGAGCAAAACAAACAGGGTGGGATTCATACGCGCGGACGCAGCGTACAAGTTTGCGGCGGCGCGAAAAGCCGCGATTGCGGTCGACGGCCGAATCAGTGCGCCGACGCGGGGCGCCGACCACCATCACTCCAGCCGGATGTTGCGGGCCACGAGCGTCGTCCCGGTTTCCCGCTCGTAAGTGGCCAGGGCACGCCGCTGATCGGCGAGGGCGCGCGCGTAGCTGTTTTGCGCGAACGCGAGCTGTTCCTGGGCCTGGAGGACGAGAAACGTGCTGCTCGCACCGGCCTGGAGCGTCGTGCCCGCCTGGAATTTCTTTTGCTCCGCCTCGAGTGACTTTTGCGCGAGGTCGAGCGCGGTGCGCGCCGCGCCAACACGCTGCCGCGATGTTTCAATCTGCCCGGCGGCCGTTGCCACATCGATGGCAATGTCCTGTTCGATCCGGACCAGGTCTGCCTCGGACTGGCGCAGGCTGAGCTTCGCCGCGCGCGCCCGGCCCCGACCTTCCGCAAACGTCAGCGGCACGGTCACGACCACGCCCGCGGAGTAGGCCCGCACATCCTGGTCCCGGACCTGCCGGCGGGCGGTGCCGAAATCCCGGTCCATGCCCGTGTAGCCGTAGCTGCCGACAAAATCGACGCGCGGCAGGAGTTGGTTCTGCGCCAGCGCAGTGTTGATTCGTCGGCGCGTGACGCCGAGCCGCGCCGCCTGGTAATCGGGCCGCAGCTCGAAGGCGCGCTTCAAATCGGCGGCGGCGTCCACCGCGATGGCCGTGGCCGGAGCGAGCGGCTCGAGCTCGATTTCCGGTCCATCCACGGGATAGTTCGATTCGCCGAGCAACTGCCGTAGCTGATTCTCGATGTCGGCCGCGGCTCGCTGGGCAAGCAATACGTTTTCCTCGCGGCCGGCGAGCCGGGCGCGCGCCTGGAGCACATCGGCGTCCGAAATCTGGCCAATGCGGTTTCGCTTTTCGTTCTGGTCGACCAGCTGCGCCGTGAGATCGCGGTTGAGCCGCGCGATCCGCACGTTTTCGCGGAATTGCAGGACGGTGTTGTAGGTCAGGACGACGTTGGTCACGACGTCGATCACCGTCTGCCGGTGCTGCCAGTCCGCCATCGCGCGATCGGCCTTCGCCACCCGCAGGCCGGCGAGATTCGCGCCGAAGCCAAATCCGCGCAGCAGCGGCTGGGTGACGGACAGGCCGCCGAACGTGACGAAATTATCCGTGAATCGATTGTAGGTTCCCCGCTGGTTTTCCGCGGTGGCGTTCAGGCTGTAGCTCAGACCCCACGGCGTGGCGCCGCCGAGCGCCAGGGCGTAGTTGTCGGACTGGACCAGCGCGGTCGACAGCGGCGAGATCGTCAGCGGCGTTTCGCCCTCGCCGTAACTGCGCCGAAACGTGAGCGCCGGATCGAAGCGTCCATACTCGGCGAGTACGTTGGCGCGCGCGATGTCGGGGGTGAAAGCGCTGACCTTGAGCGCCTGGTTTTTTTGCAGCGCCAGCCGGACGGCGTCGTCGAGCGTGAGCGGGGCCGCGTTCGCGCCCGCACCGGCTGCGAGCGATGCGGCGACGGCAGCGAAGCGTCGGAATTTCGGATGACGAATGACGAATTGCAGGCGGGTGAAAAACGCGGGTGCCGGCGAATGCATTGGCGCGGTGTCGAAATGGCCGTGGAAAGGGTTCGTCATTCCAGATTGGTGTTTCTCACGAAACGAGCATGCCATCTGCGAGCCGGACGATCTTCGTACCGAAGGCGGCGTTTTCATTCGAATGCGTGACCTGCACGATGGTGACGCCATCCTCCTGGTTCAGTTTTTTGAAGAGCGCCATGATCTCGCGTCCCTGATCCGAGTGCAGGTTGCCGGTCGGCTCGTCCGCCAGCAGGAGCGCCGGTTTCGCCACGAGCGCGCGGGCGACGCCGACGAGCTGCTGCTGGCCGCCCGAGAGCTGGTTCGGGTAGAGATCCTTTTTGCCGACGATGTGAAAGCGATCGAGCGTGTCGCAGACGATGCTTTGCCGCTCTTTCTTCGGAATGTCGCGGTAGGACAGCGGAATCTCGAGATTCTCGTATACCGTGAGGTCGTCGAGCAGGTGATAACTTTGAAAGACAAAACCGATGTTTTTCTTCTGGAGTTCGAATCGCTTCTTTTTGTCGAGCCGGTGCACCGGCTGGCCGAGAAGATCGTATTCACCGTCCCAGGCCCCGTCGTGGAGCCCAAGGATGTGCAACAGCGTCGATTTGCCTGAGCCCGACGGCCCCATGATCGACACGAAATCACCCTCCGCGACCTCGAGGTTGATGTTGCGCAGCGCGTAGTACGGGCCGCCCTTAAGCGGATAAACGCGATCGACGTGCCGGAGCGAGAGCATGAAGTCGGACGATGGGGTGGGCGGTCGATCACATCAACCAATGAGCCGGCGGCGTCGTTTTCGATGCGCCGTCATGTTGGGCCGCCGCGGTCGCGGATTTTGCCGGCGGCTGACACGCGATTTTCGGGTTCTGATTTTGTCGCGGCGACTGTGCGACTGCGCTGGCCGATCGCTGCTCGCAAGCCATGGCGGCGAACGAAACCGCGAGGGTGACGGTCGGAAAGATCGGGGCGAGTTTCATGGGACAACGGGGAGGCGTGCCCAGAGGGCGTCAGCGTTTTAGCAACGGCTGTGCCGCGCGATTCGTGCCCGCTTAAGCTGCTGGCATTCAGCCCGTAGAAATTGTCGGGCGCGTTCGGCGCCCACCTGGGTACACCGGCCACGTCCGGTTGTGGAATAGGCGTTTCCCGGAAATGGGAACGGCGTCAGCTCTATTGCATCACACGAGCGGATCGAGCGGCTGCACGTTGAAGAGAAGGCCCTGGATCAAACGCGCGGCGCCGGCCGCGGCCGCCATTCGGGCAGAATAGTTAACCCAGTCTCAGCCCCACCGGCAGCGTGTCGCCGAGCGCGCGGGCCTGGTCGTCGGCCTCGAGCGGCACGATTTCCGTTACGAGCCGCAGCCACCGTTCCGGTGCCTTCGTGGCGGTGAGCGCAGCGACGGTGCGGACGCGAAGTTCCGGGTCGAGGTCGCGCGTGCGATCGCCCGTCACGCGCGCGAGTTGCACCGCCGCGAAGGCGCCGCCATCGACCGCTCGCCAATCGAGATCCAGCAGCAGTGTGAGCCATTCGGTCGCCTGCTCCGGATCCACCGTCCGGTGGCCGCTGCCATAGAGCGGCACGCGGGCACCGATCCGGCCCAGCGCCCACGCCCATGGCCCGGTGGCGGTTTCACCCGGTGAGCGAAGCCGGGCTACAATCCACTTTCCGAATACGACCTTTTGCGGCGGTTCGAGGTGCTCGAGCGACGCGGCCGTGCGCACCATCTCGTCGAGTCCTTCGGGTTGAATCCCCTTCGGCCGCGGCGCGTTCTTGCTCATGCGGGCGGGGACGCGACGGGCGAGGTGCGGCTCGAGCACGCGCCAGACTGCCTGCTGCTGTTCGGCCATGAGCCCGCCGGCTATCCGCCGCCACATGATCCAGAACTCGTTCCACACCGCCGTCTCGCCGTGAAAGTTCACATTCTCGGTCAGCAGCTGAAAAGTCTGGCCGCAGCGCCAGTCGTCCAGGGGGTAACCGAAGCCCGGCCGGAGCCCGTAACCGATGAACCGGTAGAATACGCGCTCGTGCACGTCGGAGCGCCGTCGGCGTTTGGCGCCCGCAAACAACGTGCCCCACAGTTCGCGCAGCAGCGGAACGCTCCACGAGTCGCGCGGGCCGAGCGCCGCCTCGAGCGTGTCGCCGAGTTTCTTCACCTCGCGCGGCTCGACCGTCCGCGGTGCCGGCCCGTACACGCGATCGACCAGTTCGCGGACCTGCCCAAAACTCGCCGGCATAGATTCCGTCACCGTTCCGCCCGGACGTGCCGCGGCGCCGCGCAAATCGAATTCGAGCCGCCAGCGCTCGTCAGCCACGTTCGACACGCACCACAGCTCGAGGGTGCCGAGCTCCGTCAGCGTCGAGCGCAGGTGAACCGGCACCGTGCTTCCCTTGCTGTGCGTGGCGCGCAGCAGCGTGTGCAGCGGAGGCAGCGGGTGAAACGTGTCGGTCACCTCGACGATTTCGCCCGGGCGGTCCAGGCGGTCGGCCGTGGTGGAGAAAAGCGGGAATTGTACCGGCTGGCCCACCATGAGCGTAAACGGGCGTTCAGTGAGATCGAGTGTCTGGCCTTCGTCATGGCCGCGCGGGATGACGCACACCGCACGCGGTGATGAATTCTCGGCCTCGGCGCGAATCCCGATGTAGAGCGCCTGGGCCGCGCCGCCGCCGATCCGCCGGCCGAGCCCGCGCCGGACGAGTCCGTAGGCCGCCGCGCCGCGCGCCACCGCGAGGTCGAGCGAGTCATGGTGCAACAGCGGAATTCGTGGCGATTGCGGCCACCACGCCGAAACGACCTCGACCAACCGGTGGGCGAGTCGCGGGGAATTGAATACGCCACCGTTCAGCAGAATCGCGTCAGGGCGGGGAAGGGGCAGTGTTGCTGGGGTGGCGCTGCCCGCCGATTCGCCGGATTCGTGGCTACCGGGACGAGCAAGTGCAGCGTGACTGGCGGCGGCGTGTTTTTGCAGGAACGCCGCGAGATGCCGCGTGATTGCCGGATCCTGCGCGTACGGCAGCCCCAGCTCCTGCAATGCCATTCGCGCCGCGCGCCGCGGTTGCTCGTCCGCTGTGCTCGCCGGAAAGAATCCCTCAACGATCAACTGCTCGACTTCCGCGCGCGTGAGCTCGGTCGATAGCGTCGCGCCGATCAGCCGGCTGCCACTGCCCGCGACGGCGATGGGATGACGTTCCGGTGCCGTGACTGAGAGCAGCGACTCCTTCGCGGTTCGCGATGCCTGCACGAGTTGCGTCCACTGGGTCGCGTTGAGCTTGTGCCCCCCGGTCGCGTGCCGCTCCTCGGCCCGCCGGGCGAGCGCGGCATCCATGTTGTCGCCGCCGAGCATCAGGTGTTCGCCAACCGCGATGCGTTTCAGCACCGGAGCTTCGTCACCAACCGCGACGGAAATGAGCGTGAAGTCGGTTGTGCCGCCGCCGACGTCCACAACGAGCACGAGTCGCACACCCGCGAGCGCATCCGCCAATCGCGGCGGTGCCGCGAGGTAAAATCATAGAACGCGGCCTGCGGTTCCTCGAGCAGCGTGAATTTCTCGAAACCCGCCTCGCGCGCCGCGCTGACGGTGAGCGCGCGCGCCATTTCGTCGAACGACGCCGGCACGGTGATGACGACCTCCTGCCGATCCAGCGGCGCGTCGCGATGCGCCGCATTCCACGCCTTGGCCATGTGCGACAGCAGCAGTGCCGAAGCCTGCATCGGCGAGACCTTCGGCACCTCCGCGGGCGCGCCCCACGGCAGAATCGGCGCGGTGCGATCGACGCCGGCGTGGCACAGCCAGCTCTTCGCGGAGGAAACGAGCCGGCCCGGCACCTGTGCGCCCTGCCACCGCGCAAACTCGCCGACAATCAGTGACGGCGACTCATCCCACGGCAACCGCGCGGCCCCGGGCGCGAGCTCGTGCTCACCTGGCACATACACGCACGAAGGCAGCAATGGTTGCGCGGCCACCTGTCCGGGTCGCTGCAGTTGCGGCACCGGATAATCGACAATTGCGGCATCGGCGCCCTCGGCGACACGCGCAAAGGCAACCGCGCAGTTGCTCGTGCCGAGATCGATGCCGATGACGTACATGAGGAAGGGACTAAGGGACTAAGGGATCACGGACCAGAGACCAGAGACCAGAGACTAAGGGACTAAGGGACTAAAAGACTAAGGGACAAAGAGACGAACCACGAGGAACAGCGTACTGAGAGACCAACGGACGAAAATCGAAACGACTAACTGACCCGCTTCTCGGTCTCCGATCGCTTCCGCCCTTAGTCCCTTGGTCCCTTAGTCCCATAGTCCTTTTCCTACTCCTTCATCCGTACATTGAGCTCGAGCTTCCATTTGCCGGGGCCGCCTTTTTCAAGGCAGCGCAACTCGAGCGTGCCGATTTCAGTGACGGCGGCCTGGAGGTTCACGGGCACGAGCCGGCCGGAGTTGCCGTTCTCCGCGGGGAGCGTCGACTCGATTGGCGCGACCTCTTCGAATTCATCGCTGCCGGTCGGATCATCGAGCATCGCGCCGACCTGGTCGTCGCGGCGAACGGAGCTCGAGAAAAACCTGAACCGCGTCGGCTCGCCAACGACGAGGCCGAACTCCTGCGGCGGAATGTCCGCCTTCGTTCCCTCCTCCATCCCGAACGGCGCGACGCACAGGGCGCGCACGGGCGGCGCCATGCCCGGCACGGCCGGCATCGCGGTTTCGATGCCGACATAGTACGCCCGGCCCGTGCCGCCGCGGATGCGCAAGCCATGCCCATGGCGGGCCCAGCCGTAGTACGCCGCGCCGCGCGCAACGGCGAGATCCAGATCCGCTCCTTCGAGTTCCTTGATCGGCTTGCCCTTGTCCGCCGCGAGCCAGTGGTTGAGCACATCGAGCACGCGGTGTTTGAGCACGCTCGCCTTGAACACGCCGCCGTTGAAGAGCACGGCCGTCGGGTGAACGAACGCGTGGCCGGCGACTTTCACCGGCGCGTCGTGCGCGGTGGCGAGGGCTTTCGCTTGCCGCGTAAGAAACGACGCGAGGTGTCGCGTCACACCCGCGTCCTGTGCGTAGGGGAGCGCGATTTGCGCGAGGCCGGTGCGCCGCGCGGTCTGCGGCACATCCGTCACCGCGACCTCCGGGAAAAATCCGTCGGTGAGCACGCGGGTGAGTTCGTCGCGTGTCAGCTCCGCCTTGATCGTGCCGCCAACCAGCGAAGAACCGCGGCCAGGCACGACGAGCGGCGCCTTTTTCAGCTTCGGATCGGCGAACATCGCCTCCTTCGCCTGCCGGCACGCAAACGTCAGCGCGTTGAACTGCCAGGCATCGAGTTTCTTCCCGTCGGCCGCGAGCCGCTGGTTGACGGCATACGCCAGCGCTAGATCCATGTTGTCGCCGCCGAGCAGGATGTGATCGCCGACCGCGATCCGCGTGAGTTGGACCTCGCCCTCCTTGTCCGTGACGGCGATGAGCGAGAAGTCGCTGGTGCCGCCGCCGACATCGATCACGAGGATGACGTCGCCCGGCCGCACCTGTTTGCGAAACGTTTCGCCCATCTGCTCGGTCCAGGCGTAAAACGCCGCCTGCGGCTCCTCCAGCAGCGTGACGTTGCCGAGTCCCGCCTGCTGCGCGGCGGCGAGCGTGAGATCGCGCGCCGCGGCGTCGAACGATGCGGGCACCGTGAGGATGACGTCCTGCCTGGCCAGCGGCGTATCAGGAAACTGGTGATCCCAGGCGGCGCGGAGATGGCCGAGGTAATGGCGCGAGGCGTCGACCGGCGAAACGCGTTTTACGTCGGCCGGTGCCTGCCAGGGGAGGATGGCGGCCTGGCGATCGACGCCGGCATGGCAAAGCCAGCTTTTGGCCGAGGAAACGAGGCGCATGGGCACCTTGGCGCCATGCGCACGGGCAAATTCACCGACGACAAGCCCGGCCTGTTTCTTGTCCCACGGCAGCCCGACACTGCCGGCGGGAAACTCCTGCGCGTTGGGCAGGTAAAGGAACGAGGGCAACAGCGGCTTGGGTTCGACCGTTCCGAGCGCGGTCACCTGCGGAACGGCGAGCATCGGTTGCTCGCGACCACGCGGTTCAGCGCGCGAGAGATCGAAGAACGACACGGCGGAATTCGTCGTGCCGAGGTCAATGCCGATGGAATAGCGGGACATGGGAGGGCGGGAAGACGCGGAAGACGCGGAAGAACTGGAAGACGTGGAAGACGAGAGTGAGGGAGTGAGGGATATTGAAAACTCACGCTAGCGGCGGACGGGTTTGCCTTGGCCACTCATTCCCTCATTCCCCTCTCCCTCGTTCCCTTTCAGAGTTCCACCTCCGCCGGGGCGAGGACGCGGGGGTCGAGGGCGGAGGAAACGGCGGGAAAGCGAACGGAGATCGCGACCCAGCCGTGATGCTTCAATGCGCCGCGGAACGGCGGCTGGCCGGCGACATTCCCGGTCAGTCGGATCCGCTCGGCGTTGAAACCGGCCGGCACCGTTACCGTTGCGCCTTCGGAATCGGCGAGCACGGGTTCGAGGGTGAGATACTGCGCGAGGACCTTGCGGCTGCCGGCGTGAACCACCCGGGCCGCGGCGCCGATCTCCGCGTCGGAAAATGAGGCGACGTCCTCCTGGAGAAAATCGACGAGCCGGCCTTCGCGCTGAAGCAGCGACAACACGGCGAGCCCGGAGGCATGGACTTTTTCCGCCGGAGGTTCCTCCGCGGGTTTCGATGCGGCCGGCGCTTCAAGTTGGATCAGTTGCCGGGCGAGAGTCGCGTCGCCGAGGACGCGGAACGCGAGCTTGAGGCGCGCGAAGAACGAAGGTTCAGAAGTCGGCGTTTGCATGTGAACGGGCGAGGCGAGCAGGGATCGGACGTAGATTCAACGCTGCAACCGGCGCAACTGGCACTCCCTAGCCGGGAAATTTCACCCTCTGCTCCGCTGCGAACGCACAGGGTGTTCGCTTGTGCCGTGCGCCGGCGCGCGCGCCACGATTTCCCGGCTAAGGGCATTCTGCTGGCCAGCAGAATGCCTTTAGCCCGCATGAACGCGGGGCGCTCGCCGGAACATTGGGATGTTGGCGGTCAGACACGGGTGAAGACCATTTCAAGGGTGAAAAATGCGGGCTAGTTCCCTCCTCACGCTTCGCCCCTTGGCTCTTCGCGCGCCTCTCGCGCCGCTACACCTGCTCGGGAATGACGAACGGGGGGCGCTGCACTTCGCGGAGGAGGAACCGGGCTTGCGCGAGCGTCGGCTCGCCGCCGGACGAGACCGCGCGGATGCCATCGCCGCTGCCGGCCTCGAGCTCGAGCCACGGACCGAGCCGGAACGGTTTTTTCGCGAGGTCGATTTCGTGAGCGGACAGGTGTTGCTGGAGTCCCGCGTGAATTTCTCCTGCACCGGGAAAGCCTTCGATCGCCTGTTGGATCTTCGCGGTCGGCGCATTTTTGCCGACGCGATAGGAAATGTTGCCCCAGTGGCAAAGCGCGGCCGAGAGGTGGCCGGTTTCAACCGGCGCGGCGAGATCCTCCGAACGCCGGCTGCGCACCGCCGCGAAGAAGTTGGGCACGTGCTGCGCCCCGCCATCGCCCGGGAATTTCTTGATCACCTTGCCGCTCGGATCGAAGGCGGTGGCGCCGACGAGGCCGGCCACGTATCCGTTTTCACATTGCGCGATCACGCCTGTCCGGACGCCGGCGACTTGATCCATGAAGGCGACGCCGGGCTTCGCCGAGAGCGCGCGATGTTCAAAGTAGAGCGGAATCTCGGGATAGTCGTAAACCGCGACATGGGTATTCGGCGTTTCCGCCACGTCGTTGATGGCGTAGCGCCCGCCGAAACTTAGGATTCGCCGCGGTGGCCCGTTGTGCTTCGCGATTCGCAGCGCGATGTCCAGCACGTGCACGCCGTTGTTGCCCAGCTCGCCATTGCCCGTGTTCCAGACCCAGTGCCAGTCATAGTGCAGCTTGGGCCGGTCGAGCGGCACCATCGGCGTCGGCCCGCAGAAAATATCATAGCTCATCCAGTCGGGATACCACGGCAGTTGCCGGCCAATGGAGGGCCGCGCGTTGTACACGATCGCGCGGATGTGTTTTATTTTCCCGAGATGGCCCTCGTGCAGATACTGGATCGCGTCCCGCAATCCCGTTTCGGAGCGGTAATGGGTGCCAACCTGGACGATGCGGTTGTACTTGCGCGCCGCCTCGATCATCTTGCGGCCCTCCCACACGGTGTGGGACATCGGCTTCTCGACATAGACGTCTTTGCCGGCCTGGCAGGCCCACACGGTGAGCAGCGCATGCCAGTGATTGCTCGCCGCAATCATGACCGCGTCGACGTCCTTTCGCGCGATGAGTTCGCGCGCGTCGATCGTGGTAAAGGGCTTGAGCTGCCCTTCCGGCATGCCCGCCGCGACGCGATCGAGAACGCGCGGGTCGACATCGCACAGCGCGACCACCCGGACGCCCGGCATCTTCACCAGGTTTTTCAGGTGCGCCGAGCCCTTGCCGTTGAGCCCGATGAGACCGAGCCGGACGTCACCGTTCGCGCCAATCGGCGCGGCGAAAGTCGAGGGCCGGAGCCCGGCGACGAGCCCGGCGCTGGCGGCCAGCGTTGAGCGTTGGAGAAAACTGCGTCGGCTGAGTGTGTTCACGTGGACGGGAAGGGGTGGAAGCGCAGCTCGACCGTAGCGTGCGGACCGGGCGACTCAAAGGATTTCGGATTGCGGATTGCGGATTGGCAGTCGGGCAACCGGCGGTCCGTCCTGGGGGCGGGGGCGTCTCGCCCGCTGAATTCGAATGACGAATGACGAATGACGAATGACGAATGATGGACCGCGGACAACGGAGGCGGCCAGTCAGCAAAATCCGCAATCCACAATCCGAAATCCGCAATTATCACGGTCCCGCCGCATACCGTGATGCGGTCGTGAGCGCCGGAGCGCGCATCACCGCCGGTTGCCTGCCGTCGGCGCGTTCACGCCGATAAAGTCCGGCCGTCGCGAGCTGCGCGTCGGACGCGACCACACCTGGTAATCCGAAGATCTGCGCGACGATTTCGGTGCTCATTGCATCGATGCACTTCGAGACCGTCTGCCGGAACAACTGAGCATCGGCCGCCGCCCATGTGACCAGCGGATGACGTTCGCTCGCATATTCGAGGTAGTCGTAGTGCATCGTCGCGCCGGTCGCCGTGTCGAGCAAACGGACGCGGACGTGCAGGGTGAATGCCAGGCTGGGATTGATGGCCTCGCTGCCGTGCAACCCCGGCTCGAGCAGTTTGATTTCGAGCACCGTTCGAACGCCACGGTTTCGAAGTTCAGCGTAGGACCGTTCGTCCGGCGGGATCGCACCGCTCGAAGCTGGCAGCCGGCCGGGAACGGCATGGCGGCGCTCAGTCCCGCCGACGACGGGAACCGGAGGTGGCACGGTGTGAACGGCGGCGGGAGTGTTGTGGTGCGCGAGTTGCCGGAGGACCTGGGCCTGGAGCATCTGCTCGAGCGACGAAGTGCGGCAGAGCGGGCGGAGAATGCGCATCGCTTCATCGATGTCCGCGGCGGTATCCGCCACGACGACGCCGTAGAGTTTGCGCGCCTCCTGCGCGACCGGGCTGGCCGCGATGAACGCAATCGGCGCGGCGAGGCACGCGGCGGCCACAAACGGCGCCGCCATTGGGAAGATGCCTGCTGCATCCACGGCGGGTCCGATGCCAAAATGATGCGGAGAGAGCGCCTCGAAATTTATGGGCTCGGCCGCGATGGAGCTTTTGCTGTCGGGAACCTGCACCTCAACCCGCGGAGCGTTCGCAAAGATGGTGACTCCCAACTGGCCCAACTCGGCGGGAATGAGGCCGGCGTGCGGCGCCGGGCCGGGTTTCGTGGTGCAGCCGGATGTTACGACGAGAACCGCGAGCAACATCGCAGCGTACGAGGGGGGATGACGGGGAGTGTGCATGGGATGCCGACGGGGCCACACTCCAATGCGCAGTTCCGCGGTAAATCAGCTCGGTGCTGCGGGCGATTGCGGATTTCGAATTAACAATCGGGCCACGGGCGGTCCGCCCTGGGAGCGCGGGCGTCTCGCCCGCTGAATTTCAAATGACGAATGAAGGACCGAGGACCAAGGACCGAGGACCAAGGACCAAGGCCTTGCGGGTCGACCGCCAGCGACACGATGACCGCCAGCGACAAGCCGGGGGTTTTCAGCAGCGTGCAGAGCGCGAATTTCACGGGTTACTTTCGTTGCACGGCGACCTGGTAGGGGTGCAACTCGGCGGTCATGATTCCCTCCCGCACTCCTGGATCGCTGTTCATGAAAGTACGGGCGGAAGGCTCGTCCGCTGCCTCGAAGATGACGAGGCCGAACGTTCGGTCGCCAGGTTCCGTCGTCCGGCCCGCCAGGATCACTTTTCCATCCGCGGCGGCGGCTTTGAGATGAGCGAAGTGGACGCCGACGGCTTTCTTGTCCGCCTCGGTCCACGCGTTGTCGTCGTGCAGCCGCGGCACGAGCCGGAGCACGTAGACGAACTGCTTTGGTTTGGGCGGCGCGCCTTTATCGTCGTCCGCCACGACGGCGAGGGGGGCGAAGGCGAGGGCGAACAGCGCGAGGCGTTTTAGGAGGGAGAGCATTTCAATTTCGGATTTCGGCTGGGACGGGTTAGCAGCACTCTGTTAAGTCCCTCGTGAAAAACGGCGATTTTCGAATGTCACGTATTACGTGACATTACCTCTGAGAATCGTCGGCATTTGAAGCCGAACTTAACGAAGTAATGTTAGCCCGGATATTTCGGTGCGCCGTGAAAAGCCATGGGACTTCAGTGGGGAAGTTAGAACAAGCCCTCCCGGGAAAGGTCGCTCCACCCGGTACCGCCTGGAGGGACGGTGGAGGCAACAAAGCCGTTCAAGCACTCCGGGAAAAGGCCCCG
>JAUSID010000275.1 GCA_030648295.1 Opitutaceae bacterium | reverse complement strand
CCCGGTTATTTCATAGCCAGACGAACCAAGGCATGGGTCACAGAGGACACAGAGCTCGGACACAGAGGCAGCAGGAGACCACAGGGTGTTTGAACGCGCCTGATGCGAATGGGCAGGCATTCCAAATTGGATCGAAGGGATTTCCTCTGTGAACTCTGTGTCCGAGCTCTGTGCGCTCTGTGACCCAAAAGGTTTTTTCCATTCAGACTGTGAAATGTCCCGGCTAACACCGGCCGTCGCCACTCAATCCCTCACTCCATCGGCCCATCAACGCGCTTCCGATTGCCATGGCCGGTGCGGATCGCAGACTGGGCGCCCCACTCCTTCTCGAATGCAAAAACTCCCGCGCGTTTTGGTTTGCCTCGTCGTCGCACTCGGTGCCCTTGGCGCCCTGGCCCAAACGCCGCCCGCCAAAAAGGCGAAGGCGGTGAATCCCGCCTACGCGCCGGTGACCGATGTCGCCGGGCTGCCGCGCGTGCTGCTGATCGGCGACTCGATTTCAATCGGCTACACCGTACCCGTGCGTGAACGGCTCGCGGGCCGGGCCAATGTTCACCGGCCGCCCGAAAACTGCGGCGACTCCGCCCGTGGTGTCGGGTCGATCGACAAATGGCTCGGGACGGGAAAGTGGGACGTGATCCACTTCAATTTCGGACTGCACGATCTCAAATACCTCGATGAAAAAAACGCGCTCGCCCCGCCAAACCTTGGCCGGCAGGTCGCCTCGCCTGAAGTGTATGAGAAGAACCTGCGCGCGATTGTTGCCCGGCTGAAGAAGACCGGCGCGAAACTGATTTTCGCCACCACCACGCCCGTGCCCGCCGGGTCGGCCGGCCGGCTCGAAGCCGACGTTCCGCGCTACAACGCCGTTGCCGCGCGCGTGATGAAGGAGATGGGCGTGATGATCGATGACCTCTACGCGTTCGTGGTGCCGCGCCAAACCCAGATCCAGCGTCCGCAAAACGTACATTTCACCGACGCAGGTTCGGCCCAACTCGCCGACGCCGTCGTCGCGAGCATCACGCCGGTATTGCCTCGGGTGAAATAGGCCGACAGGGAGAACTCATTCCCGGTCGCTCACATGATGAGACTAACCGGGATCGATGTAGGAGCCTGCTTGCAGGCGATTCGAAGCGGTGAAATCGCCCGCAAGCGGGCTCCTACAAAAGCCAGATTCGTCTCACCCTGACCGCAAAGTAGCATCACAGGCCGGCGCGATGGTTGCCGACCGCTTCGCTCGTGCGCAGCGCACGCTGGTAGATTCGCAACGAACGGACGGCGGAATCGATCTTCACGGTGGCAGCGCCGTTCGGCGCCCGCAGGTGCGGACTAAACCGGCCCCAGCCAAACTGGCGCTCGTCACCGCCGTCGCACAGCACGCCATCGACTACGAACGTGATGATCTTTGGCCCGCCGTCGACGGTCACGACCAGGTGCTGGATTGTTCCCGGCCGCACCGCGCCGGCATCGGACTCCCAGGCTGACTCGGTGCGGCCGTCGTTGAGCACGAGACGAATCGCACCGGCCGGCGTGGTGCCGAGTTCCAGGCCGCGGCCGCGGGTATCGCGGTTGTCGAGCAACACGCGAGGTGACGCGTTGGCGTCCAGTTGGAACCAGAGATCGAGACTGAACCCGGCACGTTGATCCGCGCCGCCGTGGTCGGCGCGTTTGCCATCGCGAAGGTGAAACTCGGGTAACTTCGGCATCGCCGCTTGGGCCGGCATCGACGGGCGGGGGCCGCCGCCATCTTTTTGACGATTCTCCGGCCAATCGAGCGCGAGTCCGTCGCGCGCCACGGTGCGGACGTCAAACTGATTGAACAATCCCGCCACGAGTACGCCGGGAATCTCGTGCACACGGCCGATGTTCTTCTGCGTCTCGGTGACATAGAACCGGCCGCCTTCCTCGACCAGGTCGGGATAACTCATCCGGATGAAGGGGTCGTCGTCATAGAGCAGGATCTCGGGTTGCGACCACTCGATGATCTTCCCCTGCGTGGTGTCGCGTTCGATTCCCGCCATGAGCCAGGCGGGATTGCGATCGTCATACGGGTTGCCGGTCGCGCCCGTGGAATCGGCCTGCATCCGGGCGATGATTGGACCACCGTGGTTATGAAACCAATACAGGAAATTCCCGTTGCCGCACCGCCACACGAAATTCGCCGCCCGCGGATGTTTCACCCGCCGGCCGCCCGGTGTGTAAGTCTTGTACGCCGGTGGCGACCACGTGTGCCCGCCATCGCGGCTGTAAGCGTCGACGGGCCAGCCATCCGTCGATCGATACACGCAGTAAAGGGAGCCATCGCTGAGCGCGGCGATGCTCTGCTCCTCCGCCACCCGGTCGCCACCCGCCGGGGTGCGCAGGCCGACATCACCATCCGGCAGCGTTTCAAACGTGATTTTCGCCGGGTCGCGCTCGGTCAGGATATTCCGGCTCCGCAGAAACGCGCCCTCGGACTGGGCGAAGAAACCCGCTCCCATCGCGCCCACCTTGTGCAGGACGAGAATGGCGACATCGCCGACGATCAGGGGCCGGCCGACATTCCAGAAGAAGCGAATCTTGCCGCCGTAGACGTTGTCCCGGTCGCAGGCGAATTCGCGCACCGGCACCCGGTGGCGCTGGGCGGACCAGGTCCGGCCGTGGTCGTCCGTGTACTTGAAGACATAATACCCGAGGGAATCGACCCGCTTGTAGACGCCGCGGTCCTCGCGTTTCACTTCGCGGACATTGTCCGTGTTGTGGTTGTAGAAGGCATAGATGCGGCCGCCCGGCACCTTGAGCAGCACGGCGTAGCTCGCCTCGGGTCCGTCGGCCGGCTCGATGGCCACCATCTGGTCCCATGAGCGTCCGCGGTTGGTGCTGCGCATGGACACGACGTGCTGGCCGGCCGCCCCCTCGACTCCCCTGCCGGTCGTGATGACGCACAACCACGCACCGTCGTCGGTTTGGACGATGTAGGGCTGATCCGCGTAGCCCTCGCTCGGGATGTTCCAGCCACTGGAAATGTGTCGCGGATCGGAAATCCGGGTCGACGCGGTGACCGGCGCGGCCGGCGCCGCATGGACGGCGAGCGCGCCAGCGAGGAATGAAACCACGAGGAGCAGCGAAAAAAAATGCATTGGGGGATTCGCGTCCAGGCGATGGTCACGCGACTGCCGCCCAGCACGCCAGCGTGATTACGACCCGCGTGCAACTCCGCCGCACCGCGCTCCCCGCACGCGGCTGGTGGCGAGATCGCATCCCGGGAGCGCGGGCGTCCCGCCCGCCACGTCCTTTGCGGGCGGGACGCCCGCCACGTCCTTCCGACCGCCCGATCGATCTTCTCTGCATTGCGGGCCGGAGGCCCGCGCTCCCGGGGGGAACCAAGTCAGAAACTCCTCACGCTATATCTGGAAAGTGGCTGCGGCTGGCCTGGGAGCGCGGGCGTCCCGCCCGCAAGGCAAGTGGCTGCGGCTTCCAGCCGCAGATGTTCTCAATGTACATTCGAATGAACCTGCGGCAGGATGCCGCAGCCACTTCGATCCACCGATTCTGTCGGAGAGAATCGTGATACCTCGTCGGCCCGCCCCGGGAGCGCGGGCACCCTCGCCCGCCACGTCCTTCCGACGACCCGAACGGCGTTTTCTTCGCATTGCGGGCCGGAGGCCCGCGCTCCCAGGGAAAACAGGCCAACTGTCGGTGTCAGTTGTCGTCGCTCGCACGTTTCGACTTTACGCCGGACTTCCGCTCCTTGCCCGACTTCGCTGGCTTTGGCGCCGGTTCCGGTTTCGGATTTATCGGAATCAGCGCGGCGAGCCGGGCTTTCACCGCGGCATGCTCGGGCTTGGCGGCGATGTTCGTCCACTCGTTCGGGTCGGCGCGATGATCATAGAGTTCCTCACTGCCGTCGCCGTAGCGGATGTAGCGCCAGCGATCGTCGCCCACGCTGAAATGCTCGCGTTGAAATGTGGTAATGACGGAGCGGTCTGATGCCCGCTGCGGATCGCGCAGCAACGGCATGAGCGACTGGCCGTCGAGTCCGGCCGCGGGTGGCGCGGCGTGGGCAAACTCGAGCACGGTCGGATAAAGATCCAGCAGGCTGACGGGCGTGCGCGAGGTCTGCCCCATGGCTAGGCCGCGACTCACCGCGGGCGGCGGCACCACGAGCAGCGGCACCTTCGTGGCGCGTTCCCAGCCGGTGGATTTGCCCCAGTGATCCTTCTCCCCCAGGTGCCAGCCGTGATCGCCCCAGATGACGATGAGGGTGTCGCGCGCATGCGGCGTGGCCTCCAGCGCCTCGAGCAGCCGGCCAATCTGCGTGTCCACGTAATAGATACAGGCGAGATACGCCGCCACCGCGGCCTCCCACTGCTTGTATTTGACCACGCTGGCATGTGAACCGGCAGTCGCCGGCTCCAGCGCGATCCTTCGTCCGATGGGCCCGAGATCGTTCAAGTCGTTCTTCAAATACGCCGGCAACTGGACCGATTTCACCGGAAACGGTTCGAGGTATTTCGCCGGCACCCAGAGCGGGATGTGCGGACGATAAAATCCGACGCCGAGGAAGAACGGCTCGGGCCGCTTTTCTTGCAGGTGCTTGATCGCCCAGTCGACTATTTGGGTGTCCCCCATCGCGCTGTCGGGCACGTCGATGCCGCCCCAGTCGAACGATTCGGCCGCGGGATCATCAGGACGGCGATCACTCGGCATCCGGTTGAGCGGCAGGCTCACGGGTGCGCGCCCCGGCCCGAGGTGGACGAGGTGCCGCGGATTGTCGGTCGCCTTCGACGGCAGTTCCGCCGGCGTGTAGGCGACCTCCTGTGAGGTTGAGAACGGACTCCAGCGCTGCTCAGGCGCAAAGAAGTCGTCGAAAATATCGGGCCGCTTTTGGTGGAGCAGTTTGCCCGTACCGTAGGTGCGATAACCGTGCGCCTTCAGCTGCTGCGGCAGGAGCACGAGCTCGGGGGCGATCCGCGCAATGTCATCGCTATTCCCATACACGCCCGAGTTGAACGGGTGGCGTCCGCTGAAGATGGCCGCCCGCGAAGGGCAGCACAGCGGTGCGGCGCAATGGGCGTTGGCGAACGCCACGCCCCGCGCGGCGAGGCGATCCATGTTCGGCGTCTTCGCCTGCGGATGGCCGCGCAGGAAACCGACCCAGTCGTTCAAGTCGTCGATCGCGATGAAGAGCACGTTCGCCGGTGCGGATTCGGCCGCGGCCGCGATCGCGTTCAACCCGGCGCCGGCCGTAAGAAGGAAGAGCAATCGATGGAGGCGGAATCGGGGGAGATGTGTCATGGCGAGGAATTAGAAGGAGAATCGGCGCGCGGCGTCGCACGCCAGCCGAATAGAAACCATTTTCCCCTCGCGCTGCGACCATCGGCACGCTTTTTCGATCCGCGCCCGCACGCGACCGCGCTGGCCTCGTTCATCGCCAGAACATCTCACCTCGTGAAAAACCCGCTTCTCGTCCTGCTGACCGGTTTCGCCTTCGTCGGGTGCGCGGTCCTGCCCCACCGCACGACGTTGCCTGTGGTGGCAAAATCTGAACGCGACCCTCGCGCAAATTCGCGGCCTTGATGCGAAAACGCGTGATGCATCCCACCACTTCCATCAATCAAATCGCATGAAACGCTCTCTCATCCTGCTCGCTTTCCTTTGCGCCGCGGGCCGGGTGCCAGCCGCCGCGGCGACGAAGCCAAACCTCGTCTTCATCCTCGCGGATGATCTCGGATGGAACGACACGACGTTCAATCGACCGAACGCATTCTACGAGACGCCGAACATCGAGCGGCTGGCGAAGCGCGGGTTGCGGTTCACCCAAGCCTACGCGGCCAACCCGCTGTGTTCGCCGACGCGGTCCAGCATTTTGAGCGGACTTTATCCGGCACGCACCGGCATCACCGCGCCGGTCTGCCACCTGCCGGAGGTCATTCTTGAAAAAGCCACGGTGAAAAAAGCCGCTCCCACGGCCAAAGTCCTGGTGGCCCAAAGCGTCACGCGGTTCGACACGAAGTACTACACGCTGGCCGAGGCATTCAAGGCGGCCGGCTACGCCACCGGACATTTCGGCAAATGGCATCTCGGCGGCGAACCGTACAGCCCGCTCCAGCAGGGCTTCGACGTCGACTATCCGCACTGGCACGGGCCGGGCCCCGCGGGCAGCTACGTTGCACCATGGAAATTTCCAGCGGCGTTGAACTTCACCGGCGAGCCGGGCGAACACATCGAGGACCGCATGGCCCGGGAAGCGATCAAGTTCATCAGGGCGCACAAGGACGAGTCCTTCTATATCAACTACTGGGCGTTCTCGGTCCACTCGCCCTTCGATGCGAAGAAGGAGCTGGTGGAGAAGTACCGGGCGAAAGCGGCGCGGCTGCCGGCCGGCAGCCCGCAACGGAATCCGGTTTTCGGCGCCATGGTGCAGAGCCTCGACGAAAATGTGGGCCGGCTGCTCGACACGCTCGACGAACTGAAGCTCAGCGGAAACACCATCATCGTCTTCTTCTCCGACAATGGCGGCGTCCACTGGCTGGCGGGCGCGGGCGGCGCGATGAGTGATCCGCGTTTCGCCGACATTCCCATCACCAGCAACACGCCGCTGCGGGGCGGCAAGGCGACGACCTACGAGGGTGGGACGCGCGAGCCGTGCATCATCGCCTGGCCCGGGCTGACCCGGGCGGGCATCGCGACGGACACGATCATCCAGAGCATCGATTTCTTTCCCACCTTCGCGGAGCTGCTGAAGCTCCAGATTCCGGATACCCTGAAATTCGACGGCCGCAGTTTCGCGCCGGCCCTGCGCGGCGCGAAGCACGACCGCGGCCCGACGTTCTGTCATTTTCCGCACACCACCCCGGCCTCCGGCGGGCTTGCCTCCACGTGGGTGCGGGTCGGCGACTGGAAGCTCATCCGGTTCTTTGGCCTGAACGACGACCAGAGTGATCTCTTCGAACTGTACAACCTGAAGGATGACCTCGGCGAAACGAGGAACCTCGCCGCGCATTTTCCGGCCCGGGTGAAGGAACTCGGCACACTCATCTCCGAATTCCTTCGGGACACCGAGGCCGTCGTGCCGGCGCGCAATCCGAACTACGATCCGCGCGCGAAGCCCGCGGCGACGCCGAAGGGAAAAGCGAAAAAGGCAGGGCGATAGCCGCGCTCCGATAGTGCCTCGACCAAGTTCGATCGGATGGGGCTTTCCGCCGGCGTAAATCCGCGCGCGATAGCCGTGGCAGGCTAAACCGTATCCATTCCGTCGGAGGGCGTTTCACGAATGAGAAGATGGAAACCAATTGGTGTAGGGCTGGCGCTTGTCGCCACGCCGCAAGTTTCATTCGAAAAACGGCCCGTCGGCGAGCGACGGCCCTACATTTAACTGCTAGGAAACAGCGTGCGTCACCTGGGAGCGCGGGCGTCCTCGCCCGCAGAGAAATGCCGATTGCCAATCCTACCGAATCTGCGGCTGGAAGCCGCAGCCACTCGATCTTTGCGGGCCAGAGGCCCGCGCTCCCAGGAAACCGTTGTTTCTTCCTGTCCGGAGCAAAACTCGTTTTGCG